>JBHIXF010000020.1:0-81162 GCA_041984925.1 Comamonas sp.
CGCGCTGCGCTTTGCGCAAAGCCAGCAGGGCCACCAGTTCACCGCGCAGGAGACGGTGCAGTGGCTGTGGACGCGGGCCACGGGCAGCGCGGGCACGGATGCGCAGCTGCAGCCCTATGTGCAGCAGCTGCAAAGCGGGCAGGTCAGCGTGGGTGACCTGGTGGACGCGGCAGTGCAGCATGCGCTGGCGAATCCGTCGGCGCAGCTGGTGGGGGTGCTGGAGGGGGGGCTGCTGTACAACGCACAGGCCTGACGCGACAGCCTCATCTTTGCGGCAAGGCTTCGGCGGGTGGGCACTCCGAAGCCATCTTGACGACCATGGGCTCGTAGGAGCCGGGGTTGAACTCCCCCTCGGTCGTCAGCCGCAGGCACCGGCCATCGCGCACATAGTTGAAGAAGCAGAAGTTTTTTTCCACCCCAGTGCACATCTCCACCTCGGACAGGCCGGCCCGGTGCAGCAGGCCGGCGTCACCCGACTGGTTCGCGGGCTCGTCCTGGTTCTCGCCCCACATCAGGTAGGTGGCCCGGGGCAGCCAGCCCGATTTGAGAAGGTTGCTGCGGGCCTGGGTGATGGCAAGCCCCTGGATCGGCAATGGACAGCAGGAGTTGTCCTTGGTGCATGCCGGCTGCGATTCGAGAAAAATGGTGTCGCCGTCCGGGTGCTTTCTCCTGGATGCATGGGCGAGCCGGACTTTCCTGATGGCCGCGCCCTGGCTGTTCATGGGCTGCAGCAGCCGGATGATGTTGTCCATCCTGGCTTGCGCCCGCGCATTGCCGCCGGCATCCGGCTCGCCCACCATGGCGAACAGGGCCACGTCCCAGACCTGCAAGCGCGTGCGCGCCTGGACAAACCACTGCGCCAGTGCACTCGCGGTTCTGGCATCCAAGGTCGTGGAGCCCGGGGCGAATTCCACTTCATGCGCCATTCCGGAAGGCCGGCAGGCCCATCCAAAGCTGGGGGCGGCCGCCAAGGCAAGCAGGGCGAGGCAGCGCCAGGCCCGGGGAGAAGTCCAAGTCATTGGCATTGCGCACCTCCGATGCCGCAGTTGCGCGCCTGCGCGCAGGCCTGCAAAAGCCGCTCGCTCAGAGCGCGGGCCGCCGGGCTGAGCGCCCGGTCGCGCCGCTGCAGCAGGCCCAGCGTACGCCACAACTCGGGGCCGATCAGGGGAACGCCGCGCACCCGCGGATGGTCCGGCGGCAAAGCCAGTTGGGGAAGCGCAGCCACGCCCAGGCCGGCCTCGACCAGCGCCAGGGCGCCGGTCACATGGTTGCATTCGTACCAGGCGACTGGCCGCTGCGCAAGCCCGGCCATGGCCTGGTCCAGCAGCAGGCGGTTGCTGCTGTGGCTGGAGACGGAGACCAGACGCTGGCCCGCCAGTTCAGACCAGGCGATTTCAGGGCGCCCGGCCCATGCATGGCTGCGGGGCATGGCCAGCACATAGCGCTCGCGCGTCAAGGCCTGGAACTGCAGGGTCGATTCCTGGCTGCCCGTGAAACTGAGCCCGAAATCCGCCTGCCCCTGTGCGACGGCTTCCAGCACCTGGCTGGCGCTTTCATCGATCACATGCACCTGCACATCGGGCAGCTCCTGGGCATAGCCGCGCAGCACTTCGGGCAGCAAATGGTTGGCCACGGACGGAACGCAGGCAATGGTCACGCGCCCCCGGCGCAGCCGCACCTGGTCACCGAGGCGCTGCACCGCCTCATCCAGGCCCGCCAGTGCCGCGCGCGCCTCCTGCAGGAATTCGCGTCCGGCGCCCGTCAGTTGCACATGCCGGGTGGTGCGCTCGAGCAGCCGCACGCCCAGCGCCGACTCCAGCCGCTCCACCCGGCGGCTCAATGCCGGGGTGGACAGGCACAGGGCCTCGGCCGCCAGACGGAAGCTGGCCTTGTCCGCAGTGGCCACGAAGGCCTGGAGTTCTCCCAGTTCGAATTTGATGCGCTGCATGCAACAGTCTCTTCATAAATTGCAATTCACAGAATATTACGCGCTGCCTAGGATGGCGACCTTTATCAGTGCCGACCCCGCTTCGGCCGCTTCCGGAGTTCCATCATGCAAAAACGTTCCCTGATCGTCACGGCCGCGCTGGCGGCCTGCCTGCCACTGGTCGGCACGGCCGTCCAGGCGCAGGACTTCCCGCCCAAGAAGCCCGTCTCCATGGTCGTGGGGTTCGCCGCCGGCGGCTCGGCCGACATTGCCGCCCGCATCATTGCCAAGAAGCTGGGCGAGAACATCGGCCAGAGCGTGGTGGTGGAGAACAAGCCCGGCGCTGGCGGCAACCTGGCCCATGGGCAGGTGGCCCACGGCGCGGCGGACGGCTCCGTGCTGCTGTTCGGCTCCATCGGCCCGCTGAGCATCTCGCCCCATTTCATGAAGGTCAACTATGACCCGCTCAAGGATCTGGCCCCGGTCAGCATGGGCGTGAGCTTTCCCAACGTGCTGGTGGTTCCTGCCAGCACCGGCATCAAGACGCTGGGCGAGTTCATCGCCAGGGCCAAGCGCGAGCCCGGCAAGCTGGACTTCGCTTCCACGGGCCCCGGCTCCGCCGCGCACCTGGCCGGCGAGCTGCTCAACGACGTGGCCCAGATCGACACCCTGCACGTTCCTTACAAGGGCGGCGCTCCCGCGCTGCAGGATGTGCTGGGCGGCCGGGTGACTTCGTTCTATGCGGCGCCGCCCACCGCCCTGCCCCACATCGAGTCCGGCAAGCTGGTGCCGCTGGCGACCACGGGCCTGACGCGTCCCGCCTACCTGCCCAACGTCCCCACGGTGGCCGAGACCTACCCCGGCTTCAACGCCACCAACTGGTATGCGTTCGTCGCGTCGGCCAAGACGCCCAAGCCCCTGCTGGACCGCTGGAACGCCGAAATCGTCAAGGTGCTCAACACCCCCGAAGTGCGGGAAAACCTGCTCAAGCACGGCCAGACGGCCGCCCCCGGCACGCGCGAAGAGCTGGGCAAGTTCATTGCCGCCGAGTACGCCAAGTGGGGCCGGATCATCCGCGAACGCAAGATCACGGCCGACTGACACGGCCGGCCGGCACGGCAGGCAACCGCAGGCCGCCCATGGCTGGCCCGGCACGGCTTGCGCAACAGGCAACGCAACGGGCGGCTTGCCATGGGCGCCGTGCGTTGCGGCATTCCTTTGGGCGCCAGACCTGACACAACAACGAAGAAGGAGACACATGCAATTCAAGCACCTGCTGCTGGCCGCGACGGCCGCCACCCCCGCCCTGGCTTTTTCCCAGAGCAGCCTGACCCTGTACGGCATTGCCGATGCCGGCGTGCGGCACGTCTCAGGCCTGAGCGCGGCCAACGCGCCCGCCGCCACGTCCGTTACGGGCGTGTCCAGCGGCGTGAACAACACCAGCCGCTTCGGGCTGCGGGGCCGCGAGGATCTGGGCGGCGGGCTGTACGCCCTGCTGCATCTGGAGACCGGCCTGAACATCGATACCGGCAGCCAGGCCAACGCGGGCAAGTTCTTCGACCGGGCCGCCATCGTGGGACTGGGCGGCGCTTGGGGCCAGGTGACGGCCGGCCGCCAGACCAATCTGCTGGCCGACGCCATCAGCCCTGTCGATGCCGTGGGCATGCGCTTCGCCTCTTTCAATCCGAACATCGCCACCACGGCGGCCAGCAGCCACGGGCTGGGGATCGAGTACGGCAGCGCGGGCTCGGCCAGCGGCTCCTACCGCCTGGACAACTCCCTCAAGTACACCGGCCGCTTCGGCCCGGTGACCGCACGCGCCATGTATGGCTTTGGCGAAAACAGCGCCGGCACCTCCCTGCAGTCGTCGGCCGGCGCTGGACTGGCCTATACGGCCGCAGGCCTGACGGTGTCGGGCGCCTACCAGAGCTTCAAATCCGCCACCGGCCTGCCGTTGCGGGCTGCCACGCTGGGCGCGGCCTACCAGTTCGGCAGCCTGCGCCTGGCGGCGAACACGGGCCGCAACCGGGCGGAAACCTCGGCCACCGCCGCCACCGTGCAGCGCGTGCATTCGGTGGGAGCCACCTGGTCGGCCACCCCGGTGCTGGATCTGACGGCTGCGCTGTACCGCCTGGACCGCCAGCGCACGAACCGGCAGGACGATGGCTACACGCGCGCCATCCTTTTCGCCGAGTACAAGCTGTCGCGCCGCACCCGCCTGTATGCGGAGCTGGACCGCACGCGCTGGCGCGACGGCTACCAGGGTGCTGCCAACAAGCCCGATGCCACGGGCATCACCACCGGCGTGCTGCACCATTTCTGAAGCGCATGCGGACTGCCGGCAGGGGCCGCGTCGATAGGAAAAATTGTGGTTCCCGGTTGTTGCAGGCTATGGATGGCATGCCAGTCATTGCACAATGACTCTCAAAGCACACGGGCGCGGATCTGGACGCGGCCTGCCATGCGCCACGGAGCCCACCCATGCACGCCCTTCGGCTTTCCCTTCGCACCGCAGTCACTGCGCCATTCATCGCGGTGTTCGTTGCAACGGTGGGGCTGCTGGCGTTCTGGCAGCAGCGGCAGGTTGACCAGCTGATCGACCAGCAGAGCCTGCGGCTGATGAACTCCCTATCGGCCGCGACAAGCCAGCGCCTGGCCGATTACCTGGAGACGCCGCTGCGGGTGCAGCAGTCGCTGGCCGCGGCCGTCTCCCGGCAGTCGCTCTACCAGCGCGGCGACATGCTCGGGATCTATTCGCACCTGATCCGGTCGTTCTCCGAACTCTATGCGCAGTATGAACAGATCAGCCTGCTGAGCTTTGGCGGCGTGCACGGCGAATATGCGGCCGTGCGCCGGGAATCCGACGGCAGCCTTCGGCTGCTGCTGCTCGATGAAAGCACCCACAACACGCTGCGCATCTTTCCCGGCCTCAAGCCCGAGCCGCTGGGCGTGGCCGTGCCCGGCTACGACCCGCGCGTGCGGCCCTGGTACACCCATGCCGCGCGAGCGGACGGGCCGCGATGGTCCGATATCTATGTCGTGACCGGCGACCGTGGCGATGCGACGCTGTCCGCCTCTTCGCCCGTGCTGACCGCGCAGGGATTGGCCGGCGTGCTGGCCGCAGACGTGCGCCTGAGCAGCATCAACCAGTTTCTCCGGGATGAACCGCTGCGCGGCAATGGCCATATCGCCGTGGTGGATGCGCAGGGCTATCTGGTGGCCCATTCGTTGCCCGATTCGGTGCTCACACGGGCCGGCGACCCTTACCGCCCGCCCCAACGCATGCGCCTGTCGGAGTCGCCCGAGCCCGTGCTGCGCGCGGCCGCAGGCCTTCTTTCGCAGCAGCCGCCCCAGGCCGGCCTGTCCAGCCTGAGCTTTACCGAGCAAGGCGTGCCTTACTACGGCCAGGTCACCGCATTCCGGGATCCGCGCGGCATTGACTGGCGCATTCTGGTGCTGCTGCCCGAGCCGGACCTGGTCAGCACCGTGCGCACGGACAGCCACAATGCGCTGCTGATCTCGGTCGGCCTGGCGCTGCTGGGGCTGGTGCTGGGCCTGTGGTGGCTCAGGCTGGCCATACGCCCCATCCAGGTGACGGCCGAAGCCGCCGACCGGCTGGCGCGCGGCGAATGGCATGCCGTGAAAACACTGCAACCGGTGGTGCTGACGGAAATTTCCTCGCTGGTGGATGCCTTCAACGACATGGCCAGGCGCCTGCAGATGTCGTTCGAGCACATGCGCTCCCTGGTGCTTCAGGACAATCTGACGCGGCTGCTGACGCGCGCCGGCCTGATCGAGCAGGCCGATGCCGCCGCCACTGCCCAGGCGCCCTGCCATGCCACGCTGTGCCTGCTGGAGCTGCAGAACTTCCGCCGCATCCGCGACGACGTGGGCCACGGCACGGGCGAGCAGTTGCTGCAGGCCGTGGCCAGCCGCCTGCGCTGGCACCTGGGCGCCCAGGCCCTGCTGGCGCGCCTGGGCAGCAATGAGTTCGCGGTGCTGTGGCTGCAGCAGGCCACGCCCACCCACGCCCGGCACCTGTGCCTGGAGATGCTGGACCTGTTCGCCCAGCCTTTTTCCGTCGGCAAGGATGACATCGAGCTGCGCGCCTGCGCCGGCGCGGTGTCGGGCGTGCTGGCGGCCGGTGCGCTGCCCGAATGGCTGCGCAACGCCAGCATCGCGCTGGGCGAGGCGCAGCGCGGCTCCCAGTCCTGCCTGCTGTTCGAGGAAGGCCTGGCGCAGCGCATGGTGGGCCGCACGCAGCTGGCAGCCGAGCTGCGCCAGGCCGTGGACAGGAATGAGCTGCGGGTGCACTACCAGCCGGTGGTGGACCTGGCAACAGGCCGGATGACGGGCGCCGAGGCCCTGCTGCGCTGGTGCAGCGGCACGCGCGGCATGGTATCGCCAGGACTCTTCATTGCGGTGGCGGAGGAATCGGACCTGATCCTGGGCCTGGGGGAGTGGGTGCTGCGCACCGCGGCCCACGACATCGCGGACCGCCTTGCGCAGCTGCCCCCCGGCTTCGAGCTGCATGTCAACGTATCGGCACGCGAGTTGATCCAGTCCGATTTCGTGAACACGCTGGAGCGCACGCTCAATGCCAGCGGCCTGCCGCCGCGCATGCTGACGCTGGAGCTGACCGAATCCATGCTGCTGGAAGGCAGCGACGCCACGCTGCAGCGCATCGCCGCCATCAAGGCGCTGGGCGTGAAGATCGCCATCGACGACTTCGGCACCGGCTACTCCTCGCTGGCCTATCTGAGCCGGCTGCGCTTCGACTGCATCAAGATCGACCAGAGCTTCGTCGGCAAGCTGCCCGCCTCCCAGTCCGACATGGCCATCGTGACGGCCGTGCTGCACATCGCCCAGGGCTTCGGCGTGCAGGTGGTGGCGGAAGGTGTGGAGACCCCGGAGCAGGCGGCCGCGCTGCGCGAGCTGGGCTGCATCCATGCGCAGGGCTACCTGTTCGAGCGCCCTGTGCCGCTGGGCCAGATGCTGGCCTATCGCTCGCCGTGGACTGACTGACCGTGCCCTGCGCCACCGCTTGCCGGCAATCGCCCTCGGCCTGCCCATAGGCAATGGCTGACGCCGGCAGGCAGCCTGGTCCGGCACGCCGGGCGTGCGCGCCCGGCCAGAATCTGCGCATCGCCTGTTGCCACCGCCCCCTTCCATGACACCTGCCCCGCCCGGCGCCTTGGCGCCTGCAGCGGATGCTGCCATCCACCTCATCGTGCCGCTGCGCCCCGGTGCCGATCTGACGCGGCTGCGCGAGCGCCTGCAGGCCGTGACCGCCCTGCAGCACCGCCGCGTCCATTGGCATGTGCCGCAGGCGCGGCGCGACATCGTGCGGCTGGCAGCGCAGGCGGTGGAGGGCGCGCGGCGCGACGGGGGGCTGGTCGTGGCGGCCGGTGGAGACGGCACCATCAACGCCGTGGCATCCGCCGCATGGCCCCACGGTGTTCCCATGGGGGTGGTGCCCATGGGCACCTTCAACTACTTCGCACGCGAACAGGATCTGTCGCTGGAGCCAGAGCAGGCCGTGCAGGACATCCTGCAGGCGCTGCAGGAAGGCGCCATGCGCGCGGTGAGCGTAGGCTTCGTCAATCAGCGCATGTTTCTCGTGAATGCCAGCGTGGGACTGTATCCGCGCCTTCTGGATGAGCGCGAGCGCGCGTCGCACCGCTTCGGCCGCACGCGCCTGGTGGCCATCGCTTCATCCATCTGGAGCGTGCTGCGCGGCAACCGCGCACGCCGCTGGCGCATGGCGGTATGCGCCAACCATGGCGCGCCGGCGCGCCAGGAGACGCACCTGGCCTCCACGCTGTTCGTGGGCAACAACACGCTGCAACTGGAGCGCGTGGGCATCGCCCATGCGCAGGACGTGGCCGGCGGCCGCCACCTGGCCGCCGTGGTGCTGCGTCCCCAGCGCGGCGAGGCCGCCGCCGCGCGCACCCTCTGGAATGCCATCCTGGGCCGCCTGGCCCACGATGAGGCCGTGCACAGCATGGCCTGCACCGAGCTGGTGGCAGAACCAGACAGCTGGCGCCCGCAGCGCGTGAAGGTGGCCTTCGATGGCGAGCGCGAATGGATGGCGCCGCCCATCCGCTTCCATCTGGAACGGCAGCCTTTGTGGCTGGTGGCACCGGCTGCGTCCGGTCAGCCGGCGGCAGGCGCGGCCTAGCCCGGCGAGGTGGCGGCATGGGCCTGCTGATGCATTTGTCGGACCTGCACTTTGGCGCGCACGATGACGCCGCGTGCGATGCCGTGCTGCGCCTGGCACGGCGCCTGCGCATCGATGTGCTGGTCGTCTCCGGCGACCTGACCCAAAGGGCGACGCCCCTGCAGTTCGAGCAGGCGCATGCGTTCGTGCAGGCGCTGCCCGCCGCGCAGCGCCTGGTCATTCCCGGCAACCACGACCTGCCGCTGTTTGCCTGGTGGGAGCGCCTGGCCGGCCAGGGCTACGGCCGCTATGCCCGCCACTTCGGCGCGCAGCGGCAGCCCGAATGCCGTGCCGCGGGCTTTCACGTGGTCGCGGTCGACACGACGCGCTGGTGGCGCCACCAGCGCGGCAGCCTGTCGGCGGCGCAGATAGGCCATGTCGCCCACCGCCTGGCTGCTGCCGGCGACTCGGAATGGCGCATCGTCGTCAGCCACCACCCGCTGGCTGCAGCCCATGCGCAGGACCGCCGGCACCTGCCCCGGCTCGCGGCCCGGGCAGCCTCGCGCTGGGCCGCGGCCGGCGCGCAGCTGCTGCTGTCGGGCCATGGACATGACCCCGCACTGGCCCCTGTCCTGCCTGGCCTGTGGTCTGCCCATGCGGGCACGGCGGTGTCGTCGAGGCTGCGCGCACAGGCGCCCAACAGCCTGTTCACCCTGGAGCAGCGGATGCAGGCCGGCAGCGCGACGCCGATGCGCGTTCTGACGCGCTGGGACCGCGATGCGGCGCAGGGCGAGTTCATGCCCGTTCGGCGCCACGCGCTTGCCGCCGCCGTCTGACAGGCCGGCGGGCAATTGGATTGCACAATACATGGCGCTGCCGGAAAGCGCCCTGTCCTACGTGGCGGCGTCTGCCGCCAGACGATGATCCGCAATTGCCCTTGCTGCTTTTTTTGTAGCAATCAAGACACATTCATCATCGATATGCGAATCCTGTACGTGGAAGACAACGCCGATCTGCGCGAGACCATCGGCATGCTCATGGAGGCCGACGGCCGCAGCATCACGAGCTGCGCGACCGCCGAGCAGGCGCTCGAACTCGATGCCGCAGGCGCCCCCTTCGATGTGCTCGTGGCCGACGTCAGCCTGCCCGGCATGTCGGGCACGGATCTGGCGCGCCAGCTGCTGGCCGCCGACCCGCAGCGCTGGGTCGTGCTGTGCACCGGCTACGACCTGGGCCCCTATCCCACCAGCTGGGGTCCCCATGTGCGCACCCTGCTCAAGCCCTTCGAGATCGAGGACATGGAGACCCTGCTGCAGTCCGTGGAGCAGGGCCTGAAAGCGCCATCGGCCTGAGGCCTGGACCGCGCGCCCGCGGCGCGCCTCAAAGCGTGGCCTTCTGGCCGCCGGCCTGGGTCCGGCGCGGCAGCTCCACCCGGAACTGCGTGAAGCCGCCTTCCGACCGGGCCTCGATGCGCCCCTGGTGCGAGCGCACGATCTGCTGCGCGATGAACAGGCCCAGTCCCAGTCCCTGGTGCTGGCCCGGCTTGCGCTCCCCGCCCCGGAAGGGATTGAACAGGTGCGGCAGCAGATCCGGCGCAATGCTGCCGCCGTTGCCGACGGTCAGCACCACCTTGTCCGCGGCCGTGCCGTCCACCGCCACGGTCACGGGATGGGCGGGGTCGCCATGGTGCATGGCATTGCCCAGCAGATTGGCCAGCACCTGGCATAGCCGCTCCCCGTCCCACCAGCCCTGCAGATCGCCCTGCAGCCGGCATTCCACGCGCCGATCGGGGAAACCGGTCTCCATCTCGTCCACCGTGCGCCGCACCAGGCTGTCCATGCCCAGCGGCTGAGGCGCCAGCGCCAGTCCCCCGGCCTGGCGGATGCGTGTCACATCCAGCAGATCCTCGATCATGCGGGCCATGCGCTGGCTGCTGCCCAGCACGCGCTCGGCCATGGCTTCGACCTTGCCGGGCTCGGGCTGGCGCTTGAGGGCCGTCGCCGCAGCCTTGATCGCCTGCAGCGGCGTGCGCAGATCATGGCTCAGCACGGCCATGAACATCTCGTTGATGCGCAGCGCCTCGGTGCGCTCCTGCAATTGCTGCGCCAGCGCCTGCTTGCGCTGGTGCAGCTCGAAAAACACGCTGGCCTTGGTGGCCAGCATGTGGGGATCGATGGGCTTGTACAGAAAGTCCACGGCGCCGCTCTCATAGCCGCGGAACTGCCAGTTGTGCTCGCGCGAGCCCGCCGTCATGAAGATCAGCGGAATATGGCGCGTGCGTTCGCTGCCACGGATCAGCTCGGCCAGCTCGAAACCGTTCATTTCCGGCATCTGGACATCGAGCAGGGCCAGGGCCACGTCGCCGTTGTCCAGCAGCAGCTCCAGCGCCTCGGGGCCGGACTGGGCCTTGAGGATGTCGATGCCGTCGCGCTGCAGCAGCGCCTCCAGGGCGACCAGGTTCTCCGGCACGTCGTCGACGATCAGGCATTTGATGCGGTTGTTGTGGGGCATGGTGTTGTCTATGGATTCCTTTGAGGGCCGTGTGCGGCGCGGCTACAGCTGCTGCCGGCCGTGAAGCCCTGCAATGAGTTCGGCAATGCCTTCGGGAGGCAGTGCCCGGGCGGCGGGCACGCGCGCCAGCCCAGCCCGGGGCATGGCGGGCATGGCCGCGCTGGAGGGGTGTTGCACCACGACCAGGCCGCCGGCGGCCTGCACGGCCGCCGAGCCCTGGGCGCCATCCTCGTTGGCGCCCGACAGCAGCACGCTGACGAGCCGGCTGCCGTAGCCGTCGGCGGCGGACTCGAACAGCACGTCGATGGACGGGCGCGAGAAATGCACGGGCGCGTCCACCGACAGGGCCAGCCGCGGGCCCGCATCGACCAGCAGGTGGTAGTCGGGCGGCGCAAAGTACAGGCGGCCGCCGGCGATGCGCTGCTGGTCCTGGGCCTCCTGCACCGGCAGCGCACAGCGCCCGCGGAAAATGTCGGGCAGCAGGCTGCGGCGGTCGCGCGGCAGGTGCAGCACCACGATCACGGCGGCATGCAGGTGCGCCGGCAGGGCCGGCAGCAGCACGGACAGCACCTCGATCGAGCCCGAGGATCCGCCGATGACGATGGCGTCATAGGCCGGGCCCTGCTGCCGGCCCTGTGCATCCCTTGGCGTCCCGGTCACAGGCCGGCCTTCTTGCGGTAGATGCGGTCCTCCAGCACGAAGTCGTCAAAGGCATCGCTTTGCGCCGAAAAGCGCAGCGACTCCTTGGAGCCCAGGCCCAGAAAACCGCGGTGGCACAGCGAATCGCGGAACAGCCCCAGCGCGCGGTCCTGCAGCTCGCGCTCGAAATAGATGAGCACGTTGCGGCACGACACCAGGTGCATTTCCGCGAACACGCTGTCGGTGGCCAGGCTGTGATCGGAGAACACCATGTGGTCGCGCAGGTTCTTGTCGAAAACCACGCGGCCATAGCCCGCCGTGTAGTAGCGCGACAGCGAGCTGCGCCCGCCCGCGCGTGCATGGTTGCTGGTGAAGTCCGCCACGCGCGACATGTCGAAGACGCCCTGCTCGGCGGACCGCAGCGCATGCGGGTTGATATCGGTGGCGTAGATCAGCGTGCGATCGAGCAGGCCCTCTTCATGCAGCAGGATGGCCAGCGAATAGACCTCCTCGCCCGCGCTGCAGCCCGCCACCCAGACCTTGAGCGAGGGGTAGGTGCGCAAGATGGGCAGCACCTCGTTGCGCAGCGACAGGAAGTACTCCGGGTCGCGGAACATGTCGCTGACCTGCACCGTCAGGTATTCGAGCAGGGCCGGGAACACCGGCGCGTCATGCAGCACCCGGTCCTGCAGCTGCGACAGCGTCTTGCAGCCGAATTGGCCCAGCGCCGCCTGCAGCCGCCGCTTGAGCGATGCCTGCGCATACCCACGGAAATCGTAGTGATAGCGGTGGTAGATGGCATCGAGCAGCAGGCGCTGCTCGATGTCTGCGGTGCGCGGCTTTTTCTGGTTTGGCATGGCGGCGGTGCGTCTGCGGACCTGCGCCTACTTGGGCATCCAGACGCGGACCAGCGACAGCAGCTTTTCCACATCCAGCGGCTTGGCGATGTAGTCGTTGGCGCCTGCGGCCAGGCATTTCTCCTGGTCGTCCTTCATGGCCTTGGCGGTGAGCGCGATGATGGGCAGCCGGCGCCATTCGGGGCGCAGCCGGATCTCGCGCATGGCCGTGTAGCCATCCATCTCGGGCATCATGATGTCCATCAGCACGAGGTCGATGCTGGCGCCATGGGCCTGCAGCGCCTGCAGCGCCTCGCGGCCATTGCGCGCGATCTCGACGCGGATGCCCGTGGGCTCCAGGATGCTGGACAGCGCGAACACGTTGCGCACATCGTCCTCGACCACCAGCACCGTGCGCCCCTCCAGCGCCGTTTCGCGGTTGCGCGCCATCTGCAGCATCTGGCGGTGCTCGGCCGACAGCTCGGACTCCACCTGGTGCAGGAACAGCGTGACCTCGTCGAGCAGTCGCTCGGGCGAGCGCGCGTCCTTGATGATGATGGACTTGGAAAAGCGCCGCAGCTGCTGCTCCTCGTCACGCGACAGCGCCCGGCCGGTGTAGACGATGACGGGCGGGAAGGAGACGCCGTCCTGCTCCGTCATCTGCTGCAGCAGCTCATAGCCGCTGATGTCGGGCAGGTTCAGGTCCATGACCATGCAGTCGAAGGTGGAGCCGCGCAAATGCTCCAGGGCCACCGAGGCGGTGCCCGCGCAGACGATCTCCACATCGTCGCGGCTGAGCAGATGGCGCACGCTTTCGCGCTGGCGCTCGTCGTCTTCCACCACCAGCACGCGGTGCAGGTTCTGGGTGAACTTGGCCTCCAGCCGCTGCAGGGCCTGCACCAGCTCCTCGCGCTTGACGGGCTTGAGCGCATAGCCGACGGCGCCGCGCCCCATCGCCTCCTGCGAGTAGTCGGCCACCGAGACCACATGCACCGGAATATGGCGGGTCTGCGGATTGCGCTTGAGCTGGTCCAGCACGCCCAGCCCCGAGAAATCGGGCAGGTTGATGTCCAGCACGATGGCGTTGGGCTGGCCCTGCGCGGCCAGCGTCAGGCCGTCAGAGGCATTGCGCGCCAGCTGGCAGTCGAAGTCCATCTCATGCGCCAGATCGGCCAGGATGGATGCGAAGCGGTCGTCATCCTCGATGATCAGGATGCGCCGGCTGCTGCCCCCGCTCCATTGGGGAGCGGGCTGCGGCATCGACGCCAGCGCCGGTGCCGGGGGATCGGGCAGCGCGGGCAGGGGCGCGCACTGCGCCGCGGCGATCGCGGGCTCGGCGCTGGCGGCGGCCTGCGTGCCGGACTGCAGGCTGGCAGGCACGGTCAGCGTGAACACACTGCCCTGGCCCGGCGTGCTGGCCACCGAGATGCCGCCGCCCAGCAGCTTGGCCAGGTCGCGCGAAATCGACAGCCCCAGCCCCGTGCCGCCGTACTTGCGGTGGGTGCTGCCATCGGCCTGGCGGAAGGCCTCGAAGATCAGCTGCTGCTGCTCCGGCGCAATGCCGATGCCCGTGTCGCGCACGGCAAAGCTCAATTGCCCGTCCGCCGCGCAGGACACATGCAGTCCCACCGAGCCCTGGGCCGTGAACTTGAGCGCGTTGGACAGCAGGTTCTTGAGTACCTGGGCCAGGCGCATGGGGTCGGTATCCATGCTGGCGGGCACGCCGGGATCGACGCTCAGGCTCAGCGCCAGGCCTTTTTCCTGCGCCAGCGGCCGCAGCGGCTCGATCAGCGCCTGCATGGCCGATGGAAGGTGCACGGACTCCACATGGATGCTGGCCTGCCCTGCCTCGATCTTGGACAGGTCCAGGATGTCATTGATCAGCGCCAGCAGGTCGGTGCCTGCGGCGTGGATGGTGTTGGCGTACTTGACCTGCTCGGCGCTGAGGTTGCCGGACTTGTTGTCCGCCAGCAGCTTGGCCAGGATCAGCGTGGAGTTGAGCGGCGTGCGCAGCTCGTGGCTCATGTTGGCCAGGAACTCGCTCTTGTACTGGCTGGCCAGCTCCAGCTCGTGCGCCTTGCCGGTCAGCGCATCCTGGGCGCGCAGCAGCTGCTCGCGCTGGTAGGCGAGCTGCCGTGTCTGCTCCTCCAGGTGGGCATTGGTCTGCTCCAGCTCGGTCTGCTGGGTTTCCATCTGGGCCTGCGATTCCTGCAGCACGCGGCTTTGCTGCTCCAGTTCCTCATTGCTCACGCGCAGCTCTTCCTGCTGGGTCTGCAGCTCCTCGGACTGGCGGCGTGTCTCTTCAAGCAGGGTTTCCAGCCGCGAGCGGTCTATGCCCGAGCGGATGGCGACGGCCAGCACTTGGGAGGCGCGTTCGAGCAGCTCGCGATCGGCCTCGGTCACGGGGCGCATGAAACCCAGCTCGATCACGGCATAGACCTCGCCGTTTTCCATGGCCGGCGCCAGCAGCAGCTGCGCCGGGCCGGACTGGACCAGGCCCGAGGAAATCGGCAGGTGCCCGGCCGGCACGTCGCTGACCTGCAGCAGCTTGCGCGATTTCACGGCCTGGCCCGCCAGCCCCTCGCCCGGCAGCAGCCGTTGCTCCAGCCGTTCCCGCGGCAGCGCATAGCCGCCGAACAGCCGCAGGCCGCCACCGTTGCACTCCACCACATAGCCCGCGCCCACCTGGGCCTTGAGATAGCCGGCCAGGAAATCCAGGGCCCGCTGGCCGATGTCTTCCAGCCTGTGGTCGCCCTGCAGCTGCATGCCCAGGGCCGAAAGTCCCGCGCTGACCCAGTTCTGGCGGGCCTTGAGGCGGTACTCGCGCATGGCCACGGCGGCCGAGGCCAGGATCAGCAGCAGCAGCAGGGCCGAGCCGCCCCAGGAGTAATAGGTCGATGTGGTGGCCGCCTCCACCCACAGCTGGCGGCGCTGTTCGAGCTGGCGCGTCTGCTGGGTATAGAGGTCGGAGACCAGCTCGCGCAGCCGGTCCATGGCGTTCTTGCCGATGTCCAGGCGCACCACGGCCATGGCCGCATCCAGGTCGCCGGCCTGGCGCATCTCGATGGTCTGCTGCAGCTCCTCGAGCTTTTGCCGGGAAATGTCCTCGATCTGCCGCAGCAGGCGCTGCTGCACCGCGTCGTGCGAGGTGCTTTCGTGCAGCCGCTCCAGTTGCTGCTCCATGGTCTCGCGCGCGCGCCGGTAGGGCTGCAGGTAGGCGTCGTCACCGGTCAGCAGGTAGCCGCGCTGGCCCGTTTCCGCATCCTTGAGAGAGGCATTGAATTGGCTGAGCTGGCGCATGGCCAGCGTGGTGCGGTCCATGGCATCGACGGCCTGGCCGCGCATCTTGGACGACTGGTAGTTGACAAAGGCAATGACCAGGGTGGCGAGGGCGGCCGCTCCGAAGCCCGCGGCAAGCGTCCATGGAATCGCAAAGCGGCGGGAGGCCTGGCGGCGGGAGGACAGTGGCATGCGGTGCAGGTCCGGCGTGGAAAGTGGGCAGTGGCGGGATCGCCACGGACTTTAACGGTTTTGCCGGGCCGCAGGCGGACAGCGGACGCTGTGCGCACATACGTTTTGCTATTGATTTTTCGTATCGATTGGAAAAATTCATCAACCATCCAGCGGCGCCGCCAGCCGGCGCTGCAGCCAGCGCATGACCGGCCCCAGCACGGCAATCTTGGCATACAGCTCCTCGGCCGCGTCCCAGTAGTCACGGTGCAACTGCACCAGGCCGTCGCCCGCGAAGCGCAGATGGGAGGCGCCGCGCACCTGCAGCATCTGCCCGTTGGCGCGGCGAAAATGCAGCTCCCAGGTGAGAAAGCCCTGCTCGCCGGCACTGGCACCGTGCAGGATCGTGAAGCGCGGCTCGCTCAGGGTATCGAACATGTGCACGAAGACCCTGGCGATGGCCTCGCGCCCCTGCACGTCGTTGAACGGGTCCTTGAACCGCGCCTGTGCGCCGTACAGCGACAGCAGGCAGTCCAGGTTGTCGCGGCGCAGTTGCTCATAGGCCCTGGCCAGGCGGGACAGCCGGGGATCATCGCAATCAATGGGCATGGATTCAGGCTCCCGTGGTGCGGCGCACCGCCGAAAAATACCAGGCATCGGGCAGGCAGCGCAGCAGGCGCACCCACCGGGTGAAGCGGCGCGGAAAGTTCATCTCGAAACGGCCCTGGGCCCAGCCGCGCAGCATGTGCCGGGCCGCCTCGTCGGCGCCGATGAGCGCGGGCATCCTGAAGCGGTTTTGCGCCGTCAGCGGCGTCTCGACGAACCCCGGATTGACGATGGACACGCCCAGGCCGCAGCCATGCAGGTCCAGGTAGAGGTTTTCCGCCAGATTGTTGAGCGCGGCCTTGGTCGGACCATAGGCCAGCGACATGGGCAGCCCCCGGTAGCCCGCCACGCTGCCCACCAGGGACAGATGGCCCTGCCCTGCCGCCAGCAGCATGGGCAGCACGGCATCCAGCACATGCAGCGCACCGCCGTAGTTGACGGCCAGGTGGCGCTGGGCCTCGGCCAGGTCGAACTGCGTGGCACGCTGCGGCCGGTACTGGCCGGCGCAGTACAGCACCAGGTCGGGCGCCCTGCCCGCCTGGTCCTGCAGGGCCTGCGCGGCCGCGCGCACGGCGCCGGCATCGGTCACATCCAGCGGCAGGGCCAGGCTGCCCGCGTGGCCCCGCACGAAATCCTGCAGCGCCGCCTCGTCGCGGGCCGATACGGCCACGCGCGCGCCCTGCGCATGCAGCGCCGCGGCCGTGGCCCGCCCTATGCCCGAGGAGGCTCCCACAATCCACACCCAGCGCCCCTGCCAGTGCGCCAGCGGCGGGTTCAGCGGCTTGTTGAACAAGGTCATGGCGCTCATTCCTTGGTGAAGGCCAGCGTCACGTCGCCCAGGTGCACGCCGAACTTGCTCATGGCCGTGCGGTTGAGCATGGTGCGGCCATCCATCAGGTACATCCAGTCATCCATGTCCACGTTCCAGACCCGCCCGTTCACGGGAAGCGCCAGCACATAGCGCCAGTGCAGCGCATTGCCCGCGCTGCGTCCCTCGGCCTCGCCCACCACGTCGTCGGCCCGCCCGCTGTAGCGGCCTTCGCCCAGATGCTTCAAATGCCATGTGCGCTGCTGGGTGCTGCCGTCGCTGTAGACGAAATGCTCCTGCAGCGTGCCCTCGTCGCCCGTCCAGCGCCCGGTCATCTGCACGGTAAAGCGCTTGACCACCTTGCCGGACCGGTCGGTGAACATGCCGTGGGCCGTCAGCGGCCCGTTCAGGTACTCGCGCAGATCCAGCCGGGGCTGCTCCTTGGCGTATTCCTGCACGGAAGGTCCCGCGCAGCCGGCCAGCGCAACGGCCAAGGCCGTTCCCAGCAAGGCCCTGCGCCCATTTGCCAAAGCGCTCTTGCGCAATGCGCCCGGGCCCGGGGCCGCGGGGCCGGCATGGAAATCGACTCTGATCATGGCAGTCTCCAGGAAGAATGCAGGCGCTCGGCCCGCCACAACAGGGCCGCCGCTGCGAGCTTGAGCAGGCAGGGCAGTCCGCCATAGACCCAGGCCAGCGCCTGCAGTCCATCCGGGTCGGTACCGCCACTGCGGTAGCCGGCCAGCGACAGCAGCGGCAGCGCCAGGCCGGCCGCCAGTGCCAGATTGAGCTTGGCGGCGCAGGTCCACCAGCCCAGGTAGCGCCCTTCGGCCCGCCCCCCTGCGCCGGATTCATGGATCACCCCGGTCAGCAAGGCGCCGGGCAAGGCCAGGTCGGCTCCAAGCGCCAGGCCGCTGGCCAGGCAGATGGCACCGAAGGCCAGGCCATCGCCGGCCCCCAGCCAGGGGGTGGCGCCAAAGGCCAGCACACTGGCCAGCAGGCCCAGGCGCCAGCTGGGCGCCAGGCCCCAGCGCGCTGCGGCACGCACCCACAGGGGCAGGCCCAGCGCCGCGGCGCCGAAATAGCACAGCAGCAGCACCGGTTGCAGGGCAGACGCCTGCAACCGGTCTGCCACGAAGAAAGGCAGCAGCGTGGCCGGCACGGCGGCGGCCACGCCGTTGAGCATGAATACCGCCAGCAGCCTGCGAAAGCCCGGATAGGACCATGGCGCGACGGCGGCCGCCTCTGTCGCCGTGCACGCCTGCCCTGCCTGGCCGTGGGGCGCCGGCGCACGGCCGAGCGCGGCCAGCCCCAGCGCCAGCCCGAGGGCCAGCGCCCCGCTGGTGGCATCCAGGCCCAGCCATGCCGGCAGCACGCTGGCCACCAGCACGCCGGCCAGCGTGGCGCCTTCGCGCCAGGCGGTGACGCGGGCGCGCCAGGCCGGCACGCCGCCCCAGCGCGTTCCCCAGGCCTGGTGCAGGATGCCCACGCCGCTGTAGGCCAGGGTGCACACCATCAGGCTGGCCGCCAGCCAGGCCAGCATGGCGGCCTCGCTGCCACGCGGCGGATGCCACAGCGCGGCAAAGCCCAGCGCCATCACCATGGCGCCCAGGGCGGCGGCGGCCCAGGCCGTCCTCAGCCCCCGCCCCAGCAGGCGGTCGGCCATCCGGCCCAGGGCCGGGTCCAGCAGGGCGTCCAACGCCCGCGTGGCCAAAAGCACGGCGCCCAGCCCTGCCAGCGGAGCGCCGGCCACCGCCGCATAGTGGTGCGGCAGGTTCACGTACAGCGGCAGCGAGGCAAAGGCCAGCGGCGCGGCCAGCGCGCCATAGGCCAGCCCCGTGCGCCAGGGCAGCATGCGGGTCGTGGCAGGCAGGGCGGCCATGGCGTGCGCTGTTCAGCCCTGGCCCAGCAGCGCGTTGCGCAGCGCCGGGGCCGATGTCTGGGGCGCCAGCCAGATGCCGAAGAACAGGCGCGCGTATTCGGCATCGCGCACCTGGGCGGTCTGGCGGCCATTGTGGAAAAAGCGCGTCTCGCCCTGGCCGTCGTAAAGGCCCAGCAGACGGTCCTGTGCGGCCACGTCGGGAAACGCCTGCTTCATGAGGGCCAGCCATTGCCGGGCCTGGGCGTCCGTGAAGCTGCCGACGCGCCGCATCTCCGCGATGGAGCGCTCGGCGATGGCCTCCCCCTCCAGCTTGCGGTCGTAGGCCAGCTCCAGCGCAAAAGGGTGGCGCGCATAGTCCTCGGGCACGAAGCCGGGCGCGGCCCATAGCCGTGCCTCATAGACGCGCAGCCCGAAAAAGCGCAGCACGCCCGCGCCCAGCAGGCGCGCCTGCGGCAGTGCGCCGCTCAGTTCGGAGGGCAAAGTGGCCGCTGTGGCGGCAAGGGTGTCGTGGGGCATGGCAATCAGGGCAGGAGCAAGAGCGCCGGCCAGCCTGGCCAGGGCCTGGCGGCGGTGCATGGAGGGCGGCATGGAGGGCATATGGCGGCTCATGGCGGACGCTCATGGCAGCGGCTTGCGCAGGGTGAACTGGATGACATCGGTGTTGCCGGTGTCGAACGCCGCCTCGCAGTAGCACAGGTAGAAAGTCCAGATGCGCACGAACCGCTCGTCGAAGCCCTGGGCCCGCACGGCATCGATGCGGGCATCGAAAGCCTGGCGCCAGCGCCGCAGCGTCTCGGCGTAGTCGCGGCCGAAGGCCATGCGCCCCTCCACCACCAGGCCGGCGCGCCGCGCCTGCTGCTCGAAGGCCGTGGCGCTGGGCAGCAATCCGCCGGGAAAGACGTACTGCTGGATGAAGTCGGTGGAGCGAAGGTAGCGCGGGAACAGGTCGTCGCGCAGCGTGATGGTCTGTATGCAGGCCCGCCCCCCGGGCTTGAGGCAGTCGCGCAGCATCTCGAAGTAGCCGCGCCAGTAGGCATGGCCCACGGCCTCGAACATTTCGATGGAGACGATGGCGTCGAAGGGCTCGCCCGCATGCAGCGCGGGCAGGTCGCGGTAGTCCTGGTAGCGCAGTTCCACCTGGCCGCAAAGCCCCTTGTCCTGCATGCGGCGCAGGCCCCAGGCCAGTTGCTCGCGCGACAGGGTCACGCCCGTGACCTGCGCACCGAACTCGCGGGCCGCCGTCTCGGCCAGGCCGCCCCAGCCGCAGCCCACCTCCAGCAGGCGCTGGCCCGGCTGCAGCTGCACTTCGCGCAGGCTGCGGCGCAGCTTGGCCTGCTGGGCGCATGCGAGGTCGGCCTGCTGCAGCGCCTGGGCCTGGCGGCCCTCGAACCAGGCCGCGCTGTAGCTCATGCCGGGATCGAGCCACAGCTGGTAGAAGTCATTGCCCAGATCGTAGTGGGCATGGATGTTGCGTTGGCTGCCCGCGCGCGAGTTGCGCTGCAGCAGGTGGCGCAGCCGGTAGCCCAGCCGGCCCCACCAGCTGCCGTAGACCAGCTGCTGCACATGGTCGCGGTTGAGCATGCAAAGGCGCAGCAGCGCACTCAGGTCGGGGCTGTCCCATTCACCGGCGATGAAGCCTTCGGCCAGGCCGATGTCGCCGCTGCTGAGCGTGCGCTCCAGCGCGCGCCAGCTGTGCAGCGTGCAGCGCGCATCGGCATCGCCCGGCATGGCGGCCGGCAGATGCAGCAGCTGGCCGTCGGGCAGTTGCAGGTCCAGCCGGCCCTGGGGCAGGCGCTGCAAAAGGCCCAGCGCATGGCGGGCCCGCGCAGGCACGCGGTGCAGCGCGGCGGAGGTGGGGCTCAGTAGGGGCGCGGCAGTGGTGTTCATCGGGTGACGAAGCGCTTGGGCTTGGTAGGTTTGCCATGGAAAGGCACGCGCTTGGCCCACAGCCGCAGCGCCTGCCAGTGGATACGCACGATGACGCCCAGCGTCATCAAGGGGGTGCCGAAAAAGGCGCGGCGCACGCTGCGGCCGTCGAGCGGCTGCAGTGCTCCGCCCACGCCGGTCTGCAGCAGCGGGCCCTGCGCGTCGTGCAGGTCCACGCGCACCAGCGTGCGGTTTTCGCTGCGCTCGAAGCAGAACCGGTACTCCCCCTGCACCTCGCAAAACGGCGACACATGAAAGCACTTGCGCGCCACCTGCTCGCGGCCCCAGGCCAGCCCAGGCCCGGCCAGCAGATAGGCGTGGCGCTCGCCGAAGGTGTTGTTGACTTCGGCCAGCACGGCGGCCAGCGAGCCGTCGGCCCGGTGCGCGTACCAGAAGCTCACAGGCTTGAAGGCGTAGCCCAGCACGCGCGGGAATGTGTGGAGCCAGACCTCGCCGTCGGCGTCGCCGATGCCTTCGGACTGCAGCAGTTGCTCGAACCAGGCCAGCGCATCGCCGCCGCCGTCGCCATGGTCGGCATCGTGGAAGCTGATCCAGCCGCGCCGGTTGCGGCGCAGCGCGGCATCGGGCCGCTCGCGCAGGCTGCGCAAGGGCAGCAGCAGGAAATAGCCGCGGTAGCGGAATGCATGCTCGGCCGGGCGCAGCCGCCGATGCCATATGGGGCCGAAGCCCATCAAGGGGCGGGCCGTCATGCCGCCCCCGCCAAGGCGCTTTCAGGCACGGCCGGCGTGCGGCGCAGCCCGTCGAGCACGCCCTGGGCCGCGTCCAGCCCGGAGCGCAGGCCATCTTCATGGAAGCCGTAGCCAAGCCAGGCCCCGCAGAACCAGGTGCGGCGCTGACCCTGCAGCTGCCCTGCCCGCTCCTGGGCCTGGATGGCCGCGAGATCGAAGACGGGGTGGCTGTACCCGATGCGCGCATGGACCCTGTCTTCGGCGATGGGACGTGCCGGATTCAGCGATACCACGACGGGCCGCTGCCATGGCAAGGGCTGCAGCCGATTGATCAGGTAGTGCAGGCACACGCCGGCGTCCTGCGCGCCAGGCGCGGCGGCACGCTCATAGTTCCAGGCAGCCCAGGCGGCCTGGCGGCGCGGCAGCACGGCCGTGTCGGTATGCAGCACCGCCTCGTTGGGCTGGTAGCGGATGGCGCCCAGCACGCTGCGCTCCTGCGGCGTGGCATCGCCGCCCAGCAGGCGCAGCGCCTGGTCGCTGTGGCAGGCCAGGACGACGGCATCGAACTCCTGCGTGCCGTGGCGGGTCTGCACCAGCACGCCCTGGGGCTGGCGGCTCAGCCCCAGCACCGGCGAGTGCAGCCACGCCTGGTGGCGGCCGTCGCCCTGCAGGCGCGCGACCATGCGCCGCACATACTCGCGCGAGCCGCCGCGCACCGTGTACCACTGGGGCCGATCGGTGACCTGGAGCAGTCCATGGTTGTGGCAAAAGCGGATCAGCGTCGCCACGGGAAAACGCAGCATCTGGTCTGTCGGGCAGGACCAGATGCAGCCGATCATGGGCAGCAGGTAGTCCTGGCGGAAGGCCTGCCCGAAGCCATGCTCGTCCAGGAATGCAGCGATGCTGGTGTGCAGCTGCTCCTGCGTCTGGCGCGTGGCCATGCCGGTGGCCAGCCGGTTGAAGCGCAGGATCTCGGCCAGCATTTTCAGAAAGCGCGGACGCAGCAGATTGCGCCGCTGCGCGAATACGCTGGACAGGGAGCTGCCGCTCCATTCCAGGCCCGGCTGCCCGCCCGCGGCAGGCACCTGCACCGAAAACGACATCTCCGAGGGCGCCACATCCACCTGCAGCTCATCGAACAGCTGGGTCAGCAGCGGGTACGTGCGGTGGTTGAACACCAGGAAACCGGTATCCACGCCCTGGCTGGCCCCGTCCAGCGCCAGATCCACCGTGTTGGCATGGCCGCCGAAATGCCCACCGGCCTCGAACAGGGTCACATGCGGCGGCTGCGGGGCGCCAGCTAGGCGCCAGGCGGCGGACAACCCCGCGATCCCTGAGCCGATGACAGCAATACGGTGCATGCGAACCTCTTGGACGGTTGGATCCATATGCTTTGAACCTGGAGGGTCAAAACGTGAACTGATGAGTTCAAACTATAAACCAAACGTACCCACTTTGCACTATCGGGTATCAAGCATGACCTCTTCGGTTTAAAATACCGCCTATGAGAACCCGCTCCTCGATCAAGGAACAGATACAGCGCGTGCGCGAGCAGGCCATCGTGGCGGCCGTCAACCGGCTGCTGGCAACCAAGGGCTATGACGCGATGACGGTGGACGAGGTCGCCGCCGAGGCAGGCATGGCCAAGGCCAGCCTCTACAAGCTGTTCACCTCCAAGGAAGAGTTGGCCGGCGCTGCCATGGTCGGCGTGCTGGACCGTGCACTGGCCTTCGTGGATGGCTTGCGCAGTGAAGCAGCGCAGGCGGCCGAGGCGGGGCAGCCTGTGCGCGCGCTGGACCAGCTCAAGGCGGTCACGCGCTGGGCCATGCAGACCCAGCTCGAAGGCGAAATGCCTTCGCTGCCCGCGCAGAACTCCAACCTCAGCGCCTCGCTGCAGTCCAATGACGACTACATGGACCGGCTGATCGCGCTGAGCAACCGGCTCAGCATCTGGATCACCGAGGCCCAGACCAGCGGCCAGCTGCAGGCACGCCTGCCGGCCGAGCTGGTGCTCTACACGCTGTTCGCGCGGGCCTGCGATCCCGTCGTGGCGCTGCTCAAGGAGTCGGGCCAGTACACGCACGAACAGATCATCGAATGGGTGTCGAGCACCACGTTCGAGGGCCTGGCAGGCCAGCCCTGCTGAACGCGGCCCCCAGCGCCCCGCAGCGGTTGCATCTGGATGCGTGATTTGCGCAGGCTTCACGGCAGATCGCGCGGGCGAGAATAGATTGGCGCCTTCAGCCACCTTTTCACCCCCCGCCATGCCAACGAATGCCCTGCAGGTCAGCACGACCGTATTCACCGAGGCCCGGTTCTGGAGCCTCGTCGCGTTTTCGGTGGTGCTGCCCTGCGCCGTCTACGTGGCGCTGCTGGCCAAGCGCAGCATCTCGCGCATCACGGTCTTGCTGTTCGGCCTGGCCCTGGTCGCCATGGCCGGCGTGGATGTTTACCTGCTGCAGAGCCTGGCATCGGCGGCCCGGCACACGGCGTCGCCCGCGGACAACGCGGTCTTCGCCTCCGAGGTGTCGATGGCGCTGTACCTGCTGCCCGCCATGATCGGCGGCATCGGCGTCAACATGGCATCGCACGTGCTGATACAGCACCTGTTCGATGCGGAGCGCCGCTTCGAACGCGCCCGCAGCAGCGATAGCCTCTAGCGCCGCCTCCGGCGCCAGGGCCTGCGCGGCGGCTCAGAACGAGGTCCAGTCGCCGTCCTCGGTGGTGCCAGGCAGCGCGGACGCCTGCCTGGGCACAGGCCTGGCCGGCTTGGGCCCGGCCGGCGCGCCCGTTGCGCCCGTTGCGGCGGCCGCAGGCGCCATGCGCGCAGAAGCAGCCTGCGCGCGGGGCAGCGCAGCGCTGGAAGCGGGCGCCGTCTCGCGGGCTGCCATGGCGGGGGCCGGGCGCGCGGGCGCCTGCGGAACGCGGGCCGCAGGCGCCGGCATCGCCGGGCCGCCCGCGATGCGGAACACGCTGACCGCCGCGCTCAGTTGACCGACCTGGGCCTTGAGCGAGCCTGTGGCGGCCGTGGCCTGCTCGACCAGGGCAGCGTTCTGCTGGGTCACCGAATCCATCTGCGAGATGGCCTGGTGCACCTGCTCGATGCCCGTGCTCTGCTCCTGGCTGGCCGCCGTGATCTCGGCCACGAGATCGCTGACCTGGCGCACGCCCTGGACGATGCCGTCCATGGTCTTGCCGGCCTCGGCCACCTGCCGCGTGCCGACCTCGACCTTGGCGACCGAGTCCGAGATCAGGTCCTTGATGTCCTTGGCCGCCGAGGCGCTGCGCTGGGCCAGCGCGCGCACCTCGCCCGCCACCACCGCGAAGCCGCGGCCCTGCTCGCCCGCCCGCGCCGCCTCCACGGCCGCGTTCAGCGCCAGGCTGTTGGTCTGGAAGGCGATGCCGTCGATGACGCTGATGATGTCCGAGATCTTGCGGCTCGATTCGCTGATGGCGCCCATGGTGTCCACCACCCCGGCCACGGCCTGGCCGCCCTGGGCGGCCGCCTCCGAAGCCGACAGCGCCAGCCGGTTGGCCTGCCGCGCGTTTTCGGCGTTCTGCTTGACCGTGCCCGTCAGCTGCTCCATGGCGGCGGCCGTCTCCTCCAGCGAGCTGGCCTGCTGCTCCGTGCGCGAGGACAGGTCCTGGTTGCCGGCGTCGATCTGGCTGGATGCCGTGGCGATGCTGTCGGCGCCCATGCGCACGCGGCCGACGACTTCGGCCAGGTTGTCGTTCATGCGCGCCAGCGCCTGCAGCAGCTGGCCGGTCTCGTCACGCGCATCGGAGGTGATGCGGCTGGTCAGGTCATTGCTGGCCACCGTGCGGGCCACGCCCACGGCCTCGGCCAGAGGAAGGGTGATGCTGCGCGTCAGCCACCAGGCGGCCAGCACGCCCAGCACCAGGGCCAGCGCGACCACGCCGACGATGAGCATGCGGCTGTGCGAGAACTTGGCCAGCACCTCCTGGGAGGACTGGTCGATGGCGCTGCGCTGCATGTCCAGCAGCTTTTGCACCAGCTCGATGTAGCGCTGCGTGGCGGGCTGGTACTCCTGGGTGAACAGGCGCTCGGCATCCTCGGCGCGGCCTTCGGCCTTGGCCTTGGTGACCACGTCGCGCCCGGCCAGATAGCCGGCGCGCGCCTTCTTGATCTCGACCCACAGCTCCTTTTCCGCCGCGGTGATCAGCAGCGGCTCGATGCGGTCCTGCAGCTGGCCCGACTGGCGCGAGGACTCCGCGGCGTCCTGCGCGAAGAAGGTGGCCAGCGAGGGGTCGCTGCTCTTGGCGATGGCCGTCGTGCGGCGCGAGCCCGAATGGATGTTGCGGAACCAGTCGCTGATCATCCGTTCCTTGACCAGGGCCTGCTCGGTGATGGCGGTGGTCGAGCGGGCCATGTGGCCCATGCTGACAATGCTGGTCAGGCTGATGAGCAGCATGACCAGCAGGAGAGCGGCGAATCCGCCGCCCAGGCGCAAACCTATGCTCAGGTTTCTCATAGTGTCCGTTGGTTGTTGTTATGCAGTCGGGCGCGCGGCAGCGGCGCGCAGTCGGGGGCTCAGTTCTTCAGATAGGCGTCCAGCACCTGCCGGTTCCAGGTGCCGGACAGGCCGTAGGCCTCGCCCAGGCGCGTGGCCGTGTCGACCACGGCCGTCTCCTGCTGCTGCAGCAGCTTGGCGCGGTTGCCGACGGTGGTGATCGAGCTGCTGAGCCGGCTGTCGGCATCCAGGGCCGCGCCGGTGGCGGTGTCCACGCCCTTGCCGATCCGCGCCAGGGCGGCGGCCGTGCCTGCGGGATTGGTCTCCATGGACTTGGCCAGCGCCTTGGCGTCCAGCACCAGGGTGCCGTCCGGCTTCTGGGTGATGCCCATTTTCACCAGGCTGGACGCGTCCAGGCCCGACGCGCCGTTGACGGTGGAGCGCAGCTCCCGCATCGTGCGGCTGACGCTGGTGTCGTTGGTGCTGCCGGCTGCCGCCGTGCCCTTGGACACGCTGGCGTTGTGGCGGGACACGAAGCGCTCCACCGCCGCCTGCACCGACTGCGTGGTGGCCGTGGCCGACAGCGCCACCAGCTCCCGGCCCGACTGGCCCAGGTCCACCAGGGACGACTTGAACTGGCCCAGGGCCGACAGCGAGGTCGAGGCCGCCTGGGCCTGGGCCGCGATGCGCTCGTGCGCCTGCGACAGCGATGGCGCCAGCCTCTTGACCTTGTCGGCCGCCGTGCTCTGGCCCGCCTGCGTCTCTTTCTCCGCCGTGCCGCCGGCGCTGGTGGTGGCCGAGCTTGCCAGCCTGGTCTGTGTCTGCGCCATGAGCGCCTGTACACCTACGTTGTCGGTTCTGATGGCCATGTTTCCTCCCAGAGAAAAGCCACGCGCAGCTGCGCAAAATATTTGGCACCAAGCGTAGCCGCGCGTGCCGCAGGCAAAACCCGGAAAAGATGCGCTCTTGGCGGCGACTTGCGGCCTTTGCGCGCTCGCCTCAGCGCCTGAGTCGGGTTCCCGACTTGGGCGCATAATCGCGCCGATCAATTTCCAGCCCGCCCGATTGCAGGTCTGCATGCGGCAAGCCATCTCTTGCGCGGCACAGCGCCGCCGCAGCGCACCGTATTGCCGGAATCTGCCGTCGCCACGCCGGGCCTACCGATGGACGACTGAACCGCGCGCCCCATGCAAGAGCAAGACCTCGAACTCCTAGAACCCATCGTGCGCGACATCATCGCGCCCCAGGCCTGCCACATCGACGCCCAGGCGGCCTACCCGCGTGCCGCGCTGGACGCCCTGGCGCGCTCGGGCCTGCTGGGCCTGATCAGCGCGCCCGAAGTCGGCGGCATGGGCGCGGGCCTGGCCGGCGCCGTGCGCGTGATCGAGCGCATCGCCCAGGACTGCCCCTGCACGGCCATGGTGCTGACCATGCACTACTGCGGCGTGGCGTTGATCGAGCCCTTCGCCGACGAGGCCCTGCGCCGCGACATTGCAGCGGGCCGCCACGTCACCACGCTGGCCGTGTCCGAGGCCGGCTCGCGCAGCCACATCTGGGCGCCCACGGGAACCGCCACGGCCACCGAAGGCGCCGTGCAGCTCAACGCGCTCAAGAGCATGATCACCTCGGCCGGCGAGGCCGACTCCTATGTCTGGATCTCGCGCGCCACCGAAGGCGAGGGCAACACGCTGTGGCTGGTGGACGCCAGCCTGCCCGGGCTGCGCATCCCGGCCCGCTTCGACGGCATGGGCCTGCGCGGCAACGCCTCCTCGCCCATCGAGGCACGCGATGTCAGCGTGCCGCGCTCGCGCATGCTGGGCGCCGACGGCGAGGGCGAGGCCGTCAAGGCCCGCTACCTGATGCCCTACTTCCCCACGCTGATCGCCACGGCATCGATCGGCCTCATGCAGGGCGCGCTGCGCCGCGCCGTGGCCCATGTGGCGGGCACGCGCTTTGCCGAAAACGGCAGCTCGCTGGCCGACCTGCCCACCATCCGCGCCTACCTGGCGCGCGCCCAGCTGCGCCTGGACCAGGCGCGGCTGCTGCGCGAGGACACCGTGGCCGCCGTGCAGGCGGCGCGGCCCGATGCGCGCACACGGCTGCTGCAGACCAAGGCCGCCGCCGCCGAGGCGGCGCTGGAAGTCACCGACATCGCCATGCGCGTGTGCGGAGGCGCCGCCTTCCGCAAGGAACTGGGCATAGAGCGGCTGTTCCGCGACGCACGCGCCGCCTCCGTGATGGCGCCCACCACCGACGTCATCTACGACATGCTCGGCAAGGCCCTGTGCGAGGCTGCCGCCTGACCCCTCCCCCCCTTTTCAAGGAACCGCAAAGGAACGACGAATGACGCCCTCCACTCCCATCCTCAAGCTCGGCGCCGTGGCCTATGCGCCCAAGGTCATCACCATCTGGGAAGGCTTCAAGGCCTACTTCATCGAACGCGGCCAGTATTTCGACTACGTGCTGTACTCCAACTACGAGTCGCTGACCGAGGCCCTGCTGGACGGCGACGTGCACCTGGCATGGAACTCGCCTCTGGCCTTCGTGCGTGCCGAGCGCATGGCGCGCGCGCGGGGCCTGCGCGTCGAATCCATCGCCATGCGCGACACCGACCTGGACCTGCATTCGCTGCTGGTCGTGCCGGCCGGCAGCGCCGTGCAAAGCCTGGACGAGCTGCGCGGGCGCACGGTGGGCTTCGGCGCCATCGACTCGCCCCAGGCCACGCTGATACCGCTGGACCACCTGCGCCAGGCCGGCCTGCTGGCCGGGCGCGACTACACGGCGCGCCGCTTCGACGTGCTGGGCGGCAAGCATGGCGACCACATCGGCGGCGAGCGCCTGGCCGCCGCCGCCATGGTGGCCGGCGAGATCGATGCCTCCTGGATGGTCGCCAAGAACTACCTGGGCTTCGCCCGCGAAGGCACCCTGCCCGCAGGCGGCACCCGGGTGCTGGCCACATCGGGCGCCTTCGACCACTGCAACATGACCGCCGGCCCGCACATCGATCCGCAGCGCGCCGCCGCCTTCCGCGACCTGCTGCTGGGCATGTCCTGGGACGATGCCGCCGTGCGGCCGCTGCTCGAACTCGAAGGACTCAGGGTCTGGCATCCGGGCCGGGGCACGGGCTACGGCCTGCTGGAGCGCGCCGTGACCGACGAAGCCTTCTACGACGAGCAGGGCCGCATCACGGCCCAGGACTATCGGTACTGAACCCGGGGACCCCGCCATGCAGCAGCCGGCGCCGCCCCTGATCGACCTTCAGGCCCTGGGCTTCGATGCGGGCGCGCACCTGCTCGTGCACCATGCGCTGCTGCGGCTGCCTGCAGGCGGCCAGGTCCAGGTACGGGGCGACGCGCCCGGCTGGCAGGCGCAGCTGGACGGCTGGTGCCGCAGCCAGGGACACGGCCTGCGCTGGGAACAGGGCATGGCCCTGGTCTCGCGCGGCGGCACCCTGGCCGGACGCTGGCGCGGCGCCGCGCAGACGGGCCACAGCGACGCCCATTCATGCGCCGACGCCGTGGCACAGCGCGCCCAGCCCTGCTGGGGGCTGGCCGCGCGCGGCGCGCGCGTGGAGGCCGGCGCCCCCGAATTCCGCTTCCGCCTCAGCGACAAGCGCGAGGTCTGGACCGATGGCGCCGCCGACCTCTACGCACAGGCCGTGGCCGCGCAGTGGAATGCCGATACCGCCATCGACTGGGACAACGCCCCCGTGCTGCCCGATGCCGTCGAAGACGCCATCGTGCAGATCATGACCTACATGGTCGAGAACGAAAACGCGGCCCTGCTCGTGCCCGCGCGCTTCCTGGGCCAGCTGCACCCGCACTACCGCGAGCTGCAGGCCGCGCTGGCCATCCAGATCGCCGACGAAGCACGCCACATCGACGTCTTCACGCGCCGCATCCGCCGCCATGGCCGCATGCCCGCGCTGTCCACGGCAGGCGGCCAGGCCTCGCTCAAGAGCCTGCTGGACGAGCCCGACTTCTCCGTCGCCAGCTTCCTGCTGTCGGTACTGGGGGAAGGCACTTTCGTGCATCTGCTGCAGTTCCTGCAGACCGAGGCGCCCGACCCGCTCACGCGCCAGATCTGCCGCCTGGCGGCACGCGACGAAGCCCGCCACGTGGCGCTGGGCATGTCCCACCTGCTTTACCGGCTGCAGCAGGAGCCGGACTTCCAGCACCGCCTGGCGCAGGCGGTGGAACAGCGCTTCGACGCGCTGGCCGGCACCTCGGGGCTGAACGAAGAAGTGTTCGACGCGCTGGTGATCGTGGCGGCGGGCGAACTGGCGCCGGCCGCCATCGCGCGCGGCGCGGCCCGCGTGCAGCAGCTGATGCGCGACATGGCCGATGGCCGCTTCACCAAGCTGCTGCGCCTGGGCTTCGAACGCGCGCAGGCCGAACGGCTGGCCTTGCTGCACACGCGCAACTTCATGTAGGGCCCAGGCCCAGGCCCAGCGCTGCGCTGCACGGTGCGCGCAACTGCTCCGAAGCGATCATCCCGCGCGCCTGCCCGCGCCTGCACCCCCGCAAGCCCCCTCGCCGGCAACCTGCCGCCACCTCCCCCCAGGCAGACTGCGCCCCAGGCCCGGCGCACCGCCAATCGCTTCCAAAGACGCACTTTTTTCAGGGAATTAATCGGGTTTCATATTTCACTTTTCGAAGTTTGAAAATCGATCAGCAATCCAGGCATTCAGCCATGCCATGCCGGAAAATTTCGCAAAATGTCAAAAAAATTCGCCATTTGACAAGAAAAATATGAAAGCAAATGTAAACAATTTGATTGACGCACTGTAAGATAATTGCGATCAATTAATGTTCTGCACCCAGTTGCCCATAAAGCACGGCCGGGGCAGGCTCATAAAGAAAATACATCGTCCATGCGCATGATTTGAATTTATTTATTGAAGAATTGCAATGCAGTGAATCCGCTGAATCACAATATTCCAAGCCATGAAGAAGGGAACGCTTCCAGATTATGGAAAATAATATCCAACAGCAATCCCGCACAGAGCGCCGGCAGAAGCAAGATCGACAAGGCTGAAGAGCTGCTTCAGGCATGCAAATGGCCCGAGCCTCCGATATATCCGTCACTGGTACTCAGATACATACAGGAGGCACAGGCCATCTTCGATCTGCACCGCATGCCTGAACGCGTGGCGGCGGCGCGCATTGCAGCGGCTTTCATCCATTACCAGCTCGGAGAGGAACGCAATGCCATCGCATTGGCGAAGGAGGCCATGGCCAAGCCTGCGCTGCTCAGGCCCGAGACGATGGCGCGGGCCGTCTATGTGATGGCGCTGGCCCATGCACGGCTCGGCGAACTCGATACCGCCTTCCATCTGGTGGACGGCAAAGGCCGCGAGCTGGCCCGGATGGCACAGGACGACAGCCCCTGGCTGCCGGCCCTCATGTCCTGGGCCAAGGCGCAGATTCTATGGAGAGGGCTTGTATACAAGAACCATCCGCAACTCTGGTGCGGACCGCCGCCAGACTCCGGATTGGTGCAAATCGGCGATGCGGTCTTCGACCGTGCCGCGCTCGAAAGCCTGCTGGAGAAAGTGCGCCGCCAGTTGCCGCAGGAGCACATCTGGCCGTACCGCGAATTGCTGCTGCATACCCTGGCCGGGCTCGACCCCGACGGTGCGCAGCAGGCCCTGCGCGCCATCGAGAAAATCGGCGTGCGCCACCAGATGATGAACCCTCCGGTCGCCACCTGGGCCTGGCTCGGCTGCGCGCTGGTGCACTGCGCCCATCGCCGCTTCCCGCAGGCGCTGCAGGCGGCGGCGCTGGCCAAGTCCATGGCGCAGACCTACCAGCTCGAAGGCCTGCACCGCAATGCGCTGGTCTATGAATACCACATCCACGAAACCCTGGAGGATTTTCCTGCGGCGCTTTCCACGCTCAAAACCCTCAATATCATGCGCCTCAAGAGCGTGGCCATCAGCCCCTATCTCGAAAAGTCGAAATTCACCGCTCTGAGCGAATACAGGCTGCGCAACCTGGAGCCTGTCCATGTGAAACGGGCGCTTCAGTACATTGAAGACAACATCGACAAGAAGCTGCGCATACAGACGATTGCAGACCATTGCCGCGTCAGCCGCCGCACATTGGAAATATCGTTCAGGAACAGCCGTTCATGCAGTATTGGCGACTACATAAGGCAGAGCAAGATCCATTTGGCAGCCGAATCGCTGCTGACCACCAGCCAGACGATTGGCCAGATATCAGCAAGGCTTGGATATTCATCACTTTCCACTTTCTCCCGGGACTTCTCAGCACATTACGGGGTCCCCCCCTCTCTCTGGCTACGCCACCATAGAATCGAATGAGGCAGCAATAGAGCTTATTGGACACCAAAAGGAAGACGCATGAAATTTCTGAAGAACATGAAAGTCAGCTCCATGCTGGCGCTGGGCTTTACCATCCTGATCATCATCAGTCTGTCGATTGCACTGTTTGGCCGCGCGCGGTTGATACAGGCATCGGACAACGTGTCCTATCTGGCGGACCACCGCATCAACAGCCTGCTGACGCTGGTGGAGATCAAGGGGGCGGCCGAAACCGTGTTCCGCGCGGTGCGCAGCATGGCCATCCTGGAAGACGCCACGGAAAAGGAAGGCGCACGCACCGCCATCACCGACAACCGCAAGCTGATCGAGCAGCGCCTGGGAGAATTCCGCGCCACCCTGAACACCGCGCAAAGCCTGGCGCTGCTGGAAAAGATCGTCAAGGCACGCCAGGAATACCTGCCCCTGCTCGATCAGGTCATGGCCGCGGCCGCAGTCCATGACCTGGCGACCGTATCGCGCTTTCTGAGCCAGGGTGGCGATTTCCGCCAGAAGCAGGATGCCTTCTTCGCCGCCATCAACGAACTGCTGGCGCACCAGCAGGCCAGCGCGGCCGAGACCGCCCAAGACACCGAGGAGCAGTCCCTGGCCGCCGGCCGCCTGATGCTGGCCCTGGCCGTTGCCGCGCTGGCCCTGGGCGTGATCGTGGCCTGGACGATCACCCGCGTCGTCAAGGACGTGCTGGGGGGCGAGCCCGCCTATGCCGCCCACATCACGCAGGAAGTCGCCAAGGGCAACCTGGCCGTGCCGGTGCAGCTGCGCGCGGGCGACAGGACGAGCCTGCTGGCGGGCCTGGATGCGATGCGCACCAGCCTGGCGGGCATCGTCGGCCAGGTGCGCAGCAGCAGCGAGTCCATCGCCACGGGCGCAAGCCAGATCGCCTCGGGCAACAGCGACCTGAGCGCACGCACCGAGGAGCAGGCCGCCAACCTGGAGCAGACGGCTGCCTCGATGGAGCAGATGAGCTCCACCATCCAGCAGAACGTGGAGACGGTGCGCAGCGCCACGGGCCTGGCCGAGTCCGCCAGCGCCACCGCCGTGCACGGCGGCGACGTGGTGCGCGGCGTGGTGGCGACCATGGAGGAGATCACGCACAGCTCGCGCAAGATCGGCGAAATCATCGGCGTCATCGACGGCATCGCCTTCCAGACCAACATCCTGGCGCTGAACGCGGCCGTGGAAGCGGCGCGGGCGGGCGAGCAGGGGCGCGGCTTCGCGGTGGTGGCCAGCGAGGTGCGCACGCTGGCCCAGCGCAGCGCCACGGCGGCCAGGGAGATCAAGGCGCTGATCGAAGAGAGTGTGGACAAGGTCGCCGCCGGTTCGCAACAGGTCGCCGAGGCCGGCACCACCATGAACGACATCGTCGAGCAGACGCGCCGCGTCTCCGAGCTGATCGCAGAGATCGGCGCCGCCACGGGCGAGCAGGCCCAGGGCGTCACCCAGGTCAGCGATGCGGTGCAGCAGCTCGACCAGGTCACGCAGCAAAACGCCTCCCTCGTCGAGGAATCGGCGGCTGCCGCCGACAGCCTCAACAAGCAGGCCGCCCATCTGGTGCAACTGGTCAGCGTGTTCCAGTTGGGCGCCCCGGCGGCGGCGCCGGCCACGCACGCGCCAGCGGCACCAGCGGCGACCGCGGGGCGCAGCGCAGGCTCCACCAGCCCGGCCGCCTGGGCCGCCGCCCCGCGCAAGCCGGCCGCCGTGGCGTCCTCCCCCGCGCCGCAGCCGGCCGCCGCGCCACGGCGCCTGCCCCAGGCCCAGCCCGCAGTTGCCGCGCCGGCCAAGGCAGCCAAAGCGGCCAAGGCGGCAGTGCGCGAGACGGACGACTGGGAACAGTTCTGAACGGCGCGCGGCATCGCCGGGTGCCGCCCCAAGGCCATCCCAGGGCCATCCCTGGGCCATCTCTGTGGCAGCGATGGCACGCAACCGCTTGCAGCAGCGCCGATTGTGCAGAAGCCGTCATTTTTCGGCCTTAGGATGCGGCCATGCGAAAAACAATCCCTGCATGGATGGCGGCCTGCGCGCTGGCCGCGGCCTTGTGCGCAGGCCCGGCGCATGCAGCGCGCCCCATGATCACCGACGATGCGCGCATCGTCGATCCCAAGTCCTGCCAGCTGGAGAGCTGGGCCAAATCCCGCAGGGACAGCACGGAGTTCTGGGCCCAGCCGGCCTGCAATTTCACCGGCAACCTGGAGCTGACGCTGGGCGCCGCCAAGACCCGCGAGGATGGACGCAGCCGCACCACGGACGTGGTGATCCAGGGCAAGACCCTGTTCCGGGCGCTGGAGCCCAATGGCTGGGCCTGGGGCCTGGCCGTGGGCAATGCGCGCCACCCCAACGACGAGGGCCAGGGCCGGGGCGAGTTCTACGCCTATGTGCCGGTCACGTTCTCGCTGCGCGAGGACCGGCTGTTCTTTCACACCAACGTGGGCTGGCTGCGCGCCGCGGACACGCACCGCAGCCACATGACCTGGGGCCTGGCCACCGAGGCCCAGCTCACCCCAAGCACCTGGCTGATCGCCGAGACCTTTGGCCAGAACCAGGGCAGGCCTTTCTACCAGATGGGCCTGCGCTACTGGCTGGTGCCCAACCACGTGCAGATCGACGCCACCTACGGCAACCGCGCAGGCAGCAGCACGCAGGAGCGATGGCTGTCCATCGGGCTGCGCCTGCTGTCGCCGGCCTTCCTGCCCTGAGCTGCCTGCATCCGCCGGCCCCGTTCAGGGCCTGCGGGCCGAGGTGACGTGCACCGGCTCGCCCATGAATGCCAGTGCCTCGGCCACTTGCGCCCACAGCGGCGTCAGCTCTGCCGCGCCGCCCGTGTGCAGCACAAAGCCCTGCCCTTCGGCGTGTTCGGCGCCCGCCCCGGGCGGCAGGCGCAGCCCCAGGCGGTCGCAGGCCTGCTCCAGCACGGCCTGGGCATGGATCTGCCGGGCCATGCTGCGCATGCGCGGCTTGTAGACCTTGCCCACGTTGGTCGTGGGCAGCGCGTCGAGAATGCGCACGTAGCGCGGCCGGGCCGGCGCCTCGTCCACGCCGGCTGCGGCAAAGGCCTGCAGCTCGGCCGCGTCGGCGGCCGCGCCAGGGTGCAGGGCCACAAAGGCCACGGGCAGTTCGCCCGCGTAGGGATCCGGCGCGCCCACGGCGGCGCAGGCCTTGACGGCCGGGTGGCGCTCCAGTGCCTGCTCGATGACCTGGGGGTCGATGTTGTGGCCGCTGCGGATGATCACATCCTTGGAGCGCCCGCGCAGCCGCAGCACGCCGTCGGCGCCCAGCGAGCCCAGGTCGCCCGTGATCAGCCAGCCGTCCTCGGTCAGATGGCCGTCGCGCCCGTCCCCGCCCAGGTAGCCCAGGAACAGGTTGGGCGACTGGAACAGCACCATGCCGGTCTCGTCCGTGTCGGCTTGCTCGGGTCCGGGCCGCCCGTCCGGCGCCATGCGGCGCACGCATAGCCGCGAGAACGGCGTGCGCAGGCCCACATGGCCGGCCGGCAGCTGCAGGCCGGGCGGCGTGATCGTGGAGATGCCGGTCATCTCCGTCATGCCCAGGCTTTCATGGACATGAAAGCCCGTATGCGCCTTGAAGCGCGCAGCGACCTCGGGCGACAGCGGCGCCGCGCCGGTGCGGAAATAGCGGATGGACGACAGGTCCGCCCCATCGAGCGGCACTTCGGCCAGCGCCGCCAGCACGGTCGGCACGGCCGACATCAGCGTGGGCCGCCAGCGTTGGACGAGCTGCCAGAAGCCCTGGATCACGGCCTTGTTGCGAAACAGCGAAGCCGTGGGAATGATGACCTGCGCGCCGGCGGAGAAACAGGCCAGCGCCCCCGGCAGCACGCCGGCCACATGGAACAGCGGATAGCCGTTGAGGGTGCGGTCGGCCGTGTTCAGGCCCTGCATCTGCACGCTGGCCCAGGCGGTGTAGACCTGGGCGCCATGGGTCTGCACGGCGATCTTGGGAGCGCCCGTGGTGCCCCCGGTGTGGAAATACGCGGCCACGTCGGCGGACGCGATGCGCCGCCCCGACAGCAGCCGGTCGGCCGGCTGCGCGGCGACAGCCGCATGGAAGTCGGCGCAGGGAACGGCGATGCCCGTGGTATCGGGCGCCCGGCCGCTGTGCGAGACCCACAGCACCTGCTCCACCCCCGCATCGAGGCGGGCGATCTTGCGCCAGATGCCCGCGTCGTCCTCATCGGCCCAGGCGATCAGGAAGCGCGCCCCCGTGGCACGCAGCAGCGCCGAGATCTTTTCCTCGCCCAGCAGCGGATTGATGGGCTGGACGATGCCTGCCGTCTCGCCGCCCCACAGCGCCAGGTGGTTTTCCACGCAGCCCGGCAGCAGGATGGCCACGGTGTCGCGGCTGCCCATGCCCAGCGCATGCAGCGCATTGGCGGTCTGGTGGATCCGGCCCAGCAGTTCGGCATAGCTCAGGTGGATGGCATCGTCCACGCTGTCGGCACGCGGCAGAAAGCTCAGCGCCCTGCCCTCGCCATGCTCACGGGCCGTGTTGCGGAAGATGTCGTAGACCGACGCTGCTGTGATCAGCCCGGCCATGGGCTGGCGCTCGATGGCCTCGACATCGGCCAGGCTGCGCACGGCCCGCAAGGGGCGGAACATGGATTGCGGCATCTGCGGCGTCAGGGACATGGCTTCATTCCGCTCCCAGGCCATTGGTGCGCACCACCTCGCCCCAGCGCGTGTAGTCGCTGCGGATCAGGGCCTCGGTGTCCTGGGGGTTGAGATAGGCGGCCGCCACGCCGATCTTCTCGAAGCGCTCGCGCACCTCGTCGGTGGCCAGCAGCTGGCGCGAGGTGGCGCTGAGCTTGTCGATGATGGCGCGCGGCGTGTCCCTGGGCGCCACCAGACCGCCCCAGGACGAGGCCTCATAGCCGCCAAAGCCCTGCTCGGCCATGGTCTGCACGCCCTCCAGCGCCTTCACGCGCTGCGGCGTGCCCACGGCCAGCGCCTTCAGCCGGCCGCTGCGGATATGGGGCAGCGCCGACACCATGTCCGCATAGATCACGGGCACCACGCCGCCCAGCGTGTCGTTCATGGCGGGCGCGCTGCCCTTGTAGGCCACGTGCTGCATGGTGTGCAGCTTGGCGGACTTCATGAGCTCCATGCTCAGGTGGCCCGAGCTGCCCGCGCCCGAACTGGTGTAGTCCAGCGTGGCGGACTGGGCCCTGGCGTACTGGAACAGCGACTTCAGATCCGCCACCTTGGGCAGCGACTGCGCATTGACCGCGATCACATTGGGCAGGTCGTAGATCTTGGTGACCGGGGCGAAGTCCGTGGCCGGATGGAACTTGACGTTCTTGAAGAAATGCGGCGCCATGATGGTCGGCGTGACCATCATCATCAGCGTGTAGCCGTCGGGCGCCGCCGTGCGGAACTGGCCAGCCGCCACCGCGCCCGAAGCGCCGGGCTTGTTCTCGATCACCACGGGCTGGCCCAGCTGCCGCGCCAGCGCCTCGGCGTAGACGCGGGCGGCGCCATCGGTGGGCCCGCCCGGCGGAAATGGAACGACCAGGCGGATCGGCTTGTCGGGCCAGGCCCCTGTCTGCGTCTGCGCCAGCGCCGGGCCGCCCAGCGCCGCGAACGCGGCCATGCCCAGGGCCAGGCTTCGCGCCATGGCCTGTCGTCTCGTCTTGCCTGCCATCTTGTCTCCTTGAATGCGATGTGCTTATGGTGTCTGGCCGGACCATTCTGCCCAGCGCAACTGCTTTGACAATGGCGCCAGCGATTGACATCATGTCAAACGATATTGACACCCCTTGGGCCTGGAACGCATGGATCTCCTTTCACTCAACATCCTCGTCCAGATCATCGAGCATGGAAACCTGAGCCAGGCGGCAAAATTCTTGAACATGTCGCGCGCCAACGTGAGCTACCACCTGGCCCGGCTGGAAAAGGCCCTGGGCGCCTCGCTGCTGCGCCGCACGCCCCAGGGCGTGGAAGCCACCGAAGTCGGCCAGCGCATCTACCGCCACGCGCTCAACATCGTCAACGAGACCGAGCGCGTGCGCGAGCTGGCGCACAGCAGCACCGACGAAATCTCGGGAAAGATCGGCCTGAGCGTGCCCACCGGCTATGGCCAGCTCGTCATGGGTCCGTGGCTCATCGAGTTCAAGCAGCGCCATCCGCAGGTCACGCTGGACATCCGCCTGGAAAATTTCATCGACAACCTGCTCAAGGACAGCGTGGAAATCGCCATCCGCGTCACCTCCGACCCGCCGCCCATGCTGGTGGCGCGCGACCTGGGCCCGGTGCGCTACAGCCTGTGCGCCTCCAGCGACTGGCTGCGCCGCCATCGCCTGCCGCAAACCCCCTCGGAGCTGCAGCGCACGCCGCTGATCACCTCGGGCGGGGAAACGGGCAAGGTGCGGCTGCAGATCGAACGGCCGGGCCAGCCCATGGAAGAGCTGGACATCACGCCCACGCTCATGTCGCGCAGCTACCCCTTTCTGTGCGACTGCATCCTGGCCGGCCTGGGCGCGGGACTGGTGCCCGACTACATGGTGCGCCAGCACGTCGACGCCGGCCGCATCGGGCTGGGAATGCAGGACTGCAGCTTGCGCATCAACCGAGGCCATATGTACATGCTCTACATGCCCCACCGCTTCCAGTCCGCGGCCGCGCGGACCCTGATCGACTTCCTGGGCGACCGCATGGGACTGCCGCGCGTGATCCGGCCCGGGGATGGGGCCTGAATCCACGGCGCGGCAAACGCGTTGTAGACGACTGGTCGGTTTTTGCGCTAGACTCCCATCCCATGAAGAAACCCGCGCAGGAAACACGCCAGCACATCCTCGATGTGGCCAAGGCGCTGATGACCCAGAAAGGCTACACCGCCGTCGGCCTGGCCGAGGTGGTCGCGGCCGCGGGCGTGCCCAAGGGGTCCTTCTACTACTACTTCAAGTCCAAGGAAGAGTTCGGCCAGGCCCTGCTGCAGGAATACTTCGACGAGTACCTGGCCAAGATCGACGCGCTCATGCAAACGCCCGATCCCGCCATCACCAAGCTGCTGGCCTACTTCCGCCACTGGACGCACAACCAGTGCTCGGCCCAGGCCGGCGGCCAGTGCCTCGTGGTCAAGCTGGGCCCCGAGGTCTGCGACCTGTCCGATGACATGCGCAGCGTGCTGCGCACGGGCACGGACTCCATCATCGCCCGGCTCACGCACTGCGTGCAGGCCGGCCAGGCCGATGGATCGATCACCTCCACGCTGGCGCCGTCCGTGCTCGCGGAATCGCTCTACCAGCTCTGGCTGGGCGCCTCGCTGCTGTCCAAGCTGGGCCGGCATGAAGAGCCGTTCGCTGCCGCCCTCGTTTCCACCAAGCGGCTGCTGGCCTGAAAAGGCCTGGCCGCCGCTTTTTATTTGCCCTGTTTATAGACGACTGGTCAACTTCAACCACCAACCCCTTCCCCCTTCCCTTCAACCACCCCCCAAGACACCATGACCGACCACAGCCTCCGCACCGATCTGTTCTCCCCCGCCCGACTGGGCGGCCTGTCCCTGGCCAACCGCTTCGTGATGGCCCCGCTGACGCGCAGCCGCGCGGGCGAAGACGGCGTGCCCACCGAGCTGCACGCCACCTACTACGCCCAGCGCGCCAGCGCGGGCCTGCTGATCAGCGAAGCCGTCAACATCTCCGCCCAGGGCCGCGGCTACAACCTCACGCCCGGCATCTGGACCGAGGAGCAGGTCGCGGGCTGGAAAAAGGTCACCGACGCCGTGCACGCGGCCGGCGGCAAGATCGTCGCCCAGCTGTGGCATGTGGGCCGCTACTCGCATGTGGACCTGCAGCCCGGCGGGGCCGCGCCCGTGGCACCGTCCGCCATCAAGGCCGAAGGCGTGACCTTCACGCCCAAGGGCGTGGCCGAGGTCTCCATGCCCCGCGCCCTGGAAACCAGCGAAATCCCCGGCATCGTCGAGCAGTACCGCCATGCGGCCGAATGCGCCAAGCGCGCGGGCTTCGACGGCGTCGAAGTGCATTCGGCCAACGGCTACCTGCTCGACCAGTTCCTGCGCGACTCCACCAACCACCGCAGCGACGCCTACGGCGGCAGCATCGAGAACCGCGCCCGCCTGACGCTGCAAGTCACCGACACCGTGGCCAAGGTCTGGGGCGCCGACCGCGTGGGCATCCGCCTGTCGCCCGTCACGCCCAATGCCGGCAACACGCCGCTGGACAGCGATGTGATGGCGCTCTATGGCTACCTCATCCCCCAGCTCAACCGCTTCGGCCTGGCCTACCTGCACTTCGTGGAAGGCGCCACCGGCGGCACGCGCGAACTGCCGCCCGGCGTGGACCTGGACGCGCTGCGCAAGCTCTTCGACGGCGCCTACATGGGCAACAACGGCTATGACCTGGCGCTCGCCATGGAGCGCCGCGCCAAGGGCCTCATCGATGCCGTGGCCATCGGCCGCCCCTTCATCGCCAACCCCGATCTGGTGGCGCGCCTGCGCCACGGCAAGCCACTGGCCGTGGCCCCGCACGAGGCCTACTACGGCGGCGGCGCCCAGGGCTATACCGACTGGCCGGTGGCCGCCTGAGCGGGCCTGGCTGCCCCGAACTGCGGCACACTGACCGCTTCGTCGCTTCGCCGCTGCGGGGCGGCCAGTGTGCCCGGCTGCACCGCCATGCCACCGCGCTCGTACAGGACCTCTTGCATGAACCCTCATATCGCCCCGGTCGATCTGGCCAAGTCCTACCGCCTGATCAACCACGGCCCCACCGTCCTGGTCTCGGCCCGGCACGGCGGCGTGGACAACGCCATGGCCGCAGCCTGGTGCTGTGCGCTGGACTTCGCACCCCCCAAGCTCACCGTGGTGCTGGACAAGGCCACCGCCACGCGCGCCCTGGTCGAGCGCAGCGGCCTGTTCGTCATCCAGGTCCCCACGGTGGCCCAATTGCAGCTCACGCACCAGGTCGGCACGCGCAGCCTGTCGGCCGACCCTGGCAAGCTAGCGCACAGCGGCGCCCGGCTGTTCGGCATCGACGGGTTCGATCTGCCCTTCGTCGAAGGCTGCGCCGCCTGGCTGGCCTGCCGCCTCATCCCCGAGCCCCACAACCAGCAGGCCTATGACCTGTTCATCGGCGAGATCGTCGGCGCCTGGTCGGACACCCGCGTGTTCCGCGACGGCCACTGGCACTTCGAGGACGCCGACCCGGCGCTGCGCAGCCTGCACCATGTGGCGGGCGGGCATTTCTATGCGATCGGAGAGGCGCTGGCGGCACGGGACGGATCGCCCTGAGCGGGCCCGGGCCGGGCCTGCACAGGGAAAGGCATGGTTGTATTGCACAATCCACCAATGCCTCCAGCCGTCAACCGCAACGCTCCCACCCGCGAAACCTATTCCGAGCTGCAGCAGGCCTACGAGCACTTCAACCAGCATCTGTTCGCCGACACCCTCCCCCACTGCCTGATCACGCTGCAGCGCGAAAAGCGCACCTGCGGCTACTTCTCGGCCGCGCGCTTTGCCTCGCTGGACGGCAGCACCACGGACGAAATCGCGCTCAACCCCGCCTACTTCGCGGCCGTGCCCATCATCGAGACGCTGCAGACCCTGGTGCATGAGATGACACACCTGTGGCAGCACCACTTCGGCAAGCCGGGCCGTGCGCGCTACCACAACGAGGAATGGGCGGACAAGCTGGAATCGCTGGGGCTGATGCCCTCATCCACGGGGCGGCCCGGTGGTCGGCGCACGGGCGACATGATGGCCGACTACGCCATCGCTGGCGGCCCCTTCCTCGCGGCATGCGAGGCCCTGCTGACCACCCGCTTCCAATTGAGCTGGTACGACCGCTTCCCCGCCATCGAGCATGTGGTCACCGGCCAGTGGAGCATGGCCACGCAGATCCAGGGAATGCAGGGCACCCAGCCCCCCATGTCGGCCGTGCCGGCCCTGGCCGAGGCCGTGCGGCCCGTGGGCCAGTCCGTGGCCGTGCCCGGCTCGGCCACCGGGGAAACCACCGTGCTGCCCGCCAACAAGTCGCTGCGCGTCAAATACCGCTGTGCAGGCTGTGCAGTGCCTGTCAATGTCTGGGGCAAGCCGGGGCTGAACCTGGTCTGCGGCGACTGCGGCAAGGGTTTCGCAGCCCAGGCTTGAGCGTGCGCCGCGCGCCGGGCGGCAGTGCGCGCTCAGAGCGTGTAGAGCAGTGGCTTGACCTCTTCGGTGATCGGCGTTCCGAACTGCAGTTGATGCTCGATGGCCGCATTGACCAGGTCCCCCGTGGTCACCTTGCCGCTTTGCAGCTGTTGCACGTAGGGACGCAGCTCGTCGGGCGTGCCTTCGCGGTAGGTTGCCCGGGTCCAGAGCCACTGCACGATTTCCTGCTCCGTGAACGCCCGGCCTTGCTGCTTTTGCACATAGCGCATTGCCACTTCCCCCACGGCGGCGAGGCCCATGCCCGCGTCCAGCGCCGTCAGGCCCTGGCCGACCAGGGACTTGTCGGCCAGGGATTCGGCGCCCAGCGTCACCGACATCAGCGCCTTCAGCTTGCCGGCCTTGCCCTCTCTGCCCACATCCAGCGCCACGCTGACATCCTTCAGATGCAGGCGCTCCACTGCCTTGAATTCGGCCATGTCGCCGTCGATCAGCGAGGTACCGGTCCAATAGTCCGGGCCATCGTACTCCAGCACGATATCCGCCCAGTTCTGGTCATAGCGGCCCAGGCTGGCTGGCCTGATCAAATCCGGCAAACGCACGATCTGCGAATTCTCCTGCCAGTTGGCGACCAATTGCTGCGGGCTGAGGTTCAAGCGCTGCAAGGCCTCTGCGGAGGGGCCCTTCAACATCGCCTCGGCCACCTGCACATCGGTCAGATGGCCGTTTTGCTGGATCCAGCCGGCTTCGTCCGCCATGGGGTCCCGGCCCAGCCAGGATGAGGTGATATGGGCCAGCGCAGCCTGCGCATCATTGTTGGCGACATAAAGGCTTGATTGCGACTCGGAGTGGACATTTCCGCCATCCCTGTCGAACTTGATGAGCTCGATGGACTTGAAGCGGTCCACCTCACCTGTCGTCTTGTGCGTGAGCATGAGGACATCGCCGTCCAGGCTCAGCGTGTAATCGGAACGGAAACCGGACTGCCGCGCGATGTCCCAGCCGAGCCCCCCGTTGAGCCGGTCATTGCCCGCGCCGCCCGAAAGGAAGTCATTGCCGCCGCCGCCAAAGACAATGTCGTTGCCGTCGCCGCCAAAGATCTGCTGGGAGCCCCTCAGGCCTCCCACCGTGTCGTTGCCGCCGCCGCCATGCACGGCGCCGCCGCCAGTCACCATCGGGTCGTCCATGCCCAGCACCATGGTCTGGTCCGTGCCGTCGCCCACGACGACGATGGGCCCCTGGCCTCCCGTGAGGCGCACATCCCCGACCACCGCCACAAACTCAAGGTTCCTGACATGGATGGACGAGCCAGGCAGCAAGGCACGGGCATCGATGACAACCGCCTGCGCGCCATCGTTTCCCGGGGTGCTGGCGTTGATTTCCAGCGCAAATCCCGGCACCTGGCCCGGCCCCGGGGCAACCGTGAGCAACTGCGCATGCAAGGGCTGCCCGTCCGGCAGCGACTCCCAGAAGCTGCGTGCGCTGGCCAGCAGTGCGGCGTCGGTGCTGGCCTTGCCGAGCAGGCTGTTCAACTGGTCCAACGCAGCCTGCCCGGAACTGGGAACGGACATGCCCTGCGCCTTCAGCTCCACTCCCCCAGGAACCAGCGCCCACATGACATAGCTGCCGTGGGCATTCTTGATCAGCGGCACCGTTTGGACTTGCGGCAGGCCAGCCCCTGTTGCGGCGACATGGGCCAGGGCACCGGCCTCGCGATGGGACAAACGGTTCGGCATTGCTTCGGTCATGGAAGTGATCCTGTCTTGAGTCAAGGGCTGCACGAGCGGCGACGCACGGCCCCCCGGTCGCTTCAAGCGGTCCACAGCGCCATTGGCTGCAGTCACAGACCAGGCTTCCCAGCAAGGGAGTGTCCGAAGGGCCATCCAAGAGGCAAATCGCATTTCTGCGACGACGCAAGATACACCCTATCTATCGAAAAGTCACTTCAATAGATTTTCAATAAACGGCAAAAACGCCGTGCCCGGCAAGCGCGCCGCCGAGTCCGCCGCGAACAGCCCCCCCTTGCCCGGGCAGGCCACCCAGGCAAGGGGGCTGGGCCTGCCTACTGTTTCAGCGTGGCCACCAGGGTCACTTCGGGCACGCCCGCCAGCGCCTTGGACAGCGGGCACTGGGACTTGGCCTCTTGCGCGATCTTCTGGAACTGCTGCTCATCGATGCCGGGCACCCTGGCCTGCAGCGTCAGCGCGATGCGGTCGATCTTGAAGCCGTCGCCATCCTTGGCAAGCCGCACCTTGGCGGTGGTGTCCAGCATTTCGGTCGCGATGCCTGCCTTCTCGCAGGCAAAGGCGAAAGCCATGGTGAAGCAGGCGGCATGCGCAGCGCCCACGATCTCCTCGGGATTCGTGCCCTTGCGGTCATCACCGAAGCGGCTGCCGAAACCATAGGGATGGTCCTTGAGCGCACCCGTCTCGGTGCTGATCAGGCCCTGGCCGGACTTGCCTGCGCCTTCCCAATGGACGGAAGCGGTTTTCTCGGACATGCGTTTCTCCTGTGCAGTAGTTGGACAAGCCCCCATCACAGCACAGGCGCCGCAGGGCCGGCCGTGGTCCCAGGGCGCGCCGGCAGCCCGGCCCACGTCCTACAGCTGCACGGCCGCCGCGATGCCCCAAACCCGGCCTCTCCGCAATTGCGGCACTATGGAAAACGCATCTCCATATATGCAGACTATTCAAAAGCGCATATCGTGAGTATTTGAGAGCACTTTGCAGCGATTGAACGCCCCGAAAACGCAGTGCCAGCGTTTTTCTTTATTTATGTTGCAAAATGTACATTCAAGAGAAATGGGAGCAAACATGGCGAGAAGGCGAAAAAGCAGCGCGGCAGAAGACCTGATGGATTTGATCGCCCTGCTGCCCTGGTGGGCAGGCGTTGCATTGGCCATCGCCAGCTACATGGTGCTGCACGCCATCGCCATCCGCCCGCTGCCCGTCGTGCAGAGCGCGCAGCAGTTTGGTTCGCTGGCAACGGCCGCCATCTGGCAAAGCGTGGCCACGGTGGCCCAATACATTCTTCCCGTGATCTGCCTGGCCGGTGCCGCCATCTCGGCCGTGCGCAGGCGCCGCCGCAACCATTTGTTCGCATCCGCCTCGGCCAGCGCCAGTGCCGATGCACTGCAGAACATGTCCTGGCAGGAATTCGAAATGCTCGTGGGGGAAGGCTTCCGGCGGCGCGGCTACCGGGTGAAGGAAACCGGTGGCGGCGGCCCGGACGGCGGCGTGGACCTGGTGCTGGCCAAGGACGGCGACAAGGTGCTGGTGCAATGCAAGCAGTGGAAAGCTTTCAAGGTCGGCGTATCCACGGTGCGCGAGCTGTATGGCGTGATGGCGGCCACGGGCGCGGCGTCGGGCATCGTGGTGACCTCGGGAAAGTTCACGCAGGACGCCGAAGCGTTCGCGGATGGGCGCAATATCCGGCTCATGAATGGGGCGGCACTGATGAAACTGCTGCGCGAGGCGCGGGAGCAGTCCGAGGCCGTGCCTCGGCCAAAGGCCAGGCATGCCGTGGACTTTGCGGATACCGTGGCCGTGGAAGTGCCTACCGAGCCGATGCCTTTGGAGCCGCGTGCCGTGCTATCCGGTGAACCGGAATGCCCGCAGTGCGGAAGAGGCATGGTACGGCGCGTCGCCAAGCGGGGAGCTTTGGCGGGGAAGGCGTTTTGGGGGTGCTCGGGGTTTGGAGCGGGGTGCCGGGGGACCAGGGAGATCGGGTGATGTGCAGAGCGCTTTATAAAAGCATGAAAAAATGCAGCTTTATTCATCAAGGTTGATGGCTGAACTTATCACCGTGTTCAATGATGCCTGCATATCACAAGACAGGTCACAAGCCTCTCGCGTTGATTGGTCATGGCAATTGAAAATCGAGCCCGCCAAATAGGACCAGCAGGCTGGCTCGATCATATTGCGCTTGGGAGCCGAGCTTGAAATTCACGGAGCCTCCTCGAACACCCCATCACCACATGCGCAGCCGCCCAGCGCAGCAATGCCTCAATCCGGGCCCCTCACCACGCCGCGCTCGCTCACGCCACCCATCACCCCTTCCAGCGCTTCTTCCTGCGCCTGGATGAACGCCAGCAATTGCCCGGGGGTTACGGGCTCCAAAGCAGTTGCCGGATAGCTACCAATGAGCAGCCCGGAAATCAATCCCAGTTGGCTCTGCACGCGCCGCAGGTTGTTGTACTCAGGTTCGGAAAGTTGAAAGTACAGCATGGCACCTCCTCAACGCACGCACCTGGGGGCGGTGGCACAAACGAAGGAATGCCCAGTTGCCGCAAGCACTGGGCCATGTGATGGATTGGAAGATGCGCCGGGCATTGACACGCCCACAGAAAAATCGGCCATGAGGCCTCCTAGCGTTTCGTTCAATTTCACCTCCTGTTCAGAGAGGTGGCCGGGTACTTGAACACGGTGCTAGCGCCGCCCGCAGCTTTCCCCCGAGAGGTCTTGTATGACTGCGCGCTACCCGGCCATAAAACAGGTGCGCGCAGGCGCACGAATCCTATGGACGAGATAACGCCACTGCTTTCGAGAGTGACGGACCGGCTAGCAAAAGGTGTGTTCAGCACCAAGGCCAGATGATACAGCGACCTGTCAGCGCCAGCGCCACAGGGTGCAGCGGCACGCGGCGCTCAAAACCCCAAGCGCCCCCGCAGCACCAAGTACGCCGCGACCCCCACCCCAAGCCACACGGCCACCACCAGCGCCGCCCCCGCGCGGCTGCGGGGCTTGCGACCCTGGGCCTGCATCCAGGCGTCGGCCTGCCGGCGGCTGTCTGCCAGCACGGCGGGAGGCAGCAGCCGCACGGTGAGCCAGATCAGCGCGGGCAGCAGCAGGACGTCGTCCACATAGCCGAGCACGGGGATGAAGTCCGGGATCAGGTCGATGGGGCTCAGCGCGTAGGCGACCACGAAGGCGCCCAGGGCCTTGGCGTACCAGGGCGTCTGCGGGCTTTTGCAGGCGAACCACAGCGTGACGCCGTCGCGCTTGATGCGGCGGGCCCAGGCTTTCAGTCTTTCACTGGCTGTCATAGGCATCCGGGGGTATGAACGGGCTGGATGGTGCGGGCTGGATTATGCGGGCCGGGTATTGCAGTGCTTGCAGCCTGCGGGCTGCGCCAGGCCGTGCGCGCGCCGCACCGTCATGGCCGGCCTGGGGCGGACGGGCTTTTTGCTCCCCGCGTACTCCCCCGCCCCACCACCTCGAACCCCACGTCCTGCGCCGCCACCGCCGTGGCGCCGGCCATGCGCGCGATCAGCGCCTCGGCGCCCAGGCGGCCGATGGCGGCGCCATCCACGCGCACAGTGGAAAGCGCGGGCCAGGCGTCCTGCGCCAGGGCCTGGTCGCCAAAGCCGAGCACGCCGAATGGCCCGGGCACGTCCAGGCCCAGCGCATGGGCGTGGGACAGCACGCCCTGGGCCAGGGCGTCGGAGCTGCAGAACACGGCATCGGCCCCGGGGGCCTGGGCGCGCAGCGCGTCGAGGGCGTCGCGGCCCCGGCCGGCCTGGGGGAGGCTTTCGGAGAAGACGATCTGCACGGGCTCGGGGGCGCCGGCTTCGGCGGCGGCGCGGGCGAAGCCCCGGGCGCGGCGGGCGGCGCGGCTGTCGTCGGCGCGCAGGATGGCCGCTCGCCGGTAGCCGCAGGCGGCCAGGTGGCGAAAGGCGGCGCGGCCCGCGTCTTCCTGCGAGAAGCCGACCACCATGTCCAGCGGATGGGGCTGGTAGTCCCACAGCTCCACCACGGGCACATCGGCGTTGACCAGCAGGCGCCGCGTGCGCGCCGTGTGCTCGGTGCCGGTGAGCATGATGCCGTCGGGGCGGCGGCTGAGCATGGCGGCCAGCCAGGTTTCCTCGTGCGCGGGGTCGTAGCTGGAGATGCCCAGCGTGGTTTCGTAGCGCTGGGCGGCCAGCGTGGTGATCAGCGCGTCCAGCATGTCCGAGAACAGCGAATGCCCCACCGAAGGGACGATGGCCGCCACCAGCCGCGTCTGGCGCGAGGTCAGGCCACCCGCCAGGGAGTTGGGCACGTAGCCCGACTGCTCCACGGCCAGGGCCACGCGGGCGCGGGTGGCTTCGGCCACCAGCTCGGGCCGGTGCAGCGCGCGCGAGGCGGTGATGGGCGATACGCCCGCGATGCGGGCCAGGTCCTTGAGGGTGGGCGCCTGGGTGCTGCGGGCGGAGCGATCGGAACGGTCGGCCATGGTGGTCTGGGTCTGGATGATTGCGTTGTCATGTTAGCGCGCATGGCCATCAGACATGTCTGATTCGATCACCTCGAAGCTCCCGATGGAGCGAGGGCGCATGGCCTGGAATGATTGCGCAATCATCCAAAGGAGTCATCGATGCGCTCTTTCATTGCAGCCCGCCGCGGCACGCTGGCCGCCCTGCTGGCCACGGTGCTGGCACCGGCCCCCCTGATGGCGCAGCCGGCCTATCCTGCGCGGCCCATCACGCTGGTGATTCCGTTTCCGCCCGGCGGCCAGACCGATGTGGTGGGCCGGCTGGTGGGCGAGCGGCTGTCGCAGCGCCTGGGCCAGCCGGTGGTCGTGGACAACAGGCCCGGCGTCAACGGCTCGCTGGCGTCCGAGGCCGTGGCCCGGGCGCGGCCCGATGGCTATACGCTGGTGATCGGCGGGCCGGGCACGCATGCCATCAACCAGCTGGTCAACCCGAACGTGAAGTACGACACGCGCCGGGACTTCACGCACATCGCCATGCTGGGCCGCGTGCCCATGCTGCTGCTGGCCTCGCCCGCGCTCCCGGCCACGTCGGTGGCCGAGGTGGTGGCCCTGGCGCGGGCCCGGCCCGATACGGTGAATGTGGCGCTGACGGGCATAGGCTCGTCCAGCCACGTCACGACGCAGCTGCTGGCTCAGGCCGCGGGCGTGCGCTTGAACAATGTGCCCTACAAGGGCGATGTGCAGGCCATGACCGATGTGATGGGCGGCCAGGCGGACCTGCTGTTCGTGCCGGCCACCTCGGCCGTCAGCTTTGCCCAGGCCGGCAGGCTGCGCGCGCTGGCCGTGGCGGGCGACAAGCGCCTGCCCGCCCTGCCCCAGGTGCCGACCATGGCCGAGGCGGGCCAGCCGCGCGTGGTCAACTATTCCTGGACCAGCCTGGCCGGCCCGCCGGGCCTGCCGCCCGGCATCGTGCAAACGCTCAACGAGGCCTGCCAGGCCATCCTGGCCGAGCCCGAGGTGGTGGCCAAGCTGGCCGCGATGAGCAACGAGCCCACGCCGGGCACGCCCGCCCAGGCTGCCAGCTTCATCGCGGCCGAGGTCGCGCGCTGGAGCGAGGTGGTGCGCCAGGGAAACATCCAGGTGCAATGAGAGGAGCCCATGAGCATGCTGCCTGCCAATACCTTCAAGCGCGCGCTGCGCGAGGGCCGCGCCCAGATCGGCCTGTGGTCCACGATTGCATCGCCCTTCGTCTGCGAGATGATCGGCGGCGCCGGCTACGACTGGGTGCTGCTGGATACCGAGCACACCCCCACCGACGTGCCCCTGATGCTGGGCCAGCTGCAGGCCGTGGCCGCCGCGCAGCCCGCGCCCGGCGCCCTGCCGGTGCATGCCGTGGTGCGGCCGGCCTGCAACGATGCCGTGCTGATCAAGCGCTACCTGGACATCGGCGCCCAGACCCTGCTGCTGCCTTTCGTGCAGAACGCGCAGGAGGCCGGGGCCGCCGTGCGCGCCATGCGCTATGCGCCCCAGGGCATGCGCGGCATGGGCGGATCGACGCGGGCCGCCAACTTCGGGCGCACGGCCGACTATGTGGCGCGCGCCGCCGATGAGCTGTGCCTGCTGGTGCAGGTGGAGACGGCCGAGGCGCTGGCCCAGATCGAGTCGATTGCCGCCGTGGACGGCGTCGATGGCATTTTCATCGGCCCGGCCGATCTGTCGGCCAGCCTGGGCTATCCGGGCCAGGCGCGGCACCCGGCCGTGGAGCGGGCCATCGACCAGGCCATTGCGCGCATCCGCGCCTGCGGCAAGGCGCCGGGCATTCTGATGGTGGACGAGGCGCGCGCGCGTGAATGCCTGGCGCTGGGCGCGCAGTTCGTGGCCGTGGCGCTGGACACCATCGTGCTGCGCGACGGGCTGGATGCGGCGGCCGCGCGTTTTCGGGGGGCGACGGCGCCGATGGCGGCAGGTCCCGCCAGCAGCTACTGAGGACAGCGGCGCCCATGCAACGAGCTTATGAATCCCTGCGCAGCGCGCGCTGGTTCGCCCCCGATGATTTCCGCTCCTTCGGCCACCGCTCGCGCGTGCTGCAGATGGGCTATGCCTACGAGGACTGGATGGGCAAGCCCGTCATCGCCATCGTCAACACCTGGAGCGATGCCAACCAGTGCCATGCGCACTTCAGGCAGCGCGTGGAGGACGTCAAGCGCGGCGTGCTGCAGGCGGGCGGCTTTCCTCTGGAGCTGCCCGCCATCAGCCTGTCCGAGAGCCTGGTCAAGCCCACCACCATGCTCTACCGCAACTTCCTGGCCATGGAGACGGAGGAGCTGCTGCGCAGCCACCCGGTCGATGGCGCCGTGCTCATGGGCGGCTGCGACAAGACCACGCCGGGCCTGGCCATGGGCGCGCTGTCCATGGGCCTGCCCTTCATCTACCTGCCGGCCGGGCCCATGCTGCGCGGCCACTGGAAGGGCCGGGTGCTGGGCTCGGGCTCGGACGCCTTCAAGTATTGGGACGAGCGCCGCGCCGGGCGCCTGGACGGGCCGTCCTGGCGCGAGATGGAGGCCGGCATCGCGCGCAGCCACGGCACCTGCATGACCATGGGCACGGCCGCCACCATGATGGGCATTGCCGAGGCCGTGGGCCTGGCCCTGCCGGGCGCCAGCAGCATTCCCGCGGCCGATGCCGGCCATATCCGCATGAGCGCGGCCTGCGGCCGGCGCATCGTCGAGATGGTCTGGGAAGAGCTGACGCCGGCGAAGATGCTCACGCGCGCCAGCTTCGAGAACGGCATCGCCTGCGCCATGGCCATGGGCTGCTCGACCAACGCCATCATCCATCTGATCGCCATGTCGCGCCGCGCGGGCCATCCGGTCAGCCTGGACGACTTCGACGCCTTCAGCCGCCGCGTGCCGGTGATCGCCAACATCCGGCCCAGCGGCGATGCCTATCTGATGGAAGACTTCTTCCATGCGGGCGGCCTGCGCGCGATGCTGGAGCGCATCCGCCCGCACCTGAAGACCGACGCGCTGACCGTGAACGGCAAGACCATCGGCGAAAACATCGCCGGCGCCGAGGTCTACGGCGACGACGTGATCCGCCCGCTGTCCGACCCCATCTACGCCGAGGGCGCGCTGGCCGTGCTGCGCGGCAACCTCGCGCCCGGCGGCGTGGTGATCAAGCCCAGCGCCTGCGCCCCGCACCTGCTGCGGCACACGGGCCGGGCCCTGGTGTTCGACGATTACCCCAGCCTGAAGAACGCCGTGGACGACCCCGACCTGGACGTCAGCGGCGATGACATCCTGGTGCTGCGCAACGCCGGGCCCAAGGGAGCGGGCATGCCCGAATGGGGCATGCTGCCCATCCCGACGAAGCTGCTCAAGCAGGGGGTGAAGGACATGCTGCGCCTGTCGGATGCACGCATGAGCGGCACCAGCTACGGCGGCTGCCTGCTGCACTGCGCGCCCGAGTCGGCCGTGGGCGGGCCGCTGGCGCTGGTGCGCACGGGCGACCGCATCAGCGTCGATGTGCCGGCGCGCCGCATCCACCTGCATGTCAGCGACGAGGCGCTGGCCGCGCGCCGCGCCGCCTGGGCCGCGCCGGCGCCGCGCTACGAGCGCGGCTATGGCTGGCTGTTCGGCCGCCATATCCTGCAGGCCGACCAGGGGTGCGACTTCGACTTCCTCGAAACCCGCTTCGGCGCGGCCGTGCCGGAGCCCGACATCTTCTAGAGGTGCTGCAGCGTTTGCAGGTCGCGCAAGATGGCAGCGAGCTGGCTGCGCAGGTCCTTGCCATCGGCCGGATATTTGCCATCCAGCGCCGCCGTGCCGATGGTGAAGCCCGACGCGCCGGCGTTTTTCACCACGGCCATGCGCCGGGGCGTGTCGATGGAGCCGGCCATGATGAGCGGCTTGTCCACCGCCGCGCAGACGGCGGCCATCAGGCGGGGCACGTCCTCCTTGGAGCGGTAGGCCAGCAGGTCCAGGCCATGCACGCCCTCGCGCGCGGCCAGGGCCTTGGCGCTGGCGACGATGTCCGCGATGCTGCCTTCCAGCACGCTGGGATGGCCCGTGATGTGGCCGGGGAACGGGTAGTAGCGGATGCCCGTGCCTTCGAGGATGGGCAGCACGTCGTCCACGCGCGTGCCGCCCAGCAGCACGTCGACACCGATGTCCACCGCCGCGCGGGCCGACGCGATCTCGCTGTCGCGGTCCAGCGACACCACTTCGAGGTACGAGGTGGCGCCGCCCTGCCGGATGGCGTGGTTCAGGCCTTTCAACTGCTCCAGCGGCAGGCCGATGTCCTTGAATCCGATGTCCCTGATGCCCAGGGACTGGGCCGTGCCCAGGTGCTGCAGCGCGTCCGGGACCGTGCGGTCGTTGCGCGTGAGCATGAAGATGAAGCGCAGTGACATCACGGCGTCCTTTCAAGCGGGGTTGCGTGCCGGGCGGCGACGAGCCGCTGGGCATATTGCAGTGCGGTGACCAGGCTGGCATGCTCGGCGATGCCTTTGCCTGCAATGTCGAAGGCCGTGCCATGGTCCGGGCTGGTGCGCACGAAGGGCAGGCCCAGCGTGATGTTCACGCCCTTGTCCAGGCCCAGGTACTTCACGGGGATCAGGCCCTGGTCGTGGTATTGGGCGACCACGACGTCGAAGCGGCCGTTGCGCGCCTGCATGAACACCGTATCGCCCGGATAGGGGCCGCTGGCGTCGATGCCTTCGGCACGCGCGGCTTCGATGGCCGGGCGGATGATGCGCGCTTCCTCGTCGCCGAACAGCCCGCCCTCGCCCGCATGGGGGTTCAGGCCCGCCACGGCCACCCTGGGCGCGGCAAAGCCCAGCGCCCTGCCGCCTTCGTGGGCCAGGCGGATGGCGGACATCTGCGCGTCGAAGTCCGCCTGCTCGATCGCCTTGCGCAGCGAGGTGTGGATGGTGACCAGCACGGTGCGGATGTCGTCATTGGCCAGCATCATGGCCACGCGCGCGGCGCCGCTGTAGTCGGCCAGTATCTCGGTGTGGCCCGGGTAGCGGATGCCTGCCAGGCCCATGGCTTCCTTGTGGATGGGCGCCGTCACGATGCCGCTGACCTGCCCTGCCTTGGCGGCCGCGATGGCGGCGATGATGGCATCGAACGCCGCCTGGCCGGAGACGGCGCTGATCTTGCCCAGCGGCGGCGGCTCGGTGATGCGCGTGCACTCGATGAGGTCGATGATGCCGGCCTCAAAGCGTGCCTGCCCGGGCGATGCGATCGGCCGCACGGCCATCGCCAGCCCCAGGCGGCGCACGGTATCGCCCATGACGGCCAGGCTGCCGTAGACCACGGCGCGCTCGCGCGAGCGGGCCAGCGTCTTGGCGACGATTTCGGGGCCGATGCCCGAGGCATCTCCCATGGTGATGGCAAGAGGTGGGGTATCGGTCATTCCAGTGTTTCGTAGGAAGCGGGAAAATAGTCGCGCAGGCCCAGGGCCGCGCGGCGCAGGGCCTGTTCGTCGCCAAAGCCGCCGGCCTTCATGGCCAGCAGCAGGTCGCTGCCGTCCTGCAGCACTGCGCGGCCCAGGGGAAAGCCTGGCGCCAGCTCGCCCAGGATTTCGAATTCATGGATGTCCATCTGGTCCAGGATGGCCTGCATGGTGTCGCCACCGGTGGCGATGACGCCGCCGACGCGCGTGGAATGGACCACGCGCGAGGCCTGCTCGGCCAGGCGCGCCAGCACGGCGGCCGGATCGCCCTGGCGCTCGCGCGGGCTGCGCACCAGGGTGACGCCGGGCATGCTGTCGAGCATGTCGGCCTGGCGCTGGCTGCGGGGGTTGGCGCTGCCCACGGCCACGAGGATGCCGCCCTCGCCTTCCAGGGCCGGCCTTGCGTCGGGCTGCGGCGCCTGCGCGGCGAAGCGCCGGGCCAGCGCGATGGCCATGCCGGGCGAGCCGACCCAGAGAATGTCCTGGGGCGAAGGCAGGCGCGCCACCTGTTCGTCCAGTTCCTGCTGGGTGCTGGCGTCCAGCAGGATCACGTCTGCAATCGTCTGCGGCACCAGGCGGGCCAGCTCGGAGTGGCGTGCCGGGTGCACGGGGTCGCTGCCGTAGACGGATTGCGCCACGGGCACGCCGTCCACGAACTGCACGCCGTCGACCGTGGTGCGCCCGGCCTGCGGAAAGGCCGGCGCGAAAACCAGGGTCTTGCGCCCGCTGGCCCGAAAGCAGGCATCCATCTCCAGGGCCACATGGCCGCGCAGCGTGGAGTCCACCGTCTTGTAGAGGATGGGGCAGGCGGCCAGCGAACGCGTCAGCCGTGCCACCTGCAGCACGGCCTGGTCGGGTGGCATCGAGCGGGAGCCGCTGTCGATGGCCTGCACGGGCACGGGCCGCGAAGGGCTGCGTCCCCGGCCGATGCATGCGCGGTGCCCTCCGGAGACAAAGGGCCCCGCGCCGTCGGCGGCGCTGGTGAGGTCGTCGGCCAGAATGCCTACGCCGAATTCGTGGTGGGGTGTATTGGTGTTCATGGCTCAATTATTCGAAACCTATGCCATTGATAAAAGCGATAATTTCTGTGAAATTCAGTTGATAATTTCTCACCAATGAAGCGATCTGAAATCCCCTCCCTCGATGATTTGCGCGCCTTCGAGGCCGTGGCCCGCCTGGGCTCGGTGCGCGAGGCCGCCGACCACCTGGCACTGACCCATGGCGCGGTCAGCCGCCGCATCACCAAGCTCACGCAGGACCTGGGCTTCAGGCTGTTCGAAAAAAGCGGCCGGGGCCTGCAACTGACGCATGCCGGGCAGACGCTGAACCTCACCATCAGCCGGTTTTTCAGCGAGCTGTCCTCCACCGTGGAAAGCCTGCGCACCCAGAGCACGGAGCAAAGCGCCCTGGTGCTGTCCTGCGAGTCGTCGGTGGCGATGCGCTGGCTGATTCCCCGGCTGGGCGGCTTCCAGAGCGCGCACCCCGGCATCGCCCTGCATCTGTCGGTGGGTGGCGGCCCCGTCGAATTCCGCCGCGACCACATCGACCTGGCCATCCGCCGGCTCGATTTCGCCCTGCCCGAGCAATGGCAGCTCCAGCGCCTGTTCGCCGAAACGGTCGGCCCGGTGATGGCGCCGCAGCAGGTGCCGGCGTTCGAGCGGGGCGGCTACATCGCGCTGGGCTCCAGGACCCGGCCCGATGCCTGGGCGCAGTGGCTCAAGGCCCATGCCCAGGCGCCCCGCCCCGCCGAGATCCGCTACTACGACCACCACTTCCTGTGCGTGGAAGCTGCGAGCGCGGGCCTGGGCGTCGCCATGAGCCCCCAGGTCCTGGCCATGGATGACGTGCAAAAGGGCCGCCTGGCAGCACCGGCAGGCTTTCAGGCCGACGGCAGCCACTACGGCCTGCTGTGGCTGGGCGCGCAAAGCCTGGAAGGCCCCCGGCGCGCCTTGGCGGACTGGCTGCTGGCCCAATGCGCCGACCTGCAGGCAGCCCATCGCGCGCAGGGCCGCTGAACCCTGCTGCCTTGCCTGAATGCGCAGGGACCGGCACTGGATGTGCCGCCATCGCTGCAGCCACCGGCTCAACCCCCCTGGGTGCGGCTCCAATAGCCCGATAGCACTCAGGAGGGAAATGATGAGAGTCGATAGGCAATCCAGATTCTTGGCAACACGGGCGCCGCTGCCGGCCCGGGCACTGGCGGCGCACGCCATGGCCATGCCGGCCGGGCAGTGCCGCGCCGCGCTGGCGGCACCTGGCGCCAGCGGGAGGTGAGGCATGCGGCGGCGTGATTTGATACTGGGCGGCGCAACCACCATGGCGCTGCCAGGGCTGGCCCTGCCGGCCACGCCCACGCTGGGCGTGACACTGCCCCTGTCGGGCGTGCAGGCGCAAGTCGGCAAGGAGCTGGAGATCGGCTACCGGCTGGCAGCCGCCGACGCGGGCGTGGACATCCATGTCATGGACGACGAGTTCGTGCCGGACAAGGTCGCGCACAACATCCGGCTGATGGCCGCCCGCCCCGGCGTGGCGGCCCTGTCCGGCATCGTCGGCACGCCGCATGCGCAGGCCGGGCTGGCGGCCGCCAGGGAGGCGGGCCTGCCGGTGATCGGCATCCGCTCGGGCGCGCAGCTCCTGCGCGACGGCGATGCCTCGGTGTTTCACCTGCGCGTGTCCTACGAGGACGAGCTGGACAAGATGGTGGCCTATTGCCGCGGCATGGGCGTCCAGCGCATGGCCATCATGCACTCGCAGGACAGCTTCGGCAACGCCTCGCACGAGCATCTGGCCGGCGGCCTGGCCGCAGCGGGCATTGCCCTGGCCTCCAGCACCGGCGTGCAGCGCGACGGCAGCAACATCGCAGATGCCGCGCGCACGGCGGCCCGGTCCGTGCAGGGCGGCTTCGGCGCGGTGGCGCTGCTGATGATCGTCAAGCCCATGATGGCCGCGGCGCGCGAGCTGAGGATCACGCACGGCATTGCCCTGCCGATCCTGGCCATGTCGTTCACCATCACGGGCGACGTGGCCACCAGCCAGGACAAGGCCCTCAGCGGCCTGGGGCTGACCAGCGCCTTTCCCCTGCCGCGCGCCGGCGCGGGCGCGGACATCCGCAAGCGCTTTCGCGATGCGCTGGCGCGCGAGCGCCAGCCGGCCATGCTGGGCGAGAGCGTGACGGCCTATGAGGGCTACTTCTACGCAACGGTGGCGGCGCGGGCCATAGGCAGCGCGGGCGGGCGCGACGCCGTGGCGCGCCGGCTGCTGGCGGGCATGTCGGTGGGCACCACGCGCATCGACTTTTCGAAAGACATGGTCGGCCACCGCCATCTGGAGTTCGTGCACAAGTCGGCCGATGGGCTGCTGCGTGCCTGAACGGCCGGGGCCGTCGGCAGTTGCCGGGGCGGTTAGAGTACGGACTGCCCCATCCCGAGCAAGCCCCCATGATCATCCGGCCCCGTCCCCACTGGCTGCGCATGCTGTTCGTGCTGCGCGGCTCCGTGCTCCTCGACATCCTGCCCCAGTTGCTGGCCGCCACCGCCTTCGCCGTGGTGGTCACGGCCCTGCACGGCCAGCTGTTCGAGTGGAAGGTGCCGCTGAACTTCGTGCCGTTTTCGCTGATCGGGCTGACGCTGGCCATCTTCCTGGGGTTTCGCAACGGCACCAGCTATGCGCGCTACTGGGAGGCACGCATGCTGTGGGGCAGCGTGCTCAACGAGACGCGCTCCCTGGTGCGCCAGGCCCGGACCCTGTGCGACGCGCCGCAGCATTCCCCGGCCCTGGCCATGACGCTGGCCGCCTTCGTGCATGCGCTGCGCCACCAGCTGCGCGGCACCGACGCCAGCGCCGACCTGCGGCGCCTTCTGCCGCCCGGCGACTGCGAGCGCCTGGCATCGGCACGCTTCAAGCCCGCCGTGCTGCTGCTCATGGCCGGCGAATGGCTGCAGGCGCGGCGCCGCGAAGGCAGCCTGGACCCCGTGCTGGTGCCGGCCATGGAGGCGCCGCTGTGCAAGCTCGGCGAAGCCCTGGGCGGCTGCGAGCGCATCGCGGGCACGCCCATCCCGTTCACCTACGCGGTCATCATCCACCGCACCATCTACCTGTACTGCGTGCTCCTGCCCTTCGGCCTGGTGGATTCCATCGGCTTCATGACGCCGGTGATCGTGGCCTTCATCGCCTATACCTTCTTCGCGCTGGAGGCGCTGGGCGCCGAGCTGGAAGAGCCCTTCGGCACCGCGCCCAACGACCTGGCGCTGGACGCCATGTCCCGGATGATCGAGGCCACGCTGCGCGAACTGGCGGGCGAGCAGTTGCCGCCCGCGCCCCCGCAGGAGGATGTGCTGTTCCTCACCTGAGGCGGCGTGGTCCGGTCCTGGCGGTGCTAGCCGCCGTGCTTCTTCAGCTCGACCAGCAGCTGGGTCACGCTGGGCGTGACGATGGGGATGAAGGCCGATTCGCGCCAGCGGCGGGCAAAGCCGTGGTCCGCATCCAGGCTGTAGGCGCGGCCACCGGCCGTCTGCAGCTCCAATTGCATGGCCTGCTGCACGCAGTCATGCAGGGCCAGGCGCAGCGCGAACAGGCGTGAGGGCGCTTCCACGAAATCGCCGGCCTCGACCCCGGCCTTGAGCGCGGCCACCGCCTGCGCCAGATGGTTGCGGGTATCTTCCAGCGACTGCTGCAGCACATGCCCGCCCTGCTCCATGCGCGCGGCGGCCTGCGCGCAGGCCGCACGCGCCAGCCCGATGGACAGGCCGCATTGCATGCCCAGGAAGGCCGGTCGCACCCGGGGCAGAAAGCCGCCGGCGCGCTCGGCCAGCAAATCGTCTTCGGTGATGGCCACGTCCTTGAGCTGCAAGGCGGCGGTGTTGGTGCCGCGCAGGGCAATCAACGCCAGATCCGGCGAGCGCTCCAGGCCGGGGCGGTCGGACGGCAGGGCGACGATCATGGGCGGCGCGCCGTCGTCACGCGCCACGGCGATGGCGGCCAGGAAGCGCGGCCCGCGCAGGTTGGTGCACCAGGGCACGCTGCCATTGAGCAACCAGCCGCCGCCTTCGCGGGCCGTGGCGCGGATGTTGAGTGCCTCCAGCCCGCTGAGAAACTTCATGATGTTGGACAGGCCCGAGGCGCCTGCCGCCTCGCCCGCCAGCAGCGCGGGCAGCCAGCGCCCGCGCAGCGCGGCATTGGCGGTATGGGCCAGCATTTCGATCAGCACGCGCTGGCCCCAGAAGGCAAAGGCGGCGGACATGGAGTGCGCGGCCACCTGGGCAATCGCCTCGATGGCGTCACCGGCCTTGCCGCCCTGCCCGCCCAATGACGAGGCCACGCCGTGGCCCAGCAGCCCGGCTTGGGCCAGGTACGGCACGACGGCGGCCGTGGCCTCGCCGTCGCCGGCGTCCAGGGCCTCGGCACGTGCGTCCAGCCATTGGCGGCTTGCGTCGGTCAGCAGGGGGAAATCGGGCATGGGGCTTGTCATCTTGCGGGTCACCATAAAAAAAGGACCGCTGCGGCACAGCGGTCCCTTGGCATCCTAGCGCAGCACGCAGGCCGCGCAGATGATGCAGCGCAAGGCTCAGTGCCCCGCCTTGCCCGGCCGGGTCTGCTCGCGCAGGGCCTTGACCTTGTCGCTCAGGCCGGCCCAGGGCTGCAGGCCGTACTGGCTGCGCATGGTGTTGAGCAGCGTGGCGATCTGCTCGTCGCTGAGGTTGTGGCGGAAGGCCGGCATGGTGCCCAGTTGCGGATGCGCCGGGCGCGTGATGCCGTTGAGCACCACGTGGATGGCGTTGGTGGGCGAGTCGCTGTACAGGTTGGTGTTCAGCGACAGCTGGGGCCGCGCGCCGAAGCTGCTGCCGGCCAGCACACCGCTGGGGTCCGCGCGGTGGCAGGCCATGCAGGCCCCTTCGTACAGGCGGTAGCCCTGGGCGTCCACGGGCAGCCTGGCCACTTCGGTCTTTTCCTTGACCAGGGCCGGGCCGTCCCCGGCGTCGGTCGCGGGTTTGCGGTAGGACATCAGGTAGGTCGCCATGGCATTGATGTCCTCGGCCGACTGGTGCGACAGGCCCTCGATCACGGGCGCCATGGGGCCTGCGGCCACGCCGTGGCGTTCCGAGAAGCCGGTCCGCAGGTAGCGCACCAGGTCTTCGCGCGTCCAGGGCAGCGGGGCCACGGCCTTGTCGTTGAGCGCGGGCGCGTCCCAGCCGTCGATGAAGGCACCGGCCAGATGGTCGGCGCCTTTTTTCTCGGCGCCGAACGGGTTGCGCGGCGAGTGGCAGGCCGCGCAGTGGCCCAGGCCTTCCACCAGGTAGGCACCGCGCACCCATTCGCCCGACGGGTTGGCGGGCGCGGGCTGCACGCCCGGCTCCAGGTACAGCGCGTTCCACAGGGCCAGGCCACGGCGCACGTTGAACGGGAAGTTCAGCGCGGTTCTGGGCGCTTCGTTGGAGACGGCCGGCTCGCTCATCAGGTAGGCGTACAAGGCCTTCATGTCCTCATCGGTGATGCGGGTGAACGCCGTGTAGGGGAAGGCCGGGTACAGGTAGTTGCCCTCGCGGTCCACGCCATGGCGCATGGCGCGCTCGAAGGCCTCGAACGACCAGCGGCCGATGCCGGTTTCGGCGTCGGGCGTGATGTTGGTCGAGTAGATGGTGCCGAAGGGGCTGGGCATGGCCAGGCCGCCCGCATTGCGCTGGCCGCCCGGCGCGGTGTGGCAGACCGCGCAGTCGCCCAGGTGCGCCAGGCGGCGCCCCTGCTCGATCTGCTGCGGGCTGAAGTCCTGCACCGGGATCTGCTGCAGGGGCGCGATTTCGCTGCGGCCCGTGGCCAGCCAGAAGGCGGCGCCGGCCACCACGGCCAGGCCGAGCACGCCGAAGGTGATTTTCTTGAGTGTTTGCATGTCCTGGTCCTTCGTTCTCAGTGGCCCGCCTTGGCAGCCTGGGCCGCATGCGCCTTGAGTGCGGCCAGCACGCGCGCCGGGGTGAACGGCACCTCGCGCAGGCGCACGCCGGTGGCGTCGAACACGGCGTTGGAGATGGCGGCGGCGCTGGGCACCGAGGCCGATTCGCCGGCCCCCATGGGGTCTTCGCCCGGGCGCTCGACCAGTTGCACATCGATCTCGGGCAGTTCGTCGAAGCGCAGGATGGGGTAACCGCCCCAGTCCAGCGAGGTCACGCCCTTGCCGTCGAACGTCACGTACTCCTTGAGCACGCGGCTGGTGGACTGGATGATGTTGCCGTGCACCTGGTGGCGCACGCCGGCCGGGTTGACCATCTCGCCGCAGTCGTGGGACACGAAGACCTTGTCCACCTTGATCACGCCGGTCTCGCGGTCCACGGTCACGTCGCAGATCCAGGTGGCCCAGGCCGCGCCGTAGCCGGGGAACTTGCTGTGGAAGTAGCGGGCATAGGCGAAGCCGCGGCCCCTGGCCAGCCGCTCGCCGGCCGGCGCGGGGTTGCGGTGGGCCGGGCCGTCCTGCCAGTCGGCATGCTTGCGCGCGGAATGGGACAGGGCCACGGCGCGCGGGTCCTTCAGGTAGCGCAGGCGGTAGGCGATGGGGTCCTCGCCGGCCAGCCAAGCGCACTCGTCGATCCAGCATTCATGGGCGAACACGTTGGGCAGGGCCGAGACGCCACGCATCCACGAGGCGCGCACGATGGGCGCCGCATCCTGCGAGACCACGCGCATCTTCGGGTACTCGTACTGCGCGATGGCCGTGCGGTCGCCCATCTGCAGCACCTTGGGCTTGTTGGGCACCTTGCCCGTGAGGATCAGGGCCAGGGCCGCCGCGTCATTGGAGGGATAGCAGGTCTTGAGTTCGTAGCCCAGCACGGCATGGTTTTCGTCCAGGCCGCCGCGCACGCGGATCAGCTGGCCCGTGCCCTTGGGCTCCCAGGCCGCTTCCTGCTCGCGCATCAGTTGCACGCGCACCGGACGGCCCACGGCCTGCGACAGCAGCACCGCATCGGATGCCACGTCGTCGGCGCAGTTGCGGCCATAGCAGCCCGAGGCCTCCAGGCGCGTGACGTTGATCTGGTCGGCCGCCATGCCGGTCAGCGTGGCGATGTCCTTGCGCACGTCGTGCGGGTTCTGCGAGCCGGTCCACACCTGGATCTGGTCGCCCTTCACATCGGCCACCGCGCAGGACGGGCCGATGGAGGCGTGCAGGTGGTAGGGCCAGACGTAGTCGGCCTCGATCACCTTGCTGGCGCCCGACAGGGTCTCGTCGATGCCCGCATCCTCGCGCAGCACGCGGTCGGTCTTCTCGTGCCTGACCAGGGTGCCGTGCATGGCGTCCAGCGACAGGTCGGGCACGCCGGCCCAGTCCTTCCACGTGACCTCGAGCTGGCGCATGGCGGCAATGGCCTGCTCCTCGCGCTCGGCCACCACGCCCACGAAGTCGCCCTGCACCACGACCTTGACGATGCCGGGCAGATGGGCCACCGATTGCTCGTTGACCGACACCAGGCTGCTGCCCAGCGGCGCGGACGCATCCGCTCCGCCGTAGGGCGGGCGCACCACGCGGCCGTGCAGCATGCCGGGCACGCGCACATCGTGCACATAGGCCAGCGCGCCCAGCACCTTGGCGGGGATGTCCACGCGCTGAACCGACTTGCCGATGTAGTTGAAGCCGCTGGTGCGCAGCGGCACCTCCTTGTCCAGGGCGATGTTCAGGTCCTGGCCCTGGGCCAGTTCGCCATAGCCGATGCGGCGTCCCCCCTTGCCCACGACCTCGCCCTTGGAAGTGGCCAGCGCGGACACGGGCTGCTGCAGCTTTTCGGCCGCCAGGCCCAGCAGCAGCTGGCGCACCTGGGCCGCCGCCTTGCGCATGGGGATGGCATCGACCTGGATGGTGTTGCTGGCGATGGTCGGGCCCTGGTTGGGCGTGCGGCCCGTATGGCCCAGCACCATGGTGATGCGCTCGAACGCCACGTCGAGCTCGTCGGCCACCAGTTGCGCCAGCGAGGTGCGGATGCCCGTGCCCAGGTCCACGTGTCCGTGATAGGCCGTGACGCTGCCGTCGGCACCGATGGCGATGAAGCTGCTCACGCGGTCGATGGGGGGAATGGGGAAAGCGCCGGCCACGGCCTCGGCAGGGCCCGAAGTCTCGGCCACCAGGCCGGCCGCCGCGACGGAGCTGACCATGACCATGCCGCCGAGCTTGAGCAGGTTGCGGCGCGTCAGTTGCAAAGGATGGGAAGCGTTCATGCCGCACCTCCCTGGGCGATCAGCACGCGGGCCCGTGCGGCCGCACGCATGATCTCCACATGCGTGCCGCAGCGGCACAGGTGGCCCGCCAGGGCCTGGGTGACCTCGTCGTCCGTCGCGGCGGGCTTGTGGTCGAACAGGGCCACCAGGGCCATGACCATGCCGTTGGTGCAGTAGCCGCACTGGGCAGCCTGCTCGTCGATGAAGGCCTGCTGCACGGGGTGCAGCCTGTGCACGGCATGCCCGGCCGGCTGGCCTTCGGGCAGGCCCGGCACGCTGGCAGGCAGCGCGGCCTGCCAGTCACGCGCCACGCGGGCGTGCTCGGCCTGTGTCGCCTCCTGGGACAGCCCTTCCAGCGTGGTGACCTGCATGCCCTGCACCACGCTCACGGGAATGGAGCAGGATCGGGCCACCTTGCCGTCGATCAGCACGGCACAGGCACCGCACTCGCCCAGGCCGCAGCCGAACTTGGGACCGTTGAGCTGCATGTCGTTGCGCAGCACGTAAAGCAAAGGCGTATCCGGGCTGACGCCCCGGACCTCGACCTCTTGTTGGTTGAGTGTGAATTTCATCGTGAGCAGACCTTGTGTTTGGCAACACGGGCAAACCACAGGTGCACACCAGAAAAACAGACATGCGGCGGCCGCGACAGCCGCCGAAAAAGAAAACCCACCGCACGGGTGGGTTGATGCATGGTGGTTTTATGGAGTGCTTCCCAGGGAAGCCACCTGTTGTATGCAAACGATTCTATGCCCGGCCACCGGCCGCCCGGGCGCGGCGAGACATCGCCGGGAGCCCGCACAAACCCGGCAAATTCGTTGCTTTCGTGATGAAAAAACCTTTTGATGGTCCTGGAAATATCCATGAAAGCATCACGCCTGGACGGTGCGCCATCCCGGGGCCGCGCGCACCAGCAAGGTGCAAACTTGGACCGTGTGGCCGGCCTGGCAGGGGCCTTGCAGGGCCGGCCATGCACCGCCAGACATAAAGAAGCGCAGGCAGCGCACGGACGCCACGGCCGCCCTCCGTCGCCGTCTGTTGCCATGCAGCCGACTAAATCACTCGGCCTTTACCCAGATCAAATTCCAGTGCAAACGCTGTATTCCAAGCGGAAACCCATAGGCTTTCAGAGAAAAAAATGCACAGATACACGGCATCAGGCCGCAGGGCTCACTTCGTTCCGGGCGTGATCTGAATGGTTCCCAGCCCTGAGCCCTGCATCTGCGGACGCTGGGCAAGCCAATGCACCCACAGGCCCCTGAGCCAGGCCAGGGTCAGCAGCGCCGCGATGGCCAGCAGTTCCCACTGCCCCGCACGCCAGCTTGAAAACAGCCACCAGGGCTGGCCCAGCAGTCCGAACACGCAGCCCCAGCGGCGCCATGCGGCCCCCCGGGCCTGCGAAAGCCACACCGCAACAATGCCCAACAACGCAACAGCGATCTGATCAGTGCTCATCGCCGCATGATACTGTATAAATAAACAGCTAAGACGATTCCGGCCTGGGCGCAATCCCGCAACGATGCGGCAACAGCAAGCCAATGACGCCGCCGCAACGTCTGTCTGATTGCCCAGACACTTTCAATCGTCGGTTTTTCCCATTCCTCCTTCAAAAACATGCGGGTGCCTGCGCATGGCATGGGCACTGCGGCACCACACGCTTGCGCAAGCGCCGGCACCGAAAAGGCCTGCGCTGTGCAGGCCTTTTTCATTCAGAAAATAGCAAAAACAAATCATATGTTCTGATTTCATAGAAATTTCATAATGACACGGTGCCTCTGCACATGCGCCCTGAAGCCAGGCAGGACCCGGAAAAGCCTCGTTTCCAAAGTGCCCGTGTGCTGGATGCCCTTTCTCAAGCGACCCACAAAATGCCCGCCCCGTTCCTGATGCTGCTTCTTGCCACCGTCCTGCTTCTCGGGCTGGGCTGGTTCCTGCGACGGGAAAAATCTCTTTCGCGAAGTGATCCAACGCCGCCAGCAAAACAGGATGAACTTCTGCCTGCCGTTCTGGAGGCAGTCCAGCACGGCCTGTTCGCCACCGAGGTCCGCAGCGGCCGGATTGTCCTGAACAATGCCCTGTCGAAAACCATGGCCCGGCGCATGGGACTGGAGCCGGAGCAGCTCGCCTGCGCGATTGCGGACCAGGCTCCTGCCACCGCCACCATGCAGGCCCTGGAACAGAAACTGCAAACCCCTGTCCGCGTGGCCCACGGCGATGGCATGACCGCAAGCGCTTTTCTCGTCACCTACAGGTTGGCCAGCTACAGGCAAGAGAATGTCCTGCTGGCCAGTTTCGAGCCCCTGCGCACAGACAGCGCCCAGCCAGATACCAAGGCACTTGAAGAAATTGCCGAATCCATCCAAAAGCCCTTGAACTCCATGATAGGCAACATGGCGCTCATGGATATCCGCCAATTTAGCCCGGAACAGCAAGCCATCTGGAATACCGTCTGCTCTGCATCCGATGAAATCCGGAGAAAAAACCTTGAAATCCTGTGCTACGTCCACCTGGGGGCAACGCATCAGGCCAACGATTTTTCGCTTTTTGAAATTTGCGAAACCATCGAAAACAGCGTCTCCCGGCTCATCGCAGCAGCGCATGCCCAGGGGATTGATTTCCAGATAAGGGCGCAATCATTCCCCATCCACGTCATGCACGACCAGCCCGGAATCCGGAAAATGATGGAGCTGCTGCTCGGCACGCTGATGGAGCACCAAAGAAATGGAACCATCACCATTTCCATCTGCCACGATGAAGAACCGTCTGCGAATCCGATGCTGCGCATCCAGATGCAATATGCCGATGGCAGGCGGGCCGCAGGCCGTGAGCCGGGCCTTGGCCTTGCTGCGTGCCAGAGGCTGGGCCAGCAACTGCGGCTCAGGCTCTTCCATGGGGAAGGTGAAGGCGCAGGAAAACTCTTTGTGCTGGAAATGCCTTGCGTTCCAGCCCGGGAATCTGCGGCCGGCGCCCCTCGCCACGGAAATCTCTTTTTCCCGCGAAGAGCCGTATTGATTGCATCTGCGCAGCATGTGAAGCAGAACCTTCTTCCGCATCTTTCCTGCTGGGGATTGCAAACCTTGTTCTTCCACCACCCCGATCAAGCCAGCCTATCCGACATCAAGCAGGCCGATTGCGTGATCCTGTTCAGCGAAAACAGCCAATGGAATGCAGAATCAGAAAACAGAATCACTGAAAACGCCTCTTTCATTATTGAATGCAATTCATTGAATCCATTGCATGGCACCTCCGTGGGGCGCACCACGCTTTTGCCATCGCATTCCTTGACCAGCATTTTCAGGACGCTTCACCACGCTTTCAGCGATGGCGCTGCATATCAGATCAAGCCTGTCGGAGCAGCCACGGAGCCTTGCGGCAAAGCAGATGACCGCCCGCAGGAGCTTGGCATTATCTTCAACACATCCCTGAAGGAATCATTGGATTCCATGCAATCATCGATCGCTGCGGACAATGCCCATGCCTTGATGCAAGAGCTTCACAACATTGCCGGCGCGCTGGCCGCCTATGACAGGGCCGATCTTTCCAGACAATGCATTGCATTGGAAAACGACATCAAACAGCAGGGATTGCCGTCTTGCCTTGCCGCGTTGCAGGACCTGCTCCGCCAACTGGCATGGAATATGGAACAGCAGGACATGCTTTCCCCCAAAATCGACTGAAAAGGCGCAAGCCTTCAGCCAATTTCGCTGGAGCTTGCCCAGCCGCATTCAAGCGCATACTTCATCAGGTCAATGTCGCGCTCGATTCCCAGCTTCTGCATGGCCTTTATCTTCTGCGCGCTGATGGTCTTCTTGCTTCTATTGAGCCTGGCGGCTATGTCGTCCACCCTCAGGCCGGAAGCGTACAAGCGCAGCACCTCGGACTCCCGGGGGCTCAAAGTCACATTCATGAACTTCTTCAGGGGCCCCTCTTCCTTGGCGAAATTGTTCATGCGGGCAATCACTGCAGGTGAATTGTAAACACCTCCCGTATAGGCGGCATGGATGGCAGGAAGCAAGTGCATCAGGGAGTCCGATTTGCTTACGATACTCACCCTTAGCACGCTTGACAGGGATCGGAAAATTGCCGGATTGTCCAGCATGGTCAGAACCACCAGGCCGAGGCTAGGGAATCTCCTGGAGATATATCCAAACAAGGCCAGGCCATCACCATAATCACCAGCTGGCATGGAATAGTCCGAAACCAGCACATCGAAATACTCGCTTTCCAATTTCTTCACCAGCTCGGTGGAATTGCCCACGCTGGACTTCAAATAAATGGAATCTATTGAAGACAACTCATGCCTTATACCGGAAATTATTCCCGGGTGGTCATCGGCAAGCAGAACGGAAACTACGGCTTCTTTCATAAGCATCTTCCTGAATTCACTGTAGCAAATAAAGATCCCTGAATTTCACAGAAGATATGAGAAAACTATTTATACTACATTATCAATAAATCATACAAATATGTAGCTTTTTTACAAAAAATCCCCCTCAAGCCGTTTGATTTCGCGTGCGAAAAAGATGTTTGCCGTCAGATTTCACAGCTCTTTCAGCAGCATCTCCAGTTCGATCAACTTCCTGCCGAAGCCTTCCATATCCCCCGAGCGGACGCAGTCCTGCAGCATGTTCAAAAACCCTACGATCTCAGGCAGATTTGCAATCGCAAAAGAGCCTTTCATTGAATGTATTTCCCTGAATATGGAGTCTGGATCATTGTCCCGAAGTGCCATATTCATTTGCTGGACGGAATGATAGGCGGCAGACATCAGCACCTTCTTGAAGTCCTGCCCCTGTTGAGGTTCATGAACAGGCTTCGCAGATACCTGATGCGCCTTCTCGCCGGCATTTCTTATGATGGTTCTGCTGATGTCCTGCAATGATGCAGGCTTGAAGAGTATTTCAGCGATTCCATGATTTCGGCATTTTTTCCTGTCTTCTTCACTGGTATGCGAAGTGATGGCTATGACAGGTATGGCTTTTTCTTGATGCTTGATGATCGATGACAGTTCATATCCATCCACGCCACGCATTTGCAAATCGGTGAAGACAAGATTGAAATCCTTTTCCTTCATCTTTTTCAATGCCATTTCGCCGTTCTCCGCAGAATCGACAAGACAGCCGAGAATTTCCATCTGATCCACAAGAAGCATTCTGTTGGCTGGATGGTCATCCACCACAAGCACCCGGATCTTTTGCTCCATGTCCACCAGGTCTTCCGCACCATCCTCTTTTGACATGGCGGATTCAGGTTTCTGCGAATTCTCCAGAGGAAGTGTCAAGCAAAATACGCTGCCTTTGTTGAGTTCACTGGAAAAAGAAATATCGCCACCCATCAGCTGTGCCATTTTCTTGGACAGGGTCAGACCCAGTCCTGTTCCTCCAAAATTCCGGGAAACCTCTGCGTTGGCCTGCTTGAAGGAGTCGAATATGAACTCTTGCTGGGAATGGTGTATTCCTATTCCGGTATCGGCCACTTCGATGATCAGTTTTCCCTGGACCGCCTGTACATCCACACGAATGAGCCCCCTCTCGGTGAATTTCACGGCATTGCTGAGCAGATTGTTCAAAATCTGCTTTATCCGCACGGAATCACCCGAATAGGCTTCTCCCAGGCATTCGTCAAAATTCAACAAGAATTTGACGCCTTTATCAAGAGCGAGGGGTTTGTATATATCTACCACCTGCAAGACTGCTTTTCTGAGGTCAAAAACCCCTTTCTCCACATGCATTTCACCGGATTCTATCTTCGAAAAATCCAGAATATCATTGAGCAGTGACAACAGCAAACTGGAGGATGAGTGTATCGTCTTGAGCCTGATATGCTGGAACTCCGATAGATGGCTTCTGCCCAGAATTTCCAGATTCCCCAGAATGGCATTCAACGGCGTCCTGATCTCATGGCTCATTGCAGCAAGAAAGGAAGATTTCGCCTGGTTGGCGTTTTCCGCCGATGCCCGCGCCTCCTCCAGACTGCGCTCTATCTGCTTGTGTACGGTAATGTCCGAGAACCCGCACAAAAGCACTTTCTTGCCCTGGTAGTTGGTCACTGCAGAGGTGACGGACAGTTCCGCCATCACTCCATTGACATCGACGATGGCTTCGCTTCGAAGTCTTTGTCCATCCGCTTCCTGACCGGAGTGCTGCAGGTCTTTGTATATTCCATAGAAAAGATCCGTCAGCGATTTGTCTTTCCCGTGGTCGGAAATGACAAGAGCATCACGGTATTTTCGCATCAGACCGTTCTCAAGCAGCACCTTTTTTTCACTCAGAGAAAACAGCCCGAGACCATAGGGGGCCATGGCTATGATGGTTCTGCTCAGGTTCTCGCTGTCGAATACGGTTTTCGATTTTCGGTAGATAGGCTGAAAAACATTTGAATTGAAGTAGATAAAAAACAGCCACAGCAGCACAATCCAGAACAGTGCAGAAATCCAGTAAATAAGCAGCTTGTACTTGATGGAATTGAAGATATCACTCCAGTAGAATACATGGAGAACGGACATCTCAGACCTGGAAATTCTTGAAAGAAAATGGAAGGCTCCATCCATATAGAAGCCGCCATATTTCGACATGAAGTAGCTGTTCAGTTTGCCGCCATTGTTTTTCTTGCTCTCAAGGAAGGAGTAGCGCGCGGGATCTTTCTGCGATCCCTCCGGATCGCCCAGAATCACGCGCCCCAGTTCGTTGAGAATGAAGAATTCGCCACCATCTTTCTCCTGCTCCAGCAGCCTTTCAAGATAGGAGGTCGGCAGCTCGCTCACGACGGAAAGGAAGGGCTTTCCTTTCTTGAATGCCGATGCGATGAGCTGAAAGGATTTCTCGCCATTCAACAGGCTTGTCTTCGGCTCCAGCCATGCCAGGCGATGCGGTGCAAGAACACGTCCCCATTGTTCGCCAGCCTGCTGCATCGAGGAAACCTGCCTCAATATGGAGTCGTGCATGGTCTTGTCGTATGCGTTGCGCGAAGCCGCAGGCAGCAAGACACCGATGAATTTTCCATCGGTGCTGAATACATAGGAGGACAGCGCATTTCCGTAATGAAGAAAACTTGAATTGGCCAAATAGGACAATTCCCCCAGGATATCTATATAGCTGTCATCCCTGAAGGAATTCTGCAATGATTCCCTCTGGATGACGACGGGGACAACCTTGCGGCCATTATCGGCTCCCTCTTCCCACAGCTTGGGTCTGAACCGTGGCGGCTGCTTGTGCTCCCACAATGCCTCGGCAGCGATGACGCCCCTCAGCATCGCCATCTGCCTTGTCTCTATCTCCACGGCCATCTGGATTTTGCGCTGATGGAAGTCCGATTTTTTCTCGTTGATGAAATTGCTTATCTCGACCAGCGATGCAAGCAGCATCACAATCATTACAAGAACCGAAAATACGATTCCACCACCAAACAACAGATTCTTATGATAGTAGCTTAAAAGCCCCCATTCGCCTCTTAGCATTTTGAATTTGAATAAACAGTCAGCCGGATATAAGAAATTTGGATGCCGTCTCATCAAACCACCTGGAGACAATACCCATGGTATAAAGGCACCGACGTTCTGGGTGCTATTTTTTCACATCCATCCAGCCCATCTCGATGCCATAGCGAATCAGGTCCACATCCTTCCTGATTCCCAGCTTGCTCATGACCGCTATCTTGTGCGTGCTGACCGTCTTCACGCTGCGATATAGTTTTTTCGATATTTCAGAAACCGTCATTCCGGATATGAAAAGCATGAGCACTTCCTTTTCTCTCTCCGAAAGATCGGGGGCTTTGGCGCGGATGTTGGTCCTTCCGTCGAGAAATCGACTGGCACTGGGGGAGATATATTGGCCTCCGGTATATGCCGCATAAATGGCAGGCAGAAGACTGCCCAGAGAATCGGATTTGTGAACGATCCTGCTTATTCCCTGGCTCGTCAGGGACTTTATCACTCCCACGTTTTCTATCATGGTCAGCACCACGATCTTCACCTTGGGATGCTTATGCTTGATCAGGTTCAGCATGGTCAGGCCGTCACCGTACAGCCCGCCAGGCATGGAATAGTCTGTCACGAGCACATCGCACTCGTTCTTTTTAAGAATATCCATGATTTCAGTTGAATTTCTGGCGCTGCCGATGATATTTATCTCGTTATTGTCCCTCAGTGAACTTTCCAAACCTACAAGGATTGCAGGATGGTCGTCAGCAATCAAAACGCGCAGAACGAAATTTTCCATCAATCAGTCCTATAGAGTATTCATGGACACAAGGAATATTCCTATTCTAGGGACTCTCAGCAGCTTGAATAATTAGATGTGTCTGATAATTTATAAGTAAAATATAAGAAAATTCCTACTTTTCCTAGGAAATTTCCATTTTTTTAAGACTATTCTTATCAAATCCCGGGGGGTCATTCCTAGAGGCAAACGAAAAATCTCAGAACATCATCGGCCGCCAGCTGCCCGCCAGGCGCCGCCGGCAGGCCGGGCCGCCCCAGGGCCATCGCGCTGCGGGGTGTGAAGAAGCGCCCGAATCCCGGCACAATCGAGGCATGCGATTTCTCCACACCATGCTGCGCGTTGGCAATCTTCAGCGCTCCATCGACTTCTATACCCAGGTGCTGGGCATGCAACTGCTCAGGACCTCCGAGAACCCCGAGTACAAATATTCGCTGGCCTTCCTGGGCTTCGAGGGTGGCAACCCGGCCCAGGCAGAGATCGAGCTCACCTACAACTGGGGCACGGAAAGCTACGACATGGGCACGGCCTACGGCCATATCGCCCTGGGCGTGCCCGACGCCTACGCGGCCTGCGAAAAGATCAAGGCTGCGGGTGGCAACGTCACGCGCGAGGCCGGGCCGGTCAAGGGCGGCACGACGGTGATTGCCTTCGTCACCGATCCGGACGGCTACAAGATCGAATTAATACAAGAAAATTCAAGGACTTACGATAGCAGCCGCCACTCCGCCGCCAAAAGTGCTGATCCGCTACGCAGCGCGTAGCCAATAAGCAACAGAAGCCCGCATGAGCGGGCTTCTGTCTTGTGTGATCCCGGCTTGGCGCACCTAGTTGGAGATGTCCTCCGAACGTTGAAACTCAGCTTGACCTCACGCGGCATGTCAGCAACTGCGGATTCAAATAGGAAGTCCCCCTCAGGGGCTCGGGTGACACCCCCGGCCGAAGGAGAGCGAAGAGCACTTCGGGGGTATGTCAGCCAGTACGAAAAAGCCGGCGCAGCCATTTACGCCGCGCTTGAGCAGGATCAGTTGCGGTGGGTCGGTGTGGCTGACCGCAGCGCTGGTATCGCTGACGACCTGGTGCTGGGATTCGATGGGTTGGTGGTCGGCCACCAGTTCAAGACTTCCAAGTTCCCAGGCACTTTCACGGTTGAGACAATATTTACTGGGGCAGACGGCCTGCTGACGCCGCTGATCCATGCTTGGCAGTGTTTGAGCAAGGACAACCCCGGTGCCCGCGTCGAGATTCGTCTCGTCGTGAACGACATTCCGTCAGTCAATGACAAGCCCGGCGATGCGTCATCTCCACATAGCGCAGCATTCCTAGACGAGTACGAGCGTTTCCCCGATCGCTCGTTGCAGGAATGGCGAGCCTCTGGTTGGGGCCGCCTGGTAGGTCTGCTGCAACGCGCATCGGGCTTGAACGACGCCGAGTTCGAACGGTTCCTGCACAGCTTGCGCGTGGTACATGGTGCCGCAGCCAACTTCGTTCAGTTTCACAAGCTCAGTGCCGAGCAGTCGCGACTGGTCTCGGAGATTGCCAGAACACTTCCGAAGCTGGTCACCGACTCCAGAGACAAGGACAGGTGGTCCCGCGACGAGCTCCTGCAAGAGCTCGGATGGCGGGATCCGGCCAAGACGCTACACATCCATAGGTTTCCCGTGGGAGCCTATGTGCAGCGAAACCGTGATACCGAAATCTCCTTGCTGGAAGCGTTGCGCGCCGTCGACCAAGGCTACCTTGCGCTCATAGGTCCGCCCGGTTCGGGCAAGTCGACTTTGCTGCAGGTGGCGCTGGCAACAGAGCCGAACATTCGCTTGGTACGCTACTTGGCGTATGTTCCAGGTGCCGCCCAAGGCGTGGGACGGGGCGAGGCCGATAGCTTCTTGGAAGACGTAGACACGCAATTACGCAACGGTGGCTTGCTCGGCTTGCGTCTGCGAGACAACTCACTGCACGAGCGCCGGGAGCAGTTTGGCACCCTCTTGAAGCAAGCTGGCGAACGCTACGAGCGCGATGGGGTACGCACCATCATCGTCGTCGATGGGCTCGACCACGTACCGCGGGAAGAGCGCCCGACATACTCATTGCTTGGTGAGTTGCCGCTTCCCGCTGCAATCCCCACTGGCGTCACGTTCGTGCTTGGCACCCAGCGCCTGGATCTCGCGCACCTGAAGCCAGCCGTCAAGGAGCAAGCGGAGAAGAGTGAGCGACTTGTGCGGATGCGCCCGCTGGGGCGAGAGGCGGTTGCGCGCATGGCCGATGTACTTGGCCTTGACCCGGCGATTCCCCGTTTGGATGTGAGCAACCTCAGCCATGGACATCCACTGGCAACTCGGTACCTTATTCAGGCACTGTTGCACGCTGACGATGCGGTCCGGAAGCACCTGCTCGCCGGCGGCATGGCGTTCGACGGGGATATTGAGTCTGTCTACACGTCCGCTTGGCGCGAGATCGCTAGCGACAGCGATGCCATGGATGTGCTGGGTTTCATCGCCAGAGCCGAAGCGCCTATGCCGCTGCAATTGTTGGCCACAGTCGTAGCAGAGCGTGCGATAGAGCGGGCGCTGGTGGTCGCGCGCCATCTGCTACGTGAATCATCGCAAGGATGGAGTGTGTTTCACAACAGTTTTCGGCTGTTTGTGATCGCTCAGCCGCGGACACGTCTCGGCAGCATCGATACTGAATACTCCAAACGCGTCTACCGCGATCTCGCACAGTTGGCCAAGGACGCGCCGCCAGAGTCCTCTCAGCGGTGGCTTGAACTGCGATACCGCGCTCGCGCGGGTGACCAGGGCGATGTATTGACATTGGCGACGCCTGATCGTTTCCGGCAACAACTGGCAGCAGGTCGCCCAATCTCCAACATCCACGCCGATATTCGCCTCGCATTATTTGCCTCCCGCTCTACGCTCGATGCGACCGTCTTAACACGGCTCCTGCTGTGCCGCGATGAAGTAAGCCGGCGCGCGAGTGCGCTGGAATATGCCGATCGGCTGCCGCTGGCAATGCTGGCCGTTGGTGACATCGACGCCTCCATTTCCTTCGTGCAGGACTTTCCAGGTAGAGGCTACGAGGTTGTCGATGCCCTGCTGGAGCGCGGAGATTTCGACCGTGCGAGGGACTTGTTCGAGACCCTCGAGCCGCTGTCACAACTGCACACGTCGAAGTTCCAGCACCACGGTGATCAGCACAATGTCAAGGAGTTTGAGAAGTGGGCGCGGCGCGCCTTTCACTTCCGAGATCCTGAGCAGATTCAGCGGTCGATTGACCACCTAGCCACCGAGGGCATGAGGCAGACGCCGGAGACAGCCTCCGAAGAAACAATCGCCGCTGTAAAGCGGCACCTTCGGCGAGAGACTGCGGAGGCCATGCTTGAGCATGATGGGTCAGGCCCTGAGGAACTCTGCGACAAGCTCGGGGTAGCCATCGAAGATAGGCTATCTGTGATGGTTCGCGCCGGGCTCGCCGCACACGAACGCGGCGACTCTGTGCAGGCACTCGCTTTATTCGACGCGGCCTGGCAGTTGCCAGGATTTGACGAGGTTCCCTACGGCCTGCGTCGCTCCGCGGCGCTTGTCGCAGTGGCCTCGGGCCGCCACGATCTCGCCTCAGCCATGTTCGAGAAACTGGTTGCGCCCATGGTTTCAAAGGGCGACGACAACACGGATCTCTCGGGACTGGTTAGCTTGGCAGACGCGGTGATGCAGCACGCGAGGCTGTGCACCTTGCTTGAGAAACCATTGCCGGACGCCACGCTCTCTAAACATCCATCCTGGCAACCGCTCCAGAAGTACGCCGCCAAAGTCGGTGTGCTTCTTGGACGCATCGCAAGAGATCCTTCTTCTGTATCCGCTGGCGGCGTCCAGATGCTGGCCCGCAACGCAATGGGGCATGTGTTGCGACAAAGCCCCCGAGAAGGCGGTGACTTCTATCGCATTCAACAGGTCGTGAAGGCGGTGCCGGTACTCGCTCGCGCCCTTCTCAAGGTCGCCGCCAAATGTGGCGAGTCGGAGTACCGAGCAGTCCTTCGAGAGATAGATGATGCGATTGCCACATCGACTCTGAACGGCACCTGGGATCTCCGGCGGAGGTTGGCTGTCGCTACGTATCGGATTGATGGAGACCGCGCAGTTGCCGTGGCCCGACTCCAAGCTCTCGCCGAGGAGCTTCAGGAGGACACCCCGAGTGCACAACTTGACGGGCTGGCTGACCTGGCCATGTCCTTGGCCGCAGTCGGAGAGATTGAACGCGCAAAGCTTGTGCTGGCCACTGTGCCCGAACAGTGCCTCGGGTACGCGCTGCCCCCGAAGAAGGATCCTCAGTACGCCATCTGGCGAGACATCATGGTCTTGGCGAACAGCATTGACCCTGATCGACGGTCCCAGCGGGTCTCACTACTCATGCGTCAGGTTGCAGGTATGACGGAGACGGAGGGATCATCTGCTGCGCATCGTCTGACAATGTCGCTCATCGATGAGGCGATGCAGGTTGATCCTCGCTTCGGATTCGATGTATCAACATCTCTTGCGGATTGGGACTTGATCTCATGGCCCAACCGCATTGACTTGCTGATGACCGGGGTGGTCCGTCGACGTCCCGAGACCTTCATGGCCTGCGCTACGGTCTGGTGTGGACTGTGCTTGCCGTTCTACATGGAGCCGTACTACCGTGACCCAGATCACATTGGCGACTTCATTGACATCGCCGCGGACGCAGCCGGTCCAGGACAAATCGCCCAACTCGCAGAAATGCTACTGGACGCGATCGAAGTGGCCAGCCGCGCACATGAGAGGCTCGCGCTGCTCCAACGCCTCCAAGCCGCCGCTGCCAAGCATGGTTTGAAGTCAGCCAAGCTAGACGCCGCTGTGGAGCGCTGGTCGTCAGAGGCCCCAGAACCCCGCCGTTCCTATACGCCTAGCAAGTACGATTCCGAGGCGACTCTTGAGGAGTTGGAGCGCGCTTTCGAGGCAGACGGCGACGAACTGGACCACAACGCCCCCTACCGCTTTGCGGAACTGGCTGAGTCCGCGCCTCTCTATCTCGTCCGGCGAATGTATGAGCGCTGGGACAGCCTGCAGTCCAATGCACGCTGCCGTTTCATGCTGGTAAAGCGGCTTGCCGAGACCGGTGAGGTTGAATATGCGAAAAACCTAATACTCGGCTATGAGCAAAGCAAGGATCCATGGAACTCGTGGAGCCAGTGGATGGGCGGGGACAAGTTCCACTATTTTGAGGCGCTACGGATGCTCGACGGCGAGAACATGCATCCTGCTGCATTTGAGAATCTCCTTGATTCGGTATTGGCCGGCCAAGAGAACACGCAGTCACTGCTCCTTGAACTTGATTCGATCTTGCCGGTGATCAGTGCAGCGCCAGACTGGCCAGCAATCTGGTCGCTATTGGCAGAGCAGATGGCTTGCACACGTGAATTTCAAATCGGCAAGCCGTTCGAGCCGGCAGCAGAGCCGCTGAATGACGCGGAGGTCCTGGGGGAACTGCTGCACTTTGCCCTGCGGCTGCCGGTCACCGAAGTTCAACGGCACGCGCGAAACTGCGCTCTGAAGCTGGCTATGCAGGCGGCCCATGGCGAAGAGGTATCTGAACGAGTCATCCAACGTCTCCTGGATGGCGATTTGGATGCGCCACTGCAAGCACTTCAGATGTTGCTGGTGGGCAAACTCGATCGTCTCGCACCCCTACTAGGCCCCAACGTGGCCGCACTCGTGAGCCACAGGGATTTCGCTGTGGCGGAGGCTGCTACGTTGCTGGCCAATCGTTGGGGTATTCCCTTCTCGGTGGATGCACAACCGCTGCCACTTTTCTACAAACTCGAGCTCGATGGCCCACTGGAGGTAGACTGCGCTTTGACGGACGAAAGAACCGGCGCCATGCGCGTGGAGTCAGAGCTCGGCTGGACGCAGATGTTGCGCTCCACAGCGCAGGCGCTCGCGAAGGCGGCAGACGTTGACGAGCTGGCGATCCGGCGACGGGCTGCCATGTTCATCCAAGAGTGGGGTGGGCTTGAGGCGTTCGGTCCACACGCGGTCACGCGCCTTGAAGGTCAGTTGCGCGCCCTTGACATGAAGGTCAAGTATCTGAAGCCCCATGCCTTGATTGGCGTGATTGCGCTTCGCCACGTGGCCGGAGAGCTTCGCCAAGCAGGTTTGCTGAAACCCAGTGACATGCCAGTGCTCCTAGAGCGACTGAATGCGCCAACTCCACCTCAACCCCTGTCGCTTCCGCAGGTGCGCCCGAGAGGTGTGCGCCGGCCACTCGTCGCGCGGGACGCTGGCTGGACGGAGGGTGAAAAAAAGTGGACGGAAGGCGTCGGGGATGACGTTGCCACTTGGTCAGACCAGCGCGACGAGCATGTCGTAGCAGAGGTTTCACGATTCAAGATCTACAAGCCACGACAATCAGAACTTCTACTTCACCGTATTCGTGCCCCAGAAGCTTCCATCGATGATGAGAAGTTTGACAACTGCTATCAACAGTTGCCTGCCGCTGTCTGGATAGGCCGGGTTGTGCCGCTCGACAACGAACCAGCGTCGACGCTCGTCAGAAGGCTGGTCTGTTCAATCGACTTTGGCCTTGACTCGGAGACCTACCCCATCGTGCTCTGCCCGAACTGGTTGCGCAAACTCCAGTGGTGTGCGCATGCAGGCGTCCCTGGCGTTTACATTGACGCTACTGGAGCCATTGTGGCGAGGGTTGTCTGGTGGCGCGACGCAGGACCGGTGGATATCGATGACGATTCGATCTGGGGTGAAGGGTGCTACGTCGCGTTGACCAATGCGGGCTTGGCCCAGTTCACGGCTGCTACGTGGGGGAAAGTTGTCATCAACGTTTTCGCGAGCCGAGAAGTTCAGAAACCGCGCGAGTACAGCGAGAAGTTCTTCGAGACGGCCAAGAATAGTTATTCGATCTGAGTTGCCAACATGCCTTCATAGTGCAGTCGATGTTGGCGGTTTGGCTTATCGCTGCAATGGTCGCGGAGGATCGCTTCCTCAGCATGCTCCAGGTTGAAAGTCATGGTTGACCGGTGTTCTATCGCTACTTCTTCAGCGTCAGTCGAGGTCGGCCTTCTTTTGTGGACCCATCGGCGTCGACTTTGCGTGGTGGTGTCAGGCGTGCCACCAGTTGCGCCAGACGTTCGATCAGCGCCGCACCGCCCTCCTCGCGCGCCGCAGTGACGGCGTCCGAGCGGCCTCGCATTCGCGCTGAAACCAGAGCCCCCGCGGACGCAATGTGCTCAGGGACGGACGACATGAAGCCGATCGGCACGGCCGTCGCGTTGTGAGCCAAATTGAAGTGAAACATGGCACACACCAAGGCGTCCGGCACGACCAACAGCTCCAGGCTCCCATCCATCAACGCGACATCCGCTGCCAGCAGCCGGCTGAACTGGTCCTGGTAGACGGCCAGGCGCTCTCGTGGCGAGCGGCGTGCGGTCGGTACCACGACCTGCAGCCCCGTCGACGCGCGTTCGCCGCTTTGGGGGACCAGCAACCGGTCAATCTTCTGTGCTAGGTCGCGCGCACTGCGCGTGCGTGCCCACAGCGGCGACTGTGGCGCCCACCACAGAACTTCCCACTGCGGGGGATGCGTCGTCTCCGAAGGCTCTTTAGTGTCGGTTTCCGCCACTTCGGTGGAAGGCGACTCAGGTTCAACCCGTGTGTCCGCTTGCGCCATCGCGGCCTGGATGCGCTCCAGCAACAAGGCCGCATTGCGTGGGAGGTACAGCGCACCCAGCATCGGCGTTACGCGGTCGTCGTCAGGACGCACGGACCGGGTCAGATGCACCTCCTCGGCATAGCGACGCAGATCGAACGCCTCCCCAATCACGTAGCGCTGCAGCAGCGTGTCATCAAACGCCTGGATGAAGTCCCGCAAGCGTTCATTGTCACCGCGCTCCTGGCTGGCCAGCGCATCGGTGATCGCCTCGGAAATTTCCAACCGGCTGCCGAAGCTCTCGTCGTCGATGTCACGACGGATGCTCGTCCGCCCGCTGAGGTCAAGGTGAAACGTGCATGGCAAGGGAATACTGAAGCGCTCGCCAGCATCGATGGCGCTGATCTTGTAGATCTCGGCCTTCTCTTTGGTGCAGATCTGGCGGAAGTTCTGCTGGAAGGACTGCTCCGCGTATTGCCGTGTGCGCGACTGCTTGTCCAAGTTGCGTGTCGCCAATTCGATCTGGGAGCGCACCCGCTTCAGGCGGCTCGGACGTCCCGCCGGACTGAAGCTGATCAGGTCGAACACGACTTCGGCGCTCCAGTCCTGGATCTTGAAGAAGCGCGGTAGATTGTCCGAACTGTCTTGGAAGCGTGCCAGAGCATAAGTGGTGAGCTCCAGGTGCTCCTCGTTCCATTGCAGCAGACGCTCGTCCAGCAGGGACTTGAGAACAGCATCGGTCTCCTTCTTCGAGAACCCGAAAAAATCCTGGATCTGCGCGGGGCTGAGCGTGCCGCAGACGTACGCGATGCGCAGGGCGAACTCTGTCACCACAGGAAGCGCTTCTTCAGCACTGATGGCGCACGAGATCGCGAAGCTCTGGGCGGGAATGGCAAACGTAATCTCGTCGACCGCGAGGTGTTCGCGCAGTTGTTGTTCCTCGAGCGTGATCATGCCGGCCTCCCTTCCAAGGCTGATGCCTGGACCATCGCGAACGCCTTGTCGTCCCGGTGCGCTTCGATGTGCGCGAGTACCCGTCCCATGGGCGAACGCTGGTGGCGCTCGCGCCACATGCGAGCCGCCCCGACGATTACCAGTCGATCCATGGCGCGCGAGATCGCCACGTTCACCCGCTCGTTGCTGCTCAGGAACCCCTGCTCGAAGCGGCCGTTGTTGCGCGTAGTGGACACGATGATGATCCGGTTTTCCTTGCCCTGGTAGCTGTCGACGGTGTCGATCTTGATCAACCGCCGATAGCCCGTGGCCCAGTCCTGTTCGCTGAGCATGCGCTGCAGCAGGCGCTCCTGTGCGGCGTACATGCAAATGACGCCGATGGGCTTCTCCTCCTCGGTGCTGTGATCCATCAGGGATTGGACGAAGAGCCCATTGGTGCAGATCGCGCGCAGCAGATCCAGGATCTCGCGCGCCTCATAGAGGTTGTCGAAGCCGGGGGTCTTGGGCCTGTCGTGGGATTCGCGCCCGGCGTCCGACGTATCGACCCAGGTCACGACCGCTCGGATGCGCTCGGGCAGTTGATCGAACCACGCAGGCGGCTCACCGCGGCCGGGCTGCAGCGGCACTGGGTAGAAGCAGGCAGACACCAACTCGCCGATCGGCGGCGCCATACGGTACTGAGTTTGCAGGGTCGCGCCGACCTGACGGCCGTAGTCTGACTCGAAGGCACGCTCGAAGTCGCTGCGGGTGAGCACCGAGCGGTCCGGCCATTGCAGGTCCGCGGCGATCCGGCGCACGAGAGGCTCGGTGTAGAGCGGCGGCAACTGGCGGTGGTCGCCGACCAGCAAGACGCGGCGCCCCGACTGGATCGCAACGGCCAGCTCACCTGGCGTGGCCCGGGCCGCCTCGTCAACGATCACCCAGTCGTATCGGTTGCGGGCAACCCCGAATTGGGAACGCCCGAGTCCCACGCAGGTGCCGCACACCAGAGACCGCGTCTTGGCGAGAAATTCCTCGAAATTGCCGCGCAGCGTCCCCAACCGGTCAACCCATTCTTCGGCCATCGCCATGACCTGATCGAGTTTGGACACCGCGTCGGCTGAGGTCACTCCAGGGGCGTT
>JBHIXF010000021.1:0-80988 GCA_041984925.1 Comamonas sp.
CTTCCTGCTGGGCAGCACGGCCTTCGTGGGCTGGGACGCCTGCGCGCTGATGCTGGCCGTGCTGCTGGCCGCCTTGCTGGCGGCCTGGAGCCTGGGGCGCGTGCTCGATGGCCTGGCGCTGGGCGAGGCCACGGCCGCCAGCCTGGGCCTGCCGCTGGCGCCGCTGCGCCTGGTGCTGATCCTGCTGCTGGCGCTGGCCACGGGCACGGCCGTGGCGCAGACCGGCATGATCGCCTTCCTGGGCCTGGCCGCCCCGCACCTGGTGCGCTCGACGGTGCGCGCCCAGCACCGCTGGCTGCTGGTGCTCAGCGCCGGCATGGGGGCCGTGCTGCTGCTGGCCGCCGACCTGCTGGCACGCTGGCTCGTCGCGCCCCAGGAGCTGCCCGTGGGCGTGCTCACCGCCGTGCTGGGCGGCAGCTATCTGCTGTGGCGCATGCACCGCCGTGGCCTGCGCGGCGGGGAGGCCGCATGACGGCCCCCGCGCTGCAGGCACGGGCCCTGCAGGTGCGCCTGGGTGACCGGCAGGTGCTCGGCGGCCTGGACCTGTCCTTGCCGGCAGGCCGCTGGACCGCCATCGTCGGCCCCAATGGCGCGGGCAAATCGACGCTGCTGCGCGCGCTGGCGGGCCTGGAGTGCGGGCCCCATGTGCGCGGCGACCTGGCCCTGCTGGGGCGGCCGCTGCGGCAATGGCGCGCGCGCGAGCGGGCCCGCCGCCTGGCATGGCTGGGCCAGAACCAGCCCGTGTCCGGCGACATGCGCGTCTACGACGTGGTGATGCTGGGCCGCCTGCCGCACCAGGGCTGGCTGGCGCCGCCGGGCGCTTCCGACCATGCGGCGGTGCAGCAGGCGCTGCGCCAGACCCAGGGCTGGGCATGGCGCGAACGCAGCGTGGGCAGCCTCTCGGGCGGGGAACGCCAGCGCGTGCTGCTGGCGCGCGCCCTGGCCGTGCAGGCGCAGGTGCTGCTGATGGACGAGCCCCTGGCCAACCTCGATCCCCCCCACCAGGCCGACTGGCTCGAATGCGTGCAGGCGCTGGCCGCCGAAGGCCGCACCGTGGTCAGCGTGCTGCACGAGATATCGATGGCCTTGCAGGCCCAGGAGCTGGTCATCCTCGACGAGGGGCGGGTGGCGCACCAGGGCCCTTGTGCCGACCCGGCCACCCATGCCGCCCTGGAGGCCGTGTTCGAGCACCGGCTGCGCATCCGCTGCCTGGATGGACACTGGCTGGCCCTGCCCCAGTTGAGAGGGCGCGTGCCGGGGCTGGGCTGAAGCCCTATCCGCGTTTCGTCCTGCGGCGCTGGGGCGCGGGCTGATACGCCCCGCTGGCGAACAGTTGCGCCTCGGCCTGCTCGATGCGCCCGACCACCTCCTTGCCCGCGCGGCTGGCCAGCAGCTCGACCAGGGCCTCGGACAGCGCCACGGCCGAGGTGATGGAGGGGAAGAACGAGGGGCTGTGCAGTGAAAACAGCAGCGTGGCATCGGCCATCAGGGCCAGCGGCGAGGCCGGGCTGTCGGTCAGCGCCACGATGCGGCAGCCCGCGTTCCTGGCGGCCTCGGCGGCGGCCAGGACTTCGCGCGAGTAGGGGGCAAAGCCCACGGCCAGCAGCGCATCGCCGCGCTCCATGGCGCGGCACTGCATCTCCAGCATGCCGCCCTGGCCGTCGACCAGGTGCACGCCGGCACGGAAAAGCCGGTACACGTAGACGAACGAGAACGCCACGGGAAAGCTGGCGCGAAAGCCCGCCACATGCACGGCGCGGGCCTTTTCCAGCAAGGCGCAGGCCTGGTGCAGCGCGTCGCCCAGGCGTGCCTCGGTGGCCTGCAGGTTGTGGCGGTGCACCGCGAAGGTCTCTCCCGCCAGGTCGTGGTCCATCGCCCGGCCCACCAGGGCCTTGGCGCGCTGGCCATAGGCCGCGTCGCTGCCCAGGCCCATGTCCTGGGCGAAGGCCTGCTTGAGCTGGGGCCAGCCCTCGAAGCCCAGCATCTGCGCAAAGCGCACCAGGGTGGCCGGCGGGCTGCCGGCGCGCGTGCCCACGGTGCGCATGGAGGCGGTGACCACATCGTTGGGGTGTTCGAGCACGAACCGGGCCACCTGCTGCAGGGCGGGGCTCAGCTCGGCGTAGCGCTGGCTTATGTCGTCACGGACGGCCATGGAAATCCTTGGGGAAAAGCGTTGCGGTGTCCGCGCCGACTGTAGCGGACCTGGAACACCGTGCCCGGGAAACCCGCTTGACGGATCAAATGTTCCTCCAAATAATTCGATAAAACATTTGTTCCAAAAGAGATTCGACATGAGCCATGTGTTCCATCGCCACCTGCACCAGACCCCTGCGGTCGCCGTCGCCGCCTCGGGGGTGGAGATCCGGGACGCTGCAGGCCGTACCTACATCGATGCTTCGGGCGGGGCCGCCGTGTCCTCGCTGGGCCATGGCCATCCCGACGTGATCGCCGCCATGCACGCGCAGATCGACCAGCTGGCCTACGCCCACACCAGCTTCTTCACCACCGGGGTGGCCGAGGAGCTGGGCCGGGAGCTGGTGCGCGGTGCGCCCGAAGGCACCAGCCACGCCTATCTGGTCAGCGGCGGCTCCGAAGCCGTGGAGGCCGCGCTCAAGATGGCGCGCCAGTACTTCGTGGAGATCGGCCAGCCCGGGCGCACGCGTTTCATCGCGCGGCGCCAGAGCTACCACGGCAACACGCTGGGCGCGCTGGCCGTGGGCGGCAACGCCTGGCGGCGCGCGCCGTTCGCGCCCATCCTGGTGCCGGCCACCCATGTCTCGCCCTGCAATGCCTACCGCGACCAGCGTGCCGATGAAACGCCCCGGCAGTACGGCCAGCGCCTGGCCGACGAACTGGACGCGGCCATCCGCGCCCAGGGGCCGCGCAGCGTGATCGCCTTCGTGGCCGAGACCGTCGGCGGCGCCACGGCCGGCGTGCTCACGCCCGTGCCCGGCTACTTCAAGGCCGTGCGCGAGGTCTGCGACCGCCATGGCGTGCTGCTCATCCTCGATGAGGTCATGTGCGGCATGGGCCGCACCGGCACCCTGCATGCCTGCGAGCAGGAGGGCGTGGTGCCCGACCTGATCACCGTCGCCAAGGGCCTGGGCGGCGGCTACCAGCCCGTGGGCGCGGTGCTGGCGCAGCAGCGCATCGTGCAGGCCATGTCGCGCGGCAGCGGCTTCTTCCAGCACGGCCATACCTACCTGGGGCATCCGGTGGCCTGTGCCGCCGCGCTGGCCGTGCAGCGCGTGATCCGGCGCGACGGCCTGCTGGACAAGGTGCGCGACGACGGCGCCGCCTTCGCGGAGATGCTGGAGCAGGCGCTGGGCGGCCATCCCCATGTGGGCGATATCCGTGGCCGTGGTTTCTTCTGGGGGGTGGAGCTGGTGGCCGAGCGCGCCGGCAAGACCCCTTTCGATCCGGGCCTGAAGCTGCATGCCCGCATCAAGGCCGAGGCCATGGAGCGCGGCTTGCTGTGCTACCCCGGCGGCGGCACGGCCGACGGGCGCGCGGGCGACCACGTGCTGCTGGCGCCGCCCTTCATCGCCACGCGCGGCGAGCTGCAGGCCATCGCCGCCCGCCTGGCCGAATCCATCGACGCCGCACTCGTCCAGGTTCTCTGAGTCGTTCTTCCGCGCCGTTCTTCCGCTCTTTCACCAACCCCGCCACAGGAGTGCCCATGACCCATCCTCTCCAGACCCTGAAGCGCACGGCCCTGGCCATGGCGTGTGCCTGGGCCGCCACGGTGCTGCCGCAGGCGTCCAGCCATGCCCAGGAAGCCGGCACCCTGGCCAAGGTCCGCGCCAGCGGCGCCATCACCCTCGGCTACCGCGAGTCCTCCTTCGGCTTTTCCTACCTGGATGGCGACCTCCAGCCCGTGGGCTACAGCATGGACATCTGCCGGCGCATCGTGGAGGAGGTCAAGGCCGAGCTCAAGCTGCCGTCGCTGCAGGTGCGCCTGCAGGCCGTGACCTCGGCCAACCGCATCCCCCTGGTGGTCAACGGCACGGTGGACCTGGAATGCGGCTCCACCACCAACCTGGTCGAGCGGCAAAGGCAGGTGGCCTTCTCGCCCGACATCTTTCGCTACAACGTGCGCATGCTGGTGCGCGCCGATTCGGGCATACGCTCCATCGCCGACCTGCAGGGCAAGACCGTGGCGACGACGGCCGGAACCACCTCGTTCCGCCTGCTGCGCGAAGCCGACCGGGGCCGCGGCCTCGACGTGAAGAACCTCTCCGGCAAGGACCACTCGGATTCTTTCATGCTCGTGGAAAGCGGGCGCGCCCAGGCCTTCGTGCTGGACGACATCCTGCTGGCCGGCCAGATCGCCAATGCCAAGAACCCCAGGGACTACCTGATCACCGGCGAAAGCCTGCGCACCGAGAACCAGGCGCTGATGCTGCGCAGGGACGATGCCGGCTTCAAGGCCATCGTCGATCGCGTGGTCACGGGCATGATGCAATCGGGCGAGATGGAAACGCTGTACCAGCGCTGGTTCATGTCGCCCATCCCGCCCAAGGGCATCAACATCAACTACCCGCTGAACGCCGAGACGCGCGAGGCCTTCGCCCGTCCGTCGGACAAGGGCATCTGAAGGGCGCAGGACGGCCGGCTTGCCCTGCCAGCGGAATTTTTCTAACATACAGAAATCTGTACGAAATTCCTGCTCCAGGGGCCGCCATGAAGACCACGCTTGACCTCAACGATGCATTGCTGACCGAAGCGAAGACCTATGCGGCACAGCAGCACACCAGCCTGACGCGCCTGATAGAGGAGGGCCTGCAATTGCGTTTGCGCAAGGCCCAGGCGCCTGCCCGGCGCGTGCGCCTTCCCGTCTACCACGGCAAGGGCGGACTGGCACCGGGGCTGGACGCACTGAGCAACCGCGCGCTGCTGGATGCCGCCGATCAGCAGGCTCAGCCATGACGCCCGATGTCAACCTGTTGGTCGCGGCATCGCGCAGCGACCACCCCCAGCATCCGGTGGCCCGCAACTGGCTGGAGCAGGCGATGGCCGATGCCAGTCAGGGCGTGCCGTTGAAATTGCAGCCCATGGTGGTGGCGAGCTTTCTGCGTCTGGTCACGCATCCGAAGATCTTCGTCAACCCGACGCCCATGGCCGAGGCTTTGCGCTTCATCGACGCATTGCTGGCATCGGCAGGCGTTGAGCAGGCCGTGCTGGGTGCCGAATGGCCTGCGTTGAGGCAACTGTGCGCCGACAAGGCGCTTGCCGCCAACGACGTGCCGGACGCATGGCTGGCCGCCGCCGCCATCCACCAGGGTGAGCATGTGGTCAGCTTCGATGCCGATCTCAAGCGCCTGCTGCCGCGCTCCCAGTTCACCCGGCTGGCGCCCCGATGACTCCTTTCCATTCCAGACTCCCCCATCCATGACCCGCATCGCCCTCATCCACGCCCTCGGCCACTCCGTCGCTCCCATCAACGAAGCCTTTGCGCGCGACTGGCCCGAGGCGGTGCGCATGAACCTGCTGGACGACAGCCTTTCCGCCGATCTGGCCCGTGACGGGCGCGGCCTGGATGCCGCCATGCACGAGCGCTTCCAGCGGCTGGCGCAGTACGCCGTGGACACGGGGGCGCAGGGGATCTTGTTCACCTGCTCGGCCTTCGGGCCCTGCATCGAGGCCGTGGCCGCGCGCCATGCACCCATTCCCGTGCTCAAGCCCAACGAGGCCATGATCGAGGAAGCCGTGGCGGGGCAGGGCGGGCCTCTGGGCCTGATCTCCAGCTTCGCTCCCACGCTGCAGTCCATGCCGCCGGAATTCCCGGCCGGGGTCCAATTGGCGACCGCGCTGGCCGATGGCGCCATGGATGCGCTCGACCGGGGCGATGCCGCCACCCATGACCGGCTGGTGGTCGAGCAGGCCAGGGCGCTGGCCGCGCGCGGCTGCACGCGCATCGCCCTGGCCCAGTTCAGCATGGCGCGCGCCCGCGCCGCCTGCGAGGCGGCCACCGGCCTGCCCGTGCTCACCACGGTGGACAGCGCCGTGCGTGCCCTGCGGGGCCGGCTGGCTCGCAGCCTCGGTTAAAGTGGCGCTCCGCCGCGGCGCATGCATGCCGCGGCGCGTGCAACTTTGGAGGACGTGAACCCATGCAGATCGAACAGGCCCCGACGGAAAAGCCCTATGAAAAGCCCGAAGGCGAGCGCCGTGGCCTGGTGCTGGTGAACACCGGCGACGGCAAGGGCAAGAGCACGGCGGCCTTCGGCCTGGCGCTGCGCGCCCACGGCCGGGGCAAGTCCGTCAAGATCTACCAGTTCATGAAGGTGCCCACGGCGCGCTTCGGCGAGCACCGCATGTTCGAGCAGCTGGGCATGCCCATCGAGGGCCTGGGCGACGGCTTCAGCTGGAAGAGCCAGGACCACGAGCGCTCGGCGCAGATCGCGCGCGAAGGCTGGGAGCGCGCGCGCGCGGCCATCCTCTCGGGCGAGCATTTCCTGGTCGTGCTCGACGAGATCACCTACCCGCTGATCTACGGCTGGCTGCCGCTGGAGCCCGTGCTGCAGGCGCTGGCCGAGCGCCCGCGCCATGTGCACGTCATGCTCACGGGCCGCCGCTGCCCCGAGGAAATCATCGCCGTGGCCGATACCGTCACGCGCATGGACCTGGTCAAGCATGCCTTCCAGGCCGGCATTCCCGCCCAGCGCGGGATCGAGGACTGATGCAGCCCGCAGGCCTTCGGCCTGCGGCGGACAATGGCGGCATGGCCAGCGATCCTCCATCCCCGGCATCCTCCGTTGCGGCCCCCGCGACCATTGCCGCCCGGCCTTTCACCGAGGCCGAGCGCGAAGCGGTCTACCGCGCCATCCACGAGCGGCGCGACATGCGCCATTTCTGCGGCGGCCAGGTCGCGCCGGACACGCTGCTGCGCCTGCTGCGCGCCGCCCACCACGCGCCCAGCGTCGGCTTCATGCAGCCCTGGCGCTTCATCCGCGTGCGCGATGCGCAACTGCGCCAGGACATCCATGCGCTGGTGGAGCAGGAGCGCCTGTGCACGGCACGCGCCCTGGGCGAGCGCGAGGACGACTTCATGAAGCTCAAGGTCCAGGGCGTGCTGGAGGCGGCCGAGGTGCTGGTCGTGGCCATGCCGCCCGGGCGCGAAGCCCATGTCTTCGGCCGCCGCACCCTGCCCGAGATGGACGTGGCATCGGCCGCCTGCGCCATCCAGAACCTGTGGCTGGCCGCGCGCGCCGAAGGGCTGGGGCTGGGCTGGGTATCCCTCTTCGATCCCGAGGCGCTGGCCGCGCTGCTGCACATGCCCGTGGGCAGCCGCCCGCTGGCCGTGCTGTGCCTGGGCCCGGTATCGGCCTACTATGCCGAACCCATGCTCCAGCAGGAAAAATGGGCGCGCCGTGCGCCCCTGCAGGACATGCTCTATGACGACCTCTGGGGCCAGGGCGGCGCCGGGGCGCTGCCGCAGGCATGAGCGCCATCGACCCCTGGCAACTGCAGGCCGCGGCGCTGAGCCCGCTGTGGGGGGCCTGGCAGGCGCTGTCCCAGGCCCATCCCGGCCCCTGGGCGCGCGATGCCATGGCCGCCGCGCTGGCCGTGCCCGTGGCGCTGCTGATCGACCGGCTCTGGGGCGAGCCCCCGGTATGGATGCACCCGGTGGTCGCCATGGGCAAGCTGCTGGGCGCGGCCGGGCGCAGGGTCGCTCCTTGTGGCGAGCACGCGCGCGACTGGCCCCGCTTCGCGCTGGGCGCGCTGGCCTGGTGCCTGCTGGCCCTGCTTTCTGCCGGCCTCTATGCGCTGATCCAGTGGCTGCTGCCGCCCATGCCCTGGTGGCTGGGTGCGCTGGTGCTGGGCGTGCTGCTCAAGCCGCTGCTGTCCTGGCGCATGCTGCGCGAGGAAGTCCTGGCCGTGGAGGCCGCCCTGCAGCAGTCCCTGCCCGCAGGCCGCGAGCGCCTGACCTGGCTGGTCAGCCGCGACACCGCCCGGCTGGACGCGGGCCAGGTGCGCGAAAGCGCCATCGAAACCCTGGCCGAGAACCTCAGCGACTCCGTGCTGGCGCCGCTGTTCTGGTTCGCCGTGGCCGGCCTGCCGGGTGCCGCGCTCTACCGCCTGGCCAACACCGCCGATGCCATGTGGGGCTACCCGGGCTGGCGCGGCCAGGGCGACGACAGGCGCCATTGGCAGTGGGCCGGCAAATGGGCGGCGCGCGCCGACGACCTGCTCAACTGGATCCCCGCGCGCCTGACGGCGCTGCTGCTGATGCTGTCCGGCCTGGCTGCCGGCCGTGGCGTGGGCTGCAGGGGCTTGCGCCAGGATGCGCGCGTCACGCCTTCGCCCAACGGCGGCTGGCCCATGGGCGCCATGGCGCGGCTGCTGGGCGTGCGCCTGGGCAAGCCCGGCGTCTATGTGCTCAACCCCCGGGGGCGCGTTCCGCAGGCCGCCCAACTGCAGCAGGCCGTGGTCCATGCAGGCCGCGTGGTCGCCCTGCTGGCGGCCGCCGGCCTGGCCGTGGCCGGGGTGATGGCGGGCGTGGTGGCCGGCGTGATGGCGGGCACGGCATGATGGCCCAGGCCCACGGCGGCACGGATGCGCTGGGCGTGCCGGCCCATGACTTCTCCACCAACCGCAATGCCTGCGGACCCTGCCCGCCAGCCCTGGCGGCGCTGGCCGGGGCCCACGCGGCCCAGTACCCGGACCCGCATTACACGGCACTGCGCGCCCTCCTGGCCGATCTGCATGGCGTGCAGGCCGAACGCATCGTCGTGGCCGCCAGCGCCAGCGAATTCATCCACCGCATCACCATGCATGCGCTGCGCGAAGGCGCGGCCATCGCCAGCGTGCCCGCGCACCACTACGGCGACTACGCCCACGCGGCCCGGGTCTGGCGCCTGCCGCTGGCCGCGCGCGACGGCGTGGCCGAGGCCGGTGCCGGCTTGCACTGGGCCTGCGCGCCATCGAGCCCGCTGGGCCGGGTGGAAGACGTCTGGCCGCAGTGGAGCGGTGCGCCCCTGCCTGGGACCTGGCGCGTGATCGACTGCGCCTATGCGCCGCTGCTGCTGGAGCCGGTCTCGCCGATGCCTTGCAGCGTGCAGGGCGCCTGGCAGATGTGGACCCCCAACAAGGCCCTGGGCATGACCGGCGTGCGCGCCGCCTATGCCATCGCGCCCGCAGGCGTGGCCCCGCGGGAAATCGAGGCCCTGCGCGACCTGGCACCCTCCTGGCCCGTGGGCGCCCATGGCGAGGCCATGCTCCTGGCCTGGGCCACGCCGGGCGCCCGGCAATGGCTGGCGCAGAGCCTGGACCTGCTGCGCGGCTGGAAGGCACGGCAGATCGATCTGGTGCAGCGGCTGGGCTGGCAGGTGCTGCCCGGCTCGCAGGCCAACTATTTCGTGGCGCGCTGGCCCGGGCCCTTGCAGGGCCGCATGCCCGCCCTGCTGGCCGGCTTGCGCGCGCAGGGCATCAAGCTGCGCGACTGCGCCAGCTTCGGCCTGCCGGGCTGCGTGCGCATGGGCGTGCTGCCGCCCGCGTCCCAGGACGCGCTGCACGCCGCCTGGCGGCAAGTGGAGAAAGACCATGGACTCGCATGAACCCGGGGGTGTGAACCTGCCCCTGCCCGCACCCGGCCGGCGCCCCGCGCTGTGCGTGATGGTGCTGGGCACCAGCAGCGGCGCCGGCAAGAGCTGGGTCGCCACCGCGCTGTGCGCCTGGTACCGTGCGCAGGGCTTCAAGGCCGCGCCGTTCAAGGCGCAGAACATGAGCAACAACGCGCGCGTGGTCGCCGCGCCGGGCGGCGCCTGGGGCGAGATCGGCACGGCCCAGTACCTGCAGGCCCTGGCCGCCGGCTGCGCGCCCGACGTGCGCATGAACCCGCTGCTGCTCAAGCCCGAGGCCGACATGCGCAGCCAGGTCGTGCTGCTGGGGCAGGTCAGCGAAGAACTGTCGGCCCTGCCATGGCGTGGCCGCAGCGCCCGCGTCTGGCCGCAGATCGCCGGGGCCCTGGACAGCCTGCGCGCCGACAACGACGTGGTCGTCATCGAGGGCGCGGGCTCTCCGGCCGAGATCAACCTGCACGCCAGCGACGTGGTCAACATGCGCGTGGCGCGCCACTGCGGCGCCCACTGCCTGCTGGTGGCCGACATCGACCGGGGCGGGGCCTTCGCCCACCTCTACGGCACCTGGGCCCTGCTGCCGCCTGACGAGCAGGCGCTGATCCGGGGCTTCGTGCTCAACAAGTTCCGGGGCGATGCCAGCCTGCTCGCGCCCGCGCCGCAGATGCTGCAGGAGCGCACCGGCGTGCCCACCGTGGCCACCATCCCCATGCAGTTGCAGCATGGCCTGCCCGAGGAAGACGGCGTCTTCGATGACCGGGGCTCCGGGGGAGGCGTGGGGCGCGCGGTGCACACCAGCATCGCCATCGTCGCCTACCCGCGCATCAGCAACCTCGACGAGTTCCAGCCGTTGCTGCAGGTGCCCGGCCTGCGCGTGGTCTGGGCGCGCACGCCGGCCCAGCTGGCCGGGGCCGACTGGATCATCCTGCCCGGCTCCAAGGCCACGGCCGCCGACCTGGCCTGGATGCGCGGCCAGGGCCTGGACGCGGCCGTCACGGCCCACGCGGCGGCGGGCCGCCAGGTGCTGGGCATCTGCGGCGGCCTGCAGATGCTGGGCGAGGCCTTGATCGACCTGCATGGCGTGGATGGCAACGCGGCCGGCCTGGGCCTGCTGCCGCTGACCACGCTGTTTGCGCCGGGCAAGACCGTGCGCCCGGCCAGCGTGCGCCTGCCGCCGCTGCCCGGCGCGCTGGCGCCGCTGTCCGGCGCAGCGGCGCAGGTCTACGAGATCCACCACGGCCAGACCCGCGTGCGCCCCGACATGGTGGCCGCCGGCAATGCGGTGTGCGAGCCCGTGCCCGGCCTGCTGTGGCACAGCCCCGACGGGCGCATCGCGGGCTGCTACTGGCACGGCCTGTTCGAGAGCGCCGAGGTGCTGCGCGCGCTGTGGGGCAGCGGGGCCCCCACGCTGGACAGCGTCTTCGCGCGCATGGCCGAAGGCGTGCAGCGCTGGTTCGCCACGCCGGCTTGACCTGGGGCAGGGCGCGCGCGAGCGGCACGCGGCAATCTGTAGGCCATGGCCTGCATGCGTAGCCGCGCTGTACCGATAAATGCGGCGCTGGAAAACACGCATGCTTGGGCCTTGACTTTTTCACGAGGAATGGAGTGAAGCTATGAAGAACCCATGGATCCGTCCCCTGCAACTGTGCATCGGCGCCGCTGTCCTGGGCATGGCCGGCCTGGCCACCGCCCAGCCCGCGCCACCCGCCGATGGCGCTCCTCCGCCGCCGCCCGCCGCGGAAAAGGCCAAGCCGCACCACCACAAGAAGCACGCCGAGCCCAAGGGCACTGCCAAGCGTGGCTATGACCGCCGCGATCCGGCCCAGCACGAGGCGGCGGCTGCGGCCGAGCAGGCCCGCAGCAAGGGCGGCATCCAGCCGGGGGACCACTTCCAGCGCAATGCACTGGCCCGCTGCGACGTGTTCAAGAACGAGGCCGACCGCCACTCCTGCGTGGACCGCGTCAAGGACGGCCAGGTCAGCGGCTCGGTGGAAGGCGGCGGCGTGCTGCGCGAGTACACGGAGCAGGTGCCTGTGATGCGTTGATGCCCAGCGCCTCGCTGCCCACCCGCCATGCCGCAAGGCTGGCGGGTTTTTCCATGGGCATGGGCCACCGGCGCCCCCTGCGCACTCTCTGCGCACCCCCTGCGCACCCTCTGCGCAGGATGGCGGCCGCAGCGAGGCGCCGTGGTCGCCCGCACGCCGCTACCATGCACCCGCATGACGACCCACTACGAATCCCTGTCCCAGGCCGACGCCTACCGCGATGCTTTCGGCGTGGAGCCGCCGGCGGCGGCCGAGCGCCACATCACCCCCCGCAAGACGGGCGTCTTCATCCGCAGCGCGGCCCCGGCCCCGGCTCCTGTCCCTGGCGCTGAACGGCAGGCAGACGGCGGCGACTGCGCCGCCCCGCCACCGCGCGAGCTGGTCGCGGCCCAGTGGGGACTGGTGCCGCACTGGGTCAAGTCGGCCTCCGATGGCCGGCTGCGCGCGCTCAAGCTGGTCAATGCGCGCTCGGAAACCGTGTCCACGGCCCAGGCCTTCCGTGACGCCTGGCTGCGCGGCCAGCGCTGCATCGTGCCCATGGCGGCCTTCTTCGAGGACGACCTGCGCAGCGGCAAGCCCGTGCCCACGCGCATCGCGCGCGTCGATGGCAAGCCCATGGGCGTGGCCGGCCTGTGGGCACAGTGGACCGGCCCTGACGGCGAGGCACTGCTCAGCTACACCCTGCTGACCGTCAACGCCAACAGCCATGCGCTGCTGCACCGCTACCAGCAGCCGGGCGCCGAAAAGCGCATGCCGGCCGTGCTCAACGAAGGCGCCTATGACGCCTGGCTTGGCGCCCGCGTCGAGAAAGCCCGCGAGTTCATGCGCCAGTATCCCGCCAACTGGCTGACGGCCAACCCGGTGGAGCGCAAGGCCGACAAGCGCCCCAAGGGCTGGCTGGGGTAGGCGGATTCCGTCCGCTCGGGGGGCAGGGCCCGCTGCAGCCCGTGCCTGCTGCTGGCGCCTGCTCCCGGGCGTCTGGTGCCGACAATCCGCATTCCGTCGCGCGCGCCCCGGCCGGGGCACGGGCGCTGCCGATAATCTGCGGCCTGACCCGCCACGCAAGCTCCCCGTATGAAATCGCTCCCTTTCAGACTGTCCGCCGCCGCCCTGGCACTGGCCGGCGCCTGTGCCCATGCCGCAGGTTTCCAACAGGGCTGGGTCGCCGACCCGGATGCAAAGCCGCTCGCCGTCGGCATCTGGTATCCGACCCCGGCGCCCGCCCGGCCCCTGGAGCTGGGGCCGGTCACGATGCAGGTGGCGGCCGATGGCCCGGTGCAGGGCAAGGGCTTGCCGCTGGTGGTGATGTCGCATGGAAGCGGCGGCTCGCTGCTGGGCCATGCCGATACGGCGATTGCGCTGGCGGATGCGGGCTTCGTGGTGGCGGCCGTCACGCATACGGGCGACAACTACGCGGATGACAGCCGCAGCACCGACATCATGGACCGGCCGCGGCAGATCACCCGGGTGATCGACCACCTGCTGCAGGCCTGGCCCGGGCGCTCCGTGCTGGATGCGTCGCGCATCGGCATGTTCGGCTTTTCCGCAGGCGGCTTCACCACCCTGGTGAACATCGGCGGCGTGCCCGATTTTTCGACGATTGCACCGATGTGCCGCCAGCACTCCGGCGACTTTGCCTGCCAGCTGCTGGCCCGCAGCCGCCGCCCCGCCGCGCCGCCACCGGCCGGTGGCGCAGCCGACGCCCGCATCCGTGCCGCCGTGGTGGCCGCGCCTGCCCTGGGCTTCACGTTCTCGCACGATGGACTGCGCAATGTCCGGGTGCCGGTGCAGCTGTGGCATGCCGCGGAGGATGCGCTCGTTCCGCACCCGCGCTATGCCGAGGCGGTGCGCCGGGCGTTGCCGCAGGCGCCCGACTACCACGTCGTGCCGGGCGCCGGACATTTCGACTTCCTGGCGCCGTGCAGCAAGGCCATGGCCGCGCTGGCGCCAGCGGTCTGCGCCAGCGCACCAGGCTTTGACCGTGAGGCATTCCATGTGCGCTTCAATGCGCAGGTCGTCGGATTTTTCCGCAAGGCGCTCGCGGCGCCGTGATGCGGCACCGTGATGCGGCACCGTGATGCGGCGCCATGGTGGGAGGCGATGACGCGGCGGCCCGCGCAAGCCCTGCGCCAGAGCCCTGGCCCTGCGGCGGCGCATCGCAGGCGTGACAATGCCATGTCCATGCACCACCCGCCCCCGCCCATGCAAGAACCGTCCCGCGCTCCGGCCCCCGAGCCCCTTGCCGCCGCACAGGCGCAGGCCCTGTCCGACCGGCTGCCGCCGGGCATCTTGCTGCCCTACCTGCTGGTGGCGGCGGTGCTGGCGCTGTCCTATGGCGCGACATTCCTGCTGGCGGAGGGGCTGCGGCAAGCAGGGTTTGCGCCTTCCCGCGCGGGCGCCGTCGTGGGTGCCGGCACGGTGGCGACGCTGGCCGGGTCGTTGTTCGCCGGGCGGTGGGCCGAGCGCATGGGCCTGCTGCCGCTGATGGCTGGTGCGGCCATGGCGATGGCCGTGGCCATGGCCTGCTTCGCCGCCATGGGCCATGCGCAGCCTGGGTTGCCCTGGGCCTACCTGGGCGGGCTGCTTCTGGGGCTGGGCTGGGCCGTCTTCTACATGCTGGCGCCGCTGCAGCTCATCCAGTGCCTCAGGCCGGCAGCGCGCCTGCAGGGCTTTACGCTGCTGTCGGGTTCGCAGATGCTGGGCATGGGCCTGTCCGCGCCGCTGGGGCATGCGCTGGCGCGGCGGCTCGGCGGGATCTCGGCGGCGTTTGCCATCTATGCCGCCTTGTGCGTGGTGGCGGCCGGCTGTGTCCTGCTGGTCAGGCGCCGCCTTGCGGGCCAGCCGCAGCAGGCCATGCAGGCCGTTGCGCTTTCATGGCCCTGCGTCGCCCGGGTGCTGCGGTCGAGGACGGCCATGCCGGTCGTGCTCATGGGCGTCTGCGCCTGCGCATTCGCGGGGCTGTCCACGTTCCAGAGCCTGTATGCCCAGTCCCGGGGGCTGGCGCCCGACATTTTCTTCGCCACGTTCACCATCACCACGGTGGCGCTGCGGTTCACCGTGGCGCCATGGATAGGCCGCCTGCCGCTGGGGCGCCTTGCGCTGGCGCTGTTCGTGCTGACCCTGTGCGGCATCGCCCTGCTCATGCTCAACCGCGGCAGCGCCTTGCTCTACGGCATGGCCGCCATGGTGTTCGCCACGGGCTACGGCCTGACCTACTCGACGCTCAACGCCATGGCGGTGAACTTCGCCGAAGCGCTGGGAGTGCCGGTCGCCGCGGCATCCCAGGTCTTCACCCTGGGCTATTTTGCCGGGGCCTTCGGCTTTCCCTATGCTGGCGGCGCGCTGATCGCGGCGTCCGGCATGGACGCCATGCTGCTCGTGCTGCTGGTTTTGATGGGGCTGGCCATCGCCGTGGCGTGGGCCGTGCCTGCGTTCAGGCAGGGGCCCCAGCGGGCTGTGCCTCTACAGGAAACCTAGCGACAGCCAGGGCACGGCCGCCACCACCACCGTACCCGCCAGCAGCGCCAGCAGGTAGCCCACGATGGGCCGCAGGCCCTTGTCCGGGTGGATGCGGCCGATGGCGCAGGCCGCGTAGTAGCCCACGCCCAGCGGCGGCGCGAACAGGCCCAGGCCCATGGCCAGCACCACGACCATGGCGTAGTGCACCTCGTGGATGCCCAGCTCGCGTGCTATGGGAAACAGCAGCGGGCCGAACAGCACGATGGCCGGAATGCCTTCGAGCACCGAGCCCAGGACGATGAAGATCAGCAGCGAGACCGCCAGGAAGGCGGGCGCGCCGCCTGGCAGTGCGGCCATGGCCTCGGCCAGCGAGCGGGAAAAGCCCGACTGGGTCAGGCCCCAGGCCATGGCGGTGGCCGTGCCGATGATCAGCAAGATGGCGCCCGACAGCGATGCCGTGGCCACGAGCATGGGGCCGATGCGGCGCCAGTCGAACTGGCGGTAGACCAGCAGGCCGGCGATGGCCGCGTAGGCGATGCCCAGCGTGGAGACTTCGGTGGCCGTGGCCACGCCCTCGACCACGGCCGCGCGGATCACGAAGGGCAGGGCCAGGGCCGGCAGGGCGATGGCGCCCAGCCGTGCGATCTGCGCCCAGGGCTGGCGCTGGGCCTGCGGCGGTCGGTCGTGGCGCGAGCGCCACCAGACGACCACGCACAGCGACAGGCCCAGCACCAGGGCGGGCAGCAGCCCGCCCGTGAACAGCGCGGCGATGGACACGCCCGTGACCGAGCCGATGGTGATCAGCACCAGGCTGGGCGGCACGGTCTCGGTCTGCGCGCCCGTGGCCGAGAGCAGGGCGACGAGGTCGCCCTCGTCCGCTCCGCGCTGGCGCATCTCGGGAAACAGGGCCGGGGCCACGGCCGCCATGTCGGCTGCCTTGGAGCCGGAGATGCCCGAGACCAGGTACATGGCCCCCACGAGCACATAGGACAGCCCTCCGCGCACATGGCCCAGCAGGCCCGCGAGAAAGCCCACCATGGCACGGGCCATGCCCGTCATCTCGATCAGCAGGCCCAGGAAGACGAACAGCGGCACGGCCAGCAGGATGAGGTGGGACATGCCTTCGTCCATGCGGCCGATGATCACGGGCAGGCCGGTGTCCGTGGCCAGGGCCAGATAGCCCAGCGTTCCCAGGCCGAAGGCGAACGCGATGGGCACGCCGCTGAAGACACAGGCCGCGACCACGCCGACGAAGAAGACCAGCAGGTTCAGGCGGCCCAGGTCCTCGAACACGGCGTGCCCCAGCGCGAAAGCCGTCGTGATGGCGGCCACGATGGCCAGGGCCTTGGGGGCCGTGGCCTGTCCCGCGCCCGGCCCGCTGCCTATCAGGCGCAGCACCGAGAACACGGCCATCAGAATGATGCCCGTGGGCAGTGCCGCGGCGCGCCAGGCGTTGGAGATTTCCAGGGCGGGCGTGGTGATGAAGCGCTCGTCGGCCGCCCATTCCCAGGCCGGCCAGGCCAGCAGGCAGAGAAAGGCCAGCGCGGCGCAATGGCCGATGGCGTCGAACAGGGCCTGGCGCGCGGGCGGCATGCGCGAGAGCAGGGCCGTCATGCGCATGTGCTCGCCGCGCCGCAGGGCGACCACGGCGCCCAGCATGGCCAGCCAGATGAAGAGCATGGAGGCCAGTTCGTCCGCCCAGACCAGGGGCCGGTGAAAGACAAAGCGTGCCGCCACGCCCGCGAACAACACGCCGATGTCGGCCAGCACCAGCAGGCCCGCGGCGCAGGCCACGGCCGTGCCCAGCCAGTGGTCGAGGTGTCGCAGTGCACCGCCGGCCGGCGCCGGCGGGCGGGGGCCGCTGTCCTGTGGCGCGCTCATGCCAGCGCCCCGACGCTGCGCTCCAGAATGGCCCAGGCCTCGTCGCCATACTTGCGCTTCCATTCGGCATAGAAGCCGGCCTTGCGCAATTGCGCGCGGAAGGCGGCGGTGTCGGCATGGTTGAAGGCCAGGCCCTTGGCGGCCAGTTCCTGTTGCAGGCCGGCATTGAGGGCGGCGACGTCGTCGCGCTCGCCCAGGCCTGCGGCGTCGATGTGCCTGGCCACGAGGGTGCGCAGCTCGGCGGGCAGCCGCTCCCAGGCGCGGCGGTTGGCCAGGAACCAGAAGCCGTCCCACATGTGGTGGGTGAGCGAGCAGTATTTCTGCACCTCGTAGAGCTTGGCCGTGGAGATGATGGCCAGCGGGTTCTCCTGGCCGTCCACGATTTTTGTCTGCAGCGAGGAATAGACCTCGGCGAAGTTGATGGAGGCGGGCGCGCTGTCCAGGGCCTTGAACATGGAAGTCCACAGCGGTGAGACGGGCACGCGGATCTTGAAGCCCTTGAGGTCGGCCGGGCTGGCGATGGGCCGGGTCGATGAGGTGATCTGCCGAAAGCCGTTGTCCCAGATGCGCTCCATGGCCACGAGGTTGGCCTGGGCGATGCGCGCGCGGATGTGGGCGCCCAGCTCGCCGTCCATGGCCTTCCAGACGCTGTCGTAGCCGTCGAAGGCAAAGCCCACGCCGCTGATGGAGGCCGCCGGCACCAGGGTGGACAGGATCAGGCCCGACAGCGTGAAGAATTCCACGCCGCCCGAGCGCAACTGGCCCAGCACGTCGGTGTCCGAGCCCAGCTGGCCGTTGGGAAAGACCTGGATGTCCACCCGCCCACCGGTCTCGGCCAGGATGGCCTGCGACATCTGCAGGGCCCGGAGGTTCATGGGATGCGTGGCGGGCAGGTTGTTCGCGTACTTGTAGCGGAACTCGGCCTTGCGGGCGAAGGCGCCGCGCAGCGTCGCGGCGGGCAGGGCGCAGGCGGCGGCGCCCTGCAGCACATGGCGTCGGGAAAGGGGCATGGCTTGTCTCCTGGATGTTGTCTTTGTGGATCGATGGGGGGGCATGTCAGGCAGCGGGGGCGGCGGGCTCCTTTCCCTGCGGGGCGGTGGCCAGCAGGCGTTCGCGGATGTCCTTCTTGGCCACCTTGCCGTAGCCCGAACGCGGCAGTGCTTCCCAGAAGTGAAACTGTCGCGGCCAGCGGTAGCGGGCACAGCGCCCGTCCAGGTACGCCAGCAGGTCTTGTGCCGTGAGGCTGCCGGCAGCGCCTTCGCCGCCCTCGCCGGCTTCGCGCGCGACCACCACGGCCACGCCGATCTCCCCCCAGGCCGCATCGGGCATGCCCAGCACGGCGACCTCGGCCACGGCCGGGTGGGTCAGCAGCAGTTCCTCCACCTCCCGGGGGTAGACGTTGGAGCCGCCCGAGATGTACATGTCCGATTCCCGGCCCGTGATGTAGAGCAGGCCGCGCGCGTCCAGCCGCCCCAGGTCGCCGGTGTGGAACCAGCCGCCGCGCAGCGCCTGGGCCGTGGCCTCGGGGTTGTCGTGGTAGCCCGTGAACACGGCCGGGCCCCGGCAGCAGATCTCGCCGATGTGGCCCGTGGGCACGGGGCGCAGGTCGGCGTCCAGCACGGCGACTTCCATGCCGGTGCGCGCTCGCCCGCAGGTGCCGATCAGGGCATCGCCGGCGCCTGCATGGCCTGCATCGCCGCCATCACCTGCGTCCAGCCGGTGCATGGCGGGCGGCAGCACGGTGATGCAGCCCGTGACTTCGCCCAGGCCGAAGTACTGCACCAGCACCGGCCCCAGCGTGCGCAGGGCGCGCTGCTGGTCGGCGTGGTACATGGGCGCGCCCGCATAGACCACATAGCGCAGAGTGCCGTGGTCGAAGCGGTCCACCGCCGGGTCTTCCACCAGCCGCTTGACGATGGTGGGCACGGCAAAGAGGTTGGTGACCCGGTGGCGCTGCACCAGCTCCCAGACCTGGGCCGGCTCCAGCCGGTCGGAGGTGGGCAGCACGGTGGCCGCGCCGCGTGCCACGTTGAGCAGGGCATGGATGCCCGCGCCGTGCGACAGCGGGGCCACGGCGATGGAGCAGTCGCGCTCGTCCGTGCCCGGGATCAGGTCGGCCAGGTGGTTGGCCACCACGAAGGCCATCTGCCCGTGCGTGAGCATCGCGGCCTTGGGGCGGCCGGTGGTGCCCGAGGTGTAGAAGAACCACAGCGGGGTGTCGGCATGCACGGGAGCCACGGAGGGCGCCGCGGCGGCGTTGTCCGCCAGCAGTGCCTCGTAGCCATGCTCGCCCCGGTCCGCGCGCGGCCGGCCGATGGTGATCATATGGCGCAGCCCTGGCGAGGCCGCGCGCACGGCATCCACCTGGGAGGCGAACATCTCCTCGGCCAGCATGACGGTGGCGCCACTGGCGCTGCCCAGGGCCGCCACCTCGGGCGCCGTGAGCCGGAAGTTGACCGGCACCCAGACGGCGCCCAGTCGAAAGGCGGCCCAACAGCTCTCGAACAAGGCGATGCCGTTGCGCGACAGCACCAGCAGGCGCTCCCCAGGTTGCATGCCCAGCGCGCGCAGGCCCTGGACCAGTGCATCGACGCGGGCGTCGATCTGCGCCCAGCTCCAGCGGTGTTCGCCGTGGATCAGGCCGGGCCGCTCGGGAAACAGGGCGGCCGTCTGGGACAGCAGCAGCGACAGGTTGGCCACCCGGGGCGAGCCTGAGGCCGGCGCGTGCCGGTCCGTGGGAGAGGGGCTGGCCGCACTCATGCCGCCTCCAGGATGCTCAGGTAGTTGGCCACGGCAGCGCCGCCCATGTTGAACACGGCGCCCAGCCGGGGGGCTGGCAGTTGCATGGCACCGGCCGTGCCGGACAACTGCATGGCCGCCATCACATGCTGGGAAATGCCCGTGGCGCCGATGGGGTGGCCGCGCGACTTGAGTCCGCCCGAGGGGTTGACGGGCAGACGGCCGCCCCGGTGCGTGCTCCCATCCAGGATGGCGCGTGCGCCCTGGCCATGCGGCGCCAGGCCCATGGCCTCGTACCCGATCAGTTCGGCCACGGTGAAGCAGTCGTGCGTTTCCACGAAGCCCAGGTCGCCCAGCGTGGCGCGGGCATCGGCCAGGCCCCGCTGCCAGGCCAGGGCCGTGCCCTCGAAGCGCGTGGGGTCGCGCCGCGACAAGGGCAGGTAGTCGTTGACCTGGGTGCGCGACCGCCAGCGCACGGGCGCCACGCTGGCGTTGCCGCAGGCCTCGGACGAGATGACCAGGGCGGCTGCGCCATCGGAGACCGGCGAGCAGTCCGTGCGCTTGAGCGGGCCCGCGACAAAGGGGTTTTTCTCCGAGGCCTGGCGGCAGAAGCCGAAGCCCAGGTCGCGTCGCAGGTGGGCCAGGGGGTTGTGCACGCCATTGGCGTGGTTCTTGGCCGCAATGGCTGCCAGCGCATCGCTCTGGTCGCCGAAGCGCTCGAAGTAGCGCGTGGCGATCTGGCCGAACACGCCCGCGAAGCCGGCCGGTGTGAAGCCTTCCTCCTTCACGCAGGAGCAGCGCAGCAGGATCTCGGCGATCTTCGGCCCGGGCTGGGCGTTCATGATCTCCAGGCCCACGACCAGTGCGTGCCGCACGCGGCCGCACTGCACCGCGTCGAGCGCGGCCCAGAGCGCGGCCGAGCCGGTGGCGCAGGCGTTCTCGCTGCGCACGGCCGGTACGTGGCGTAGCTGCGGCAGGGCCATGGCGACCAGGCTGGCGCTGAAATCCTGGGCCAGCAGGCCGCCATTGAAGTGGCCGACGAAGATGCCGTCGATGTCCCGGGGCTCCAGGCCGGCCGTGTGCAGTGCCGGGTGGATGGCGGCACGCAGCAGTTGTTCGGGATCGGCGGCGTCCAGCTTGCCGAAGGGCGTGTGGCCCCAGCCGACGATGCGGGGTGGGTTCATGGCGTGTCTCCTGTGCGTTGCGGTGATGGGGCCGCGCTCACGCATGCGCGGACCGGGCCTGCGTGGCGGCGTCCGCCTGGCGGCGGCGCAGCGTGGGCAGACCCACGCCTGCGGCGTCGAAGCCGCCATCGACCGCCAGCATTTGGCCGTTGATGAAGCTGGCCGCATCGCTGCACAGAAAGCCCACGGCTTCGGCCATTTCCCGCGGCGTTCCATAGCGGCCCAGCGGAATCGCATCGTGGTAGTCGGAGCGTATGGCCACGCTGTGCACGAGCTTGGCCATCTCGGTCTCCACGGGGCCGGGAGCGATCACGTTCACCCGCACGCCCAGGTTGCCCAGCTCCACGGCGTGCTGGCGCGTCATGTGGATGAGGGCGGCCTTGCTCGTGCCGTAGGCCACGCGCAGCGTGCTGGCCCGCAGCCCCGAGATGGAGGCGATGTTGACGATGGCGCCGCCACCGGCGCTGCGGGCCATCAGCGCACCAAAGGCCTGGGTGCACAGGAAGGCGCCGTCCAGGTTGGTGGCCATGACCGCGCGCCACTCCTGGAACGAGGTCTCCAGCGCGGGCTTGAACACGGCCACGCCCGCATTGTTGACCAGTGCATCCACGCGGCCCCAGCGCGCGATGACCGCAGTCGTGGCGTCCTGTACCTGACCGGGGTCCGCGACGTCGCAGCGCCGGCACAGCAGCCGTGCCGGCTGGCCGAGGTCCCGCGCCGTGCGCTCCAGCGTCGGTCCGTCGCTGTCCAGCAAGGCCACCTGCCAGTCCCGTTCCAGGAACCACTCGCCTATGGCCCGGCCTATGCCGCGTGCCCCCCCGGTGACGACGGCGACGCGGGCGGTGGATGGATGGGTATCTCGGTGGGTCATGGGCAGGCTCCTGGATCGGGATGGAGGGGGGATGCAGAGGGCTGCAGGTCCGGCGCTTGGGGAAGCCACTCTTCCAGCGTCAGCTCGAAGGTGATGCAGACGGGATTGGCGCCGGCCACGAAGGGGCCTCCATGCACCCGGCCCTCGGTATCGGCGACCACGCCGCTCAGGCAGGCGCGCAGCGATCCGTCGCTGTGGCTGCGCACTTCCCCCGCGAGGCTGACTACCTCGATGGCCGGACCTTGCACCAGCAGGCAACTGCCGTCGGCGCGCAGCAGGCAGGCATCGACCAGGCTGCCCAGGGCGCCACGCACGAAGGCGTTGCGAAAGCCCTGGGCGGCGCAGAGCTTTTCCACGCCCAGCACCAGGTCTTCGTTGGGTGCGATGCGTGCGTAGGCCACGCGGCCCATGCGGCCTGACTCGACCATGCAGGCCTCAGTCATGGCGGGCCTGCATGGTCGCCGGACGCATCAGCGGCATGCCTGTTTCGGGGTCATGGGCGATGCGCAGCTCGAACCCGTCCAGCGCGGTCGCCAGGGCGCCGATCGGCGCATGGGCGATGCGGCAACGCTGCGTCAGCACATGGCCGCCGAGCAGGTGCCCGTCGCGGTCGCTGAAGACGGCGTGGCAGTGAACGCTCGCCGCGCCTGCTTCGGAACGGCCCAGCGTGGCGTTGCCGAACAGCAGTCTCGCGCGGCGCAGCGTTGTGGGCGGGCCGTAGGTGGCGACGGTCCGCCCGCTGCGATCGGGCGGTGCCACGCAGAAATCCAGGTCGTCGAGATCGCCCTGCAACAGGGTCAATGAGGCGTCGTGCACGCCGGCCGAGGCCAGGGCCGTGACGATGGCGTCGAACAGCGACATTCCGGGTGGCAGGGCCAGGCGCAGGTGCCGTGCGCCGGGGGCCTGCCGATGCTCCAGGCGCAATGCGTTGCAGGGCCCGGGGTGGACGAGGGTGCGGGGCCTGGGCAAGGCCGCTGGACGTTCCGGCATGGCTTGTCTCCTGCTGCTGCCTTGTGGTCAGCTTGTGTCGGCCCACCGCGGGATGGCGCGTGCAGGCTCTGTGAAGCAGTCTAGGGATCTGGTTCAATGCAAGGAAGTTTGCAATTCATATGGATCGATTTGCGGAGGCTATGAATGGACATGCGACATCTGCGCTGCTTCGTGGCCGTGGCCGAGGAGATGCACTTCGGCCGGGCGGCCGAACGCCTGCACCTGACCCAGCCACCGGTGAGCCTGGCCATCAAGGAGCTGGAGGAGGAACTGGGCGTGACCCTGCTGGAGCGCACATCGAGGCGCATCGTGCTCACCCAGGCCGGGGAAGATGCGCTGCGCGATGCCCGTGCCGTGCTGGCCGCCGCCGATACCCTGCGGCGTCGTGCACGCGAGACCTCGCAGGGACTCATGGGCTCCCTGGCCATCGGGTTCATCAGCCTGCCGGCCTATTCCTTTCTGCCGGACACGCTGCGCCGCTTCGGCGAGGACTATCCGCAGGTCCGGCTGTCGCTGCAGGAGGGCACGACCGACCAGATCGTGCACGACATCGAAAGCGGTCGGCTGGATGTCGGCCTGGTGTTCCGCACGCCGGACCTGCCTGCGTCATTGGAATCCGCGCTGGTGTGGAGCGAGCCGCTGGTGATTGCGCTGCCCCAGCGCCATCCCCTGACACGGGGCCGGCGCATCGCGCTGGAGAAGCTGGCGCAGGAGCGTTTCCTGGGTTTCGAGCGGCACCAGGGGCCGCTGATGTTCGATGCCATCGTGTCGACCTGCATGCGCCATGGCTTCAGCCCCCGGCTGTTCGCTGCGCGGCAGATGCACACCATCGTCAGCCTGGTCTCGGGCGGCATGGGCGTGGCTCTGGTGCCTTCGTGCGTGCAGGCCATGCAGCGAGAGGGCGTGGCCTACCGGCGCCTGCAGGGCGAGAGGACCGTGGTGGACACGGTGGCCGTCTGGCGGCGGGGCGACGACTCGCCGCTGCTGGCGTGCCTGCGCGGCTATCTGCCCCGGCCGGGGGGCTGAGTGCGCCGGCGCGGGTCTACGACCACGGCTTGAGCCATTGCAGGCCCGCGCTGGTCGCCCCGGCCGCCGTCCCGCGTGCGGGCCGGTACTCGCAGCCCACCCAGCCGTCGTAGCCGAGTTCGTCCAGCAGCTTGAACAGGTAGCCGTAGCTGACTTCGCCCACGTCGGGCTCGTGGCGCTCGGGCACGCCCGCGATCTGGATATGGCCGACGCGCCCGGTGGGCAGGTACTGGCGGATCTTCATGGCCAGGTCGCCCTCGACGATCTGGCAGTGGTAGAGGTCCATCTGCACCTGGACATTGGGCTCGGCGATCTCGTCCACCAGGGCGTGGGCCTGGTCCTGGCGGCTCAGGAAGAAGCCGGGCATGTCGCGGCCGTTGATGGGCTCCAGCAGGACGGAGATGCCATGGGGCGCGGCGAGCCGCGCCGCGTGGCGCACGTTGGCGACGTAGGTGGAGCGCAGCGCATCCTCGCCGGCCAGGGCGGGCCGCAGCCCGGCCATGACATGGATGCGCGGGCAATCCAGCGCCCGCGCGTAGGCGATGGCGCGCTCCATGCCTTCGCGGAATTCGGCCTCGCGCCCGGGAATGCAGGCCAGGCCGCGCTCGCCCGCGTTCCAGTCGCCGGGCGGGGCATTGAACAGCACCTGCCGCAGGCCGTTGTCGCGCAGACGCGCGGCCAGTTGCTCGGCGGCGAAATCGTAGGGGAACAGGTATTCGACGGCATGGAAGCCGTCGCGTGCGGCGGCGGCGAAGCGGTCGAGAAAGTCCACGTCGTTGTAGAGCATGGACAGGTTGGCGGCGAAACGGGGCATGGGAAGGCTTTCTGGACAGGACGCTGGTAAGGCTTGCGCGCCAGGCGGCGCAGCGGACGGCTGGGGGCCGTGCGCTGCTGCGGCCTGCGGGCGCAAGTCCTGGCTAGTTTGTCATCGCGGGGCGCCAAGCGAGTCAAAGGCCTTGGTGAAGAAGTCCACCGTGCCGAAGTTGCCCGACTTGAGCGTGAGGTGCAGCCCGCCCGGCGCGGCCGGCGATGCGGCGTGGCACCAGGGCACGCCGGGGTCGATCTGCGGGCCGATGCGCATCTGCGCGATCTGCAGGGCCTGCACGCAGGCGCCCGAGGTTTCGCCGCCGGCCACGACGAGCTGGCGCACGCCCATCTCCACCAGGCCGCGCGCAACGCAGGCGATGGCCTGCTCGACCAGCGCGCCGGCCTGCTGCGCGCCCAGGCGGGCCTGGACGGACTGGACGGCCGAGGATTCGGCGGTGGAGTAGATCAGCACGGGGCCGTCCGCGACATGGCCGCGTGCCCAGGCCAGCGCCCGGGCGGCTTCGTCCTCGCCTGCGGCGATGCGCAGGGGATCGAGGGCCAGGGCCGGACGGCCGCAGGCGATGAAGTGCGCGACCTGGGCGTTGGTGGCCACCGAGCAGCTGCCCGAGACCACGGCCTGCAGTCCGGCCGGCGCGGGCAGCGCCGCTGCGCGGGGCGTGGGATGGATGCCGAAGTTCGCGGGCAGGGCGATGGCCACGCCGGAGCCGGCCGTGACCAGGGGCAGGTCGGCCAGCGCGGGGCCCAGGCGCAGCAGGTCGCCGTTGGTGACCGCGTCGGCGATGGCGATGCCCACGCCCTCGGCCTGCAGCGCGGCGATGCGCGCGCGCACGGCGGCCGGGCCGCCGGCCACGGCCGCATGGTCGATCAGGCCGACCTTGCGCCGCGTCTGCGCCTGCAGCACGCGCACGAGGTTGGCGTCCGTCATGGGCGTGAGCGGGTGGTTGCGCATGCCGCTGTCGCTGAGCAGCATGTCGCCCACGAACAGGTGGCCCTTGAAGACGGTGCGCTGGTTGTCGGGGAAGGCGGGCGTGGCGATGGTGAAGCCGCAGTCCAGCGCGTCCATCAGGGCCTCGGTGACGGGGCCGATGTTGCCCTGCGGCGTGCTGTCGAAGGTGGAGCAGTACTTGAAGTAGATCTGCGGAGCACGGCCGCCGATGCCCTGGCCCTGCAGCCATCGCAGCGCCTGCAGCGACTGCGCGATGGCGTCTTCGGGCGCGATGGTGCGCGACTTGAGCGCGACCACGACGGCGTCCACGCCGTCCGGTCCGGGGTCGAGAGGGCCGTGCGGCACGCCGATGCTCTGCACCACGCGCATGCCGGCGCGCACCAGGTTGTTGGCCAGGTCGGTGGCGCCCGTGAAATCGTCGGCGATGCAGCCCAGAAGCAAGGTCATGGCGCCTCCTGGGCGGCAGCCGGCAGGGTGATGCCGGGGAAGATCTTGATGACGGCGCTGTCGTCCTCGCGGCCGTGGCCCGCCGCCGATGCCTGCATGAACATCTGGTGGGCGGTGGAGGCCAGGGGCAGCGGGAATTTGCTGTGGCGCGCGGTGTCCAGCACCAGGCCCAGGTCCTTGACGAAGATGTCAACGGCCGACAGCGGCCTGTAGTCGCCGGCCAGCACGTGGGCCATGCGGTTTTCGAACATCCAGCTGTTGCCGGCGCTGTGGGTGATGACCTCGTACAGCGCGGCGGCATCGACGCCTTCGCGCAGCCCCAGGGCCATGGCTTCGGCCGCCGCCGCGATGTGCACGCCGGCCAGCAGCTGGTTGATGATCTTGGCCTTGCTGCCCGCGCCCGCGCTGCTGCCCAGCCGGTAGACCTTGGCGGCCATGGCGTCGAGCACGCCTGCGCAGGCCGCGTAGGCCTCGGGGCGGCCGGAGGTCATCATGGTCAGCTGGCCTGCGGCGGCCCTGGCCGCGCCGCCGGAGATGGGGGCGTCCAGGTAGTGCACCTCCTGCGCCCACAGCCGGGCCTCCTGGGCCACCGACCAGTGCGGGTCCACGGTGGAGCACATGACGAAGACCGAGCCCGGGCGCAGCGATGCGGCGATGCCGCCGTCGCCGAACAGCACGGCCTCGGTCTGGGCGGCATTGACGACCACGCTGATGACGATGTCGCAGGCGGCGGCCATGTCGGCCAGGGTGGTGCAGGCGGTTGCGCCTTCGGCCGCCAGGGCGGCGGCGGCCTCGGGGCGCAGGTCGTGCACATGCACGGCATGGCCGGCGCGCAGCAGGCTTTGCGCCATGCCCGAGCCCATGGCGCCCAGGCCGATGAGGCCCACGGCGCGAGGGGTGAGGGAAGAGTCGTTCATGGAATGGGCTTCAGGTCTCAGGTCTTGGCCGGTGGCAGGTCGTCGGCGATGTAGGCGCGCACGATGCTGGCGAAGTCGCCATCGCCCTGCAGTCCCAGCCGCTCGGCGCGCGTGGTGTCCCAGCGGCCGGGCCAGCTGCCGACGATGCGCTCGACCTTGTCGTCGCGCTGCCAGGTCACGCGGTCGGCCACCGCGTCGCCGGCCACTTCTCGCAGCGCCTGCACCATGTCGCCTGCGCTGACGGATACGCCGGGCAGGTTGATCGGCCGGCGGTCGGCGACGGCGGCGGCATCGAGCTCGCAGCCGGCCACCAGGGCCTCGACGGCGCGGCGCGGCGACAGCAGCCACAGGCGTGTGGCCGGCTCCACGGGGCAGTTGGCGGTTTCGCCGCCCAGCGGCTCGCGGATGATGCCGCTGGCGAACGAGGAGGCCGCCGCATTGGGGCGGCCCGGACGCACGCTGATGGTGGGCAGGCGCAGCACGCGCCCGTCCACGAAGCCGCGCCGCGTGTAGTCGGCCAGCAGCAGCTCGGCAATCGCCTTCTGCGTGCCGTAGGACGATTGGGGGTTGAGGGCGGTGCTGTCGAGCACCGTCTGCGGCAGCGCGCCGCCATAGACGGCCACCGAGCTGGTGAAGACCACGCGCGGCCCGTGGCCCAGCGCGCGGCAGGTATCCAGCAGGGCGCGCGAGGCGTCCAGGTTGATGCGCATGCCCAGCTCGAAGTCGGCTTCGGCCTGTCCGCTGACCACGGCGGCCAGGTGAAAGACCACGGCCGTGTCCTTGTCGATGGCCTGGCGCAGCACCTGCGCATCGGCGATGTCGCCGACGCGATGGCGCACGCGCGGGTCGGTGATGGCGTCGTTGCGCACCACGTCGAGCAGGTCGATGCCGGTGATGGGCCGGCGCTGCCCTTCGATGGCCAGCGCGCCCTGTTCGAGCAGCCTGCGGGCCAGCCGCTGGCCCAGGAATCCGGCGCCGCCGGTGATCAGTACTTTCATGTGGCTTGAACTTGCTAAGTGTGGAAAGGAATGCAGCCCGGCGCGTCAGCGGTTCACCATCTTCGCGGGGGTGAACCAGACCGCGATGGCGCCGATGACGAGGATGCCCGCCAGCACGAACATGCCGGTCTGCGTGGACTGGGTCAGGTCCCTGAGGGCGCCGATCATGTAGGGGCTGGCGAAGCCGGCCAGATTGCCCACCGAATTGATGATGGCAATGCCCGCAGCGGCGGCCGTGCCCGTGAGAAAGGCCGTGGGCAGGGACCAGAACAGCGGCGCGCAGGTCAGCACGCCGGCGGCGGCCAGCGACAGGAAGACCAGCGACATGGCGGTGTTGCTGGCGAAGACGGCGGCCATGGCAAAGCCCACCGCGCCCATGAGCGCGGGCACGATCAGGTGCCAGCGGCGCTCGCGGCGCCTGTCGGCGCTGCGGCCCATCAGGTTCATCACGACGATGGCGCACAGGAAGGGAATGGCGCTGAGCAGCCCGATGTGCAGCGCGCCCGTGACGCCCGTGGACTTGATCAGCGTGGGCATCCAGAAGGTCAGCCCGTACTGGCCGGCGACGAAGGCGAAGTAGATCAGGCACATCCACCACACGCGGCGGTCGCCGAACACGGCCTTGAGCGAGTGCTGCTGGGTGCCGGCCTGCTGCTGGTCGAGCGCGATCTCGCGCTCCAGCAACTGCTTTTCGGCGTCGCTCAGCCACTTGGCGCTGGTGATGCCGTTGTCCAGGTACAGGATGGTGACGATGCCGATCAGCACGGCGGGAATGGCCTCGATCAGGAACATCCACTGCCAGCCTGCGAGGCCGTGGTCGCCATGGAAGGCCTCCATGATCCAGCCCGACAGCGGGTTGCCGAAGATGCCCGCCACGGGAATGGCCGACATGAACAGCGCGATGATCTTGGCGCGCCGGTGCGCCGGGTACCAGTAGGTCAGGTACAGGATGACGCCGGGGTAGAAGCCCGCCTCGGCCAGGCCCAGCAGGAAGCGCAGGATGTAGAAGCCCGTGGGCGTCTCGACGTACATGAACAGGGCCGACAGGACGCCCCAGGTGATCATGATGCGCGCGATCCAGATGCGGGCGCCCAGCCTGTGCATCAGCAGGTTGCTGGGCACCTCGAACAGGAAGTAGCCGATGAAGAACACCCCCGCGCCCAGGCCGAACACGGTTTCGCTGAAGCCCAGGTCCTGGGACATCTGCAGCTTGGCAAAGCCCACGTTGACGCGGTCCAGGTAGGCGATGACGTAGCAGAGCATGAGAAAGGGCACCAGGCGCCAGAACACCTTGGCATAGGCGCGCGCCGTCTCTGGCGGGTCGGAGTGGGGGGTCTCTGCGGCATGTGCGCTGGTCGTCATGGTGGTCGTCTCCCGGTGATGCGCCGCTTGGTGCACCGGCTGGCGGTGGCGCGGCTGTGGATGGATGAGATGGAGCGGCTGGGGTGGCCGCCGTGCAGTGGTCAGTAGCGCGCGTTGAAGGCTTTGCGCAGTTCATCGATGGCCGCTGGCGCCAGCGGCTGTGGGCGCGGCTGGGTCATCAGCCACAGCCTGGCGGTTTCCTCCAGTTCTTCCAGCGCATGGCTGGCGTGGGCGACCGAGCGTTCCCACACCACGGGCCCGAGCCGCTCGAACAGCACGCCGCGCACCTGGCCCGCGAGTGCGGCGACCTCGGCCGCTGCCCGCGGGTCGCCGGGGCGGCGATAGCGGATCAGGGGAATGCGGCCCACCTTCATGACCTGGTAGGGGGTGATGGGCGGCAGCACCTCGTCCTCGCGCCAGACGCCGGCCAGGGTCAGTGCCACGAGGTGGGTGGAATGCGTGTGGACGATGCCGCGCGCTTCGCGGTCGTTGGCATAGATGCCCCGGTGCAGCGCCAGCGTCTTGGACGGCTTGGCGCCCGCCACCCACTGGCCATTGCCGTCCACCCTGGACAGCTCGGCCGGATCCAGCCGGCCCAGGCAGGCGTCGGTGGGGGTGATCAGCCAGCCGTCGTCGAGCCGGGCGCTGATGTTGCCCGCCGCGCCGACGGTGTAGCCGCGCTGGTGAAGGCTGGCGCCCACGGTGCAGATTTCTTCGCGGATGCGGGACTCATCGCTCATGGCTGATGGATGGCTGATATTGTCATCAGGTCATCATACAAATTTGGCGATGCTTCAAAACTAGGTGTTAACCCTTGGGGTCGGAAGCGCGCCGTGGGCGGGCGCTTGCGGGGCTCAGGGCCTGCTGGCCAGGATGTCGCGTGCCAGGCGCTCGCCGTCCTGTTCCCAGAAGCTGGCGTCGGCGCGCTGTATGCGGTCGATGGCATTGCTCATGTGGGTGGCAGCCGCCAGGCGCGCGGCCTGCGGGTCGCCAGCGGCGATGGCCTGCGCCATGGCATGGTGCTCCTGCTCCACCGCCTTGCCGAAGTCATGGCGCCGCGCCTCGTTGGCGCGCGTGATGCGCATGGAATGGCGCAGGAACTGGGACAGATAGTCCAGCGTGCTGATCAGGAAAGGATTGCCCGAGGCCTGGGCGATGGCGCGGTGAAAGGCCATGTCCTCCTCCACGCCGTCGCGGCCCAGGCGCACCGCTTCGGCCAGGGCGTCCTCCGCCTGGCGGATGCGCCGGATGTCCTCTTCGCTGCGCCGGCTGGCGGCCAGTTCGGCCACTTCCGCCTCCAGCGCTCGGCGCACCTCGGCGATCTGGATCACGGCGTTCTTGCCGGCGGCGGGCAGGCCCTCGAAGTCCAGCGGCTCCACGCCGGGCGCCTTCACATACATGCCGCTGCCCTGGCGCGACTCCACCAGGTTGCGCGACTTCAGCTGGGACACGGCCTCGCGCACCACGGTGCGGCTGACTTCGAGCTGCTGCACCAGCTCCGCTTCGGTGGGCAGCTTCTGGCCCGGCTGCAGATCGCCCGAGCGGATGCGCGCCTCCAGCTGCTGGGCAACCTGGTCCGCCAATCTGAGGCCGGGCTGCACGGCCGAGAAGGAAACCGGGGGAGAGTGTGGGGCATCGGAAAGCATGGGCCTGGATTGTGTCAGATCGGCCTGCCCGCCCGCTGCTGCCCGGGCCCACGGCCGCAGGCCATGCGGAGCGCGCCATACTTGCGCATTCGCGGCATGTGCCGCTGTCTCCGCTTTGCCCATGCCCACACCCGCACCCGCACCCGCACCCACGCCTGCCTCCACCCCCCTCGAACTGCGCGCACCTGCGCACGAAGCCGCCTTGCCCGCCATTGCCCCGCTGGCCGATGCCGCATTCGCGCAGCGCGTGCAGCACGCCATTGACCACAAGACCAAGCCGCTGGGCGCGCTGGGCCGGCTGGAGGCGCTGGCGCTGCGCATCGCCTGCATCCTCGGCAGCGAGAGGCCGCGCCTGGAGCAGCCGCAGATGCTGGTGTTCGCGGCCGACCACGGGCTGGCCGCGCGCGGCGTGTCGGCCTACCCCGTGGATGTGACCTGGCAGATGGTCGAGAACTTCATGGCCGGCGGCGCCGCCGTCAGCGTGCTGGCGCGCCAGCATGGCCTGGCGCTGAACGTGGTGGACTGCGGCGTCGCGCGCGACTTCCCGCCGCGTGAACAGGACCCCGACGACAAGCTGCCCCGCCCCGGGCAGCCGCGCCTGTGGCGCCGCAAGCTCGGCTACGGCACGCGCGACTGCAGCGAGGAGCCGGCCATGACGGCCGCCGAATGCGCCATGGCCTTGCGCAACGGCATGGCCCTGGTGCGCCAGTTGCCGGGCAATGCGCTGCTGCTGGGCGAGATGGGCATCGGCAACACCTCCTGCGCATCGCTGCTGCTGGCGCGGCTGTGCGGCGAGCCGCTGGCCGAGGTCACGGGCGCCGGCACGGGCCTGGATGCGGCCGGGCTGGCGCGCAAGATCGGCGTGCTCGAACAGGTGCTGCAGCGGCATGCCCAGGCGCGCGAGCCGCTGCAGGTGCTGGCCGCCATGGGCGGTTTCGAGGTGGCGACCATGGTCGGGGCCGTGCTGCAGGCGGCCGAGGAGCGCCGGGTCATCGTGGTGGATGGCTTCATCACCTCGGCTGCCGTGCTCGTGGCCAGCCGCCTGCGGCCCGCCGTGCTGCAGCGCTGCGTGTTCTCGCACCGCTCGGGCGAGCCCGGCCATGTGCGCATGCTGGCCCACCTGGGCGCCGAGCCGTTGCTGGACTGGCAGCTGCGCCTGGGCGAGGGTTCGGGCGCGGCCCTGGCCTGGCCGCTGCTGGTGTCGGCCTGCGCCATCCTGGGCGAGATGGCCAGCTTCGAGCAGGCCGGCGTGAGCCAGCGCGCCGGATGAACGACAGCCCGGCATCCGGAAACCACCCGGTATCATTCGGCGGATTTTCAACTGGGACTTGTGCACCGTGGTGACCACTTCCGACATGGCGGCCTGGGTGGGCGCCAGCTATGACACGCTGCCTGCCACGCAGCTGGCCATCCTCGACGCCGCAGCCAAGGCCTTCACGACGCTGGGCTTCGCTGCGGCGTCGGTGGACCTGATCGCCCACCAGATCGGCGCGACCAAGGGCAGCGTCTACTACCACTACCGCAGCAAGGCGGACCTGTTCTTCGCAGTGCACCGGCGGGCCATGACCCTGAATCTGCAGGCCCAGCTTCCCATTGCCGAAGACATGTCCAGGCCTGCCCGGTCCAGGCTTGAAGCCATGGCCTACCGCCATGCCTGCCTGATGATGGAGCATCTGTACTACCAGCGCGTCACCGTGCAGGGCGTGGAGCTGCACCAGTCGGCCAGCACCACGCCGGCCGAGCGCGAGGCGTTGGCCGAGGTGGTCGCCATGCGCGATGCCTACGAGGGCCTTTTCGTCCAGGTCCTGAAGGAGGGGGTGGCCCAGGGCGAGTTCGCCGATCTCGACTGCGCCCTGGCGGCCAAGGGCATTCTGGGTGCGCTCAACTGGATCACCGTGTGGTACCGGCCGCGTGACACCGATACGGCCGAGTACCGGGAACATGTGGCCCGGCAATTTGCGCGCCAGGCGGTGCAGGGGGTGGCTGCCTGAGGTCCGGCCCCGGCGGCGCATTCATTCCGGCTGGATGCCGGCCTGGGCCATGCGCTTGCGCCAGGCGGCGAGCTGGGCCTGCACGAAGGCGCTCTGGTCTTGCATGGTATTGGGCGCGGCCTGCATGCCCAGCAGGCGGAAACGCTCCTGTATCCCGGGTTGCGACAAGGCCTTGCCGATGGCGGCATGGATGGCTTGCGCCACATCGGTGGGCATTCCTGCGGGGCCTGCCAGCCCCACCCAGACCACCAGGTCATAGTCCTTGTAGCCGGCCTCGGCAAAAGTGGGGACGGCCGGCCATTGCGCCACGCGCTGGGGCGCGCTGATGGCCAGGGCCTTGATGCGTCCTGCCTTCATCAGGGCGGTGGCGGCGGACAGGTCGGCCAGCACATAGTCCACCAGGCCGGCGGCCAGGTCCGTCAACGCGGGCGGCTGGCTCTTGTAGGGCACGCCCTGGGCATCGAAGGCGGCAGCGCTGTTGAAGGCGACCGCGCTGACCTGGCCGCCGGGCGATCCGTAGCCGTAGGTCAGCCGGCCGCCCTTGGCCGCGGCCACGAAGTCCTGCAGCGTGGCATGGGGGCCGTCGGCCTTGACCAGCAAGGCGATCGGCATGGTCGTCAGCCGCGTGATATGGGTGAAGTCCTTGACGGGGTCGTAGGGCAGCTTTTTGAACAGGCCCGGGTTGATGGCATTGATCGAGCTGCTGGTGATGGTCAGGGTGTAGCCATCGGCGGGCGCGCGCACGGCTGCCTCGGTGCCGATCACGCCCTGAGCGCCCGGCTTGTTGTCGATGATGGTGACCGCGCCCAGCTCGTTCCTGAGCACTTCGCCGACGATGCGCGCGCTGATGTCGGTGGCACTTGCGGGCGAGAAGGCCGCGATGATCCGTATGGGTTTGCTGGGGAAGGTTTCGGCGGCGGCCGGCCCGTGCCACAGCGCCATGCCGATCAATACAAGGGCGGGGGGCAGGATGCGCATGGTGTGTCCTCCTCGATGCTCTGCCGAAAAATCCCGCGGCCTGCCGGCCATGCCGTGTCCCCGAGTGCAGGCGCTGGCCTGCGGATGCTGGCGGGCGTGGCGCTGAGCTTGATGGGGCAGCCCGGGCCCGTGTAGTCCTCGCGCCGCACCACCATTTCGCGCACGCGCGCATGCTCCGATTGCGCCACCGCCTGGATGTCGAGGATCGGCGCGGCCGGCACGCCCTGGGCCAGCAGGGCCGGGCCGAGCCGATCGCCATCCACCTCCAGAAAGGCCGGCTCCAGCAGCTGCTCCAGTTCCAGGCGATGCGCCACGCGCGCCTGGTTGCTGGAAAGCCGTGCATCCCGCACCGGCACCCCGATGCGTACCGGCGCGCCCTGGGCAGGACCATGATGGACAAATGCACCAGGCGCGCGAAGCGCTTCGTGAACCAGGCTGGCTCCGCGATGCCCCAGGCCGCGAGAGTGCCGGGCTTGAAGTTCTCGATCAGCACATCGGCCTCGTCGAGCAGGCTGAAAAAGCGCTCGCGCTCCTGCTGCCGCGACAGGTCCAGCACCAGGCTGCGCTTGTTGCGGTTGACGGCGTTGAAGTAGGCGGAGCTGCCCTGCACGAACGGCGGGCCGAAGCCCCTGCATTCATCGCCTTCGGGTGCTTCGATCTTCACCACGTCGGCGCCGTGGTCGCCGAGAATCTGGCCCGCGAAGGGGCCGGCCAGCACGCGCGAGGTGTCAATGACTTTGAGTCCCTGCAGGGCTCCGGGCAGGGGGGCGGTGTCCATGGTCGCGTCTCCTCATTGCTGTGCAGTTGCGCCGGTTCAGGAAATGGTCAGTGCGAGGCCACCGTCCATTCAAGAATGGGGCCGTCGGGGGTGCAGCGGTGCCGGAAGTCCATTCGCAGCCGCCGGTTGTGCGCCTGCGCGGCGCCTTCCAGCAAACCATTCCAGGCGCAGGCAAGGCTGTCGTGCACCATCGGCATGCCGTGCATGAAGGCCCAGCCCCGCTGGCGGACGTGATGGCCGCCAGCGCGCTGCTGCACGGTGGCCGCATCGCCTTGGGCCTGGGCGAGATCCCTGAGAAAGGCGGCGAACCCCGCGGCATCGGTGCCGTAGCCGCCCCCCAGTCCGCGCGCCGTCTCGTGGTAGAACTGCATGCCGATGAGCCGCGCCGCCATGCGCAGGTGGTGCCCGGCCGCATCGGGGCCCCACAACTGCAGGGCTACGGGGTAGGCCGAGCGCACATACTCCATCGCATAGTTGCGGTGTGCCTTGGCCAGCCGGGCCGCTGGCCAGGTGTCGGTGGGCAGCCTCGGGGCCTGGCCGGGGTCGAAGTCGGGTGCATCTTCGTGGCGGGCAAAGCGCAATCGCTCATGCGGCGCCAGATCATGGTCGTACTCGACGTAGTAGCCCTCCAGCCCGGACTGCCCGTCCACGGCCTGTTTGGTGCAGACAAAGCCCAGGCGCGGGTTGCCCAGCATCACGCCGTTTTGCGCGTGCCAGCCCGTGAGCATGGCGCGCGATACCTCGGGAGGAATGCCGCACAGCGCCGTGCCGGACCAGATCCAGCGCGGTGCGGCATACCGTATCCAGGCCTTGCGATCGGACTCGGGCATGTACTCGACCGGCACGCCGCCGATGTGGTTGGACAGGTAGTGGTACTGGGCCGCTGCCACTGCATGGGGCAGCCCGTCCAGGCCGAGTTTGCGCAGGCCGGGCACGAAGCGTTGCTGGCGCTGATGGCAGAAGATCGCATGCACGAATTCCTCGGCCTTGGCCGTGCCCAGGCGCGAGACCGTGAACAGCACGAGGCCGGTGAAGTACGCGTGGTACCAGCCGGCCACGGCCTTCCATGCGGACAGTTCGTCGTGGACGCTGGGGGCGTTTTGCAGCTGGCCTGGCATGGCAGGAGCCTCACGCGGCGCAGGCGGGCGCCGTGGCCGCCTGCCGTTTGATGGCACGTGCGATCACCAGGCGCTGGATCTCCGAGGTGCCCTCGTAGATTTCGGTGATGCGCTGGTCCCGGTAGCAGCGCTCGACGGGATGGGGCTTGACGTAGCCACGTCCGCCCAGGATCTGCAAGGCGTCGTCGCAGACCTTGTGGGATACCTCGCTGGCATACAGCTTGGCCATGCTGCCCAGCGTGGCAATGTCCTCTGCGCGGTCATGGGCGCCGGCGGCCTGGTACAGCATCATGCGGGCGGCCGACAGCTGGGTGGCCGCATCGGCAAGCATGAAGCCCACGCCCTGATGGTCGATGATGGCGCGCCCGAACGTGCTGCGCCCGGCGGCGAACGCCGACGCGGCCGAGCCCGCGCCGCGCTCGCTCAGTGCAAAGTTCACGGCTTCGCCATGGCGTGCCAGCCCCCCAGCAAGGCCTGCTTTTGCGCCTCGCTGCCGCCCAGCAGGACCGGGAATGTGCCCAGGGACAGTGCGGCCAGGATGGCCGCCGTGGAGGCGCAGCCGCTGGCCACCGTTTCCACGACGGCGCTCAATGCCGTCAGCGATGCGCCGGCGCCGCCATAGGCCCGGGGCAGGAACATGCCCGAAATGCCGCTGGCCAGCAAGGGCGCCAAGTGTTCCTGCGGGTAGCGCTGCTCGCGGTCGATCGCATCGGCCAGCGGCGCGAACCGCTCGGTGGTCAGCCGGGCGGCGACACGGCGCCAGTGCGCCGCGTCCTCGTCCAGCGCGGGAGTCCAGATGACAGGCATGACCTCTCCAAAAGTGCTTTCGAAACAGATGGATAGAAAAGATACTACTGAGTAGGTTGCAGCCACATAGGTGAAGACCCCTGGCCACCCGGCACAGCGGTGGCAAGGGCAGGTCCGTGGTCCGGGCGGGGGGAGGGCGGGGGAGGGGCGCTGGAGCAGCGGGCTGCCGCTCAGCGCGGCGCCGGGCCCGCGTAGTACGCCTGCAGTTCCTCGATCAGCGCCCGCGCGTAGCGTGGCAGCCGGGCCTGGTCGCGCACGAGCACATGGCGCTCGCGCACGCTCCAGGCGTCGGTCAGCTCGACCAGGGCGAGCCGCATGCTGTCGCGGTTGCGGCGCGCGGCGCTCTCGGGAACGATGCCGATGCCCACGCCGGCGCCGATCATGCGGCACATGGCATCGAAGCTGGACAGCTGGATGCGCAGCTTCATGGGCTTGCCCAGGCGCTCGGTCACGCCCGTGAGAAAGGTCTGCAGCGTGCTGCCCTGCTGCATGCCGATGGCATCCTCGTCCAGCGTCTCGGCAAAGCCTATGCGCCTGCGCCGCGCGAAGCGGTGGCTGCGCGGCGTGGCCAGCACCAGCCGGTCGGTGCTGAAGTGGATGGCCTGCAGGCCCAGCGTGTCCACCTGTCCGGCCACGATGCCCAGGTCGGCGCGCCCGTCGAGCACGCCGCGCGCGATCTCGGCGTTGGGGCGCTCCTGCAGGTCCACGTTCACGCGCGGGTGCGCCGCCATGAAGGCCGGCAGGATCTCGGGCAGGAAGTCGGTGACGGCCGTGGTGTTGGCGAACACGCGCACATGGCCGCGCAGGCCGGCGCCGTATTCCTGCAGGTCGGTGCGCAGTTGGTCGGCCTGCAGCAGCAGGCCGCGCGCATGGTGCAAAAAGGCTTCGCCAGCGGGCGTGGGCCGTACGCCGCGCGCTTCGCGGTACAGCAGCGGCAGGCCCGACTGCTCTTCCAGCGACTTGATGCGCAGGCTCGCGGCGGCCAGTGAAAGATGCTGTTTCGCGCAGGCGCGGGTGAGGCTGCCTTGCTCGGCGGCATGCACGAAAAGGCGCAGGTCGGTCAGGTCGAAGTGCATGGTCGGGGCGGTGGCAGGGTTTGGCGATTCCGAAGGCCGGCTCACGAAAAGCGCGATTGTGCGTCGGTCCATGCACGGCGACCATGCGGTCTTGCCACAACAAGACCAGGAGACATGCGCATGAGAGCCGAAAACCACCCCGCACCCAGCCTTTTGCGGCGCCGAAACCTGCTGGCCTGGCCGGCTGTGCTGGCCGGCCCGCTGCTGGGGCATGCACCGGCGCGCGCCCAGGCCTGGCCCGGCCGGCCCATCGTCGTGGTCGTGCCCCAGGCGCCGGGCGGCACCAATGACATCGTGGGCCGGCTGGTCAGCCAGAAGCTGGCCGAGGTGCTGGGCGCCAGCGTGGTGGTCGAGAACCGGCCCGGCGCGGGCGGCAACATCGGCACCCAGGCCGTGGCCAAGGCGGCCAGGGACGGCCATACCCTGCTCATGACCATCAGCAGCAGCCAGGCCATCAATCCCGCGCTCTACCGCAAGCCGGGGTTCGATCCGGTCAGGGATTTCCGGCCCGTCGGCCTGATCGGCTCGGTGCCCAACGTGCTGCTGGCCCATCCGGGCTTTCCCGCGAAGTCGGTGCCCGAGCTGATCGCCATGGCCCGGGGCCGGCCCGACGAGTACCGCTATGCCTCGGCCGGCAACGGCACGCTCAACCATCTGCTGGGCGAGATGCTCAACAGCATGGCCGGCATCCGGCTGCAGCACGTGCCCTACAAGGGCGTGGCGCCTGCACTCAACGATGTGCTGGGCGGGCAGGTGCCGCTGCTGTTCGGCAGCCTGCCTTCCACGCTGCCCCATATCCAGGCCGGCAGGCTGCGCGCGCTGGCCGTCAGCGGCGCCACGCGCTCGCCGCTGCTGCCCGAGGTGCCCACGATCGGCGAGACCGTGCCGGGCTACAACGGCACGCTGTGGGTGGGCCTGTTCGCGCCCGAGGGGGTGCCCGCACCGGTGCTGGCGCAATTGCAGGACGGCATGGCCCGCGCGCTGGCGGCCGGCGATCTGCGCACGAAGCTGGAGGCTTGCGGCGTGGAGCTGGCCGGGCCCGCGGACCGGCCGGTGACCCCTGAGCAGATGGCCGCCCTGCTGCGCGAGGACATCGCCAAGTGGGCGCGCATCGTCAAGGCGTCGGGGGCCTCGCTGGACTAGTCAGTCCCCAGGCTCCAGGGCCAGCGCGAACAGCTCGCTGCGAAAGTGGATGCCCAGCCGTGCGAAGGCGCGGTTGCGGTAGGTCTTGACGGTGGCCAGGCTCAGCGACAGGTCGTTGGCGATGCCTTCGTGCGTCATGCCTTGCAGCAGGCGCGCGCAGACGTCGAGTTCGCGCGCCGTCAGTCCTGGCTGCGCCTGCAGCAGCCGCATGCGCAGGGCGGGCAGGGTGTGGCGCAGACGGGGCGGCGGGGCGGGCGCCAGGCGGGTGGCAGCCGGCTGGCCCGGGCCCTGGGTGAGCGCGATGTGCTTGTGCGCCAGCGCGAGCAGCGCCGGGGCCATGGCCTCGAAGCAGCCGATCTGGGCATCGGCCAGCGCGCGCTGGTGCTGGTGGCGGTAGAAGTTGACGGCGAAGATGCCGCCATCGTCCTGGTGCTCGATGATGGACACGCGCTCGGCCATGCCGTGCGCGTCGTAGACCAGGGCGCGGTGCTCGTCCTCGACCTCCTGGGCGGTGATGTGGCACAGCGCGGCGCCCGGCGCGGCAGCGTTGGCATGGCTCCAGGTGCTGTCGCGCAGGTAGGGGCCCGACAGGTAGGCCCACCAGCAGTCGCGTGTGGTGTCGCGTGCCTCGCTGCTGGCCGACATGTAGAGACAGGGCCGGCTGTGCGGCCCCGTGCGGTAGACCGACCAGGAGGCGACGGGCATGAGCGGGTGCATGGCGGCAAGCACCTGCCGCGCGAAGCCGGGCTCGCCCAGGTGGTGCACCATGCTGCCCAGCGCATGCGCGGGCAGGGGGGCGTTGTCGCCAGCGTGGGAGGGGGTCCAGTGTCTCAAGGCTTTTCGTCGGCAGGCAGGGCGGCTGTCATCTTCTGGGATGACAGCCGTCCCCTGCAATGGTGCTTACGCTAGCTTCCAGTTTTTCACCGGAGTTCCCGCACCATGACCGATCCCACGACCGACCCCGGCGCCTTGCCCGACCCGCGCTTTCGCTTCTTTGCCGACCTGTGCGTCGATGTCGGCACGGCGCAGGACGTGGGGACCACGGCGCACGGCGGCCGCCGGCTGATTCCCATCCTGGGCGGCACGGCGCGCGGCGAGGGCTGGAGCGCCCGCGTGCTGCCCGGCGGCGCGGACTTTCAGCGCATCGTGCATGCGGGGCTGGCCGAACTCGATGCGCGCTATGTGCTGGAGACCGACGCGGGCGATCTGATCTACGTCAGCAACCAGGCCCTGCGCAGCGGCGATGCGCAGCTCATGGCCAGGCTGGCGCGCGGGGAGCCCGTGGACCCCGCGCAGATCTATTTCCGCTGCGCTCCGCGCCTGGAGACGGCCAGCCGGGCGCTGGCCTGGGTCAACGAGCGCCTGTTCGTCGGCACGGGCGCCCGCCACCCCGACCAGGTCCGCATGCGCTTTCACGTGCTGCTGTAGTGCGCGCCACCGGCCGCTTTCCCCGCCATGCCACGACAAGAACCACAGGAGACAGACACCATGAAGACCACTTGCTGGAACAAGGGCGCCAGCGTGCGCCGCACCGTACTGGCCGCGCTGCTGGCCGCAGGCCTGTCGCCGTGGGCGGGGGCCGCAGCGCAGCCGGCATATCCCGGCAAGCCCGTGCGCATCATCGTCGGCTTTCCCGCCGGCACGGGGCCGGACATCGTGGCCCGCCTGCTGGCGCAAAAGCTCACCGAGCAGTGGGGCGGCCTGGGCGTGGTGGTGGACAACAAGCCCGGCGCGGGCGGGCTGATCGCCGCCAGCGAGGCCGCGCGTGCCCCGGCCGACGGCTACACGCTGATGCTGGGCGAGACCGGCCAGCTCAGCATCGCGCCCAGCACCTACCGGCGCCTGCCCTACGACCCGCAAAAGGACTTCGTGCCCGTCAGCCAGGTCGTCACCTCGGACTTCGTGCTGCTGGTCAATCCGCAGAAGGTCGCGGCGCGCAACGTGCCGGAATTCGTGGCCTGGGCCCGCCAGCGCAAGGAGCTGTTCCTGGCCACGTTCGGCGCGGGCACGCCCGGGCATTTCGGCGCCTTCATGTTCGGCAATGCCGTGCAGCTCAAGCCCGAACCCGTGCACTACAAGAACACCAACGACGCGCTGGGCGGCCTGTTCAGCGGCGATGTGCAGGCCGTGTTCGCCACGGCGGCGCTGGCGGCGCCCCAGGTCAAGGCCGGCAAGCTCGCTGCCCTGGGCAGCACGGGCGCCACGCGCACCGACGCCATGCCCGACCTGCCTACCATCAAGGAGCAGGGCTACCCGTCGCTGGAGTTCAATTCCTGGTTCGGCATCGTCGCGCCGGCGAAGACGCCGCCCGATGTGGTGGCCAGGCTGCAGGCGGACATCGTGCGCGCCCTTCAGCAGCCCGACAGCCGCGCGCGCCTGCAGGAGGCGGGCTTTCGCGTGACGGGCACCACGGGCGAGGAGATGGCGCACATCATCCGCGCCGACACGGCCACCTGGGGCAAGGCCGTGGCGGCCACGGGGTTCAGGGCGGATTGAGCGGGGGCGGGCGCTGGCCTGCCCGCCCTCAACGCTGGCCTGCGGCGGGCGCAGGCGTCTTGGGCGAGAAGTCGCAGTAGGGCGCCACCACGCATTCCCAGCAGCGCGGCTTGCGCGCCTGGCAGACGTAGCGGCCCAGCAGGATCAGCCAGTGGTGCGAGTCCACGGCATAGGCCGGCGGCACGCGTTCCATCAGCTGCATTTCCACGGCCAGCGGTGTCTTGCCCGGCGCCAGGCCGGTGCGGTTGCCCACGCGGAAGATGTGCGTGTCCACGGCCATGGTGGGTTCGCCGAAGGCCACGTTGAGCACCACGTTGGCCGTCTTGCGGCCCACGCCGGGCAGGGCCTCCAGTTCCTCGCGCGTGCGCGGCACGCGGCCGCCGTGGCGTTCCACGAGGATCCGGCAGGTCTGCATCAGGTGCCTGGCCTTGCTGCGGTACAGGCCGATGGTCTTGATGTAGCCCTCCAGCCCCTCCAGCCCCAGGTCCAGGATGGCCTGTGGCGTGTTGGCGACCGGGAACAGCCTGCGCGTGGCCTTGTTCACGCCCACGTCGGTGGCCTGGGCCGACAGCAGCACGGCGGCCAGCAGTTCGAAGACGCTGGTGTATTCCAGCTCGGTCTGGGGCGAGGGGTTGGCGGCCTTGAGCGCGGCGAAAAAGGGTTCGATGCTGGAGGTTTTCATGGGAGGGTGGCCGGTAACCGTCGTGGTGGCGAGCATTGTCGTGCAAGCGCGGGGCGGTTTCAGCGCGGCGGCAGGTGCTTCAGATGCTTGCCGCGGCGCTTGCGCTCGCGCATGGTGGCCTCGCCGCCATGCGGCCCGAAAGTCGGCTGGAAAGCGCGGGGCAGGGCTGCGGGGTTTGGGGAAAACGCGACGATGGGCCGAACAAAAGGCGATTGTCGAAATATTTTCGCCTCCTTATGCTGATTTCGTTCTGTCAAGAAAACGAGGAAATCCATGGAGTCGAACGCAACTGCCGCCCTGGCCGCGCCGGGGCCGGCCACCGCAGGAGAGGCCATCGTGGAGATGTCGGCCACCGCACTGTCCGGTGCCATCCATCGCCGCGAGCTGTCGTGCGAGGAGGTGCTGCAGGCCTATGCCGCGCAGATCGACCGCTTCAATCCCACGGTCAACGCCCTGGTCGCCGCGGTGGACCGCGACTGGCTGCGCGGCCGCGCCCGCGAGCTCGATGCACTGCTGGCGCGCGGCCGCAGCCTGGGCCCGCTGCACGGCTTTCCGCAGGCGCCCAAGGACATCATGCCGGCCGCCGGCATGGTGACGACCAAGGGCTCGCCCCTCTTCGCGGGCCAGGTCTCGCAGGCCGATTGCGTGGTCTTCGAGCGCATGCGGGCAGCAGGTGCGCTGTTCGTGGCGCGCAGCAATTCACCCGAATTCGGCCTGGGCGGCCATACCTACAACCCGGTCTATGGCACGACGCGCAATGCCTTCGATCCCTCGCGCTCGGCCGGTGGCAGCAGCGGCGGGGCCGGCGTGGCGGTGGCGCTGCGCATGCTGCCCGTGGCCGATGGCTCGGACATGATGGGCTCTTTGCGCACGCCGGCCGCCTTCAACCATGTCTATGGATTGCGCACCTCGGTGGGCTGCGTGCCGCATGGTCCTTCGGAAGAGGTGTTCCTGCAGCAGTTCAGCGTCGCCGGCCCCATGGCGCGCGACATTCCGGACCTGGCCCTGCTGCTGTCCGTGCAGGCGGGCTTCGATGCCCGCCTGCCGCTGACGCGCCGCAGCGAGCCCGCCCGGGACTGGACCGCGCTGCTGGAGCGCGACTGCAAGGGCCTGCGCATAGGCTGGCTGGGAGACCTGGGCGGCCATCTGCCCATGGAGGCTGGCGTGCTCGACACCTGCCGCGCGGCGCTGCGCCATTTCGAGGCCGCAGGCTGCACGGTGCAGGAGGCCCTGCCTGCCTTCGATCTCGAATGCCTGTGGCGCGCCTGGCTCGACCTGCGCAGTTTCAGCGTGGCCGGGGCCAATGGCGCCCTGTACCGCGATCCGGCAAAGCGGGCGCTGCTCAAGCCCGAGGCCATCTGGGAGATCGAGCGCGGCCTGGCGCTGACGGCCATGGCCGTCTACGACGCATCGCGCGTGCGCTCGGCCTGGCACGAGACGCTGCGCCGCCTGTTCGAGCAGCATGACTTCCTCGTGCTGCCCGCGGCCCAGGTCTTCCCTTTCGATGCCGCACTGGACTGGCCCCATGCCGTGGGCGGCCGCGAGATGGATACCTACCACCGCTGGATGCAGGCCGTGGTGCCCGCGACCATGGCGGGACTGCCGGCACTGGCGGCGCCGGCCGGCTTCGGCCCTGGCGGGCTGCCCGCCGGGCTGCAGATCATCGGCCCGGTGCAGGCCGACCTGGCCGTGCTGCAGATCGGCCATGCCTATGACCAGGCCGGCGGCTTCTCGCGCGTTCGCAGTCCGCTGCTGGGCTGACTGTCCGCCCTGATCCCGTTCCCCCGTCTCCAGGAGAGCCCTGCCATGGCCTTGTCCCGTTCCCGCTTTCTGTCGTGCCTGATGGCTTCGGCCATGGCATTCGCCATCCCCGCCGCCCAGGCCCAGGGCTATCCCGACAAGCCCATCAAGCTGGTCGTGCCCTTCGCTCCGGGCGGCGCCACCGACATCCTCGGGCGGCTGCTGGCCACGGGACTGTCGGAGAAGCTGGGCCAGCCCGTGGTCGTGGAAAACCGCCCCGGCGCGGGCACCGTGGTCGCGGGCGGGATGGTGGCCAAGGCGCCGCCCGATGGCTACACGCTGCTGCTGGGCGCCAGCACCACGCTGACGCTGAACCCCGCCATCCGCGCCTCCCTGCCCTATGACCCGCTGCGCAGCTTCACGCCGCTGGGGCTGGTCTCCGACATGGGGCTGGTGCTGGTGGCCAACAACGACGTGCCGGCGCGCAGCCTCAGCGAGCTGGTGGCCCTGGCCAGGGCCGAGCCCGACAAGCTGTCCTATGGATCGTTCGGCACCGGGGCTTCCGTGCATTTCGGCGGCGAAATGCTCAAGACCGCCACGGGCATGCGCATGGTGCATGTGCCTTTCAACGGCAGCTCGCCCAGCCTCACGGCGCTCATGGGAGGGCAGGTGCAGGTGGCCGTGGACACGGTCGTGGCCACCACGCCGCTGATCAGGGCCGGCAAGATCCGCCCCATCGCCGCCCTGGGCGCGCAGCGCCTGCCCCTGCTGCCGCAGGTGCCCACCGTGGCCGAAAGCGGCTATCCGGGATTTGCCATGGACACCTGGTTCGCCTTCCTCGCGCCGGCCGCACTGCCCGCGCCCATCCAGGAGAAGCTGGAGAAGGCGCTGGGCGACACCATGGCCGACCCGGCGATGGCAAAGAAGCTCGTGGACATCGGCCTGTCGCCGGCCTGGGGACCCGGCGCCGCCTTGCGGGAGCGCATCGAGCGCGAACTGCCGCAGATGCGCGCCGTCGCCGCGAGGTCCGACATCCGCGTGGATTGAACGTTGCTGCCTTCCGTGGGAGAGGGGCAGGGCGCGAAGCGACTCGGGAGTGCTTCTGCTGCATGCAGGAATGATGCGTCAGGATTGGCGACAATGGGGGCTTCGCCTTTCACCGCATCGATAACGAGACACCTGCCCATGCAATTCGCCGACCGTCTGAACAACGTAGAAACCTCCGCCATCCGCGAGCTGTTCAAGCTGCTGGGCAAGCCCGGCATCATCAGCTTCGCGGGTGGCTTTCCCGATAGCGCCATGTTCGATGTGGCCGGCATCGGCGCCGCCTCGCAGGCCGCGCTGCAGCAGGAGCCCGGCGCCGCGCTGCAGTACGGCGCGACCGAGGGCTACCAGCCCCTGCGCGAGCAGATCGCCGCCTTCATGGCCGCCAAGGGCGTGGGCGGGCTGGCGCCCGAGCAGCTGGTGGTGACCACGGGCAGCCAGCAGGCGCTGGACCTGCTGGGCAAGACCATGATCAATCCCGGCGACAAGGTCATCGTCGAGGGTCCGACCTTCCTGGCCACCATCCAGTGCTTTCGCCTGTACGGCGCCGAGGTCATCAGCGCGCCCATCGACGGCGAGGGCGCCCGGGTCGACGTGCTGGAGCAACTGATCGCCGAGCACCGCCCCCGGCTGGTCTACCTGATTCCCACCTTCGGCAACCCCAGCGGCGCCATGCTGAGCCTGGAGCGCCGCAGGAAGGTGCTGGAGCTGGCCGTCAAGTACCAGACCCTGGTGGTGGAGGACGACCCCTATGGCGACCTGTACTTCGGCGAGGCGCCGCCGCCCAGCCTGCTGGCCCTGTCCGGCGAGGTGCCCGGCAGCCGCGACTGGCTGGCGCACTGCGGCTCGCTGAGCAAGGTGCTCAGCCCCGGCCTGCGCATCGGCTGGCTGGTGGCTCCCCAGGAGTTGCTGGCCCGCGCCGTGATGTGCAAGCAGTTCAGCGATGCCCACACCAGCACCTTCGCCCAGGCCACGGCCGCGCAGTACCTGAAGTCCGGCGCCATGCCCGCCACCCTGGCCCATGTGCGCGAGGTCTATGCGCGCCGCGCCCAGGCCATGGGCGATGCGCTGCGCGAGCAGCTGGGCGATGCCGTGGAGTTCGTGCAGCCCAGGGGCGGTCTGTTCCTGTGGGTGCGCCTGACCGGCAAGGGCGGCGCGCTGGCCGATGCCGCAGAGCTGGCCCGGCGCGCCATCGCCCAGGGCGTGGCCTTTGTGCCGGGCGCGCCTTTCTTCGCGCAGAACCCCGACACCACGAGCTTTCGCCTGTCCTTCGCCACGGCGGACGAGGACAAGATCCGCGAAGGCATCGCCCGCCTGGCTCAGGCCCTCAAGGCATGAGCGCGGCCGGCGATGACGCGCAGGCCCTGCAGGCCCGCGTGATGGAGCTGGAGATCAAGGCCAGCTACACCGACGATCTGCTGGAGCAGCTGAACCTGACGATCTACCGCCAGCAGCAGCAAATCGACCGGCTCGTCGAGGAGCTGCGCGACCTGCGCCGGCGGGTGCCCGAAGGCGCCGCGCCGGGCGCCGCCAGCCTGCGCGACGAGCTGCCGCCGCATTATTGATGCCGCACTGCCGGCTCCGTTGCGGCGGCGGCCGGCTCCAGCGGTTCGCTGGCCACATGCTTCATCTTGCCCAGGAACAGGCGCAGGAAAAAGCCCGCCATGATCAGGATGAAGACGATGACGCCCAGGCTCATCAGGCCATAGTCGGTGGAAAAGAGATCGATCATCAGCTTCACAAGTCCTCCTGTCGGTTGTTGGTATCGGTGGGTTGCCGATCCGACTATCGCCGCGGCATGGCGCAGGAGGCTTGTGATGGGTCAACCGGGCGGCGGGGCGGGTTTGCGGTAGTGCAAGAGTCCCGCAGGGATGCCGGGCTTCAACGGGTGAACGGCAACGGGACCTCCGCAGGAATCGGGCACTCGTAGGGCCGGCCCGCGCGGCGCTGCAGCAGTTCGGCTTTGGCCTGGGCAATGCGTTCGGGTTGCTCCAGCAGGGCGATGGCCGTGGCCGCCATCACCTGGGCGGCGCGCAACATGCCCGCGTGGGCCAGGCCGGACTGGCCTTGCGAGACCATCTGCCAGGAGTGCAGCGGCGTGCCGAAGGCGTAGCAGGCCACCCAGGCCTGCACGGTGGGCGTGATCCAACTGACGTCGGCCACGTCGGTGGAGCCGAACATGGTTTCCTCCACGGCAGGATCGTAGGGGGCCAGACCCTCGAAGATGGCCGGCACCCTGCCGCGCAGCACGCTGGCCAGCGGTCGGCTGACCTGCTCCACATCGCTGCCGTCCAGCGTGGCCTGGAAGTCGCCGGCCAGGCGGTGCTGGCCTTCGTCCACGCGCAGCGGGCCCAGGGCCTGCATCTGCTCGTACATGACCTGGTTGAGCGTGCGGTTCAGCAGCAGGTTGGAGCAGGCCTTGTCGAAGACGATTTCCAGGCGGCAGCCGGTCATCAGCGCGGCACCGCGCGCCACGTCCTGCACGCGTTCATGAAGGGCCGCGGCCTCGTGGTTGCGCGCGGCGCGCACCAGGTACAGCACCTCGGCGCGGGCCTGGACCACGTTGGGCGAGAGGCCGCCCGGGTCGGTGATGGCGTAGTGCACGCGGGCGTCCGTGGGCATGTGCTCGCGCAGGTAGTTCACGCCCACGTTCATCAGCTCCACGGCATCCAGCGCGCTGCGGCCCAGATGCGGCGAGTGCGCGGCGTGCGAGGCCTTGCCGTGGAAGATGAATCTGGCCTGGATGTTGGCCAGCGTGCTCTGGCTGAACACGCCCGTGAAGCTGGCCGGGTGCCAGGTCAGCGCCGTGTCCACGTCATCGAAGACACCGGCCCGCGCCATGAAGGTCTTGCCCGATCCGCCTTCCTCGGCAGGGCAGCCGTAGTAGCGCACGCGCGCCTTCTGGCCCGTGCGGCGCAGGTGCTCCTGCAGCGCGATGGCCGCGAAATGCGCCGATGTGCCCAGCAGGTGGTGGCCGCAGCCATGGCCCGCCAGGCCGGGGCTGTCGGTGGAGGGCGTGCAGACCAGAGCGCCGCTTTGCTGGTTCATTCCGGACAGTGCGTCGTATTCGCCGAGGAAGGCCAGGACCGGGCCGTCCTCGCCCCATTCGGCGAGAAAGGCCGTCGGCATGCCGGCCACCTCGCGTGTGATGCGAAATCCGGCCTGCTCCAGGGCCTCGGCATGCAGGCGGGCCGAGGCCGTTTCGGCGTAGCGCAGCTCGGCCAGCGACCAGATGCGGTCGGACAGGGCTGCCATGCGCGCAGCCTGCTGCTGGAAAAAATCCTGGAGGGTATCGATGCGGCTGTTCATTCGGACTTGACTCCGGCCTTGTCCAGCAGGGCCTTGTTGCGCTGCAGCTCGGACGCGATCTGGGCCGGGAATCGGGACTGGTCCATCTCGGTGGCCGATGCGCCCAGCAGTTTCAGGTGCTTTTGCACGTCGGGCAGGCGCACGGCCTTGACGGACGCCTCCTGCAACTGCCTGACGATGGCCGCGGGCGTGCCGGCCGGCACGACCAGGCCGAACCAGCTGATGCCCAATTCATTGAGCTGCGCATGGCCCAGTTCCTTGAAGGTGGGCACATCGGGCAGGTCGGGCGAGCGCGTCGGGCCCGCCAGCACCACGGGAATCAGCTTGCCGCTCCGGATCTGGGGCATGGCCGAGGGCAACTGGTCGGTCATCACCTGCACCATGCCGGCCAGGGCATCGTTGAGCGCAGGACCGCTGCCGCGATAGGGAACGATCTGGAGCTCGGTCTTCATGGTCTCGTTGAACGAGGCCACCATCAGATGGCCCAGCGTGCCCAGGCCCGGCACGCCGGCGCTGTAGGCGCCGGGCTGGGCGCGCAGCTTGTCCAGCAAGCCCGCGAAGTCCTTGACGCCCATCCTGGGATGGACCATGCAGACCGAGGGCATGGTCACGAGATTGGCCACGGGCACCAGCTTGCCATCCAGCCTGGCGGCGCGCACGTACAGGGACGGATTGATGGTGGCCGTGCTCACCGTTGCCATGCCGATGGTGTAGCCATCGGGCACGGCCTGGGCGACGCTTTCCGTGCCGACGAGCCCGCCCGCGCCGGCCTTGTTGTCCACGATCACGGGCTGGCCCAGCGTGCTGCGCAGGCCTTCGGCGATCACGCGCGCCACGATGTCGGTGGAGCCGCCGGCCGCGAAGGGCACGATGAGCTTGACAGGCTTGTTCGGGTAGGCGTCGGCCGCTTGCACCGCGGGCAGTGCGCAGAGCAGGGCGCCGCCCAGGCACAGCAGCGACAGGCGCCGGCGGGTCAGGAAAGAGGTTGCAGGCATGGCGGGGGTTCCGTGGAAAGGACTGGCATGGGGAAGGCCCATGCATGGGGCCTACTGTAGGAAGGCCGCGGTGGCGGCAGGCCACGCTATTTGTGGCAAGCTATAAGCCACTCCGATAGCTGGAGGCATCCATCCCCTGGAAGCGGCCTGTGGTCCTGGGGTTGATACCGAGCGCGCCATGCCTGCCATCTCTTGCATCCCCGGCCCCGAAGGCGGCGGCCCGGACACGCCGCAAGGCAAGCTGCTGTTCTCCCGCCTGCTCAAGCATGCGCGGCTGCGCCAGCTTCAACTGCTGGTGGCTTTGCAGCAATGCGGGTCGGTGGTGCAGGCGGCCGCCTGCCTTCACATGAGCCAGTCGGCGGCCACACAGACCCTGGCCGAGATGGAGCGCGTGCTGGACATCCGCCTTTTCGAGCGGCATGCGCGTGGCATACGGCCCACGCTGGCCGGACAGACCCTGGTGGAGATGGCGCGCGGCGTGCTGGCTGCGCTGCAGGAGAGCTGCGAGACCCTGGCGGCGATACGCCTTGGTGCACAGGCCGCGCTGCGCCTGGGAGCCATCCCCGCCGCGGCGAGGGCCATCGTGTCGCCGCTGCTGGCGCGGTTCTATGCCGTGCATCCCGAGGTCCACGTCGATCTGCACGAGGATGGCAGCGCACGCCTGCTGCCGCAGTTGCTGGGCGGCGGACTCGATGCCGTGTTCTGCCGCCAGCCCGCGCTGCTGCCGGCGGCCTTTGTCTTCGAGCCGCTGCTGGCCGACCAGGCCGTGGTCGTCGCCTCGCGCGGCCACGCGCTTTCAGGACGCCGCGACATAGGGCTGCAGGCCCTGGCCGGGGCCCGCTGGGTGCTGCCCACGGCCAATATCGCGGTGCGCGCGGTCTTCGAATCCGAGGTGCTGGCGGCCCTGCCCCGGGCCTCATGGTTCCCGGTCTCCACCGTATCGCTGCCCGTGCTCGAGGGGCTGTTGAGCCAGCCCGGCGCCGTGGCTCTGGTGCCGCTGAGCATCGTGCCCGGCCTGCAGGGCCATGCGAGCGTGTGCCGGCTCGATGTCCGCCTGGATGGGGTGCTGGCGCCGCTGGGCGTGGTCCGTCTGCGCGACCAGGCGCCGGTGCTGTTGTCCGGGATGCTCGGGCTTTGGGCGCAGGTGATGCCGCTCCAGGGCATTGCCGCACAGGGCCGGAATGGATGAATTTGCGGTGCCAAGCCTCTCGGCGGCCCCGCTTGCCGCGACAATACTGGCCGCAGCGCGCAGACCACGGCGCAGGACATTCAGAGGACAGCATGATCAATTGGTCGCTCGACGCCAACACCGTCACCCACAGCATCCAGCTGGCGCTGGCGCCCGTGTTCTTCCTGACGGCCGTGGCCGGCATGATCGGCGCCGTCGCCGGACGGCTGGCGCGCATCATCGACCGGGCGCGCCGGCTGGAGGAATTGCTGCGCAATCCCCAGGAGGAGGACTTCATCGCCCGCAGCCTCACGGAACTGCACTTTCTGCGCAAGCGCGGCCGCCTAGCCAACGTCTGCATCGGCCTGCTGACCATGTGCGGCTTTTGCATCGGGCTGACCATCGCCTTGCTGTTCCTCGGCGAGGCCTACGGGCTCAACGGCCACGGCTATGCGGTGCTGAGCTTTCTCATCGGCGTGCTGATGTTCCTCTCGGCCCTGGGCTGCTTCATGTGGGAAACCATCATGGCCACCAGCCTGCTGGACTTCCACACGCTGACACGCGTGCGTGCAGCGGTGCGTACCGTCCAGCGGCCCGAAGGCGGTGCGGCCCAGGCCGACACCACGACCTGAGGCAGGGCGTGCCCGGCAGGCGAGCTTTCGCCGCCGACAGAAAAACAGGCCCGCTGCAAGCGGGCCTGTGTGCAAAAAGCCGTCGCTCCACTAGAGAGCTGCCCGGGGTAATCAGAGAGGGAGGGAGGAGGTAACTGCCCCGGGGCCGGCTATGAATCGTTGGGCAGATGATGCCCTTGCCACAAGGGCCGGACCGATGGGAAGGCGCCTGTTCGGCATGTAGGTGGCGGCCAAGGCGCGTTGTCAGCCAGGGGCCATTGCGCAATCCATGCCGCCGCATGCAAAGGCCGGCAGGTTGGCTGGAAATGCCGCGTGCCGAGAGGCCCGGTCGTGCCGTTCAGGACAATCGTGCTTGAAAAAGAGCCTGGCTAACCGGCAGACCGCTGGCTGGCAAAAACGACTGCAGGCTGAACAGGCCTGGCGAGTCGCCCCACGATGAAACTGAACAGATGAAGTGCCTATGCGCTGCACCATGGAGTGGATTATGCTTGAAAACAAGAATCATTCTCAAATAAGCCGCACTTTTTGTCAGGCATTGGCGGGCGTGGGCGTGGCGGCCATGAAAAAGACCCCCACGCTCCCCTTGCTGCGCAAGGTCCGCTGCCCCCCAAGGGGGCCGCTTTTCATCTTGGGGCGGCCCGGCGATGAAAAAAGCCCGCAGGCAGCGGGCTTGGCAGAAATTTGGACGGAAGCTCTTACGCGGCTTCCGTTTTACGGCAGAACGTCTCTGCAGCTGTCACCGTTGTTTTTTTCGTCGTAGTGCCCGACGCGCCGGCGTGAGATACAGCATTGTCTGCGCAGACAACAGGCGCCATTGTATCCAATTTGCTGCGTTGCAGCAAGTACGGATGGCGCCGCTTTCCGGAGGGTTCAATGAATGACATGACGCGCCGTCTCGAGGCCTTGCTGGCCCGCGGCAAGGATTCCGCCATGCTGCGCTGCAGCCTGGGCAAGGCCTACGCCGAGGAGGGGGCCGCGCAGCTTGCACGTTCCCATCTGCTGCGGGCCGTGGAGCTGGATCCGGGCTATTCCGTCGCCTGGAAATGGCTGGGAAAGGCTGCCTTGGCGCTGGGCGATGCGGCAGCCGCCCGCCAGGCCTGGGACAGCGGCAGGGCTTGCGCCCTGGCCAAGGGCGATGCCCAGGTGGCCAAGGAATTGGCGGTATTCCTCAAGCGCCTGGACAAGCGGCAGGACTGATCCCTGCGTCTATGCCGATTCGAAGGCGGCGCGTGCCAGCGCGTCGGCTTCGGTATTGCGGTGCCTGGGCACCCAGTGCAGCCGCACCTGCTCGAACCCGGCCAGCAGGGCGCGCGCGCTGTCGAACAGCGGTGCCAGCCGTGCGATGGGGCGGCAGGGACGCCGCGCGGGCGACAGCTGCTCGACAAGAATGCTGCTGTCCGTGAAGATTGCCAGCCTGTCGGCGTGCAGGTCGCTGAGTTTGCGCAGCGCGGCGATCAGGGCCCGCAGTTCCGCCTCGTTGTTGCAGCCCGACGCCTGCAGGGCCTCGGACAGCCGGTGGCATTGGCCGCCTGGGGAGAGGATCACCGCGCCGATGGCCATGCGGCCCGGGTTGGGTACGGCACTGCCGTCGATATGGACGCGCCAATGGTCCTGCGTGCCCGTGGTGCAGGTCGATGTGTCGTTCGGTGAGCGCTGCATGCACCGCATTGTGCGCTGCGGCCGTGCCCGCCGGGGCGAGGCCGGGCTTCGGGTGCGGCAGGCTCACGGCGTGCGGTGCAACGCTCTCCATTGCCAGGGAGGCATGGGCTGGGGGTCGGCCCACAGGCCGGCCCCGCGCAGCCGGGCCTCCTCTTGCGAAAACGCATATTGCCCGCGCTCCTGCGGTGTCTGCTCATGCGCATAGGCCCGGTACCACCACGCCATGCCCAGGGTCAGCATGGCATGGCCGGCGTCCAGGGTGAGGGGGCCGCCAGGGGCTGAGTCGGGCGCAATCCAGACCGAGCACACGCTGCGCTGGTAGGCGTCTATCTTGTGGCAGTGCAATCGGGCGGTCTTGCCCAGCGTGAGCCTGCGCAGGGCGCGGTAGGCCTGCTTGCCATGGTCCTGCAGATATTCCGGCGCATCGATGCCCGCCAGCCGCACGGTAATGTCCGACCCGTTGTCTGCCTCGCCGCAGCGCGCACGCAGCGTATCTCCGTCGCTGACGCCGATGACCAGGCACAGCAGTGTGGTTGCAAGCATGGCGCGATGATGCGCCTTCATGCCCGGGCTGTGAACCCGCTGCGGTGGCGTATCTGCGTTTTTGGCCGCTGGCGCCGGCCTGGCGGCGCTTGGGTCGGATATCGGAATCCTGGAAAGACAAAAGCCCTTAGCTGTTTCCAGCTAAGGGCTTGAATCTTTTGGTCGGAGCGGCGGGATTCGAACTCGCGACCCTCTGCTCCCAAAGCAGTAACGTTTGTCTTTGAAAACAACAATTTGCACAAAAAATGTCTAACGCTTTGCCTGTGGTGCATTGAGGATTCATGCGGCCTCGCGGAGATACGTTAGACGGTTTTTTGGGGACTATTTCGACGCTTTTGCGTTGATGGCGCGCTTGTGGCGGATGTACTCTGCCGTCTGGCTCTGTGTTGAGTGTCCACCGAGGCGCTGCGCTGCTTGGATACCGTCTGATTCGTCAAGATCGGTGAGCGCTTTAGCACGTAGATCGCGAAACTGGGTGTTGGGCATCCCCGCGCGTTTCAAGCCGCGTTTCCAAGCTGTATTTGCGCCGGAATATGTATAGCGTTGCCCGTCGAGCTTGCAGAAGACATGCTTCATGTTGCTCTGAGGAAATTGCTTGAGACGGCGAAGCAGCCTTTCGAGTCGGGGTGTAAGTCCAACAAGAATTGAAACGGCGGTGCTGGATAGAGTTTTCCCCGGTTGAAAAAGAACTCCTTTGTTTGTTATTTCTGACCACTCCATATTGAGCAAATCACTCGCCCGCTGGCCAGTCAGGTACGCCATTTCAACAAGGCAGCAGATCATCGGGCCGCTTGGCGTCCGTTTTCCGTTCTCCCCATAGCAGATGCCCACTTTTATGCGACGTAGTTCGCTGTCTGTGATGTATCGGCTGCGCGGTGGCGTCTTCATCGTTTTGAGAGAGTCTACAGGGTTGGTGTGCGGCTTGCGGTAACCTTTTTCCTCTGCATATCGCATTAACTCTCGCATCATTGAGCGATATGCATTGTGTGTGCGTGCCATTGTCTTGAAGTTTTTTAAAAACTCCACAACATCAGGTGTTGTTACTTCCGAAGCTCGGAATTCGGCAAATGCTATTCCAATTGTTTTTGTTTGATATATATCGTTTGCTTGTGTCTTTGGTTTGTGTTGTGTGGAAACCTCCAGCATCCAATCTGCAATGAGTGCGGGCATCATGTCATTTTGAGCGCCTGCTTGTTCTATGTCGGCAAGCGCCCGATACATTGCAGGCAATCCATCCTTTATATAGGAAAGTCGCGTCCAAATACGTTGCTTGCCAGATGCGCGGACATGCCAGAAAGAACCGTGCTTCGTGAAAACCCGCTTTGGAAGATCGGATTTCTTCAATGCAAACTCCTAACTGTTGGTTTTCGGGATTGAGGCGTCTTTTGCTGCGATGCATCACTTGCGCATGCAGATTCGAAATGTACTCTTTCCAGAAGCACATTCCCAGATCGCCCGATTCGTGCTCTGAAGAATCCCTGTCGGTGGAGCACTTCAAGCTGTTTTTTTGCTCGCTTGTATTGGGTGAGACTTTCAATCTCGTCTTGTGTGAGCAAGATACTCATTTGGTCACTCTACGTTTTCGAAGCCAAGTGAAGTGAGGCGGATCGCCCGCGTTGAGGTATTGGGTCCAGAGGGCCAGGCCCTCGGGGCAGCGCTCCTGCCGGCCCGGCATGACGCCAGCAGCGCAGCATTGAGCGCAGGAGAAGTGATGGAGCTGGTAGGCCTTGTCTGCGGCCTCCCAGGGGTTGGCCGGCGTCATGGTCATGGCTCGGGGAAGCCGTCGTGGCTGCGGCCATCGAGCAGCCGGCCTGCAGATTTCTTGCCGACCCGGAAAATCTGCATCGCGCCGGTGCCATGCAGGAATGCCATGGGCTCTGTGAATTGGTGGGTCGAGCCATCCATGTGCAGAACCGTGGTGGGTACGGTGCAGCTGCGGCCGTAGCAGTCATCCAGGTTTTCCTGGTTCTCGTGCGCCTTCGCTGTGACGTTGGACTTGTAGAGCACGGTGTGCTCAGGCTCCTCCATCTGGCTGATGGGCCTCCATTCCCCCCACTGCTTGAACAGGAAGGTCGTGCCCACGGCCTCGCATTGGTCTCGCAGGCTACGGGCCCAGTCGGGGTGCATTGGCCGCGCACCGGGCCCGCTCTCCCCGCCGACGATCACCCAGTCCAGAGCATCGAGGGCGTTGGTGCCGTCTGCGGGGTTGCTGGGGTTGGCGAACAAGCCTTCAAACGACACCTGCCCGAGCAGGGGCTCCATTGACAGGAAGCGCACGCGCGCCGGCACGGCCAGCAGTTTCGGGATGTCTCGGTCGGCCTCGGCCTGGTTCACGATGGTGGCGCCGATCCAGACATTGGGCAGCGGCATCAAGTCCAGCCATGGCAGGTCCTGGTCCTTGTCGTGGACCAGCTCGGCCATCATGGGCACCACGTTACCGATGCGCTTGGTCAGCAGCAGCCAGTCGAGGTTCGGCGTCTGGTGGATGAGGGTGAACAGGTCCGCGCGCCACTGCGGATCCACGGCGTTGTCGAACACGTCCGCGAGGCTCGCGCAGAACACGCGCTGGCGGCGGCCGTGCTGGGCCTGGAACGCTTCGGCCTGAGCGTTCCAGCGGCGCGGTAGGTTCCAGTTCGCCACGCTGGTGCGGCGCCGCGGCGCGCCCGGGCCCCAGTTCACAGCCTGGCCACCGCCAAAGCGCGCGTTGCGCGTCTCGGCATAGCAGTTGTCGCAACCGGGGCCGACGCGCTGGCAACCCTCCCACGGATTGAACGTGTGGTCAGTCCATTCGATTTTGGTGTGTTCGGCCATATGGCCCCCAGAAAAAATAAGCCCCGCTCGGTGGCGGGGCTCGATGTACATGTGAAGGGGAAAGCTACTTAGTCCAGATGGTTTATTGATAGTCTGTACCGATGTCTTTTGTCAGAACCATAACGATAGATTTATGTTTGTAGCGCACTTGTGAGCTTATTGCATCAGGGCCTTAAATTAGGGAAGACAGGTGGCTGCGAAGTCGATCGGAGCCCTCTTGTAAAACAGACGCAACCAAAGCTGCAACCTTAAGGCGATCATTGTCACTGTAGATCGGGATTAGATTTGGCGTTGGCGCGAGGGTCCATTCATGCTCGATGCGCTGCATATAGGGCATGACACCGAGGCCTGGGCCATGCACGTTGACTGCAGAGATCGTTTCATACGCCCATCTATGCAGCTCCACAAGGTCAGCCTCTTTTGCCCAATCTTTGACATCTAGGGGCTTAATAACCTTTTGTTGTATGGTTTTATGAATAGTCTTGCGAGTATTTCCAAGGATAACTCTGCTTTTTGCACTGGTTCTTGTACTGTTCAATGGGATGTCTAAAAGTGCAACTGATCTTTTCATTGCGGCTGACTCCATTTTTTCCCATAAATGCGGACTCTTCCAAAGGGCGGCTGCATAGAATAAGTGCTCTAGGCATGTGCGACCAGCAACTAGTGCAGCGCTGATCATCTCATTCTTCAGTAGTAAGGATGCAGCACTCCCATGATCAATGCTAAGTTTCCAATGCAAGAGGGCGAATATTGAGGCTTCGTTTGGTAATTTAACTGCGCAGGCTATCGCTACAAGCTCAAGAGCCTCTTGTCTTTCAAGCTCGACAGTGCTCAGCATATCTTTCAATTTCTGTGCCGTCTGCTCTTCTGGATTGCAATCATTACTCATTGCCAGCTTTCTCTTCTTATTAAGATGGGTAATTTTGGCACAAGTAGTTGACAATACGGTCTAAATTTTTATCCGGCGTTTGGCATTCGTACACCTACTCTCACTTCACGCGCAGGCCCATGGCCGCAGCAGCAGCTGCTGCTGTCATTTCGCGGCCGGTCATGCTGCACCGCCGTCCTTGGCCGCTGCCTCGGGCAGCAAGCCAATGCGGCCCGACAGGATCGCGGCCTTGATGGCGTTCAATTCCCAGCTGTAGCTGGTCGCGTCCACGGAGACCCGCAGGCCTTCGCGGTAGTCGTGCTTCTTGCGCTTGACGAAGGCGTCTGCGGCGTCCTTGGTGAAGTGCTGGCAGACGAACTCCCAGCGCTCCACCGCGCGGTACAGCGTGGAGTCGGGGTACAGCTTGGCCATGGCCTGGGCCATTTCGTAGCTGTCCGCCTCGGCGAATGAGCCTTCGACGGCCAGATCCAGCGCGGCCAGTTGCTCGGCGTCGAGGTCCGCCATGAAGGCCTCCAACGACTCGTCGTAGCCGTCTGTGTGGACCCGCATGGTGTCGGAAAGATCCTCCGGCACGGCGTGCCACACACGTTTCTCCACAAGGAATGTCGCATCAGCTGTGCAGTGGTCGGCCACTCCTTCGCCCTCGCAGTCGTGGATCAGGCGTGCCACGAAGTCGGCCCATGTCTCGGCATTCAGCGGCGCGCCGGCCGTAAGGCTTGTCGTGCTCATGCTGCTTCACCGCCTACCTTGGCCTGGGCTGCTGCGCGGTCCATCCGCTCCGCCTCGGCAATGGCCAGTGCGCTGGATTTCACCAACTCGCGACGGCGATCACCAGGCTTGAACGAGTGAGAAGGCCAGGTAATGGGCCACAGGCCCATGTCATTGACATCGAGCGCATGCCGCGCACATGGCGGTGTCGCGTACCAAGCTGCCGCGTAAGCGAGTTCGGATGCGTTGTGTCCATCGTCGCGCTCAGCGGCGTGGCCTTCTGCGGCAACCTGCCGGCGGCGCTCCGCCAGCACGTCGCGCTCGGCCTGGGACAGCGCATCCACTGCGGGCGCTTCCAGTGCCCGGGCCAGGTCGCCCGTGGTGTACCGACGCAGCTCGGCCAGGAGCTTCGGCGCATCGCGCTTCTTGTCGATGGCAGAGCATGCAGCCACCACCAGGTCGAAGGGCACGGCGATCATGCCGCCCGGCTTTGCAGCGAGAGCGGCAGGCGCTTCCATGGCGGGCACGGCGATGTGCATCTTGGCGACCTCGTTCGCATAGACCGCGCACTGGGCGCCGAACGACCCGTTGCCGTGCGTTTGGGCCCAGATGCGCAGCGCAGTAGCGATGACAACGCGGGGGTCTCCTCCGTACAGCAGCTTCAAGTTGCGGTCGAACATGGCGCGCTCGCTGGGGTCTTCGGGGAGCACGTCCCAGTCAATCTCGCCGCTGGTCGGCCCTACTGCAGCTGCAGGCGCTTGCCCCACAGGACGCACGCCGAAGAACTCGCAGGCGTTTTCAGGCAGATCCCGGGGAGGCAGGATGGCGCCGGCCTCGACCGTGTAGCCGAGCTGCATCAGCTCCTCCAGGGCCAGGGCGCCGATGAGGTCAGCAGGGTAGTCCATGGCGATGCGGGACAGCTCCAGTGCCATGCTGTCCAGGACCTGGCCGCCCAGCACCAGGTCGGGGTGCACGCCCAGGTACTCGCGGATCGGCTTGACGATTTCGCCAGGTGCTGCCGGCGGAACAGCGCGGCCGGCCATGGTGGCCGCGATCCGCAGCATGGCTTCCCAGGCCTCGGGCAGCTCGGCCTCCGGGCAGCTGATGAAGGGGCGCAGGAGCGCTGCAGTGGGTGCACGCGGGATGGTCACGGTGTCGCCGGCAGGCGCCGTGCCCAGGGCATCGGCCAGGGCGGCCAGCAGCTGCAGCGCGCCCTGTTCTTCGAAGTAGAACTCAGGAGGCACTTTGGAGGAATCTTGGGTCATGGCGATCTGGAAATGACGCGGCCCGCGCGAGGCGGGCCGGGTTTGGGTTGAGGGGTGATCAGGCCGCGCGGCGCAGTGCGCCAGCCGGGGCCTCGGAGTAGTTGGCGGCGACGATCAGCCGCATGGGCAGCGGGCTGACGGAATTGCCGACCATGCGGACCTGGGCGGTCTTCGTCAGGGCTTTACCGGCGGCCGTGCGGTCGATGACGTAGCCAGGTGGGAAGTCCTGGGCGTTGTACAGCTCACGCGGCACGAGCATGCGCAGCGTGATGTCAACGATCACCCAGGGCTCGCCCTTGAGCCAGACCGTCACGAGCGCCAGGCGGTCGCGCGTGGTGATGGTGGTCATCGGGTCTTTCAGGTCCGCCCATTGGCCGCCGTCGCCGTGGTAGCGCATCAGGAACGCCGCGCAGCGCAGGGCGCCGGCTTCGTCTTCCTGGCTCAGCTCGTACTCGATCAGCGCGTGGTGCTCGGCGCCGGCCGTCAGCGTAGGCACTGACTCGCGCATGTCTCGGCCGATGCTGTTCTTGCGCAGCGTGCAAAGGTGGGCCACGGCCAACTGCTGCTGGCTGCCGGTCGTGGTCACAGTGGTCACGCCGCGATCAAGGGGAAGCGCTGGCGTGGCGTTGTGGCCGCCGTTGGCTTGCACCATGAACGCCGTCGCCAGACTCTGGCCGCCACCGCTGGCAGTCACGGTGCCGGCCCCATCCGTGATGTCGTTGGCGCCGTGGCTCCAGCGCTTGCCGCCGTCCTTGCCCTCGCCGTGGCCAGCCTGCACCATGCACGCGCTCGCCAGTGCGAACTTCTGCCCGCCCGCTGTAATGGTGCCCACGCCGGCCCGGGGGTCCAGCGCGCGCGGCGCCTGGCCCTCGCGCTCGCCGTATCCCATTTGCACGAGGTGCGCAGCCATCAGCGCCGTCTCGCCGCCCTTCGCTGTGGTGATGGTGCGCAGCGCGTTCTGCAGGTCATAGGAAATGTCCCGCGTGTGCGTGACCGGCACGAGCGCCGCCGCCTGGTGCGAGCCGGGCACGATGTAGGGGTCATCGCTGCCCGTCACGTACTTGACGATGCCGTGGGCGATGCGGCGCATGGTCGCCGGCACGAGGTCTTTTTTGCGGCCGAAGATGCTCTGACCCTTGATGCTCCAGTCGATGCAGTCGGCGGCCGGTCGGTGGGGCAGCAGCCCGTTCCTCGGGCTCGCCTTCGCCTTCTTCGCGTGCGTCTGCTTAGGCCAAACGATGGGCAGGCCGTCCCGCCGGGCGATCAGGTACAGGCGCGTGCGAGTGCTGTGCGCCCCCAGGTCTGCATTGCAGATCACCCGCCATTCGACCTTGTAGCCCAGGTCGCGCAGGGCCTGCACGAAGTGTTCCCAGTTGCGCCCCTTGTGCTTTGGGTCCGGGATCAGGAACTGGTTGCCCCGCTTCACCACTTCGCCCGGGTCCGCCACGCGGAACTTGGATTTGCCCGTGGCGGGGTCAATCACGCGCTCAAGGGTGATGACGCGGCCGGTCTCGGGGTCGCGCTTGGCGATCAGGGGGGACCACTGCATCATCTGCTCGACGTTCTCGAGCGTGATCACATCGGGCTGTGTCTTGCCCGCCCAGCGGATGACCACCCAGGCCAGCGAGCGTATTTCCCCGTTACGCGGCTGGCCGCCGAGGGCTTGGCTGTGGTGGGTGCAGTCGGGCGATGCGTGCAGCAGGCCCACCAGCTCGCCGCGCGTCACAGCGAGCGGGTCCACTTCGCGGATGTCGGAACGGTAGTGCCGGGTCTGCGGGTGATTGACCTCGTGCATGCCGATGGCGTCGGCATCGTGGTTGATGGCGACATCGACAGGCCGGCCGATGGCCTGCTCAATGCCAGTGGAGGCGCCGCCGCCGCCGGCAAACAGGTCGATCACCAGCTTTGCCGCGAGGGGCAGGAGAAATTGGGGGGTGAGCATGCGGCTCCTCGAAATCTGGGCCAAAAAAAGCCGCTCGCGGCATGGCGCCGGGCGGCTTGAGATGTGGATTGCTCGAGCTAGATCTCGAACGCTTGCTGGATGGCGGGCGGCGCGGCGAGGCGCTGCTGGCACGCTGGGTTGAGCCACAGCACCTCGGTCTTCACGGCGGTGCCGCGCCCGGCAGAGATGCGGGCGCCCGTGGTGTGGACCTGCCAGTCGGCCAGCTCGCGCTCGTACAGTTCCGAGGGGTAGCCGCTGAGGACGACCATGCCGCGCAGGCCTCGCAGCACGGCCAGCAGTTCCAGGTGCTGCTCGTCCGTCATCTCGTGGCGGTAGCAGCCCTGTGTGACGTTGCGCAGCGAGCGCGTGCCAAATACATAGGGCGGGTCCACGAAGTGCAGCGTTTCGGGCGTGTCGTGTTGCTGCATGACCTCGATGGCCGGGCGGCATTCGATGAGCACGCCCTGCAGGCGCTCGATGACGGCGGGTAATTGGCCCGGGTAGCGGCTCCAGAGGTGCTGCGCCGTGCCGTAGGGCGTGAGGTGCAGCAGCTGGATGAGCTGGTTGGCCTGCATCGGGTCGCGCAGCACGCGGAAGAAGTTGGCGATGTCGTCGTCCAGGTCGTTGTAGACCTCGGCATAGGCCCGGGGCTTTTGCAGCAGCACGCCGGCCGCGCCGCCGAAGGGCTCGACGTAGCAGCGGTGCTCGGGAAAGTGCTGGAGCACCCAGGGTGCCAGCCGGAACTTGGCGCCGTGATAGCGCAGTGCGGGGGATGTGACGTGTGGCATGGGCGCAAAAAAGCCCGAGTGGCTACTGCCAAGCGGGCGATAGGAGGGTAGGATTCGCAGCTCATTAATGGAGAGGGCGATGGACGTGAATGAGATTTGTCTGTTGTGGGGGGAATTGCAAGTTCAGAGATGGTGGTCATGTATGACCAAGGCGGAATGGTCTGGATGGATGCAGGCGTTTGGCTCTGTTGCCGCAATATTATTTGCAGTCTATATCTCGTCGCGAGACAGAAGTCATGCGAAGGAGCTTCATGCGGCAGCAGAGAAAAGCGCTGAGCGCAAAGAGCGTGAACTAGCGAGTGCCTTGGTTACAAGATTTTGTGGGGGCTTCAGAGGAATTTTAGAAGAACTTTCATTGGAAGTGGATGGCTATCTTTGGGATTATCAGAGAATTAGAGTTTTGCTTGGCAGTGAGCTTGAGCTAATTAAAATAATTCCGCTGAATTCAATGAATCACGAGGAAAGATATCTGATATTCAACATACATATGGTGGCTTTGCAGGTTTTTGAGGCATTGATTAATGCGGAAAAGCATGCTAATCCTAATGCGGAAGGCCGCCTGGTTTCTGAGGAGAATTCTCGACTTCTAGTATGGAATATTGCTCAATCTAACTATAAAGATATTGAGAGAGATTCGGAAAAATTGGAAAGATTATGGAGGGAAAATGATGTTAAGAATTTTCTCTAATGTCTATAGATTTATTTAAGAAGTTTGGATGTTTCAGCGTGGCTTAATTTGAAATTGTCCAGTCCTGACCTCTCCCGGTCTCCGTGGGGCGCAGGCTTGGTTGAGGGGCAGGGATCGCATCAGGACATGGGCCGGCGTGTGGCTGGCCCATGTGCTCATGCTTCTCAGGCGGCGGGTTTGATCTCGAAAGGCGTGCGGTCCGCTGCGTCCTTGATCCACAGAGGTGGCTTGCCGCGCCCCGTCCAGGTGACGCCGGTGGCGGGGTCGCGGTACTTCGGTGCGCCCACGTTGCCGGCGGCCTTGGTGCTGGCCGGCGGGAACACATCAGCGGCGGTCAGGCCGTACTGGGCGGCCAGGGCTCGGGCCTGTTCGATGGCGCCTGCCTTCTCGATCTTGAGTGCGTCGGCGATTTGGGCATCCAGGGCGGCTTTCTGGTCCAGCAGGGCTTTGTAGTTCGACATGTCGGGGTTCCTTGGTGTGAGCATGGCGCGCGGCGGGTGCCGGCGCCATGAGAGGGAAGGGAGGGTGTGGCCCGGCTGGGCCACAGGGCGATCAGCGGTTGACTGCGAAAGAGCCGATCAGCACGTCCGGGATTTCTTCGGTGACCACGCCATCGGCATCAGCCACGGGCGCGAAGCTGGCGCGCACGACATGGGCGAACTCCTCGGCCATTTCTTCTTCATGCAGCTCCAGGCCCAGGATGCCCAGGGCGAAGGTGGGTTCGCGCTGCGAGGTGAGGATGGACAGGCGGACGTAGAACGTGCGCTCGGCCAGCTCCTTGTAGGGCTTGGTGGTCAGCTTCAGGTAGGCTGGCAGCACGGCGTCATTGCGATCCGTCTTGGCGGCCACGCTTTCCATTTCGCTGCGCTCGGCAGACAGGGCCTCGACGGTGGACGTGGACTTGTTGATCTGCTCGATGCTGACGCTGCGGATGCCGGCGACGACATGGCCGATGTTCAGGTCCTGCAGGTCCTTGTCGAGCGGCTTCACCTGGTCGCGCCATTCCTCCAGCCATTCGGCCAGGGCCTTCTGGCCCCGGTTCTGGCTGACCAGGTTGCGCAGCGAGGTGTAGAGGGCGGTCGCCTGGAGCTTCACCTGGGCCGTGTTGTCGCCGTGGCCGGGCAGGGCGGGTGTGCCCTGGTTGAGGACGGCCTTCGCGGCCATGGCCTCGGCGTTCACATAGATCGTGCAGCCGTTCTCGCGGTGCTGACGCACGTAGCGGGCGAAGTCTTCCACATAGGAGGTGTTCATGCTGTTGCGGGCACGGCAGCGCAGCGGCAGGTAGCTCTCCAGGCTGGTGAGGGTGAATTCGTCGGGCAGTGCCACGACAGGCTTGCCGGCGGTCAGCGCATGCTGCAGGGACTGATTGCTTTGCGCGGTGGCTTCGGTCTGGGCCAGCTGCTGGATCGCGGATTGGTCGAACATGGAAAGTCCTCGGTTTGGGCGAAAAAAAAAAGCTCGCGGCGGGAGCGGCGAGCGGGGAGAGCGAAAGGGTGGGGGCGGTCAGCCGCGGGGGATGAGGTCCATCTGGGCCTCGGGCATCACTGTCAGCTTGCCGTACTTGCCGACATGCATCACGGTCTCGCGGGAGACCTTCTCGCTGGCCTCGCCGTCCTGCGTCGGGCGGGAGAACTTCATGCCGTGCTTGATCGTGACTTGGTGGGTCTTCTTGATCTTGGTGATGTCCAGCTCGATGGTGATCTTGCCCTTGCGTTCGTTGTCAACGACAGCGGCGCTCACGGAGCCCAGGGCGCGGGCCAACATCAGCATGAACTGGCCGCCGTCGAACTCGCCCAGCACATCGATGGGGTCGTTCACGATGGAGGAGGCTGAGCTGTTGGCGGCCACCTGGGCCGGCGTGGGGCTGGTGGTGGCCGGCGCGGTGCCAGCGCCTGGGGTGATGCCGCTGGCGGGCGTTGGAATGGTGGAGGACATGCCTTTTCCTTTGGGTGAAAAAAAGCCCACCAGGTGGTGGGCGCGAATCAAGGGGCGGGCCGTTTAGATCGAGCCGCCTTCGGTATCGTCGGCCGGCAGCCACTGCACGGCGGGCAGGGCCTGGCCGGCGGGCTCGGGCTTCTTGATGCCCAGGAATTCATCGCGCTTCGCCAGGGCGAACTGGGCCAGGGCTTCGGCCAGGCCGGCCAGCTGCGCGGACGGCATGAGCACGGAGCGGCGCTCGGTCTCGAACTGCACGCCGAGACGTGCCAGGCCTTCGGCACTGAGCTTGAAGACGGGGGCGAACTCTTCGCAGATCTGGGTGAGGTTGATTTTTTTTGGGCGGGTCATGTGGTCAGTGGACCTGGGACTGGTGCATTGCCTCGTAGCCGTCCAGCAGCGCGGAGAGCTGCTTGCGCAGATCGACGCCAGGCTGCAGGTCAGCACCCATGCTCGCCAGGGCGCAGCCCATGGCATACAGGCCGCCGTAGATGGCCAGGTCCTGGGTGTGCCTGAGGCCGTAGGCGTTGAGGATCTTGATGATCGGCTCGCTGACATGGCATACGACATGGGCGCCTTCGTTCGGCGTGATGTCGCGCGTGACGCGCTCGCTGTCGCTGGCGGTTTCGGACTGGTTCATGGGCTGCTCCAGGTTCAGAAAAGGGGTGCGCTGGACATTGCAGCCGCAGCGCCGACGCCGGCCGCCGCAATGGCGGACCAGAGGAAGATGAATTGCAGGGTTCGCATCAAGAACGCTCCGGCACGCACTCCATGGCGGTGCTGCTGGTCCAGATCACGGCGTGGCCGGGCGGGCAGGCCCGGGCGGCGCTGCGTGCGCGCTTCACCTCGGCCGGGCTGGGCACCGGCTCCTGCGAAGCCCCTGCGTTGGTGCAGGCGGGCAGGGCCGCAGCCAGGACCAGGACGGCCAGGCCCACGGCGATCCAGCGGGCAGCAGCGCGCGGGCGCCGGTGACGGCTCATGGCGATGGCTTGGGCGGGCGTGCACAGGCAGGGCCCCGACCAGGCGCTGCCGTCCTTGTCGAGGATCAGCCGGCCCATGGCTGCACCTGAAGTGGCGAGGCGGGCGGCTCTTTTGCCCCAGCGCTTTTTGCCTTTTCTTCTGCGCGCTTTCGCTCCGCGACGAGTTCGTCAAGCGTGGGTGCGTCATCGGAGAGGCTGAATTTGCCGCGCTGGCGGCTGTATTTGGACGAGTAGAAGCGACGGCGCATAGGAATCTCCAAAGAAAAAAAAGCCCGCCCGGTATGGCTACTGGGCGGGCGAATGCCGCTGGCGCGGCCCCACGAAAGAATCGGTCCCCGCTGCTTTCCCGGGGTGGTCAGATGGATCCCAGTGCACGCCGACTACGTACCTCCCGTGCACCAGGCACGGCCACGACGCTACCCGTGGTCATCTCTCGTCACCATCAAGGAAGCGCGCAGGCTGGGGGGCGCGCTTTCTTGATGGGCCTGGCTTCGCGCCAGGGGCGGTGGTGGAAAAGAAAAGGCCCGCGAGCGGTAAAGCTGCGAGCCCTGAAGAACCAGAGTTTTAACAAACGTCTGGAGGCTAGCCCAAGGTGGGGCTAGGTGTTTTTTGCGCTATTTGACAACTGCCATGAGCTTTTGGGTGTATTCGTCCAACGCCAAATCGCGGGAACTGATTTCCTCAGCTGACGTTTCACCTCTTGCGTCTTGGAGCAGCAGAGCTTCACGATGAATCTGCAAGCCCACGGCAGCGTGTTTGGCTCTCAAACGGGGCATAGCTGAGATCACGGAACTCAGTGTCAGAGACAGTGCGAGAACTCGTCCCTTCATTTCGTCTAGTTCTTTGGTCATAAGGGGGTCTCGTCGTGGATGGAGTCTCCATTGTGAGGCCTCCCTGATGTCCTTGACGTGGGTAAGTGAGCTGCTGACGACTTCTCGTTGCGCGCTGGCGGCAACGTCTTGTGAGCGCGTGTGGCGGGCCGTGGGCTGCGTAGCAGACCAAAAAGGGCCCGCGAGCGGTGAAGCTGCGGGCCCTGGAAGAAAAATGCCGATGCCGTTGTGGCGTGCCTGGGAAAGATATTGAGAGGGAGGGAGGAGAAGTGCCCAGGCTCGGCGGAATCTGATGCACGTCAGTATGCAGATCGTTTCTTAAAAAAAGCTTTACGGTCTGTAAAGAATTGCAGGGCTTCCACCTGCTGCGGCTTGCGAGGCCTCTGCTACCCGGCCACGGGTATTGGTTGAAAAGGCGGGGGCGATGGTGCAAGCGGGAGCGACATATCGCCTCGGCCGGGTCGCCTTGCACAGCTGACCGGCTCCATGACTTCATCCCGTGCTTGGAATCACGGTTAGCCCCCTACGGGGTGTTTTGGTTGATGGCCGCCCTGTTCGCCCGGGCTTGAAGTGGAGACGGTTTGGCGGACTCTCACCGCTTGCGGGTGGGCAAGTACCCGTCACGATTTGCCATCATTGAAGCGGCGTGCGGCGCAATTTCGTTGCCAGGCCCTACCGCACGCCGCTTCAGTGATGGCCCTGGCCGAAGCCAGGGAGAGCTGCATCTGGTAGCAGCTGCGCGGCATCAACATGCCGCACCGTTTTTTTGCTCCGTGGTGTCATCTCACTGCGTTCGTCACCGGCATGCCAGGGCGGTGTTCCATCGTCGGCTCCAAATGCGCTGGCGCGCATCATTCACTGCCTCCCGCCTACTCTCTACAGGGCATCCCGCCCGCAGTTCCTTCCCTATGCCGTGAACCGTGCTTTGACGGACTGGCAACCGCGCGGAGACGCGGCGCGCTGACCTGGCCCATGCCCAGGAGTGCCATTTCGCCGGACGAATGCCCCTCGGGTGGGGCAAGCAACATCGGCGTTCGAACTGTGAAAGACCGGGGGCATGCCCGGTCGATGCCGTGGGGCCCAACTTCCCAGTCGGTCCGCGATGTGCGGTGGCTGGATCGTTGGAATGAATTATCAGCGCCGCTGTTTTATTCGTCAACCAGCGCCGCTGATTTTTTGTTTTATTGCGCTCATGGCAGCAGGGTCTGGGTGCAAAAAAACCCGCACGCGGCGGGTCTTTTGTTGGGGGCGAGGAAGCGTCAGAGCATGATTCCGGCCCACACGGCGCGACCGATCACCTCGAAGTCATCTCCTTCGCGGTACATAACTTGCTTGGGCTTGAAGCTCGGGTTGTCCGCTGTAGCCAACACCCCCGCTCCTGGAATTTCCTGGAGGCGTTTGATCAGCAATTCGCCATCCGCGCGGAAAGCGAAAAACTCACCATTCAGCCGCTCCTTGTCGCCGCGGTTCACCAGAACAATTGAACCATCCGGAATCTTGGGTTCGTTGCTGTGGCCTACGGCGTCTACAACGACCGCATTGGACTGAGACACCCCGGCCCGCCTCAAAAAATCGGTACGGAACACTAGCGCTGGCTTGTCGGCGGCAACGTAGGCCACTTTGCCCGATCCGTTCGCAAACCGCACGTTCGCATACCGGACAGATGTGTATTCGTCGCTTGATGGTGGAGGAGGGGGAGTGAGCTCTGCAATCTGTGCGGCAGGGGCAGCCAAGCGAGGGCTGAAGTCCTCGATGCGGCACCCCAGGCCAGCGGCAAAACCGACCGCAGCCTTCATGCTGAGCGCTGATTTGCCGCGCAGGAAGTTGCTCACCGCTGTCTGCCCGCCTATGCCGAACTCGGCACCAAATTCCTTCTGATTCCTTGGTTTGACGCGGGCCCAGATCGCACGGAGGGCCTGCGCCTCTTCGCGGTGCTCATCCGTGACTATGGCTTTCTTGCTGCTGCTCATGTTCGAAGTATCAGGCGCGCTGATAAATTTTGATGAGCGGCGCTGGTTGACTGCATGAACAGCGCCGCTGATAATTGTCGGCATGCATACCCTTAAGTCCATCCGATCGCTGCTCGGAGCTACGCAGAAAGACCTAGGCACAAGCATTGGTTGCAGCCAGGGGAACATAGCCAACTACGAAGCTGGTCAGTCACTTCCTGTCCCGGTTGCAAAGCGACTCATCGACTTCGCTGGGACTCGCGGCATCTCCATACGTTTGGACCAGATCTATGGTCTGGAGCCGTTGCCAGACGCAGCCCAGGAGGCTGGCCATGCGTGACCAGCACCAAGTCCGAGTGATGCTGTGCTCGCGGGGCTCTGCGATCAACGTCGCGCGCGTGGATGGGTTCGGGCAAGTCACGTCCGTCATCTGGAGCAGGCCCAGCAGCCTTGACGAAGGGCCGTTCTCCTTCGTGCTGGAGCCCTCATTCACTGCAGCTGACGCTGCAGACGAGGCGCTCGCCCGCCTGCGCCAGGTGAGTGCTGAGGCGGCTCGCCTGACCGAGCGCTCTATGGCTTCCCTGCGTTGGAAGCAAGCAGCGTTCGTCTCACGAGCAGCTCCATCTGCGCCGCGCGTGCCCGTAGCTCCACAACCTGTTCCGGATCGATGTCCGAAGGCGCCTCGGTCGTCATCGAGTCGATGGCTGCTCGGAAGTTTTGCAGCAGCAGCTCTGGCGCTGGTGCTTGTGCGATCAGCTGCTCCAAGAGGATCCGAGTGATCTGGGCATCGCATTCCAGTGCCACCAGCGTTTTGCGCAACGTCTCTTCGTTCATGTCCGCCCCTCCTGGAAATGGCTGTGTAGGAACTTCCATTCTGCCCCGGGAGGTGACGGGCACCCTTTTCAAGAATCAAGCAGAGGAGTGAGTCCGCATGCGTGACGCCCCCCAAGTACTGAGCCGCGCGGAGACTGACGCGGCAGATCGAATCATGAAGGCGCTGAAGGGGCTGGCCCCCGAGGAAGCGGAGCGCGTGCTGGCGCATGTCCAAGCTCGGTTGGACGAGGCCGAAGGCGGCGACGTGATGTTTGCCCGTGGCATCGCTGGCCCCAACGGTGCTCTGGACACCTGCATGAAGACGTGGGTCGACAGTGGCACTGCGGAGCTTTTCAGGCGCCGTGCGGCCATGCGCAAACAGAACTCGTCGGCCTGCCAGCGGGACTGCATTTACCTGCTGGTCCACGAGAAGACATACACGGTGATGGTTGCGGAGAAGGCGTTGCATGACGCTGATGCTATGGACTTGCGCGAACATTTGACAGGCCCATTTCCGGCCCGGAAATTCTGGGGGATGGGTCAATGAGCGCGCTGACTGCAATTTCCGTCGCCGTGCTGACGATGAGTAGCCGGGAAATCGCCGAGCTGACCGGCAAGGACCTGGGTCATGTGAACCGCGACATCCGGGCCATGCTGGACGCACTTGGGGATGATCCAGAACTGGAGCATGTGCGCGAGGACAAGGATGGCCGTGGCTACACGACTGCCTTTCACCTGGGGCGCGAGCTGACCTACACGCTGCTGGCCGGCTACAGCACGCAACTGCGCCGCCGGGTTGTCGCGCGCTGGCAGGAGCTGGAGGCCCAGGCCGTCCCGGTCGTGCCGCGCACCATCGCGCAGGCCTTGCGCTTGGCAGCAGAGCAGGCTGAGCGGATCGAGGAGCAGCAAGCCGCGCTGGCTCTGGCGGCGCCGAAGGCCGAGTACGTGGACCGCTACGTGGCTGCCAACGGCGCGAAGGGCTTCCGGCAGGTGGCCAAGCTGCTGGACGCGAATGAGCACGAATTCCGCGCCTGGCTGCAGGACGAAAAGATCATGTACCGCCTGGGCGGGGAGTGGACCGCGCACCAGTGCCACATCGACGCTGGCCGGTTCGTCGTGAAGACGGGCGTGGCGCACGCGAACGAGCATGCCTTCAACGTCACGAAGTTCACGCCCAAGGGCGTGAACTGGATTGCGGGCCTGTGGGGCCAGTACCAGGCCCGCTTGGCGCAGGGAGACGCAAACCAATGAGCACCATCATCATGGCGGCCTGCTGGCCGCTGCAGGGAATGAGCCCTGCCCAGAAGTCCGTGCTGATCTCGCTGGCTGACCAGGCCAACGACGATGGGGTGTGCTGGCCGGGGATCTCGACCATCGCGCGGCGCACCTGCCTGTCGGAGCGCGCGGTGCAGGACGCAATTGCCTGGCTGCAGACCGTGGGCGTGGTGTTCCGCGAATACCGCATCAACTCGAGCACCAGCTACACCATCACTCCGGGCAGCTTCAACCCTGGGGCCGCGCCTGCCAAGCGCAAACGCGCGACGGGTGCAGATGCTGCACCCGGTGCAAATGGCGCACCCCCCGCAGATGGCGCACCCCCCGCAGATGGCGCACCGGGTGCAAACGGCGCACCGGGTGGTGCAGATGGCGCACCCCCTGGTGCAGATGGCGCACCCCAACCCCCGCAGATGGCGCACCCCAGGGGTGCAGATGGCGCACCCAAATCATCATTGAACCGTAATAGGAACCGTAAAGGAACCGCCAAAGAACCATTCCCGACTGCTGCGCAGCCGGCCCGAACGGGGGAGGGTGGTGCTGATGACGCGGAGGACACAGCCCTTCAGGCCGCATGCAAGCACACCTGGTCGGCCTACAGCCTGGCCTACGTCCAGCGGTACGGCGTCAGGCCCGTCCGCAATGCCCAGGTGAACGCCAACGTGAAGGCGCTGGTGAAGCGGCTGGGCTACGAGGAGGCGCCGTTGGTGGCGGCCTGGTACGTGGAATGCGTCAGCGAGGCCTATGTGCTGAAGGACTCGCACGGTGTCGGCGCACTGCTGGCGAAGGCCGAGAGCTACCGCACGCAGTGGGCACGCGGCCAGGCCATGACTGGCACGGCGGCCCAGGCTGCCGACAAAACGAGCGCGAACTTCGATGCCATCGAGGAGGCCAAGCGGCTGATGCGCCAGCGCGGCGGCCGGGGCAACGGGGAGGGCGGCAATGCGTGACGACCTGGACACCGACTGGCTGCTGGAGGAGCTGGGCGCCACGATGGAGCTGAGCGGCCAGCAGGTCCGGCCTGCTGCGCTCCTGCTGCTGGCGGAAGACCTGGCCCACATCGACAAGCCTGTGCTGCGCTTGGCTCTGGCCCGAATCCGCGCCGAGCATCGCGGCCCGATCCTGACAGGCACCGTGTTGCAGTACGTCGACCATGCCATGGGGCGCATGCTGCCGGCCGAGGCCTACGCCCTGGCGCTGACCAGCGCTGACCAGCAGGCCACCGTGGTGTGGACCGACGAGATTGCCCAGGCCTGGGCCGTGGCCGCGCCGCTGCTGGCTGCCAACGACAAGTTCGGCGCGCGGCAGGCGTTCATCGAGGCCTATGGCCGGATCACGGGCGAGGCCCGCGCGCTGCGCCGTCGGCCGGTGGTGCAGGTCAGCCTGGGCCACGACCCCGAGGGGCGCACGCGCGCCGTGCAGGAGGCCATGGCTGCGGGCCGGCTGCCGGGAGGGCTGGAGGGCCTGACCGACGACCTGCGCGAGCAGCTGCAGCTGCCGGCCCCGCGCGCAGCCCTGGCCCTGCCGGCGCCCGAGTCGGTGCCCACGGGCCCCCGGCGCGAGGTACTGGCTCAACTGGCGGACCTGCGCCAGTCCTTCGCGCTCAAGGCCCGGCGCTACACGCCGCTGCAGGTGCAGGCCCGGGCCGAGCGCATGCGCCTGGGTCAGGCCAAACGCCGCACTGCTGCTGCGGTAGCTCAACGACTTCAAGGAGATGGAGCATGAGGACGCTCGAGGAAATCAAGGGCCGTTGCCATATCGGCATCGGTGGTTGCTGGCTCTGGAAGGGCTCGCTGCGCCACGATGGTCGCGCCAACATCTACGCCCCGGACTACACCCGTGGTCCCGATGTCATGTCGACGCAGAACGGGCCGCGTGCCGTTTGGCATTGCAAGACGGGGCAGCCTATCCCCGCAGGCTGGCGTGCGTATGGCACCTGCGAAAACAAGGCCTGCTGCAACCCGGCGCATGTGGCCTGCTCGCCGGGCACCGAATTCGGGGATTGGATCAGCCAGACTGGCCGCCTGAAGGACGTGCCCAAGCGCATCCTCGCCAATCGCCTGGGTGGGCGCAAACGCGCGAAGCTGACCCCCGAGGTGATCGCGCACATCCTGGCCAGCGACAAGACCGGCGTGGAACTGGCGGCTGAACTGAGCCTGAGCCGCGAGACGGTGAGCAAGGCCCGCAACGGGCGCACGGTCGCATACCAAGCTGCCGGCCCGATGTTCGCCGGCCTGGTCAAGTTCGCGCCGCAGCGCAGGGGAGCCAGGGCATGACCAGGACTCCCAAGAATTCATCGTCGTCTCCGGTTCCCATGGCATCCATCCAAAGCAATTCTGCGAAGCGCCAGGCCCCGGCGGCGCGGCGCGCTCCTGCCGCCCGTGAGCGACGCACGACCACCAGCGCTGCAGCTGGCACCCGGCCGATGGCCAAGGCCGCCCCGCGCGTATCGCTGCCTGCTGGCCACCAGGGGCCGGTGACGGTGCTGGGCATGGACCCGGGCAAGCACACGGGCCTGGCCTGGATGGTTGACGGCCACCTGCAGGCGCTGGAGGAAATCGCGCCAGCGCAGATCATGGTCACGCTGCAGGAGCGCCGGCCGTCGCTGGTGATCTTCGAGGACAGCCGGGCCGCGAGGCGCACCTGGACTGCTGAGGGCAGCGCTGCCGCCCGGGCCAAGATGGCGCGCAACGTTGGCGAGATCGATGCATGGTGTGTGCTGATCGAGACCTTGTGCGCCAGCCTGGGCATCACCTGCTACGGCATGCCGCCCAGCGCGAAGGCTGGTGGCGCCCACGGCGCCAAGATCGATGCCGCGACCTTCAGCCGCCTGACCGGCTGGGCCGGCCGCAGCAATCAGCACCAGCGTGACGCCGCCATGATCGCGTGGTCCTTTCGGAGGGCCCGGCCATGAAGCGCATCTACATCGCGGGCCCCATGACAGGCCTGCCCGAGTTCAACTACCCCGCGTTCCATCGCGCGGCCGCCGCGCTGCGGGCCCAGGGCCACCACGTCGAGAACCCGGCCGAGAACCCCGCGCCGCCGTGCCGCAGTTGGGCCGGCTACATGCGCCTGGCGCTGCCGCAGCTGTGCACCTGCGATGCGGTGCGCCGGCTGCCGGGCTGGAAGAAGTCGCGCGGCGCCCGGCTGGAGAGCTTCGTCGCGCGCGTGCTGGGCCTGGACGTGCAGGACCTGGACCTTGGTGCAGAGGAGGGCGGTGTCCATGCGCGCGCTTGACATTCGCCCTGATCTGCCTCGCCGGCCCCAGCGCGGCCTCGAGCGCCCGAAGTCGAATTACCCGCCTATCTGGCGTGGCTCGACGGCTCATTTCCGCATCACCGGGCCCGACGCACTGGGCCGGTACCGAGCCACGCCGATGGAGGAGAACCGCTGCTGTGTGCTTGTGGTGGCTGGACCCACCCGGATATGCGTCATGGACGAATTCGGCACGCTGCTGCAGGTCGGTTCGGAGGGTGACCTTCGATGATCCAGCGCCGCGCGAAACTGCAGAGCCGCGGCTTCGGCCGCCGGCCGAACGCTGCCGCCGCGCAGGCGCAGGACCGCGACGAGGTGCTGGCCGAGCGCGCGGCTCGCGCCATGGCCAGCGCCCTGGCCACGGCCGGCATGGCTTGCGCCAGCATCGTGGTCATGGGCCCGGCCACCACTGGCCAGGCCATCGAGAAAGAGGATGTGCAGCGCAGCGAGGCCTACCGCCGCGCCGTGGCCGCGCTCCCCTGCATGTGGTGCGGCATCAGCGGCTACAGCCAGCACGCCCACCTCAATCGCGGCAAGGGCTTCGCCCTAAAGACCGACGACCGCACGGGCTTCCCTCTGTGCTGCGCGCGGCCCGGCATCGAGGGCTGCCACGTCGCATTCGATCAATACCGCCTCATGGAGGGCGGCAACGAAGTCCACCACGAATACGGCCTGGCCTGGGGCCGCATCACCCGCCACACCATCCTCGAATCCGGCCAATGGCCGGCACGACTTCCCCTCTGGAGCGAAAACGCATGAACCAAGCCACCACCAGCACCATCCACAAGACGGCCGGCGGCAACCCCGACACAGGCGCGGTCGAGGCCGTGCCCACGCTGACGCAGGTCTACGAGGCGATCCGGCAGCTGCACGAGGCTGGCGAGGAGCCCACGCGAGACCGCATCCACAAGATCACGGGCCTGAACCTCACTACCGTGGATGACCGCATCAAGGTGCTGCGTGGCGAGGGGATGATTGCGGCGGTGAAGCAGTGCTATCGCCCGGTGCACCAGCACGGGCCAGCCCGGGATGTTGTCATCGTGCACCTCAACGATGGTAGGACCATGGTGGAGATCGGGGAGCATGTGCTGCACCTGGTCCGTCTTGAAGCAGCGCGTCTCGGTCAAGGGCTGGCCGGCGTGGCGCTGGAGCACACGGCACTGGGTCGCATCCAGGAACTCCAGGACAAGCTCCTGGAAGAGGCCTCCAGGCGCATGGCGCTGGAGCGCAAGGTAAGGGCCCTCGAAGCAAATCGCAAGGCTGACGGCAGGCAGGGCGACTTGCTCTCAGTGCTGGATTGCTAGCCCATCGTGTAGGGGGTAAAGCTACGGCCCCAGGGCCCGATCTATTCCGGGGATTTGTAGCGATTACGCTATGGAGCGCTGCCCGGAGAACTGACGCCCACGGATCGCTCCACAGGCCGAATCACCGATGGCATGTCGTCTGGGGAGCCCAGGTTGACGGCGATAGGGGACTGCCAGCGCAAATCAAACTTGCGCTTGTCACTGGGCACGGGGTCGCCCTGATCGTCCTTGAGCGGCCCGCTCCAGTATCCATGCCAGTGGGCGCGCCGGCCCCTGCGCTGCAAACAATTTCCACCCATCGCGTCGGGTGCGCGTGGGCTGCGGGTTGGCCGGCTGGCCGCGGCGGCTGAAATCTGCGGCGCTGCAGCGCCCACTCTCGCTTGAGGCATTCGGCACAGGTGGTGTACCCCGGCTAGGGTTCGACGCCGCACAACTGGGCAGAAAGACTGCCGGCCATGGCCCAACGTCCTGCCGGCAAGTCCGAGCCTCAAAAGAAACCTGTACCCAAGAAGCCTGCTGCCGCGAAGAAGGCCGCAGGCTCTGCTGTTCCTGCGAAGCGCCCAGTGGTCAAGAAGCCACCGAGCGCCACCACGAAGCCGGCATTGAAGAAGGTCCCGGCAAAAAAAGCCACCCGAATCAAGCGCACGGACGCCCAGGCGCTGACCGCGAGGGAATCGAAGTTCATCGATGAATTCCTGGTGGACCTGAATGGTACTCAGGCCGCGATCAGGGCCGGCTACAGCTCCAAGACCGCTAGGCAGATCGCCTCTGAGAACCTGTCAAAACCTCACATCCAAGCCGCGATTGCGGAAGCCCGAAGGCAGCAGCAGGAGCGCACTCAGATCACTGCCGATGCCATGCTCCAGCAGGCTTGGCTGATCGCCACAGCCGATGCGCGTGAACTGATCGAGACCAAGGTTGCCTGCTGCCGCCACTGCTGGGGCGAGAACTTCAGGTATCAGCGCACCGTCAGCGAGATGAACCATGCCCGCGAGTCCTGGCGCGCTGAAGGCAAGGCCCCCGAGGACTTCGACGAAGAAGGCGGCATCGGCTTCAACCCCCACCGCCCGCCGCACCCGGACTGCACCGCATGCGTTGGAGATGGATATGCGCGCGAGGTCATCAAGGACACGCGCTTCCTGAGCCCCGCCGCCGCTCAGCTCTATGCCGGCGTGAAGCGAACCAAGGACGGCCTGCAGGTCCTGACGCACAGCAAGGAGGCCTTCGCAGAAAAAATCTGGAAGTACCTGGGCCTATACGAAAAGGACAACCAGCAGAAGTCGGACCCGCTGGCCGCGCTGCTGCATCGCATCTCCAAGGAGAACGGCAACGGCTTCGCTCCCATTGCGGATGACCCGGAGCGCACAGGCCCGCGCGCGGGCTCCACGCTGCAAGTGAAGCAAGACCCGACGGACGAGGAGGGTTGAGGCTGTGGCCGCGCGCGTCCACAGTGCTCCCCTGAACCGGCTCCCCGACACGCCCGAGGAGCTGGAGCGGTGCCTGCGCGATCCCGAATGGCGCCTGTTCTCCGGCAGCCTGTACAAGATCATGGTCAAGGGCGACTCCAAGGATGGGGAAGAGGCGGACACCTTCACCATGCCTTTCCGGCCCAATCGCGCGCAGAAGCGTTTCATCAGCCGGCTCTGGCATCGCAACATCATCCTGAAGGCGCGGCAGCTGGGCTTCACAACGCTGATCGCCATCCTGTGGCTGGACCATGCGCTGTTCAATGCGGATCAGCGCTGCGGCATCATCGCGCACGATCGCGAGGCGGCCGAGGCCATCTTCCGGGACAAGGTGAAGTACGCCTACGAGAACCTGCCCGAGGAGATCCGCGACCGCTTCCCCCTGGCGCGCGACAGCGCAGTTGAGCTGCTTTTCGCTCACAACAACAGCAGCGTGCGGGTGGCCACGTCCATGCGGTCGGGCACGATCCATCGGCTCCACGTCTCCGAACTGGGCAAGATCTCGGCGCGCTTCCCGCACAAGGCCAAGGAGGTGATGACCGGCTCCATTCCAGCCGTGCCCACCACGGGCATCCTGGTGATCGAGAGCACGGCCGAAGGCGCCAACGGCGAGTTCTACCACCTGTCCCAGCGGGCGGAGGCCCTGCACTACACGCACAAGAAGCTGAGCCCGCGCGACTACCGATTCCACTTCTACGCATGGTGGCAGGAGCCCAACTTCCGCATGGACGCGGGCCTGGTCCATGTCACGCGCGAGCAGCACGACTATTTCGACCAGGTGGAGGTCGAGATGCAGTGCACCATCGATCTGGAACAGCGTGCCTGGTATGTGGCCACACAGGAGGCGGACTTCCCCGGCGCGCCCGAACGCATGTGGCAGGAGTACCCGTCCACGCCGGCGGAGGCATTCCAACAGTCCAGCGCGGGCCGGTACTACGCCAAGGCTATGGTTGCGCTCACGAAGCGCGGCGGCATCACGTCGGTGCCCGAGCTGGATCTCCCGGTCTACACCTTCTGGGACATCGGGCGCGCGGACGGGACGGCCATCTGGTTCATGCAGTCCCTGCGCGGCGAGGACCGCTTCATCAATTACTACGAGGAGCACGAGGAAGACCTGCGGCACTACGTGCGCCACCTGCAGGGCCTCGGCTACGTGTTCGGCGCGCACTTCCTGCCGCACGACGCGAATCACAAGCGCCTGGGCGATACCAACAGATCGACCAAGCAGCAGCTGCAGGCCCTCATGCCCGGCCAGAAATTCACCGTGGTGCCGCGCATCACCGAGCTGCAGACGGGCGTCAACCTGGTGCGCAAGCACCTGCGCGGCGCCTGGTTCGACAAGGAGGCCTGTGCCTTCGGCCTGGAGCGCCTGCGCGGCTACAGCAAGAAATTCAGCCGGGCGCTGAACAAATTCATCGATGAGCCCGACAAGTCCAACGGCTGCACGGAAGGCGCGGACGCGCTTCGGCAGTGGGCGCAGGCAAAGGAAAGCGGGCTCTTCAACCCCAATGACGATGGGTACGGCGCGCGCGCTGAGCCCGAAGAGGAAGAGGATGCGCCGGACTGGCGCGCGTGAGGCACTGCCATGAACTATGCAACTCCCCCAAGCACAGCAGACCTGGGCGCGGCGCTGACGCCGCACGAATATGCCCGCATCATCGATGACATCCTGGAGCAGCCACCCTGGCGCCGGCAGGCCGACATGGAAGCCGACTATGCCGACGGCAACCAGCTGGGCAGCGAACTGCTCGCGCGCATGAAGCGCTTCGGCATCCCACCGGCCAAGGAGAACATCATCGGGCCAGCGATTGCGGCCGTGTGCGGCTACGAGGCCAAGACGCGGACGGACTGGCGCGTGACACCTGACGGCGACCCGGGCGGGCAGGACGTGGCCGACGCGCTCAACTTCCGGTTGAACCAGGCTGAGCGCCACAGCCGGGCAGATCGTGCGATAAGCGATGCCTTCAAGCCGCAGGTGAGCGTGGGCCTGGGCTGGGTCGAAGTCGCGCGCGCCAGCGATCCCTTTGCCTATCCCTACCGCTGCCGGTATGTCCACCGCAATGAAATCTGGTGGGATATCCGGGCCCAGGAGGCTGACCTGTCCGACGCCCACTGGCTGCTCCGGGAGCGGTTCATCCGCAAGGACCGGGTCGCGGCGGCATTCCCTAAGCATCGGGACCTGATCATGCGTGCGGACTCGGCATCAGGCCCAGGCGGATACGGCGGCTATCTGGGAGAGGGCGGCTATTCCACGGGCCTGGTGCCGGGCCTGGACGTGTCCCGAGCCTGGACGCCGCGAGAGCATGCCTGGTACCGATCCGAGACCGACGAGCTCAGCCTGTGCGAACTCTGGTACCGGCGCTGGGTGTCGGCGCTGGTGCTGAGGTTGCGCGGCGGCCGCGTAGTCGAGTTCGATGAGTCCAACCAGCAGCACCGCCTGGCCGTGGCCTCGGGCGCGGGCATGCTGTCGCGCGAGACCATCACGCGATTGCGCCGGTCCTACTGGATCGGCCCCATCTGCCTGCACGACGGCCCCACGCCATACCCGCACCAGCATTTCCCATATGTGCCGTTCTGGGGCTATCGGGAAGACCAGACGGGCATGCCCTTCGGCCTGGTGCGCGACATGCTGTTCCCGCAGGACAACCTGAACAGCACAATGGCGAAGCTTCGCTGGGGCATGGCCTCGACGCGGGTTCGGCGCACCAAGGGCGCGACGGAGATGACAAGCGCTCAGATCCGCCAGCAGTTGGCCCGCCCTGACGCCGACATCGTGCTGGACGCCGAGCACATGAAGGAAGGGGGCATATTCGATGTGGAGCGCGACTTCCAGCTCAACGCCCAGCACCTGCAACTGATGGAGGACAGCCGGCGCGCGCTGGGCCGCGTCAGTCCCATCACGCCCGCCATGCAGGGCCAGGCCGGTACCGCGCGCAGCGGCCTTCAGGAGACCACCCAGGTGGAGCAGTCCCAGATTGGGCTGGCCGACATGATGGACAACACCAAGGACGGGCGCACGATGGTGGGCGAGCTGCTGATGTCGCTGATCATCGAGGACATGGGCGACGAGGAGCAGACCATCGTGATCGAGGGCGACGTGCTCAACCCGCCGCGCACGGTGGTGCTGAACAAGGCCGAAGAGGACCCCGACACAGGCTTGGCCTATCGGTCCAATGACGTTCTGCGCACGCGCATGAAGGTGGCCCTGGAGGACGTGCCGAGCACCAGCAGCTTCCGAGCCCAGCAGCTCAGCTCGCTGTCCGAGGCGGTGAAATCGCTGCCGGAGCACATCCAGGCAGTCGCGCTGCCGTTCCTGATCGACCTGATGGACCTTCCGCGCAAGAAGCAGGTGGTGGAGGCCATCCGCGCCGCGACGGGCCAGCAGACCCCGGAGCAGATCGAGCAGCGCGTGCAGCAGGAGGTCAATGCCGCGCTGCTCAAGGCCGGCCACGAGCTCAAGTTGCGCGAGCTGGAGATGAAGGAACGCCTGACGGAGGCTCAGATCAAGAAGGTGATGGCCGACGCGGTGCAGGTGGGTGTGCAGGCCGCCTTCTCGGCGATGCAGGGCGGGGCCCAGGTCGCCATGAACCCGGCCATCGCGCCCATTGCCGATGCCATCATGAAGGGCGCGGGATACCAGAAGCCCAACCCCGGCGGAGACGATCCGGACTTCCCGGTACCGGGCGCAGCACCTGCCGGCCCTACACCAGCGCCGCAGTCTGGCGGGTCGGGCGCTGCCGGCGACATCGGCCAGGTGCGCGAGAACACCAGCCCCGCATTCCCGCCCATCCCGCAGGAGCCGGCACGCGGCATGCAGGGGATCGAGACCGCCAGCCCGGACGACAACCTGTAGCGGTTCACTCCGTCCAGAGTTGGATGCCGCGCGCGCGCAGCCTGACACTGTGTCCCACGTTGAAGGCGAAAGCCAGAGACGAACAGCCCGCCCGTGAGGGTCGGCACTTCCCGCAGCTGGAGAGCGTGACGGCTAGGGCTTCGGCCCTGGCCTGATCCTCGAATCTGCGTGCCCCTTCAGAACAGGCCCGGCCGGATAGCCGGGAATGTGGAGCACCTACATGCCGATGTCACCTGAGCAACTGCTCGAATCCGCCTTTGCAGGACAACTGGATATGGACGCGGACGCGGCCCAGACCGCAGAAGCCAGCAACGCCGCGAGCACTGCTACTCCCGCAACCGCCACACCTGGCGCTGAGCAAACTGCTGCAGCGCCTTCCCCCGCTCCTGCTGCAGCCCCGGCTGTCGCCGAAACCCCTGCTCCTGCATCTGCTGCAGGCGCGGCGCCCGCTCAGGATGACGAGCCGGCCGGCGCGCCCATTGCCAGCAAGTCGGGCAGCTACACGATCCCCTTTGAAAAGCTGGCCCAGGCCCGTACCGAGCGTGACCAATTCAAGGCGCGCGGCGACTCGCTTGAGAGCGAGAACGCCACCCTGAAGGCCCAGATCGACCAGTTGACTCGCAGTCAGCAAAGCAACCTCGCTCAGGCCCAGGCGGATGCCGCGGCCCGCGAGCAAGCCGGCGCGGCGCCAACCTCGGCCGACAAGAACCTGGCCATTGCCCAGGCCGCAGCCTCCCAAGGCGTGGACATGACCCTGTTCGGCGACTTCTCGGAGGAGGGGATCGCCAAGGGCGTGGCTGCGCTGGTGGACCAGCGTGCAGCAGCTCTGGTGGACGCGCGACTGGCCCAGGCCATGCAGCCGCTGCAGCAGCGTGAACAGGTCAGCGCCCAGCAGGCGCACGACAACGCGATCTATGCAGCGCATGCCGACGCGGACGAAATTGCCGACTCGGCCGAGTTCAAGCAGTGGGTGGATTCCCAGCCTGCTTTCGCGCGCGCAGCCGTGGCCAACGTTCTGCAGAACGGTTCCGCTGCCGAGATCGTGGAAGTCTTCAGCGCCTTCAAGGGCGCCCGGCCCGCTGCTGCTCCTGCCAATGCCGTGGACGCGGCCGTGGCAAAAGCGAAAGCTGACGCAGAGCAGGCCGTGCCGGTGAGCCTGTC
>JBHIXF010000022.1:0-79304 GCA_041984925.1 Comamonas sp.
GCCGAGGTGGCGCAGACCTATCTGCAGTTGCGCGCGCTGGACGCCGAACGCGCCCTGATGCGCGAGACCGTGGCGGCCTACCGCGACACGCTGCGCCTGTCCGAGCGCCGCCTGCAGGCCGGCGACATCGCCGAGCTGGACGTGGCGCGCATCCAGGCCGAGCTGTCGGCCACCGAATCCGATGCGCTGGCGCTGGACCGCCAGCGCGCCCAGCTCGAGCATGCGCTGGCCGTGCTGGTGGGCGATTCGGCCTCGCGCTTCGGCCTGGGCGAAGCGGCCTGGACCACGGCGCTGCCGGCCATCCCCGCCGGCGTGCCGGCCACGGTGCTGATGCGCCGGCCCGACATCTCGGCCGCGCAGCGCGCCGTGTTCGCGGCCCAGTCGCGCGTGGGCGTGGCCAGGGCGGCATGGTTTCCCAGCATCTCGCTGACGGGCGCGGCCGGCCATGCATCCCCCGAGGTGGGCGACCTGTTCAAGTGGTCCATGCGTTCCTGGGGCGTGGGCGCCTTGCTGTCGCTGCCGCTGTTCGACGGTGGCCGGCGCGAGGCCGGCGTGCAGGCCGCCGGTGCCCAGCTCGATGCCGCATTGGCCGCCTACCGCCAGCAGGCGCTGGTGGCCTTCCAGGAGGTGGAGGACCAGCTGTCGTCCATCCGCATCCTGCAGGAGCAGTCCACCGTGCAGGCCCGGGCCGTGGTGGCGGCGCAGCGCGCCACCAGCCTGTCGGACACACGCTACCGCAACGGCTACGTCAGCCAGCTCGACCTGCTGGATGCACGCCGCAGCGAGCTGCGCAACCGGCGCCAGGCCCTGCAGGTGAAGTCCGCGCAGTACCAGGCGGCCGTGGGGCTGATCCGGGCCATCGGCGGGGGCTGGGATGGGTCGGCCGCCGAGGCGCTGGCGCAGGCCGATACGCTCTGAGCCGCATTCAGGCCAGCACGTCGATGGAGCGGAACACGCGCTGCAGCACCGGGTCGGCGCTGTGGCGGCAGGCGCGGACCTGCTCCATGAGATGGTGCACGAAGCGCTCGGCCACCCAGGGCAGGCGGCCGTGGCCGCGCTGCACCACGCCCACCGTGTGGGGCTCGAACTGCTCCTTCAGGGCCAGGGGCACCAGGGCGCCCTGGGGCACGCCCGATTCGATCAGCGGCCAAGGGCAAAAGGACAGCATGTCGCTGTGGGCGATCAGGTGCAGCAGCAGCGAGGCCGAGTGCACCAGGTGGATATGCCCCGTGGGCACGGGCAGGCCGTGGCGCAGGAACAGGCGGTCCACAAGGTCGCCTTCCTCGGGTGGCGTGTAGTTGAGCAGCCAGTCGCAGTCCATCAGGTGGGCCAGGGTTCGCGCACCCGCCAGCGGGTGGCCGGCGCGGGCCACGACGGTGGCGTCGTAGCGGAACAGCGGCGTGGCCTGCAGGTCCCCGCCCGAAGGGCCGGCGGGCACGCGCCCTATCAGCAGGTCCAGCGTGCCCTCGCGCAGGCGCGGATGGGCCACCGCCGACAGGCCCTCGAACAGCTCCAGCCGCACCTGGGGCAGCTCGGCGCGGAAGGTGCGCAGCACATGGGGCAGCAGGCTTTGCCCCACCCAGGGCGTCACGCCCACGCACAGGCGGGCGGCGGCGCCGTCGTCGCGCAGGCGGGCCATCTCCTCTTCGGCCTGGGCCATCTGCGCGGTGATCAGCCGGGCATGGCGCAGCAGGGCGCTGCCGGCCGGCGTGAGCACGATGCCGCTGCTCTGGCGCTCGAACAGCGCCAGGCGGCGGCCTTCCTCCAGCTCGCGCAGGGCCTGGGTGATGGCCGACTGGGTCACGCCCAGCGACCTGGATGCGGCACGCACGCTGCCGCAGCCGGCCACGGCGACGAGGTAGCGCATCTGGTGCAGTTTCATGGCCGGGCCGGGATCGGGAAGGGCAGCAGGGGTCATGCGCCGATCTTGCATGTTCCGTGCCATCCGTGCATGGGGGAGACCGGCAATGCCTGGCAGGGCAGGCGCGGGTGGTCTTTTGCGCGAGGGCCCGGCTTCCTAGACTGGCGGCATGAACCACGACCTTCCTGTTTCCGAGCAAGCCGCCTGCGCCGATCCCGTGCTGCCCGGCATCCGTGCCACCGAATCCGAGATGGTGCAGCTGCGCCACCACCTGCACGCCCATCCCGAGCTGGCCTTCGAGGAATTCGCCACCAGCGATCTGGTGGCCGAGCGCCTGGCCTCCTGGGGCTATGAGGTGCACCGCGGCCTGGGCGGCACGGGGGTGGTGGGCACGCTGCGCGCCGGCCAGGGCGCGCGCCGCCTGGGCCTGCGCGCCGACATGGATGCGCTGCCCATCCATGAGCAGACCGGCCTGCCCTACGCCAGCCGCCATGCGGGCCGCATGCATGCCTGCGGGCATGATGGCCACACCGCCATCCTGCTGGCCGCGGCGCGCGAACTGGCCGAGGCGCGCGGCTTCGACGGCACGCTGCACCTGATCTTCCAGCCTGCCGAGGAAGGCCTGGGCGGCGGCCGCAAGATGGTCGAGGATGGCCTGTTCGAGCGCTTTCCCTGCGACGCCATCTTCGCCCTGCACAACATGCCGGGCTTTCCCGTGGGCCGGTTCGGGTTCCGGGAGGGCTCGTTCATGGCCTCGTCGGACACGGTCATCATCACCGTGCGCGGCAAGGGCGGCCACGGCTCGGCCCCGCATCTGTCGGCCGACCCCGTGGTGGCGGCGGCCCACCTGGTGCTGGCGCTGCAGACCGTGGTGTCGCGCAACGTCGATCCGCGCGACATGGCCGTGGTCAGCGTGGGCGCCATCCACGGCGGCGATGCGCCCAACGTGATTCCCGGCGAGGTGGAGCTGCGCCTGTCCGTGCGCGCCTACCGGCCCGAGGTGCGGGCCATGCTGCGCGAGCGCATCACCGAACTGGCCCGGGCCCAGGCCGCCACGCTGGGCGTGCAGGCCGAGGTCGATTACCGCTGGCGCTATCCGGCCCTGGTCAACGACCCCGCCAGCACGGCGCTGGCGCGCGATGTGGCGCGCGACTGGCTGGGCGAGCAGGGGCTGATTGCCGACCTGCAGCCGCTGACGGGCAGCGAAGACTTTTCCTTCATGCTCGAACAATGCCCGGGCAGCTACCTGATCGTGGGCAATGGCGTGGGCGAGACCCATGGCACGGGCGGATGCATGGTGCACAACCCCGGCTACGACTTCAATGACCGCATCCTGCCGCTGGCGGCCACCTACTGGGTGAAGCTGGCACGGCGCTTTCTTTCCGCTGCCTGAGGCAGTCCTTTCCCCACCGCGCCCGCGCACCCATCCCGTGATTGCCACCATGAGCACAGCATCTTTCCCTTCCCCTGCGCACGGCCTGAGCCGGCGCAGCCTTCTCGGCGCGGCGGCCCTGGGCCTGGCCGTCCCGGCCATGGCGCAAGGCGCCTTTCCGTCCAGGCCCGTGAAGCTGGTCGTCGGCTATCCGGCCGGCGGCTCGGTGGACCTGGCCGCACGCGTGGCCGGCGATGCGCTGGCCGCGCACCTCAAGGGCACGGTGGTGGTGGACAACGTGGGCGGCGCGGCAGGCGCCATCGCGGCCCAGCGCGTGGTGTCGGCGCCGGCCGACGGCTACACGCTGCTGATGGGCGCGAGCAACGAACTGGTGGCCACTCGGCTGGTCAACCCGGCCCAGCGCTACGACGGACGCCGCGACTTCACGCCCCTGGGCCTGGTCGCCACCAGCCCGCTGCTGCTGGCCGCGCGCCCGGGCCTGGGTGTCAAGAACCTGGCCGAGCTGCTGGATCTGGCGCGGCGCCAGCCGGACAAGCTCAGCTATGGCAGCTCGGGCGTCGGTTCGACCCTGCATTTCGCGGGCGAACTGCTCAAGCAGCGCGCCGGCGTCTCCATCACCCACGTGCCCTACAAGGGCGTGGCGCCGCTGACCAGCGACCTGGCCGGCGGCACGCTGGACCTGGCCATGCTTTCGCCCACGGCGGCCCAGCCTTTCCTGCAAGGCGGGCGCATCGTGCCACTGGCCGTCACCAGCGCCCAGCGCCTGGCCGCGCTGCCCCAGGTGCCGGCCGTGGCCGAGCTGGCAGCGCTGCGCGGATACGAGCTGGTGGGCTGGTTCGCGCTGATGGCGCCGCGTGGGCTGCCCGAGGCCACGGCCCAGCGCATCACCGCTGCGCTGCAGCAGGCATTGGCCGAGCCCGCCGTGCGCAAGCGCCTGGAAGATGCAGGCATCGTGCCGGCCACCGGGCGCGAGGACCTGGTCCGCCTGATCACGGAAGAAGACCGCAAGTACGAGCAACTGGCGGCCTTCGCCAAGATGCGCGACTGACGCGCTGTTCCTGCGCAGGCGCTTTCAGCGCCCGCGCAGGAACAGCGCGTCCAGCTCCTTCATGCTCATCTGCCGCCAGGTGGGGCGGCCGTGGTTGCATTGGTCGGAGCGTTCGGTGACCTCCATCTGGCGCAGCAGGGCGTTCATCTCGTCCAGGGTCAGGCGCCGGTTGGCGCGCACGGCGCCATGGCAGGCCATGGTGGCCAGGATTTCGTTGCGCGCGCGCTGGACCACGGTGCTGGCGTCGTGCTGGGCCAGCTCGGCCAGCACGCTGCGCGCCAGCTCCACGGCATCGCCCTGGGCCAGCGTGGCGGGCACGGCGCGCACGGCCAGGGTCTTGGGCGAGAACGGGGAGATTTCCATGCCCAGGGCCAGGAGCGTGTCCGCATGGGCCTCGGCCGTGGCCACTTCCTCGGGCGTGGCCGCGAAGGTGGCGGGAATCAGCAGCGGCTGGCTGGGAATCTGCTGCGAGGCATTGACGGCGTTCTTGAGCTGCTCGTAGACGATGCGTTCATGGGCCGCGTGCATGTCCACCACGACCATGCCCTGGGCGTTCTCCGCCAGGATGTAGACGCCATGGATCTGGGCGACGGCACGGCCCAGGGGCCAGACGGCCTGGTCATCGGATGCCGGCTGCCGGGCGGCCTCGGGCGCGCTGGCGGGCGCTGGCGCAGGCTCGCTCACCGCGCCGTGCTGCGACTGGGATGGCATGGGGGGCTGGGCCGGTGCAGACGCCGCTGCATAGGCCGGGGCATAGGCCGCTGCATAGGCCGGCGCAGGCTCGGCCGGCGCGGGGGCTGGCGAGGCGGGCATGCCCGCGGAAACCGGTGCCGGGGCCGGGGCGGCTTCGCGCATGGGCGCCCAGAGGCCGGCCAGATTGCTGACCTTGTGGCCCGCCGCCTGCTCATCGCCGAAGCGCATGCGCGCCTGGGGCCATGCAGGGGCCGTGGCCCTGGGGGCCGTGGCCGGTGCGGCGGGCGCAAGCTCCGGCGTGCGCGCGGCTTCCTCGGCGGCAGCCGCCGCCGCTGCGGCGGCGCGCGGTGCGGCCAGGGCGTTCTCTATGGCATGGCGCACGGCCTGGTGCACCTCGCGGCTGTCGCGAAAGCGCACCTCGATCTTGGTCGGGTGCACGTTCACGTCCACGCGCGCGGGATCGATCTCCACATAGAGCGCATAGACGGGCTGCTTGTGGCCGTGCAGCACGTCCTCGTAGGCGCTGCGCGATGCGTGGGTGAGCACCTTGTCGCGCACGAAGCGGCCGTTGACGTAGCAGAACTGCTGGTCGGGCCGCGAGCGCGCCGCATCGGGTATGCCGGCGCGGCCCGTGACATGGACGGCGCCCGACCAATGGTCCACGGCCACGGAGTTCTGCACGAAGCCGTCGCCCAGCACATCGGCCAGGCGCTGCGCCAGGGCATCGGCCGACATGCTGCCGGCCGCGCGCCACTGCTCGACCAGCTTGCCCTCGTGCCAGATGGCGAAGCCCACATCGGGCCGGGCCAGCGCATGGCGGCGCACGGACTCTATGCAGTGCGCCAGTTCGGTGGCGTCGCTCTTGAGGAATTTGCGGCGCGCGGGCGTGGAAAAGACCAGCTCCTTGACCTCCACGGTCGGTCCCTGGTTGCGGGCGGCGGGGCGCAGCTCGCCGCTGCGCGCATCGAGCAGGTAGGCCGAATCCTGGCCGGCCGGGCGCGAAAGGATGGAGGACTCGGACACCGAGCAGATGGCCGCGAGCGCCTCGCCGCGAAAGCCCATGGTGGCCACGGTCTCCAGATCGTGCAGGTCGGTGATCTTGCTGGTGGCATGGCGGCGCAGCGCCACGGGAAGCTCGTCGCGCGGGATGCCGCCGCCGTCGTCCTCCACCGAGATCAGCCGCACACCGCCGGCCAGCAGCCGCACATTGATCTGGCGGGCGCCGGCATCCAGGGCGTTGTCCACGAGCTCGCGCACGACCGATGCCGGGCGCTCCACGACTTCGCCGGCCGCGATCTGGCTGATCAGCTCATCGGGCAGGTCGCGGATCGGGCGGCGGGCAGGGGCGTCGGGGGTGGGAGTGGATGCGTTCACGCGGCAATTCTAGGCGGTGGCCTGTACCGCTTCGCGCCTGTGGGCATGCGCTGGCGCGGCCTGAACACCCAAAAAAAGAGCCGCGAAAGCGGCTCCAGGGACACCCCGGCCATAAAGGCCAGAGCCGGGGCACCGGGCGAATGGCTCAGCGGCGGCGGCGGCCCGCGCGGTCGCTGTTGCTGCCCATCTCATTGCCGATCAGCGCGCCGGCCGCTGCGCCGCCCACGGTGCCCAGGGTGGAGCCGAACAGCGCATTGCCCAGCACGCCGCCGGCCACGGCGCCCACGCCCGTGCCCAGCTGGGCATTGTTGGGGCGGTGGGCGCAGCCTCCCAGGGCCAGGGCGCCGACGAGGACGGCTGCGAGGGTCAGGGACTTGCCGGAAGGGGAGCGGAGCTTGTTCATGGATGCGTTTCCTCTTGTGTTTGCGGGATGGGGGCAGGCCTGGCCCGCCCAGGCCTGGACTTTGCCTGCAAAAAGCTGACGTACCTGTGAGTTTTTCGTATGGATTGATGAAGACCTGTAACAAAAGGCGCGCCGCCCCCTGGCCGGTACGGCCGGGCTGCACCACGCGTTCCGGGGGCTTGCGGTGCGCAGTACAGTACGGGCCGGTGCGGCGTCCGCCGCGGAGGACCTTCTTTTGGAAATCATCCAGTTCCTGATCGACTTCATCCTGCACATAGACAAGCACCTGGAGGCCTTCGTGGTCGCCTACGGTCCCTGGGTCTATGCCCTGCTGTTTCTGATTGTTTTCGTGGAAACCGGCGTGGTCGTCATGCCTTTTCTGCCGGGCGATTCGCTGCTGTTCATCGTGGGTGCGCTGTGCGGCGCGGGCCTCATGGACTACTCCATCGCCTGCATGGTGCTGCTGGTGGCGGCGATTGCCGGGGACCAGTGCAACTACACCATCGGCCGTTTCATAGGGCCCAAGGTTTTCCAGTGGGAGGACTCGCGCTGGTTCAACCGCAAGGCCTTCGAACAGGCCCATGCGTTCTATGAGCGCTATGGCGGCATCACCATCGTGCTGGCGCGGTTCATGCCGTTCATCCGCACCTTCGCGCCTTTCGTGGCAGGCGTGGCCGCCATGGGCCGCGGCAAGTTCACGGCCTTCAATGTGGGGGGCGCCTTCGTCTGGGTGCTGGGCATCACCGCCGCCGGCTATTTCTTCGGCAACCTGCCCTGGGTGCGGGAGAACCTGGAGAAAATCATCTGGGGCCTGATCCTGGTGCCGGGCCTGATCGCCATCATCGGTGCCTGGCGGGCAGGCCGCGCTTCCGAGCCTGTGCGCTGACCGCCTGCGTTTTTCCGTTCGCACGCAAAAGCCCCTTGCACCGCCAGGTGCAAGGGGCTTTGTTCTGTGGGGGTCAGCGGCGGTCGCTGCGCTTGCCGACTTCGTTGCCGATCAGTGCGCCGGCAGCGGCACCACCCACGGTACCCAGCGTGCCGCCGAACAGGGCATCGCCCACGACACCGCCGGCCACGGCGCCGACGCCGGTGCCGATCTGGGCATTCGAAGGATTGGTCGAGCAGCCTGCGGACATCAAGGCAATGGCGGCGGCTGCGGCAATGGAATAGAAGCGGGTTCGCATGCTCATCTCCTGTCTTGGCCTGCGCTGTCGCCGGGGTTGGCGTGGAACACAAGCACTGTGTGGAACATGTTGGCATGCTCTCATTCGACAGGGATGCGGCCAGTAGGAAATCTGCCCGAGCAAGCGCCGGGCAGGCATGAAGCATGCGGTCCTCGCAGTCCCACAGGGCGGGCCGGCAGCGGCCGGCCTTCAGCGCGCGGGTTTCAGACGGAGCGGCTGCGCGCCAGCGGCGGGTTGTGCGCGAAGTAGTTGCGGATGCCGCGCATCAGCGCATCGGCCAGCTGCATCTGGTAGGCCGTGCTGCGCAGGCGCGCCTCTTCCTCGGGGTTGCTGATGAAGGCGGTCTCCACCAGCACGCTGGGAATGTCGGGGGCCTTGAGCACGGCAAAGCCGGCCTGCTCCACGCGCGGCTTGTGCAGCTTGGCCATGCTGCCGATCTCGCCGAGCAGGGCGCCGCCGAGCTTGAGGCTGTCCTTGATCTGGGCGGTGGTGCTCATGTCCAGCAGCATGCGCTGCACATGCTGGTCCTGGGAGCCCATGTTCAGGCCGCCGACGAGGTCGGACTGGTTTTCCTTGTTGGCCAGCCAGCGCGCTGCCGTGCTGGAGGCGCCCCTGTCGCTGAGCGCGAACACGCTGGCGCCGCGCGCGGCCGGCGTGGTGAAGGCATCGGCATGGATGCTGATGAACAGGTCGGCCTGCACGCGGCGCGCCTTTTCGACACGCGTGGCCAGCGGCACGAAGAAGTCGGCGTCCCGCGTCATGAAGGCGCGCATGGGGCTGCCGCCGATGCGCGTGTTGTTGATGCGCTCGCGCAGCAGGTGGGCGATCTTGAGCACCACGTCCTTTTCGCGCGTGCCGCTGGGGCCGGTGGCGCCGGGGTCTTCGCCGCCATGGCCCGGGTCCAGCGCGACGATGATGATGCGGTCGGTCTGCCGCGAGGTGGCGATGTTGGGCGCCGCGGCGGGGGCCGGTGCCGCGGCGGGCGGCGGCGGGGGCGCTGGGGGTGTTGGGTGCGCAGGCCGTGGCACGGGCGCCTGCGCCACCACGGCGGGGGCAGGGGCGGGCGCCGGCGCCTTGCCGCCAGGGCCGCTGCTGTGCTGGGCGATCAAATCGCCCAGCGGGTCGGCGCCCGGGGTGCCGGCCCCTGGTGCAGCGGGAGCGGGAACGGGCGGGGGCGGCGGGGCGGCGGCTGCGTCGGTGGCGCCGCCGCTGGCATCGCGCAGCCGTTCGCTGATCAGCGCGTCCAGCGGGTCCACGGCCTTGGCCGGGTAGAGGTCGAACACCAGCCGGTGCTTGTAGGCGGCCACGGGCTGCAGTGTGAACACCTGCGGCTTGGCGGGTTGCTTGAGGTCGATGACCAGGCGCACCACGCTGGGCGAGTTCTGGCCCACGCGGATGGTGGCGATGTTGGGGTCGTCGGGCCGGACCTTGGCCACGAGTTCGCGCAGCGCGGGGTTCAGGTCGATGCCCTCGATGTCCACGGCCAGGCGCGGCGGCTGGTCGATGAAGAACTGCTTGGCGGCCAGCGGCCTGTCCGACTCGATGGTCACGCGCGAGTATTCGGGCGCGGGCCAGACGCGCACGGCCACGATGGTGGCGCCCTGCGCGATCTGCTGGCTGCCCAGCAGCAGCACGACGGAGCCGGCCTGCAGCAGGCTGCGCCGTGACATGCCGTAAGGGTAGGGGGAGGGGTGGGCGTCGCTCATGCCTGAAGTGCTTGGATCACGGCGCATCCGGCGGGCGTGCCGGCGCTCAGGGTCACCTGCCGCTGCGTCTCGTCGATTGCTTCGATATGGATAGCTATATCTGGCGCGGGAGCGAGCGCTGCGGCTTTTTCGGGCCATTCTGCCAGCTTGAGGCCGGGGCTGGCGAAAATATCGCGAAAACCTGCATCCTCCCATTCGCGCGGGTCGTCGAAGCGGTAGAAATCGAAGTGCCAGATGGCCAGGCCCGGTGCCTCGTGCGGCTCGACCACGGCATAGGTGGGGCTCTTGATGCGGCCCTGCACGCCCAGGGCGCGCAGCCAGTGGCGCACCAGGGTGGTCTTGCCGGCGCCCAGGTCGCCATGCAGCGTCACGTAGGCATGGCGCAGGCCGGGTGCGGCGGCCAGCTGCTGCGCAAAGCGCTGCGTGTCCTCTTCGCTGCGCCATATCCAGCGATGAATGGCCGTATCCGCAGCTTGCGGCGGGCCGCTTTCTACAATCGAGGGAGTATGTTGTGCAGCAGTCAATTGGTTCCTTTGATGCAAGGCTGGGCCCGCGAGCTGGGATTTTCCCAAATTGGCGTGGCTGGCGTGGATTTGTCGTCTGCGGAGCCGGGTTTGATGCAGTGGCTGGCCCAAGGGTTCCACGGTGAGATGCACTATATGGCGGCCCACGGGCTGAAGCGTGCGCGCCCCGCCGAACTGGTGCCGGGCACTGTCAGCGTGATCACGGCCCGCATGGATTACCTGCCTGCGCACACGCCCCCTGGCTGGCAGGCCGTCGAGTGGAGCCGCCTGCAGCGGCCGCAGGAGGCCATTGTCTCGGTCTATGCCCGGGGGCGCGACTACCACAAGGTGCTGCGCAGCCGCCTGCAGAAGCTGGCCGAGCGCATTGCGCGTGAAATCGGCCCTTTCGGCCACCGGGCCTTCACCGATTCCGCGCCCGTGATGGAGGCGGAGCTGGCCAGCCGCAGCGGCCAGGGCTGGCGCGGCAAGCATACGCTGGTGCTCAGCCGCGAGGCCGGCTCCATGTTCTTCCTGGGCGAGATCTATGTGGATCTGGCGCTGGAGCCCACCGCGCCGGTGACGGCGCACTGCGGCAGCTGCAGCGCCTGCATGGATGCGTGCCCCACGGGGGCCATCGTCGCGCCGCACCGCGTCGATGCCCGGCGCTGCATTTCCTATCTCACCATCGAGCATGCCGGCCCGATTCCCGAGGAACTGCGTGCGCTGATGGCCAACCGCATCTACGGCTGCGACGACTGCCAGCTGGCCTGTCCGTGGAACAAGTTCGCCCAGCCCAGCCGCCTGCCCGACTTCGATGAGCGCGCAGGCCTTGCGGGCACGCAGCTCGTGCATTTTTTCGCCTGGGACGAGGCCACCTTCCTGCGCATGACCGAGGGCAGCCCCATACGCCGCATCGGCCACGCGCGCTGGCTGCGCAACATCGCCGTGGCGCTGGGCAATGCCTGGCGAGCCGGCGGCGACCCGGCCGTGGGCCAGGCATTGGCCAGCCGTGCCGAGCACCCCGATCCCCTGGTGCGCGAGCATGTGGATTGGGCGCTGGCGCAAAGGCGTAGCGTGCCGGATGCGCGCCAGCGCCCGGGTGTGGAACAATCGGCAGGCTTGCCGCAGTAGCCTGCCGGCCCCCGCCAGGGCCTTGCCCGCCTGTCTGTTCGCCTGTGGGCTGCCCGCTGTGACACCATCCGAGACTTGATATGCGTGCAACAGCTCCTCGCCGTGGCCTGAGGTTTCTGTGGGCCGAACCGCTGACCCAGACGGCGATCGCCACCTGGGTCGGCATGTGCTGCGTGCTGCTGGCCACCGTTGCGTACTGGTCGGTTCTGATGGACAGCCACCGGACGCAGCGGCGTTTCACGGAAGCGCAGTCCTGGCTGCGCGTGGCCCAGATGTCGCATGCGGTGTCCGTGCAGGTGCAGACCCTGCTGTCGGGGCTGGACTACACCATGCGAGGGCTGGAGTCCGAGCATGAGGATGGCAGGGCCGAGGACTTCCGGCGTGCGATCCAGAGCACCTTCGACGCCTACCCCGCCGGGACGTTCCTGCAGATATCGGTGGCCGACGAAAGCGGCGACATCGTCTATTCCAACCTGCAGTCGGGCGATGCGCAGCCTGCCAGGGTGTCCATCCGCGACCGCAGGCATTTCCTGGTGCATGCCCAGCGGGAGGTGATGGGCATGTACATCAGCCAGCCGGTCGAGGGGCGGCTGTCGCGCAAGTGGACCATCCAGCTGAGCCGCGCGCTGTACCGCGAGGGCCGCTTCTCGGGCGTGCTGGTGCTGTCGCTGTCGCCCGAGTACATCTCGCGGTATTTCCAGGCCATTTTCGACGGTCCGCGGGACGTGATCCTGCTGCTGCGCGACGACGGCACCTACCTGGCCCGCTCCCAGCGGCAGGACGAGGTGCTGGGGCAGTCCGTGTCCGACCAGCGCACCGCGCTGTTTGCGCAGGAGCTGTCGCACGGCACGTATGAAGCCACCTCGACGGTGGATGGCGTGGCGCGGCTGTATGCCTGGAGCCGCGTCGAGGGCTATCCGCTGATCGTCAGCGCCGGGCTGGACCGGCAGGCGATCTTCGGGCCGCTGGAGGCCACGCTGCGCACCGGCGTGGCACGCAATGCCGCCGGCACGGCCGTGCTGCTGGTGGGCGCCATGCTGACCATCTGGCTGGCGCGCCAGCGCCGCCTCAGCGAACGGCTGAGGCTGCAGGGCGAGCGGCGTTTCGCGCGGTTGGCCCAGGAGGTGCCCGGCGGCCTGTTCCAGTTCCGCGTGGAGCCCGACGGACGCTTTTATCTGCCCTTCACCACCCCGGGGTTCTTCGCGCTGCACGGCGCGCCGCCGGGCGCGAACTTCTTTGGCGACCGCGAGCTGCTGCAGCGCGTCCATCCGGACGACATGGCCGCGCTGGTCGCCTCCATACAAGCCAGTGTCGATGCCCAAGGCCTATGGGAGCACAAGTACCGGGTGCTGGCGTCCGGTGGCGAGCTGCGCTGGCTGCATGGCCATGCCAGGCCCCAGCGCGAGGAAGACGGCACGCTGATCTGGCACGGCTATGTGCATGACATCACGCAGGACCAGGCGTTGCAGGAAACCATCCGGCTGAGCGAGGAGCGGCTGCGCCTGACCGTGGGCGCCGTGGGGGATGGGCTGTGGCAGTGGGACTGCCGCAGCGGCCATGTGGAGTGGGATGCGCGCTGCTACCAGATGCTGGGCTTCGGTGCCAGGTCCTTCCCCATGGACTACGAGTCCTTCTGCGCCATGGTGCATCCGTCCGACAGCGCGCGGGTGCTGGAGCAGCTGCGGCGCCATGTCGATGGCGGCGAGGACTACCGCGTGGAGATGCGCCTGCGCACGGCGCTGGGCAGCTGGCTGTGGGTCGAGTCGCGTGGCGAGGTCACCCAGCGCCAGGCCGATGGCAAGGCCTTGCGCATGCTCGGCACGCACACGGACATCCAGCAGCGGGTCGAGCAGGCGCGCCTGATCAAGGCCCTGCTGGACCGGGGCAGCGCGCTCATCGTCATGGCCAGTCCCCAGCGCGAGATCCTCTACGCCAACGAGCGCGCGGTGCAGGTGTTCCAGATCGACTCCGCCAGGCTGCCCGGCGGCGTGCCGTTGCGCGCCCTGCATGTCAGCGACGAGAGCGCCGAGCAGTTCGGCCGGTTCTATGCCCAGCTCAAGGCCTACGGGACGGTGCGTACCGAATGGATGTTGCGCATGCCCTCGGGCGCGGGCCACTGGTTCGACATGCAGGGCTCGCTGCTGGACCCCGAGGAAGACGATGGCCGTGTCATCTGGACCATGATCGACATCGATGCGCGGCGCCGCGCCGAGACGGCGCTGGCGCAGACCCAGCATCGGCTGGAGGCCATCATCGACCGCTTCCCGGCCGGCATCCTGGTGACCGACGCGCATGGCGGGCAGATCATCGCGGCCAATCGCATGCTGGTGGAGGTGCTGCGCCTGCAGATGGGCGCCGATGCGCTGGAAGGCCTGACCCTGCCAGAGCTGCTCAGGCAGCTGCCGCCCTCCGTGGCTGCCGTGCTGCAGGCGCCTGTGCCCCCCGAGGGCGCTGCTTCAGGCCGTTCGCGGCATGCGCTGGCCGGGGGGCATTTCGTCGAAATCGAGGGAATGCGCTTGCGCGAGGCGGGCCGTTCCATCGGCCACTGCTGGGTCTTCCACGATGCCACCGAGCGGCAGCAGCGTGAATCGCAGCTTGAAACCCTGGCCCTGACCGATGTGCTGACCGGCATACCCAACCGGCGTGCCTTCATGGAGCGGCTCGACATGGAGGTCGAGCATCTGCAGGGCGGCATCGTGAAGGCCTCGGTGCTGATCATGCTGGACATAGACCGCTTCAAGCAGGTGAACGACAGCTATGGCCACGCCGTCGGCGACATCGTGCTCAAGGACCTGGTGGCCACCCTGGTCCATGGACTGCGCAAGGAGGACATGCTGGGCCGCCTCGGCGGCGAAGAGTTCGTGCTGCTGCTGTCCCAGGCCGATGCCGAGGCCGGCCTGCGCCGGGCGCAGAGCCTGCGCGAGGCCGTCGAGGCGCGCCGCGTCGATGCCGGCCAGGCGGGTGTGCTGCGCTACACGATCAGCCTGGGCGTCTACGAAATGCGCAGCTCGGACCCTTCCGCGCAGGCCTGCCTGGAAAGGGCCGATGCCGCGCTCTACCACTCCAAGCGCCAGGGCCGCAACCGGGCGACGCTGTGGAGCGAGCAGCTGCCCGCCATCCTGAAAGCCTGAACGAAGCGGCGGAGGAGGCAGGGAAAAAGGGGCAGGAAAGGAGCAGGAAAGGGGGGGCGAAAATCAGAATGATCCAATCCCATTTTCAGATTATTCTGGTATTCACACCCCGGCGTCCTATGGAAAATTTCAGCCAGTCCAACCCGTGCCCGCTCCGCTGGCACAGACCTGTCTGAATAACGCCCTCGCCATGAGCAGGGCGGGGATGCCATGAAATACAACCGCTGGTCCACACTTCATATTCCTGCGGCGCAACGCGCCGAGTTCTGGCATGAAGCCACCCACCGCGCGCATTCCGGTGCCACACCGCATATTCCAAGGCCCGACCAGTTCGAGGCGACGCTGGTCTCGCGCGGGGTGGGCTCCATCGTGCTCAATCGTGTGCAGGCCAATGTAGGCCACCGCGTGGACCGCCTGCCTGCCGACATGCAGCGCGCCGGGCCGGCCAGCCTGCTCATGCACATGTGCACCAGGGGCGGTGCCACCGTGTCCATGCAGGGGCTGGGCGGCCGGCGTGGCCAGGAGATTGCGCCGGGCCAGCCCTTTTTGCTGGACGACCAGCGGCCCTACCGGCTGACGCACACCGGCGCGGTGGAGCTGCTGATCCTTGCCGTGCCGCTGGCCTTGCTGGACACGCATGAGGATGTGCTGCAGAGCATGCTGGCATGCCGGCTGCCGCCCAGCGCATCGCTGAAGCTGCTGACGCAGCAGATGCAGCTGCTGGACCAGTGGGAGCAGGACTTGCCGCAGACCGAGGCCTTGCTGCTGTCCGACCTCATCACCAGCACCATGCGCTCCGTGCTGCAGGTCAGCAACAAGCCGCCAGTGGAGAAGGACCGTCCGCCGGGCTTTCTGCTGCAGCGCGTGCGCCAGCTGATCGCCCGCCAGTATCCGGACCCCCAGCTGGGGCCGGCCGAAGTGGCGAACGGCCTGGGCATTCCGGTCAGAACCTTGCAGTCCCACCTGGCGCGCGAGGGCACCAGCCTGAGTGCCGAGCTCATGGACTACCGGCTGGACCGCGCCCATGCCATGCTGCGCAGCGCTGGCGCGGCCAAGCTGGCGGTGATGGACATCTCGCGGCGCTGCGGCTTCAGTTCGCCCGCGCATTTCTCGCGGCGCTTCCGCGAGCGCTTCGGCGGCTCGCCCGTGCAGCTGCTGCGCGGATAAGGGCCGGGGAAGGCGCGGGCCGGAGGCTGAGTGTCAGCGCCGCAGGCGCGCGCACATCAGGCTCAGGATCTCGAACATCATCTGCGCGCCCGCGTGGGCCGTGTTGGTGGTTGCATCATAGGCGGGCGAGACCTCGACCAGGTCGCCGCCCACGATGTGGATGCCCTGCAGGCCGCGCAGCATGGCCTGGGCCTCGCGCACCGTCACGCCGCCGACTTCGGGCGTGCCCGTGCCCGGCGCGAAGGCCGGGTCCAGGCAGTCGATGTCGAAGGACAGGTAGACCGGCGCGTCGCCCACGATGGCGCGGGCCCGCTCGACCACGGCCTGCACGCCCAGTGCCGCAACGTCCTCGGCATGGATCACGGTCATGCCGGATGCATAGGAAAACTCCCACAGGTATTCGGCCGCGCCGCGTATGCCTATCTGTATGGTCCGCGTGGGGTCGAGCACGCCGTCGAGCACGGCCTGGCGGAACGGCCCGCCATGGTGGAAGCGGCTGCCGTCGAAGGGGCCGCCGGTATCGCAATGGGCATCGAAATGGATCAGGCCCACAGGCCGCTCCCGCCCGAGCGCGCGCAGTATGGGCAGGGTGATGGAGTGGTCGCCGCCAGCGGCCAGCGGCAGGACGCCGGCCCTGCGGATGTGGTCGAAAGTGGACTCGATGTCGCGGTGCGATTGCTCCAGGCTGAAGCGGCTGGACAGCGGCACGTCGCCGATGTCGGCCACGCGCAGCTCGCGCGTGGGCGTGCACCTGAGCGCATGGTTGTAAGGGCCCACGCGCTCGATGGTGCGCAGGGCACGCGGGCCGAAGCGGCAGCCGCTGCGGTTGCTGATGCCCAGATCCATGGGCACGCCGATGAGAACGGCCTGGAGGTCGCCGAAGTCCGGCTGGCTCCAGTCGATGGCATGCGAAGGCGCATCCAGCAGCGTGGGCAGGCCGGCATAGGGGGCGCTGCGCGTGCCGCCGGCATCGATGACGTGCGAGGCCACGGCGCGGAAATGGGGGTCATGGATCACGGCTTCGTTGGCGCCGCCGAAACGCGCGCGCAGCGCCTGCAGCCTGCCGGCATCGAAAGAGGTCATGGGGTCTCCGTTTCAGGGGTGGTGCCCGGCAGGGGGCGCTGCTGGGAGCGCTGCGCCAGGCTGATGGCGATGAAGCTGGCCGCGCTCACGGCCAGGCTGGCATAGATGGGTGTGTTGGCCGCCAGCCCGTCCCGGGCCATGAAGGCGATGGCCGTGGCGCAGCCCAGCAGCATGCTGGCGATGGCGCCTGCCGTGGTGGCACGGCGCCAGTAGATGGCGCCGAGCAGCGGCACCAGCATGCCGCCCACGAGCAGGTTGTAGGCCGTGGTCAGGGCGTTGAGCACGTCGTCCACCACCAGCGCGATGCCCAGCACGGCGACGCCCACCAGCAGCGTCAGCAGCCGGTGCCAGCGCACGTCCGCCAGGGGGCGGCCTTGCCGCAGCATGGGCACCAGGTCTTCGCCCAGCACGGCAGAGCCGGCCAGCATGGCGGCGCTGGCGGTGGACATCATGGCGGCCAGCGCCGCCGCGATGACCAGGCCCCGGATGCCGTCGGGCAGGCTGGCCTGGACGATGGCGGCAAAAGCGTTGTTGGGGTTGTCCAGGTCCGGCAGCAGCACGCGCGCCGCCATGCCCACCAGGGCGCCGACCAGGCCGTAGAGCACGCAGTACAGGCCTGCCAGGCTGCCCGCCACGGCGGCCACCCGCTCGCTGCGCGCCGTGAACACGCGCTGCCAGACATCCTGGCCGATCATGATGCCGAAGAAGTAGATGACGAAGTAGGTGGCGATGGTGTCCCAGCCGATGTGCGTGACGTCGAAGCTGGAGGCGGGCAGCCGGGCCACCAGCTGGTCCCAGCCGCCGACCTGGTACAGGCAGATGGGCAGCAGGACCAGCATCAGGCCGACGGTCTTGATCACGAACTGCACGATGTCCGTCAACGTCAGCGACCACATGCCGCCCACGGCCGAGTAGGCGACCACGATGCCGCCGCCCAGGGCGATCGACACCCACAGCGGCAGATCGAACATCACCTGCAGCACGGTGCCGATGGCGATCACCGAGGTGGCCGCCAGCATCAGCGCGTAGGCCAGCATCACCAGGGCGCTGGCCTGCTGGGTGCGTGCGCTGTAGCGCCGTTGCAGCACCTGGGTCACGGTGAAGATGCGCAGCCTCAGCAGCGGCCGGGCCAGGAACAGGTTCAGCACGAGCAGCCCCGCGCCCAGCGCCGCGCAGAGCCACAGGCCCGAGATGCCGTACACATAGCCCAGGCGCACCGTGCCCACGGTGCTGGCGCCGCCGATCACCGTGGCGGCCATGGTGCCCATGTACAGCCCCGGGCCGAGGTTGCGCCCGGCGACGAGAAAGTCCTCCTGCGTGCGGGCCCGCCGCATGCCGTACCAGCCCAGCAGCAGCATGGCCGCCGCATAGATCAGCACCACCGAAATGTCGAGGATCATGGTTTCGTCTCCCTTCGTTCTCGCCTCGCCGATCCGTGGCGGGCGCTGCAATCATTGGCGTTCATGCAAGTGAAAGCCTGCGGATGGCCTGCCGGTGCCGCGGGCCGTCCGCCCCTTGCACCAGCGCTCAAGCAGGCCGATGCGTTGAATGCTAGGCAGATGGCCTGATTGCATCCATTCCGGGTTCGGCTTACAAACATCGATGGCGTCCGATGTTTATTGAGTGAAAACCCCATGCTCCATACCGTGTCCGACCTGGATCTGCGGCTGATGCGCGTCTTTCTTTCCATCGTGGATGCGGGTGGCGTGTCGGCCGCGCAGGCCGTGCTGGGCGTGGGACAGTCCACGCTCAGCAGCCAGCTGGCCACGCTGGAGACCCGCCTGGGCTTTTGCCTGTGCGAGCGTGGCCGCAGCGGCTTTCGCCTGACGGCCAAGGGCCAGCGCTTTGCCGACATGGCCAGGGCGGCGCTGCTGGGGCTGGAGGGCTTCAGCGCCCAGGCGCGCAACATGCACCGCCAGCTGGTGGGCAGCCTGGCCATCGGCCTGATCGGCAATGCGCCGATGGAGTACCACACGCTGATGGGGCGGGCCATAGAGCGGTTTCGCCGGCGTGACGAGGCCGTGCGCCTGTCTTTGCTGGTGCGCGCGCCGCGCGAACTCGAGGAGATGCTGCTGCGCGACGAACTGCAGGTGGCCGTGGGCTATTTCCTGCACCGCGCGCCCATGCTGGAGTACACGGTGCTGTTCCGCGAACGGCAGGTGGCCTATTGCAGCGCGGCCCATCCCTTCGCCGCGCGCGCGGGCCGCATCGGTGTGCAGGAGGCGGCCGAGGCCGACTGGACCTGGCGCACCTATCCGCTGCCGCAGGCGCCGCTGACGGGGCGCCCGCGCCATGTCACTTCGGAGGCGGACAACATGGAGGCCGCCGCCATCCTCATCCTGTCAGGCGCCCACCTGGGCTATCTGCCCGAGCACTATGCGGCGCCCTATGTGGCGGCCGGCCTGCTGCACGCGCTGGATGCCTCCACCTTCAGCTACGACGTGGACATCACCATGGTGGCGAGAAAGCGCACGCGCCTGGACGAGATCACCGCCGCCTTCGTGGACGACATGTGCGCCGTGCTGCAGGATCCGCACGGGTCACGCTGACAGCAGGCCCAGCGCAAACGGCAGGCTCGCCACGCCCAGCAGCGTGGACAGCGTGACCAGCCCCGCCACGTAGGAGCCGTTGTAGCCCATGCGTGCCGCCAGCACGTAGCAGGAAGACGCCGTGGGCAGGGCCGAGAAGGCCATCAGGATCAGGGCCTGGGCGCCCGTCAGGCCGAAGGCGCGCACCATGGCGTAGGCGATCAGCGGCTGTGCCAGATGCCGCACGGCCAGCAGGGCCACGGCCAGCAGCTTGCCCGCTGCCAGTGCGCCGAACTGCATGCCTGCGCCGGCCGACATCAGGCCCAGCGCGATGGAGGCTGCGCCGATGCGCGAGACCGTGGGCTCCAGCAGGGCCGGCAGCTTCAGCCCCAGCGCGCTGAACACCAGGCCCGACAGCGTGGCCACGATCAGCGGGTTGCGCACCAGCTGGCCCAGGAAATGCTGGTTGCTGCCGCGCGCCATGGGCCAGACGGCCGCGATGTTGCACAGCGGCACGCTCACGCCGATCAGCACCGAGATGAACAGCAGGCCCTCGGGGCCGGCCAGCCGGCTGGCCAGCGCCAGCCCGATGAAGGAGTTGAAGCGAAAGGCCACCTGCACGGCGCCTGCATGTTCGCGCGCATCGATGCGCCCGCGCAGGCCGGGCCACCAGGGCAGGCTGTAGGCCAGGGCGATGCCGGCCAGGGCCGCGCCCACGCCCGCGGCCAGCAGGTGGGAGGTGGCGCCCCAGTCCACCGGGCTCTTGACGATGGAGTGGAACAGCAGCACCGGGAACAGCAGGTAATACACCAGGGCTTCCACCGCCTGCCACACCGTGCGGTTGAGCTGCGTGAAGCGGCACAGCACATAGCCGAGCACGATGAGCGAGAAGTCGGGAAACAGCAGCTGGACGTAGTTCACGGGGGCAGAGCATAAGCGCATACCCGCAGCCGCGCGGCCCGGGGTGCCATGGAGGCCGGGTGCATGCGGGTAAACCCCTGGAAATCAGGGCTGCTACAAACTGTGACAAGCGTGCCGCGGGCCTTAGCATCGCTGGGGTCCGCGCAGCCATGGCGAACGCGCAGGCCCTGACGGCCATCAAGAACGCAGCGGGCGCAAAGCCCCACCATCGCTGTCCTGTGGCGGCTTCTGCCTGGACCGCCAGTGCGCAGACCTTTGCATCCGCAGGCACGGCCTTGCGGATGTCCATGAAACCTTCTTAGTCAACACGACCCCCCAAAGGAGATCTTGTATGAATCGTCGCAGCTGGATGGGCCTGACCCTGGTCCTCGCAAGCACCGGTGCCCTGGCGCAGGCCTATCCCACCAAGCCGATCAAGCTGGTGGTGCCCTTCGCCCCCGGCGGCACGACCGACATCATCGCCCGCGTGATCGCCGAACCCCTGACCAAGGAACTGGGCCAGCCCGTGGTGGTGGACAACCGCGGCGGTGGTGGCGGCGTCATCGGCGCCATGGAAACCGCGCGCTCGCAGCCCGATGGCTACAGCCTGGGCATCGCCACGGTCTCGACCACGGCGACCAACCCCGCCATCAACCCCAAGATCGCGTACAACACGCTGACCGACTTCACTCCCATCATCAACGTGGCGGCCACGCCCAACGTGATCGCGGTGAACCCGAAGTTCCCGGCCAAGGACTACAAGAGCTTCGAGGCCGAGCTCAAGAAGTCGCAGGGCAAGTACTCCTATGCCTCGTCCGGCACGGGCGGCATCCAGCACATGCTGATGGAGCTGTACAAGAGCCTGACCCACACCTTCGTCACCCACATCCCCTACCGTGGCGCGGGCCCCGCACTGAACGACGTGGTCGCGGGCCAGGTGCCCATGGTGCTGGACAACCTGCCATCTGCCCTGCCCTTCATCAAGGACAACCGCCTGGTGCCCATCGTGGTGGCCGCGCCCCAGCGCCTGGCCGTGCTGCCCAACGTGCCCACTTTCAAGGAAGTGGGCCTGGAGCCGGTGAACCGCATGGCCTACTACGGCATCCTGGGCCCCAAGAACATGCCCAAGGACGTGGTGGACAAGCTCAACGCCGCCGTGCGCAAGGTGCTGCAGGACCCTGCCGTGCGCAAGCGCATCGAGGACACGGGCTCGCTGGTGATCGGCAACTCGCCGGAAGAGTTCGCCAAGCAGATCAAGGACGAGTACGAAACCTACAAGAAGGTGGTGGCGCAGCAGAAATTGACGCTGGAGTAAGGACCGCTGAGAGCGGCCGGCTCAGAACCCGGGGTTCATTGCGGACCCCGGGTTTTTTTCGTTGTAGGCTTGGCGGGATGTCCCAAATGCCTGCAGTGTCCACCGTGTCCCACGCCGTTGCCGGAGCCGGCGCTGCGGCCGATCCTGCGTCCTGGCCGGCGCCGCTGCCGGCCAGCCTGGATGCGCTGGACCTGTTCCTGGATGCGCTGCTGCTGGAGGACGGGCTGTCGCGCAATACGCTGGCGGCCTATCGCCGCGATCTGACGGCCTGGGGACGCTGGCTGGCGCACCAGCAGCCGCCGCTGGCGCTGGATGGCGCCGGCGAGGCGCAACTGCAGGGCTATTTCGCGGTGCGGGTGGAGCAGACCAAGGCCAGCTCGTCCAACCGGCGGCTGACGGTGCTGCGCCGCTACTACCACTGGGCGCTGCGCGAGCGGCGCATCGCGGCCGATCCCACGGTGCGCCTGCTGGCGGCCCGGCAGCCGCCGCGCGTGCCCCATACGCTGACCCAGGCCCAGGTCGAGGCGCTGCTCAAGGCGCCCGACACCGATACGCCGCTGGGCCTGCGCGACCGGGCCATGCTGGAGCTGATGTATGCCAGCGGGCTGCGCGTGAGCGAGCTCGTGGATTTGTCGCTGCACGAAATCGATCTGCGCAGCGGCGTGCTGCGCGTGACGGGCAAGGGCCGAAAGGAGCGGCTCGTGCCCTTCGGCCAGGAGGCCCAATGGTGGCTGGAGCGCTATCTGGCCACGGCGCGCGGCGCCATCCTGGGGGGGCAGCGCAGCGACGCGGTTTTCGTCACCCAGCGCGGAGCGGCCATGGGCCGGGTGATGTTCTGGGTCATCGTCAAGCGCTGCGCGCAGGTGGCCGGCGTCACGGCGCCGCTGTCGCCGCACACGCTGCGCCATGCGTTTGCCACGCACCTGCTCAACCATGGCGCGGACCTGCGCGTGGTGCAGATGCTGCTGGGCCATGCGGACATATCGACCACCACCATTTATACCCATGTCGCGCGCGAGCGCCTCAAGGCCTTGCACGCGCAGCACCATCCGCGTGGTTGATCCGTCGTGCTGCGGTCGCCGTTATGGCTTGCAAGACCGGATGAATCGTCGAAGTGTCGAAGGTGCAGCGAGGGGTTTGCGCTTCGTAGAACAATCGCCGCCGTGTTCGATGAGTCTCTTCGGAGTTGCGATGACTGATTTCCTGCGCCGCCGCCTGCTGGCGACCTCCCTGTTCGCGGCCTCCATGGCTGCCGCGATGCCCCTGGCCGCCGTTGCCGCCGACGCGGGCGCCTGGCCCGCCAGGCCGATCCGCGTGGTGGTGTCCTATCCGGCCGGGGGCGTCAGCGACGTCGTGGCACGCGCGCTGGGCGAAAAGCTGGCGGCCCGTCTGGGCCAGCCCGTGGTGGTGGACAACAAGGCGGGCGCTGGCGGCGCCATCGGCCTGGACCTGGTGGCCAAGTCGGCGCCCGATGGCTATACGCTGGGCTTTTCCTCGATCAGCCCGCTGACGCTGAGCCCGCACCTGGGCAAGCCCCTGTTCGATCCGCAGCGCGATCTCGCGCCCGTGAGCAGCGTGATGTATTCGCCCGTGCTGCTGCTGGGCACGGCGCGTTCCACGGCCCCCGATTTCAATGCCCTGATCGCCCAGGCGAAGGCGCATCCGGGCGAGGTCCGCTGGGCCACGGCCGGCCTGGCTTCGCTGGGCCACATCATGCTGGAGCAGATCATGCAGAGCACCCAGGCGCAGATCACGCACATCCCCTACAAGGGCGGCGGCCAGCAGCTCAACGATGGCCTGAGCGCCCAGTTCGAGGTGCTGTCCACCAATGCGGGCCCGGCCGTGCTGCAGCACATCAAGGCGGGCAAGCTCAAGGCCCTGGCCGTGGGCGCACCCAGGCGCCTGGAGTCGCTGCCAGCCGTGCCCACGCTGGCCGAGCTGGGCTACAAGGGCGCCAACATGACCTCGGTGTTCGGCATCTTCGCGCCCGCCGGCACGCCCGCGCCCGTGATGCAGCGGCTCAATGCCGAAATCAATGCCGTGCTGGCCCTGCCCGAGATCCGCGAGCGCCTCGCTGCCACGGACAACGTGCCCATGGGCGGCAAGGCCGCCGACTTCGCACGCCAGATCGAGGCGGAATCCCAGGCGAACGCCCGCATCATCCGGGCGGCCAACATCCAGCTGAACTGAGTGCGGCATGGGCGGGCGCAGCGCCCGCCCGCGGCCAGCCTCAGGCGCCGGGCTCGTCGGCGGTGAGGTTGTCGGCCCAGGTCAGGGCCTGCAGGTGGGCCCAGTTGACCTGGTGATTGGACAGCTGCAGCGAATTGGCGGCCCGCGCAAAGCTGGCTTCGTCTCCGCTTTCGCAGGCGCGCGTCAGCTCCAGGAAGGGCGCGAACACGCCCTTGCCGTGCACCAGCGCGTCGACCACGGGCTGGGGCAGGGCTACCGACTCCAGCGCCTTTTCCATGGGCTGGCCCAGCATCACGTCCAGCAGCGAGAACACGCCGACCACGAAGGCGTTGTCGGATTCCTCGGGCGGCAGCAGCTCGGCCGTCAGCAACTCCATCAGGCGGCCACGCACCACGGCGGTCTGGCCCACGGCGGGCGGTGTGCCGCCAGAACGTGTGGTGGTCAGCAGCAGGGCGGCCCAGCGGAACAGCTTCTTGAGGCCCAGGATCATCACCGCGTGGCGGAACGAGGTGATCTCGCAGGACAGGCCGAAGCCGGAGGAGTTGATGAAGCGCAGCAGATTGAAGGACAGCGTGGGGTCCTTCTTGAGCAGCTCCTCGATCTCGTCGGTGCTGGCCTGCTGGCGCACCAGGTTGATCAGCTGGATGATGGTGGCCTGCGTGGGCCGTATGGTGCGCGCCTGCACCAGTTGCGGCTGGGCAAACCAGAAGCCCTGGAACAGGCGCACGCCCAGCTCGCGCATGCGTTCGAACTGCTCGGCCGTCTCGACCTTTTCGGCCACGATCTGGGCGTTGGTGTGCGAACGCGCGAACTTGACCAGCGTATCGGCATCGGCCAGTGCGAAGGTCTGCATGTCCAGCTTGATGAAGGCCGCGGCGGGCAGCCAGCTGGCATAGGCGCGGCGCAGCAGATTCTGGTTGAAGGCCAGGCGAAAGCCGCGCTGGCGCAGCGCATTGAAGGTGGGCAGGCGCTCCTCGATGTCGGCCGTGCTGGCGCCTTCGCCCAGGGTGGGGACTTCGAGCACGACCTTGTCGGGGTGGATCAGCTCCAGATGGCCGCCTGCCAGGCTGTCGTGCGTGCAGTTGATGAAGACGGTCTTCCTGCCCACCAGCGCCTCGGCTCCCGCATAGGACAGCGCGTTGAACAGCAGTGCCGCATCGGAGGCCGCCGTATGGGCGTGGTGGGCCGTTGACCGGTCGAACAGTTCGTAGCCGAAAACGTCACGTTGTTCATTGACGATGGCCTGTCGTGCAATGACGGCCACCTGGCCATCTTCCACGCCCGCAGGCAGCGAGGGTGGTGGCGGAGCGGAGGGGTTTTCGTGGGTTGTCATGTCGGAGCGAAGGAAGGTGGGTTGCCGATCGCAGCGCTGGGAGCCATCCTACAGCGAACTAGAGCGTGTTGTCCGTCAACTGGTCTGTCCAGGCCAATGCCTGCAGATGGGCCCAGTTGATCTGCTGGCTGCTGAGCTGCAGCAGGCCCGCGCTTCGGTGGAAGGCCTCGTCGTCGCTGGATTCGCAGGCCTGGGCCAGGATCAGCAATTCGCCCAGCGGGCCTTGCTGGCGCAGCACGGCGTCGGAGACCGCCTCCGGCACGGGGATCAGGCTCATGGCCACGTCCTGGGGCAGGTTCAGCATCTGGCCCAGCAGGGAGAAGATGCCCACCACGAAGGCCATGTCCGCGTCCTCCTCGGTCAGCGAATCCTGGGCCAGCAGCTCCATCAGCCGGCCCCGGATCACGGCGGTCTGGCCGATGGCCGGCGGCGGCCCGCCATTGCGCGACGCCGTCAGCAGCATGGCGGCCCAGCGGAACAGCTTCTTGAGCCCCATGAGCATCACGGCCTGGCGGAACGATGTGATCTCGCGCTGCACGCCGAATCCCACCGAATTGATCAGGCGCATCAGGTTGAACGCCAGGCCCGCGTCCTTCTTGAGAACGTCCTCGATGGCATCGGTGCTGGCCTGCTGGCGCACCAGGTTGAGCAACTGGACCACGTTTTGCTGCGCTGGCGACAGCAGCTTGGTGCGCACCACGGTCGGCCGCGCGAACCAAAAGCCCTGGAACAGCTGCACGCCCAGGCGGCTGGCCTGCTCGTGCTGCTGGGCGCTTTCCACCTTTTCCGCGATCAGCTCGGCGCGCGTGTGGCGGCCGGCGTACTTGATGAGCACGGCCAGCTGATCGGGCGCGAGCACCGACAGGTCGAACTTGATGTAGTCCGCCAGCGGCAGCCAGGCCGCATAGGCCGACTCGAGCACGGTGTGGTTGAAGGCCAGGTGAAAGCCGCGCTCGCGCAGCGTGTGCAGTATCGGTAGCCGGGCGGCGACTTCCTGCTGGGCGGCCAGGCCCAGGGGCGGGATCTCCAGCACCACCTTGTCGGGGTTGAGCAGTTCCAGGTGCCCGCCCGCCAGGCTTTCGTGCGTGCAGTTGACGAACATCAGCTTGGTGCCGACCAGGTCCTCCTCGCCGGCATGGGACAGCGCCGTGAACACCAGGGACACGTCCGACGCCGCCGTGTGGTCGGGGTAGGCGCGCGAGCGGTTGAAGAGCTCGTAGCCAATGATCTGCTGCGCTTCGTTGACGATGGCCTGCCTCGCCATCATTCCCCTGTCCACAGCGATCTGGGCGGCGGCGGAAGCGTCGGCGAAGGAAAGGGCAGGCTGTTCTGTCATGAAGCGTCTCGGGCGTGAAACCCCAGGAAAAAAACAGCTTGATTGTAGGAATGTTCTGATCGGATATGCCAAATGCCAGAACTATCTGGTATCAGTTGGATACGAAATAAGACCAGTCCTACGTTTCACTGCCGTGGCTCAAACCTGCTGCAGCCAGGCCAGCTCGGTTTCGCTGAAGCCTGCGGCGCGGCGTGCCCGTTCGTTGAAGGGGGGCTTCAGGCGCGGAGCCTCGTAGCGCCGGGTCAGTTCCAGGTAATGGGACTGGGGATCGAGCCCCTCGCGCTCGCACAGCCAGCGGTACCAGTGGTTGCCTATGGCCACATGGCCGATTTCCTCGCGCAGGATGATGTCCAGGATGTCCACCGCCGCCAGGGCATCGGCCGTGCGCGCATTGCGCAGCTTGTGCTGGATCTGGGGCGTGGCATCCAGCCCGCGCGCCTCCAGCGTGCGCGGCACCAGGGCCATGCGGGCGACCACGTCATGGGCGGTTTTCTCGCACATGCTCCACAGCCCCTGGTGGGCCGGGAAGTCGCCGTAGTCGCAATCCAGGTGTTCGCGCAGGTGGGCGCGCAGCAGCCGGAAGTGCTTGGCCTCCTCGGCGGCGACCAGCAGCCAGTCGCGGTAGTACTGCTCGGGCATGCCGTCAAAGCGCCAGACGGCGTCGAGCGCCAGGTTGATGGCATTGAATTCGATATGGGCGATCGCATGTATGAGCACGGCCCGGCCTTCGGGCGTGGCCGGCGAGCGCCGCGCCACCGCTGTGTGGTGGCGCAGCTCGGGGCGTGCCGGGCGTCCCGGCAGCTCGGGCGCGGGCTCGGGCAGGGCCGGTGCCTGTCGTGCTATTGGAAATTGGGTATGCCGGGCATGCAGGTCCAGGGTGGCTGCCGCCTTGTGCTCTGGATCGGCAAGGCACAAGACCTCAAGGGCGCGATGACGTAACTCCATCCCTACAATTCTAGGTTTGCTGCAAAAGAATCAACGGAGACAAGCCCCATGGCAATTTACGAACTCGATGGTGTCGCCCCTGAAGTGGCGGATTCGGCCTGGGTGGCCGGCAGTGCCGAAGTCATGGGCCGCGTGCGGCTCGGACAGGACAGCAGCGTCTGGTTCGGCGCCGTGGTGCGCGGCGACTGCGAGAGCATTTCGATCGGCGAAGGCAGCAACATCCAGGACGCCAGCGTGCTGCATGCCGATCTGGGCAAGCCGCTGGTCATCGGGCGCCATGTGACGGTGGGCCACCAGGTCATGCTGCATGGCTGCACCATCGGCGACGAGTCGCTGATCGGCATCGGCGCCGTGGTGCTCAACGGCGCCAAGATCGGCAGGAACTGCCTGGTCGGCGCCGGGGCGCTGGTCACCGAGGGCAAGGAGTTCCCTGACGGCTCGATGATCATCGGCAGCCCGGCCAAGGCCGTGCGCGCGCTGACACCCGAGCAGATCGAAGGGCTGCGCCAGAGCGCCCGGCACTACATCGACAATGCACGCCGCTTCAAGACCGGCCTGCGCCAGCTGGACTGAATCCGGGCCAGCTTTTTTTACGGAATCCACCAGCGTGTCAGAACTGCACAAATTCATCTTCGAGGGCCAGCCCGTGCGCGGCTCCATCGTCCGTCTCACCGATGCCTGGCAGGAAATACTGCGCCGGCGTGCGGACAACAGCGAGACCGGCGCCTACCCGGTGGCCGTGCGCGAACTGCTGGGCGAGATGGTGGCGGCCGGCGTGCTGATGCAGTCCAACATCAAGTTCAATGGCGCCCTGGTGTTCCAGATCATGGGCGATGGCCCCGTCAAGCTGGCCGTGGCCGAGGTGCAGTCCGACCTGGGCATGCGCGCCACGGCCACCCTGGTCGGAGAGGTGGCGGACGCTGCGACGCTGGAGCAGCTGCTCAACGTCGGCGGCGGCGGCCGCTGCGCCATCACCCTCGATCCCAAGGACCGGTTGCCGGGCCAGCAGCCCTACCAGGGGGTGGTTCCGCTGCAGGATGCGCAGGGCCGGCGCTTCGGCAAGCTGTCCACGGTGCTGGAGCACTACATGCTGCAGTCCGAGCAGCTGGACACGGTGCTGGTGCTCGCTGCCGACGACAAGGTGGCGGCCGGCCTGATGCTGCAGCGCATGCCGGTCAAGGGCGAGGCCAATCTGGCGGCCGCGACGGAAAGCGAAAGCGCGGGCCAGGATGCGATCGGCGTCAACGAGGACTACAACCGCATCGCCACGCTGGCCGCCAGCCTGACGCGCGACGAGCTGCTGACGCTGGACGTGGAGACCATCTTGCGCCGCCTGTTCTGGGAAGAGAAGCTGATGCGCTTCGTCCCGCAGCAGGACGAGGAAAGCCCGCGCTTTGCCTGCACCTGCAGCCGCGGGCGCGTGGCGGCCATGCTGACCTCCCTGGGCGCCCCGGAGATCGAGAGCATCATCGAAGAGCGCGGCAGCATCGAGGTGGGCTGCGACTTCTGCGGCCAGCAGTACGCCTTCGATCCCATCGACGCGGCCCGGCTGTTCACCGAGGCGGACAAGCTGCCGCCGAGCTCTTCGGCCGTCCAGTGATCGGCCATGGCCGCGCCTTGCGGTCCGGCCCCTTCACGGCTGGCCGCGCCTGGGCTGGCCGCGCCGCAGCGCATCGAAAAGCCGCCGTTCGCAGTCGGGATCGCTGCACTGCTCGCAGCCCCAGGGGCGCAGCCTGCCGCTGGCTTGCGCGGGGCCGGCAGGCAGCCATGACCAGTCCGCGCCCGGCGCACGCGTCCTGAGCGACTGGGCCAGCTGCTGCCACTGCCGCGCGGGACTGCCATACAGCACCACGTAGTCCAGCGACTCGGCGTGCAGGCGTTCGCGCCAACGCTGGTGCGCTGCCGCGGCCCCATCGGTGAGCGCGGGCTGCGCCTGCCATTCGATCCCCAGCAGATAAAGGGCCAGCGCCTTGTCCAGCCGGTCATCGGGCTGCGGCGCCAGGCATTGCCAGGGGCTGTCCGGCGCATGGCGCCGCCATGCCTGCTCCAGCGCATGGGCCATGGAGCGGGCCAGGGCGTTCGGTGCGCCCAGCAGGGCAATGGGAGGCAGCGGGAAATCGGACGGCAAAGGATGTTCCTGGCCAGGCAGGCGGTAGGGCTGCCGATTGTGCCTGCCTGCGGGGCGGCCCCTGCAAAAAGGCCGGCATGGAGCCGGCCTTTGGCGGGGTGGCGCAGTGTGCCAGGGGCTCAGCGCCGCACGATCTGCACGAAGATTTCGTTGGGCTTGACCATGCCCAGCTCGCTGCGCGCCTTTTCCTCGACCATGGCCAGGCCGTCCTTGAGGTCGTTGACCTCGGAGGCCAGGCGGTCGTTCTCGGCCTTTTCCAGCGCGTTGGCCACGTTCTGGTCGTGGATCTGCTGCTGCAGCTCATTGACATAGGCCACGCTGCCATGGCCCAGCCACAGCTGCGCATGCACGGCTGCAAGCAGCACGAGCAGGACGATGGGAACGATGCGGTTGACCATGGGGTGTGATGCGCGGGGCGGCCAGGCTTGCAGGCAGGATGGCTTGCAAGCCTAGCGCTTTTTTTCAACGCAGGTTGTAGAACGCCTCGCGGCCGGGGTAGTGGGCGATGTCGCCCAGGTCTTCCTCGATGCGCAGCAGCTGGTTGTACTTGGCGATGCGGTCCGAGCGGCTCAGCGAGCCGGTCTTGATCTGGCCGGCGTTGGTGCCCACCGAGATGTCGGCGATCGTCGAGTCTTCGGTTTCGCCCGAGCGGTGCGAGATCACGGCCGTGTAGCCGGCGCGCTTGGCCATCTCGATGGCGGCGAAGGTCTCGGTCAGGGTGCCGATCTGGTTGATCTTGATCAGGATGGAGTTGGCGATCTTCTTGTCGATGCCTTCCTTCAGGATCTTGGTGTTGGTGACGAACAGGTCGTCGCCCACCAGCTGGACCTTGGCGGCCAGGCGCTCGGTCAGGATCTTCCAGCCATCCCAGTCGCCTTCGGCCATGCCGTCCTCGATGGAGATGATGGGGTACTTGTCGCACCAGCCGGCCAGCATGTCGGTCCACTGGGTGGCGGTCAGCGTCAGGTTGCCTTCGCCGGCCAGCACGTACATGCCGTCCTTGTAGAACTCGCTGGCAGCGCAGTCCAGGCCCAGGGCGATCTGTTCGCCGGCCTTGTAGCCCGCGTTCTCGATGGCCTGCAGGATCAGCTGGATGGCGGCTTCGTGGTTTTCCACGGAAGGCGCGAAGCCGCCTTCGTCGCCCACGGCCGTGCTCATGCCCTTGTCGTGGATGATCTTCTTGAGCGCGTGGAAGACTTCGGCGCCCCAGCGCACGGCTTCGCGGAACGAAGGCGCGCCCACGGGGATGATCATGAATTCCTGCAGGTCCAGGCTGTTGTTGGCATGCGCGCCACCGTTGATGACGTTCATCATCGGCACGGGCAGCTGCATGCCGCCCATGCCGCCCAGGTAGCGGTACAGCGGCAGGCCGGCTTCCTCGGCGGCGGCACGGGCCACGGCCATGGAGACGGCCAGCATGGCGTTGGCGCCCAGGCGGCCCTTGTTGTCGGTGCCGTCCAGGTCGATCAGGGTCTTGTCCAGGAAGGCCTGCTCGGAGGCATCCAGGCCCAGCACGGCTTCGGAGATCTCGGTGTTGATGTGCTCGACGGCCTTGAGCACGCCCTTGCCCAGGTAGCGGCCCTTGTCGCCGTCGCGCAGCTCGATGGCCTCGCGCGAGCCGGTCGAGGCGCCCGAGGGCACGGCGGCGCGGCCCATCACGCCCGACTCCAGCAGCACGTCGCATTCGACGGTGGGGTTGCCGCGGCTGTCCAGCACTTCGCGGCCTACGATGTCAACGATTGCACTCATGGCATTTCCTTTGCGGTTTTTGAAAGCGGTGTGCAGGCGGTTTCCGGTGAGGTTGCGCCCTGGTGCTTGCCGGGCAAGCGGTGTCGGCCCGGGCCGGCATGGCGAGGCGCCGCGCTGGCGGGCATGGCCGTGCCACGCGGCGCAGTATCTGCGATCGGGCGGCGGCCATTGTGCACAAATTGGGTGGATGGATTTGAATGCGCTGCGCTCTTGACGCCCGCATCGGCACGGGCGTCAGACGCCTTCCACGCAGACCATGCGCATGATGGCCGCGCCTTCGCGGGCCTCGCGTGCACGGCGGTACTCGGGCGTGTCGTGGAAGGCCTTGGCCGCCTCGAAGCTGGGGAATTTCAGGATCACGGTGCGCCCGGGGTTCCAGTCCCCTTCGAGCACTTCGACCTTGCCGCCGCGCACGCAGACTTCGGCGCCATGCACGCGCATGGCCTCGGTGCTCCACTTGCGGTACTCCTCGTACTGCTCGGGGCGGGTGACGGTGACGGAAGCGATGATGTAGCCGCTGGCCATGGGTCAGACTCCAAAGTCGTTTTCGAGAAAGCCGTTGCGCTTGGTCACGTCGTCGAGCGCGACCAGGGTTTCGAGCAGGGCCTTCATGTGCTTGAGCGGCACGGCATTGGGGCCGTCGCTGAGCGCACAGGGCGGGTTGGGGTGGGTTTCCATGAAAAGGCCCGCCACGCCCACGGCCACGGCCGCGCGCGAGAGCACGGGCACCATCTCGCGCATGCCGCCGCTGCTGGTGCCGTTGCCGCCGGGCAGCTGCACGCTGTGCGTGGCGTCGAACACCACGGGGGCGCCGGTCTCGCGCATGATGGACAGGCTGCGCATGTCCGAGACCAGGTTGTTGTAGCCGAAGCTGGCGCCGCGCTCGCAGGCCATGAAGCTGTCCTCGGGCAGGCCGGCCTCCCGGGCGGCGGCGCGGGCCTTGTCGATGACGTTCTTCATGTCATGCGGCGCAAGGAACTGGCCCTTCTTGATGTTCACCGGCCGGCCCGACTGGGCCACGGCGCGGATGAAGTCGGTCTGGCGGCACAGGAAGGCCGGCGTCTGCAGCACATCGACCACCTGTGCCACGGCCGGGATCTCGGCCTCGGTGTGCACATCGGTGAGGATGGGCACCTGCAGTTCCTTCTTCACCTTGGCGAGGATCTCCAGGCCCTTGTCCATGCCCGGGCCGCGAAAGCTCGCGCCCGAGCTGCGGTTGGCCTTGTCGTAGCTGCTCTTGAAGATGAAGGGGATGCCCAGGGCCGCCGTGATTTCCTTGAGCTGCCCCGCCACGTCCATCTGCAGCTGCTCGGACTCGACGACGCAAGGGCCTGCAATGAGAAAGAAGCGCCGGTCGAGGCCGACATCGAAGCCGCAAAGTTGCATGGTGGGGTTTCCTTGGGAAATGGGGGGCGGCGGTGCGGGATCAGGACTTGCGCGGTGCCTTCTGGCGCTCGATCGCGGCCTTGACGAAGGCGTTGAACAGCGGATGGCCGCTCCAGGGCGTGGACTTGAACTCGGGGTGGAACTGCACGCCGATGTACCAGGGGTGGACTTGCCTGGGCAGCTCGACGATTTCCGTCAGTTGCTCGCGCTGGGTCAGTGCCGAGATCACCAGGCCGGCTTCGCGCAACTGGTCCAGGTACTGGACGTTGGCTTCGTAGCGGTGGCGATGGCGTTCGGTGACCACGTCGCCGTAGATGCTGTGGGCCAGCGTGCCGGGCTGCACGTCCGAGGATTGGGCGCCCAGGCGCATGGTGCCGCCCAGGTCGGAGTTCTCGTCGCGCGTCTTGACGGTGCCGTCGGCATCCTTCCACTCGGTGATCAGCGCGATCACGGGGTGGGCGGCCTTGGCATCGAACTCGGTGGAGTTGGCGCCTTCCAGGCCCGCCACGTGGCGGGCGTATTCGATGGTGGCCACCTGCATGCCCAGGCAGATGCCCAGGTAGGGCACCTTGTTCTCGCGGGCGAAGCGCGCCGTGGAGATCTTGCCTTCCACGCCGCGCGAGCCGAAGCCGCCGGGCACGAGGATGGCGTCGTACTGCGAGAGCTTGTCGCGCGCATTGGCGTCGCTGATGGTCTCGGAGTCGACGTGGGTGATCTTCACGCGCACATGGCTTTGCATGCCGGCGTGCTTGAGCGCTTCGTTGACCGACTTGTAGGCGTCCGACAGCTCGACGTACTTGCCGACCATGGCGATCTTGACCTCGCCCTGCGGGTTCTCGGTCTCATGGACCAGGTCGTCCCAGCGCTTGAGGTTGGTGGGCGGCGTGTTCAGGCGCAGCTTGTCGCAGATCAGGCCGTCCAGGCCCTGCTCGTGCAGCATGCGCGGCACCTTGTAGATGGTGTCCACGTCCCACATGGAGATCACGCCCCACTCGGGCACGTTGGTGAACAGCGAGATCTTTTCCTTTTCCTCGTCCGGCACGCGGTGCTGGGCGCGGCACAGCAGGGCGTCGGGCTGGATGCCGATCTCGCGCAGCTTCTGCACGGTGTGCTGCGTGGGCTTGGTCTTGAGCTCGCCGGCCGTGGCGATCCAGGGCAGGTAGGTCAGGTGCACGAAGGCCGTGTTGTTGGGCCCCTGCTTGAGGGCCAGCTGGCGCACGGCTTCCAGGAAGGGCAGGGACTCGATGTCGCCCACCGTGCCACCGACCTCGCAGATGGCCACGTCCACCGCATCGGGTGTGCCGATGCCGGCGCCGCGCTTGATGTATTCCTGGATTTCGTTGGTCACGTGCGGGATCACCTGGACGGTCTTGCCCAGGTAGTCGCCGCGGCGCTCCTTCTCGAGCACGCTCTGGTAGATGCGCCCGGTGGTGAAGTTGTTGGACTGCTTCATGCGCGTTTCGATGAAACGCTCGTAGTGGCCCAGGTCCAGATCGGTCTCGGCACCGTCATCGGTCACGAACACTTCACCGTGCTGGAAGGGCGACATGGTGCCCGGGTCCACATTGATGTAGGGATCCAGCTTGATGAGGGTGACTTTGAGGCCGCGCGATTCGAGGATCGCAGCAAGGGAGGCTGAGGCGATTCCCTTGCCCAGGGAAGACACCACACCGCCTGTGACGAAGACAAATTTGGTCATGTCTTTTTTTGGTGGTGGTAAAGCAGGATTATAGATGCGCCGCCGGATTCGCCGCGCCGCGCAGGGCTGCTCCGGCCGCGCGGCTCTGCTAAATTGCGCGCCATGACTGAAGTGTTCGCAGGCAAACATCTGGTGCTCGGCCTTTCTGGAGGCGTGGCTTGTTACAAATCCGCCCAGCTGGTGCGCCTGCTGGTGCAGGCCGGGGCGACGGTGCAGGTGGTGATGACCGAGGCGGCCGAGCAGTTCATCACGCCTGTGACCATGCAGGCGCTGTCCGGACGCCCGGTCTACGGATCGCAGTGGGATGCGCGCGAGCCCAACAACATGCCCCACATCAACCTCAGCCGCGAGGCCGACGCCATGCTGATCGCGCCCTGCAGCGCCGACTTCATCGCGCGCCTGGTGCAGGGGCGCTCCGACGAGCTGCTGAGCCTGATGTGCCTGGCGCGTCCCATGGACCGCGTGCCGCTGCTGCTGGCCCCCGCCATGAACCGCGAGATGTGGGCCCACCCGGCCACGCAGCGCAACCTGGCGCAGGTGGCCGCCGATGGCGCGCGCGTGCTGGGCGTGGGCACGGGCGACCAGGCCTGCGGCGAGGTCGGCGACGGCCGCATGCTGGAGCCCGCGGAGATCATGGAGGAGCTGGCCGCCTTCTTCACCCCCCAGCTGCTGCAGGGCCGCAGTGTGCTGGTCACGGCCGGACCCACCTTCGAGGCCATCGACCCGGTGCGCGGCATCACCAACCACTCCAGCGGCAAGATGGGCTTTGCCATCGCGCGGGCCGCGCGCGAGGCCGGCGCCCGGGTGACCCTGGTGGCCGGCCCCGTGCACCTGGCCACGCCGCGTGGCGTGCAGCGCATCGACGTGCAGTCGGCGCAGCAGATGTTCGACGCCGTGCAGCAGCAACTGCCCCAGGCCGGCGTGTTCATCGCCACGGCGGCCGTGGCCGACTGGCGCCCGGCCAGCGCGGCCGGCCAGAAGATCAAGAAGGATGGCTCGGGCCGGGTGCCCACGCTGGCCTTCGTCGAGAACCCCGACATCCTCGCCGCCGCGGCGCAGTCCGAGCGCGCGCGCAGCGGCCAGCTGTATTGCGTGGGCTTCGCCGCCGAGAGCCATGACCTGCTGCAGCATGCCAGCGCCAAGCGCCAGCGCAAGCAGGTGCCGCTGCTGGTGGGCAACATCGGCCCGGCGACCTTCGGGCGCGATGACAATGCCCTGCTGCTGATCGACGAGGCCGGCACGAAGGAGTTGCCGCATGCCTCCAAGGCGCTGCTGGCGCGCCAGCTCGTCGCCGAGATCGCGCGGCGCCTGCCGCCCTTGCGCTGAACCCACGAAAGCCCGCATGCCACCCAACACCTACGAAGGACCGCCCCACGGCGACTACGTGCGCTATGTGGAAAAGCTGCTGCGCGCCAGCCCCCTGTACCGCCGCGGGGCCCAGGACTGGATGGCCCAGGGGCGCAGCGATTTCAGCGACGCCGTGGCCACGCCGGGGGCGCAGTCCCAGTCCGTGGTCGAGCGCGTGCGGGAGCAGGTGCAGGCCGCGGCCGAGAAGGCGCGCATTGCCGCGCAGCAGGCTTCGGTGCCCGCCTTGCCGGGGCGCCAGCCATCCGCCGGCGCCGGCAACGGCGGCAGGGCCGATCGCGGACGGCAGGCGGCGCGGGCGCAGCAAAGCCAGGCCCAGGCTACCGCAGCCGCCGAGGCCGCCAAGGCCGCCAAGACGACGGTTTTCAAGATAGGCCCGGGCCAAGTGCTGGGCATCGTGATCGGCCTGATCCTGGCCGTGGTGATTCCGGGCATCGGCCCCTTCATCCTGCTGCTCACCATCATCAATGCCATCGTCAAAGGCTTTCGCAGCGGGCTCAGGTCGTCCCGGTGACGGGGCGGGCACAATGCGCGCTTTGCTTTTCACGCGCGCCCGCCTTGCGGCGCGTCCCAGGTTGTTTCCATGAACGTTGACATCAAGATCCTTGACGCGCGCCTGCGCGAGAACATGCCCGCCTATGCCACGCCGGGCAGCGCCGGGCTGGACCTGCGCGCCTGCATCGATGCGCCGCTGACGCTCGGGCCCGGCCAGTGGCAGCTCGTGCCCACGGGCCTGGCCATGTACCTCAAGGATCCCGGCTATGCGGCCATGATCCTGCCGCGCTCCGGCATGGGCCACAAGCATGGCATCGTGCTGGGCAACCTCGTCGGCCTGATCGACAGCGACTACCAGGGCCAGCTCATGGTCAGCGCCTGGAACCGCTCTGACACGGCCTTCACGCTGCAGCCCATGGACCGGCTGGCCCAGCTGATCATCGTGCCCGTGGTGCAGCCGAGCTTCACCATCGTCGAGGAGTTCGAGGCCGTCTCCGAGCGCGGCGCGGGCGGCTACGGCTCCACCGGCAAGCAGTAGCGCCTGCACGCGCTGCGGGGCGCGCGCCACGCGGCTCAGTCCGTGCCGTGCGGCGCTCCGGGCAGATGCAGCCGCATGCGCAGCCCCCCCAGCGGCGAGCGGCAGGCCTGGATGTCGCCGCCATAGGTCTGCACGAGGTCGCGCACGATGTCCAGTCCCAGGCCCGCGCCGGGGCGGCGCTCATCGAGGCGTTCGCCGCGCTCGAAGATGCGTTCATGCGCGTCCTGCGCGATGCCGGGGCCGTCGTCGTCCACGGTCAGCGTCAGCCGCCCATCCTGCCCCTGCACATCGAGCCGCACGGACAGTGCGGCCCATTTGCCTGCGTTGTCCAGCAGGTTGCCCAGCATTTCCATGAGGTCCTGGGCATCGCCGAGAAAGTCCCAGCGCAGCGGCTCGCCCTCCAGCGTGAAGCGGATGCCGCGCCCGGCGTGCAGCCGCTCCATGGTGCGCACCAGCGACGCCAGCGGCGCATGCACCGGCGTGCGCAGGCCCGTGGCCTGGCGCGCGGCCGCGCGCGCGCGGGCCAGATGGTGTTCGACCTGGCGGGTGGCGCTGCCGACCTGTTCGCGCACGAGATCGGCCAGCGCGCCGCTTTCGCGTTGCGCGGCATTGCCGAGGATGGTCAGCGGCGTGTTCACCGCATGGGCCAGATTGCCGGCCTGCGTGCGCGCGCGCTGCACCATGTCGGCATTCACGTCCAGCACATGGTTGAACTCCTGCACCAGAGGCTGCAGCTCGCTGGGAAAGCGGCCTTCCAGGCGCGGCGTGGCCCCTGTGCGCACGTCGGACAGGCCCTTGCGCAGCCATTGCAGGGGGCGCAGCGCCAGCCGCAGCTGCAGCACCACCGCCAGCGCCAGCCCCGCAGCCAGCGTGCCCAGGGCCGCGACCAGCATGGCGGTGAAGCGCTGTATGGGCTCGGACAGCAGGGCGCCATCGGCGGCCACGATGAGCCGCAGCGGCGGCGCCTCGGCTTCCGGCAGCTGCAGCGGGCGCGAGACGGCCACCAGCGGCCGCCCCTGGGCGTCGGGCAGCAGGCCGAAGGCCACGGCCGACTGCGCATCCGCGTGGTGGATGGATTCGCGCCGCCACTGTGTCCAGTCCAGCGTCTGGTCCCAGAGCGAGCGCGATCGCAGCAGGCCGGCGATGGCCGGGCGGCCGCCGGGGGCGGCGAGCCGGTCGATCTGCCAGTACAGGCCGGACAGCGGCTGCGCCAGGCGAGGGTCGCCGAAGGCCGCCGGCACTTCCAGCCGCCCGCCGGGCAGGCTGTTGACCGCGGCGCTGAGCTGGTCGAGCTGCAGCACGAGCTGGGCCTGCAGCTGCTGCTCGATATGTTCGCGGAACAGCCCGCGCAGCCCCCAGCCCGCGATCAGCACGGCCATCAGCACCCAGGCCAGCGTGCCCGCCAGCAGCCGCAGGCGCAGCGATGCGCCCAGGCGCCAGCGGCCGCAAGCGGCGGGCGCCGTCATGCGCCGGCCTGGCGGCTGTCGACCAGGCGGTAGCCCAGTCCGCGCACCGTCTCGATGCTGCCCGGCGGCAGCTTCTTGCGCAGCCGGCCCACGAAGACTTCGATGGTGTTGGAGTCTCGGTCGCTGTCCTGCGGGTAGATGTGCTCGGACAGCTCGGTGCGCGAGATCACCTCGCCCACGCGCTGCATCAGCAGGGCCAGCAGCTTGAACTCATGGCTGGTCAGGCCCAGGGCCTGGCCATCGACGCTGACCCGCGCCTGGCGCGAATCCAGGACGATGCTGCCGCATTGCCATTGCGCGCTGGCATGGCTGCTGAGCCGGCGCAGCAGCGCGCGCAGCCGGGCCATGAGCTCTTCCATGTGGAAGGGCTTGGACAGGTAATCGTCGGCGCCTGCGTCCATGCCCGCCACCTTCTCGTGCCAGGCGCCGCGTGCGGTCAGGATCATCACGGGCATGTCCCGGCCCTGCGAGCGCCAGGCGCGCAGCACCGTCAGTCCATCGCGCACCGGCAGGCCCAGGTCGAGCACGGCGGCATCGAAGGCCTCGACCTCGCCCAGGTACTGGGCCGTGGCGCCGTCGCCGGCCGCCTCCACGGTATGGCCGGCATCCTGCAGTGCCCGCACCAGCTGGCTGCACAGCGTGGGCTCGTCTTCCACCACGAGAATCCGCATCGTCCTAGTCCTTGCGCTTGAAGCTGAGCACCTTGCCGTCGCGTGCGTCGATCTTGAGCTTGGCCACGCGCCCGCCCGACTGCAGCAGCCGGATCTCGTAGATGTAGCGGCCGTCGTCGTGCTCGAATTCGACCTTGATGACCTGGCCCTGGTGGTCGCGTTCGACCTGGTCGAGCACGGTGCGCAGGGGCAGGACCTGGCCTTGCTGCAGGGCCTTGCGTGCCAGCTCGTGGTCGCTGTCGCCGGCACCGCTGGGTGTGGTCCAGGACGCCAGGGCCGCGGCCATCAGCGCCATCGCGGCCAGCGGCGCCAGCGAGCGCCGGCGTGCAAGGGAGAGGGGATTTTTTCTGGGCATGGACATGTTCCGGTGGTCGGAGCCGGGGGGCTCTGGAAAGCTTATAGCGCGGCGTGGATGAACCTTGCATGAACGGCCGCTTCAGCCTGCGTTCATGGCAGCGCCCGAACAATGGCGTCACGCCGTTGCAGATTCCATCCGCGAAGGAGGCCCCGACAGGCCTGCCGCCCTTCGCCACAGACCAAGGAGAACCCCATGCGTTTCAAGCACTCTCTGATTTCCCGCATCGCAAGCCGGGGCCTGGCCGGCCTGGGCATGGCACTGGTCGCCTGCACCGTCCTGGCGGCACAGGCGAAGGCCGAGGCCGCCACGGATGCGCCGGAGGCGGCCGAGCCGGCCTCGCAGACTATCTCCATTGCGGCTGCGGCCGTGCGTGGCGCCTTTCCTGCGCCCGGCCTGGGCGTGCGCCAGATAGCGGAGCGCATGCAGGGCCTGGGCTACCGCGACCTGCAGGAGATCGAGTGGGGGGACGGCGTCTACGAGGTCAAGGGCCGCACCGCCGAAGGGCGCCTTGTCAGGCTCTATGTCGATGGACACAGCGGCAATGTGCTGAGCATGCGCGCCGGCCACTGAAGCGGCCGTTTTGTCAGCAAGTGTTGTTTCCGGTAGGCGTGGCCGCTGCCTGGTGCGTTGAACTGGCATGTGGCATTGCGCCACCGTCGAGGACAGTACACAGGAGATTTCCATGCCTTTCTTTTCACGCATCGGCGGGACCGTGGCCGCCTGCATCGCGGCGCTGGCACTGAGCGCCTGCGCGGGCTATCCGCAGGCTGGCTACGGGCAGCCTGGCGGCTATCCCGCCGCAGGCTATCCGCAAGGCGGCTATTCCAGCGCCCCGCAGCCCTATCCCTCGGGCGGCTATGTGCAGTACGGCCGGGTGACCAATGTGCAGCTGGTGCAGGTGCAGCAGCCGGACGGCATCGGCGGCACGGGCATCGGCGCGGGGGCCGTGGTGGGCGGCGTGGTCGGTGGCGTGCTGGGCCGCCAGGTCGGCAAGGGCACCGGGCGCGATCTGGCCACCATCGCCGGCGTGGTCGGCGGCGCGATGGCGGGCAATGCCATCCAGAAGGGCGGTGGCCAGGCCAATGTGCGCGATGTCTACCGCGTCACCGTGCAGATGGGCGATGGCGGATCGCGCGTGTTCGACTACGCCGACAACCCGCAGCTGCGCATCGGCGAGCAGGTGCGGGTGGAGAACAACCAGCTCTTTCGCTGACGGCCCTCAGTGCAGCGTATCGCTGCCGGGCGCCATGGGCTGCACGCGGAAGAAGCCCGTGCCGGCCGAACCGCGGCCGATTTCCTCTTCGGTGGCCTCGCGCACATGCTCGACCTTCAGGTGCAGGCGCAGCGCGATGCCGGCCAGCGGGTGATTGCCGTCCAGCACCACATGCTCGGGATAGATCTCGGTGACGGTGTAGAGCAGGTCCGGCGGCACGGCGCTGCAGCCCTGGGGCAGGGCGCTGGCCTCGAAGCTCATGCCTTCTTCCAGCTCGGCGGGAAAGAGCGCGCGGGGCTCCAGGAAGATCAGGCTTTCGTCGTAGTCGCCAAAGGCCTCCTCGGGCTCCAGGTGCAGGTCCAGCACCTTGCCCTGGCCGTGGCCCTGCAGGGCCTCCTCGATGCGCTTGAGCAGGTCATCGCCGCCGACCAGGAACTCCACGGGCTCGTCGAGCACGTCCAGTTCCTCGCCCAGGGTGTCCTTCAGGGTCCAGGTCAGTGCGACCACGCATTGTTCGGTGATTTCCATGATGTTCAGGCCTGCGCGGAACGGCCGCGCCGTGGGGGACTGTGAAAACGCCGCCCGCCTGCCCGTGCAGGACGGGCAGGCGGGCGGCTGCGTTGGCGCGATTTTCCCACGGCCGCCCGGCCGCTGCGCGCGATCGGGCGTGCACCCCCTTTGCGGGCAGGGGGCTCAGAACGGGTAGTGGCGCGGCGCGGTCTGCATGGTGATCCAGCGCGTTTCGGTGAAGGCATCGATGCCCGCCTGGCCGCCGAAATGGCCGTAGCCCGAGTTCTTCACGCCGCCGAAGGGCATTTGCGCCTCGTCGTGCACGGTGGGGCCGTTGACGTGGCAGATGCCGGCCTCGATGCGCGCGGCCACGCGCCAGCCGCGCGCCGTGTCGCGGGTGTAGACGGCAGAGGACAGGCCGAACTCGTTGTCGTTCGCCATGGCGATGGCCTGCTCTTCGCCGCGCACGCGCACGATGGCCTTCACGGGGGCGAAGGTTTCCTCGCGGAAGATGTCCATCTCGGGCGTCACGCCGTCGATCAGCGTGGCGGCCATCAGCGTGTCGGTGGCCTTGCCGCCGCACAGCAGCTTCGCGCCCTTGGCCAGTGCGTCGTCGATCAGGCGGTTGGCACGCTCGACGGTGGCCATGTCGACCACCGAGCCCAGCACCACGGGGCCCTTGCGCGGATCGCCCAGCGGCAGCGAGGTGGCGCGTGCCGTGAGCTTGGTCAGGAATTCGTCGGCCACGGTTTCGTCCACGATGATGCGTTCGGTGGACATGCAGATCTGGCCCGAGTTGGCGAAGGCACCGAAGGTGCAGCCGGCCACGGCGGCGTCGATGTCGGCATCGTCCAGCACCAGGAAGGGGGCCTTGCCGCCCAGCTCCAGGATGGCGGGCTTGAGGTACTTGGCGCAGGTCTGGCCGATGATGCGGCCCACGCGCGTGGAGCCCGTGAAGTTGACGCGGCGCACCGCCGGGTGGGCCACCATGGCCTCGACCACGGCGCCGGCATCCTCGGGGGCGTTGGTCACGAAGTTCACCACGCCGGGCGGCAGGCCGCCTTCCTGCAGCGCCTCGATGATCAGGCCGTGGGTGGCGGGGCACAGTTCCGAGCCCTTGAGCACCACGGTGTTGCCGCAGGCCAGCGGGGTGGCGATGGCGCGCACGCCCAGGATGACGGGCGCATTCCAGGGGGCGATGCCCAGCACCACGCCGGCGGGCTGGCGCACGGCCATGGCCAGGCTGCCCGGCACGTCGGAGGGGATGATCTGGCCATTGATCTGGGTGGTCAGCGAGGCGGCCTCCAGGAACATGCTGGCGGCCAGGTGCACGTTGAAGCCGGCCCAGATGCCCGATGCGCCTGTCTCTGCGGCCATGGCGGCGGCGAAGGCCTCGGTCTTGGCTTCAAGGGCCTGGGATGCCTTCATCAGCATCTGGCGGCGTTCGGTGGGGCCCAGGGCGGCCCAGGCGGGCAGGGCCTTTTGCGCGGCCTCGACGGCACGCACGGCATCTTCGGGCGTGGCGGCCGGGGCGCGCGTGGCCACCGAGCCGTCCAGGGGGTTCCTGCGCTCGAAGGTGGCGCCGTTGGCGGCCTGCGCGGCCTGTCCGGCGATCAGCATGGTCTGTTCGATCATCAATGTCTCCTTGGCATGGGGGTGCGGCCCCCTGCAGGGGGCAGCGCGGTGCATCCATCGTAGGCGCGCGGCCTTTTGCAGGCTGCACGCAGCGTGCATAAAGCGCTTGATGTATTGTGCAGACCGTTCGGGGTTTACCCTTGTCCCATGCCAATGAGGGGAAAGCCTTGGGACGGGCGGGCGCGCCGCTTTCCATAATCACGCCCATGGCCGCGCAAGCCATCCCCATCCGCGCGGCAAGCAGGAGAGAACGCACATGACCGATGCCATGGTGTTGAGCACCGATGGGCTGCCGCCGGGCGACGCGGCGTCGGCCTGGCATGCATGGATGTCGCGGCTGTTCGCAGGCCTGGACACCGACCTGTATGGCGACAGCCTGTTCGAGGGCCATGTGCGCGTGGCCAATGCCGGCGACGTGGTGCTGACCAAGCTGGAGGCCGGCCGCCACCGCGTGATCCGCAGCATGCAGGGCCTGCGCGCCCACGAGTCCCCCTATCTGAAGATCGTCGCGCCCTGGGAGGGCGTTGCCAGCGTGCGCCAGAACAGCCGCGAGGCCAGCGTGCGCAGCGGCAGCTGGGTGATCTACGACACGACCCAGGAATACGAGGTTGCCAACCCCGAATGGTCCGAGCACCTGATCGTCATGCTGCCGCGCCAGGCCATCATCGACCGAGGCATCCGGCTGGAGGGCCTGATGGGGCGCAACGTCGGCGGCAGTTCGGGCATTGCCCGCATCGCGCTGGAGACCATGCGCAGCACCTACCAGGAACTGCCGGGCATGGCGCCGCACCTGGCGCGCCGCGCCGGCGAGCTGCTGCTGGACATGGTCCACCTGTCGCTGCAGGAAATGGCGGGGCAGGGCACGGCCGCCACGCAGCAGATGGCCTTGCAGGACCGCATCCGCGCCCATGTGATGGCCCATCTGCGCGACCCGGCGCTGTCCGTGGAGTCGGTGGCCGTGGCCCTCAATTGCAGCAAGCGCCATCTGCACAATGCCTTTGCCGGCAGCCAGACCAGCCTGGGCGCCTTCATCCAGCACAGCCGTCTGGAGCTGTGCATGCGCGAGCTGCTGCTGCCGGCGCACGCGCAGCGCACCATCACCGAGGTGGCCATGGACTGCGGCTTTGGCAGCAGCGCGCATTTCAGCCGCGCTTTCAAGGCCTATACGGGCTTGTCGCCCTCGGATTTCCGCGCCATGCGCGTGCAGGCATGAGGCGATCGGGCGCCGGCTTGCGCTGGCGCCAGGACAGGACCATGTGCGCATAGGACAATGCCGCCCTGTCTTTCTGCTCTTTCCGGACCTTTCCATGGACACGAACACCCCGCTTGCCCTGCTGGGCGGGCTTACCGCTTCCCAATTCATGCGTCGCCACTGGCACAAGAAGCCGCTGCTGGTGCGCCAGGCGATCCCGGGCTTCAAGCCCCTGATCCCGCGCGCACGCCTGCTGGCCATGGCCGGCGAGGACGGGGTGGAGTCGCGCCTGATCCAGCAGCTCGACGGCGGCGCCTGGAAGCTCAGCCACGGCCCGTTGCCGCGGCGCAGCCTGCCTTCGCTGCAAAAGCCCGGCTGGACCGTGCTGGTGCAGGGGGTGGATCTGCACGACGACGGCGTGCACCAGCTCATGCAGCAGTTCCGTTTCGTGCCCGAGGCGCGGCTGGATGACCTGATGATCAGCTTCGCCACCGACCAGGGCGGCGTGGGCCCGCACTTCGACAGTTACGATGTATTCCTGCTGCAGGCCCACGGCCGCCGCCGCTGGCGCATCGGCCGCCAGAAGGACCTGTCGCTGCAACCCGACGTGCCGCTCAAGGTCCTCTCGCATTTCGAGCCCGAGGAGGAGTTCGTGCTCGAGCCCGGCGACATGCTCTACCTGCCCCCGAAGTGGGCCCACGACGGCATCGCCGAAGGCGAGTGCATGACCTACTCCATCGGCTTTCGCTCGCCTGCGCGCGAAGAGCTGGCCCGCGAGCTGCTGCTGCGCATGTCGGACGAGCCCGATGAGCCCGAGGCACCCGTGGTGTACCGCGACCCCGACCAGCCGGCCGTCGACAACCCGGGCCAGATTCCCGCCAGCCTGCACGGCTTCGCGCGCAAGGCGCTGGAGCGCGCCCTGGCCGAGCCGCTGGCGCTGGAGCGCGCGCTCGGCGAGTACATGACCGAGCCCAAGGCCAACGTGTGGTTCGAGCATGGCGAGGAAAACGGCATGTTCGAGAGCGTGGTGCTGGACCGGCGCACGCGGATGATGTATGACGAGCGCCACATCTTCATCAATGGCGAAAGCTATCTGGCAGGCGGCCGCGATGCCACGCTGATGCGCAAGCTGGCGGATACGCGGGCCCTGTCGCGCAGCGATCTGGCCAAGGCCAGCGATGATGCGCTGGAGCTGCTGTCCGCCTGGTTCGACGCAGGCTGGGTGCGCGCCGGCGCTTTGCCATGAGCGCGGTGGACCTTGCAACGGATGCGTGCTAAGTTCGGGCATCCACTGTTGACAGCGTTGCCAGATCCTGGAGCTTGGCCGCCAGACAATCTGTAAAAAATTGTCTTGGGCCCGTCAGCAAATTGACAGCACCCCGCTTTTGTTACACAGTGGACGCCAAGGCGGGGTCACACCTGCCTGATTCCGGTTTGAAAAGAGGATTTGTGCGGAATTTTTTCGATGCCGTCAGTTTCAGTCAGCATCGGGAAAACTCCCTATAATCCGCTTCAAGTCGAATGCATGTATTTGACGTGGCTCTGCCCGCAGCAATCGGTGGCTTGAAACCCTGAGCGCCATGGCAGGACCCTCCCAACTGTCTTCTTACCTACTCTCTAGGAAATTGTGATGAAGAACTCCCTGATCCTGGCTACCGTCATCGCTGCTGCAGCCCTGGCCGCTTGCGGCAAGAAGGAAGAGGCTCCGGCCCCCGCTCCCGCTCCCGCCGCCGAGGCACCGGCTCCCGCTCCCGCCGAAGCCGCACCTGCCGCTCCCGCTGCTGACGCTGCCGCTCCCGCAGCACCTGCCGCCGACGCTGCTGCTCCCGCTGCTGACGCTGCCGCTGCGCCTGCTGCTCCCGCAGCCGACGCTGCTGCCGAAGCCGCCAAGGCCGCTGCCGATTCCGCAGCCAAGGAAGCCACCAAGTAAATCGGTTTACACCGAGGGCGCAAGCGCAGGCTTGCGTGCCCAAGAACCCGCACCGCCAGGCTGCGGGTTTTTTTTTCGCCGGCCCGCAGCCCGCAGGGCCGGTCGCCGCAGCGCGCCTGGAAACAGGCACAAAAAAGCCACCGGCCGGCATGCACGGTGGCGGGATGGCTCTGCCTGGGGCAGGGCGGGAGATCCCGCGCGGGATCTCCTGGCGTGCCTACTTCATGTCGTCGGTGATGACGCGCACGATGCGCTGGGCGTTGGCCGAGGTCTCGGGCTGGCCCTGGCTGTTGAGCACGCTGACCGTGGACTTGCTGCCTTCGCTGCGGACCTGGATCTGGTATTTGACGGGGGCTGCGGCATCGGGCGAGCGGCTGAACAGCTTGCTGAAGAAGCCCTTGGGTTCGACCTTGGCATCGGGCGCGACGTAGCGCACGAAATAGAGGCCGCGGCTACGGTCGCGGTCTTCGACGGTGAAGCCGGTGCGGTCCAGCGCCACGCCGACACGGCGCCAGGCGCGGTCGAAGCCTTCGTCGATCTGCAGCACGGGCTGTTCGTTGACCGTGGTCATGCGCACGCTGCCCGTGGTGACGGCCGTGGTGGTGTCGGCCTTGGCCACGGCATCGGCCTGCTCCTGGCTCACGCCGAGCTTGACCATCAGGCGGCGCAGGAATTCGGTTTCCAGCTCCGGATCGGACGGGCGGGGCTGCCAGATGGTCTGGTCCTTTTGCTGGTTGGTATAGACCTCCTGCATGCCGCGGTGCGTGATGTACACCTCGGTGGATCCATCGGCAGCGCGCTCCAGGCGCGTGCGGAACCTGTCGCGCTCGCTGGTGGAGTACAGGCCGTCGAACACCTTGCCCAGCGTTTTGCGGATCACGTCCTGCGGGATCTTGGCGCGGTTTTCGGCCCAGTCGGTCTCGATGATGCCGAGCTGGCGGTCCTCGGTGGTGAAGATGAAGCCGTTTTCCAGCCAGAAGTCGCGCACGGGCTCCCACAGCTGGTCGGCCGGACGCTTGATCACCAGCCAGCGCTGCTCGCCATTGCGCTCGATGCGCACATCGCCCAGCGAGGCGGCGGCCGTGCGGCCTTCGGTGGGCTTTTGCACCTTGGCGTTGGCCTCCATGGCGGCGGCGGAGACCACGCCGCCGGGCACGGAGTAGCGCGAGTCGTTCGACAGCTGGGTCAGGTCCGGCGGGACTTCCAGCGAGGCTGCCTGCTGCTTGCCGGCGCTCTTGTAGTCGATCTTGCTCTCTTGGAAAGTGGTGGTGCAGGCCGTCAGGCCGATGGCCAGGCCCAGAAGGCCCAGACGTGCAGTTGGCTGTTTCACGCGAATGTCCTTGGTGCGTTCAGGCAGTGGGGCCGGGCCTTACAGAAGGCCCGCGGAGCGCAGGGCGGCTTCCACGGTGGCCTCGAGATGGGCGCTCAGCGGGGTCATGGGCAGGCGCAGCGTGGGGCCGCAAAGGCCCATGCGGGCTGCAGCCCACTTGACCGGAATGGGATTGGCTTCCACGAAAAGGTTCTTGTGCACGGGCATCAGGCGCAGCTGGATTTCCATGGCGCGGCGCGTATCGCCCGCCAGGGCGGCCTTGCACAGCTCGCTCATCAGGCGCGGCGCCACGTTGGCGGTGACGCTGATGTTGCCATGGCCGCCGCACAGCATCAGGGCCACGGCGGTCGGGTCGTCTCCCGAGTAGACGCCAAAGCCCTTGGGCACTTCGCGGATGAGCCACTGCGCGCGCTCGATGTTGCCCGTGGCCTCCTTGATGCCGATGATGGAGGGGATCTGCGCCAGGCGCAGCACGGTGTCGTGCTGCATGTCGGCCACCGAGCGGCCGGGCACGTTGTAGAGCACTACCGGCAGGTCGCCCACGGCCTCGGCGATGGCCTTGAAATGCTGGTACTGGCCTTCCTGCGTGGGCTTGTTGTAGTAGGGCACGACCTGCAGCTGGCTGTCGGCGCCGACCTTCTTGGCGTAGCGGGCCAGCTCGATGGCTTCATGCGTGCTGTTGGCGCCGCAGCCGGCCATCACGGGCACGCGGCCGGCCGCCTGCTCGACCGAGACGCGGATGATCTCGCAGTGCTCTTCCACGTTGACGGTGGGGGATTCGCCCGTCGTCCCCACCACGCCGATGCAGTCCGTGCCCTCGGCCACATGCCAATCGATCAGTTTTCGCAGCGCCGGGTAGTCGACGCTACCGTCCTCGTGCATGGGCGTAATGAGGGCAACGATGCTGCCAGTGAGGGCGACGGAGGAGGATGTCATGTCCGCAAGAAAAAACGGGAAAGGATCATTCTAACGAGTGTCGAACGCGGGCCCAAGGCGCACGGCCTGCGCGGGTCAGACGATTGCGTGGCCTGAAACCCTCTGATGCGCCAACTCCGCCGCAGGTTCCCCGTCCGGTCCGGGGCGCAGGGCGGCGATGCGCTGGACCATGCGGTCGGGCTCGCGCAGCAGGCCGTGCTCGTAGGCCACGACATGCCAGCCCGCGCAGGCCTGCAGCAATTCGCCGGGCGCCAGCAGGAAATCGGGCCGGGATGGCTTGCCGAAGGCCTCGTTGCCCTGGGCGAAGGTTTCATAGAGCAGCACGCCGCCGGGCGCCACGCTGTCCAGCAGGGCGGGCCACAGCGGGCGCCACAGGTAGTGGGTCACCACCACCGCGCCGAACTGGCGGCCCGCAAGAGGCCAGGGGCCATTTTCGATGTCGGCGCACAGCAGCTCGCCCAGGTCCTGCAAGCCGGCCAGCGCCCCGGCATCGCGGTCCACGCCCGTGACGGCATGGCCGCGCCCATGGAACCAGCGCATGTGGCGTCCGGTGCCGCAGGCCACGTCCAGCACGGTCGCTGCGGGAGCGGCAAGGTGGGACCAGCGTCGTATCCAGGATGAGGGGGCAGGGGCTGCGTGCATGGCGGAAACCGGGGGTTGGAGTCAGGGACAGGCGGCCATTGTGCCGCCATGCCCGGGGCTCAGAAGCAGGCCCACAGCTGGTCTGCCATGCGGAGCATGAACTGCGGCTGCAGGTACAGCAGGAACACGCCGCCCAGGGCCAGCAGCACGGCGGCCCACAGCGCGAGGCGGCGCATCCGCGTTGGGGTCATCCAGGCGGCTCTTGCCATGTCAGGCCGTGGCGCCGGCGGGCCGCAGCCGGGCCACGGGCGCCTCGCGGATCGGCAGGTTCAGCAGCCCGGCGGCCACGCCCAGGGCGATGGCCAGGTACCAGACCACCTGGTAGCTGCCCGTATGGTCGTAGAGATAGCCGCCCAGCCAGACGCCCAGGAAGCTGCCGACCTGGTGGCTGAAGAACACCATGCCGCTGAGCATGGACAGGTGCTGCACGCCGAAGATCTGGGCCACGGTGGCATTGGTCAGCGGTACGGTGGACAGCCACAGCAGGCCCATGGCGGCCGAGAAGAGGTAGACCGACCAGGGGGTCAGCGGCGCCAGCAGGAACAGCACGATGACCACCGAGCGCGTGAAATAGATGGTGGACAGCAGGTAGCGCTTGGGCAGGCGCTGGCCCAGGTTGCCGGCCACGTAGGTGCCGGCGATGTTGAACAGGCCCACCAGCGCCAGCGAGATGCTGGCCACCTGCGGCGCCAGGCCGTAGTCCTTGAGATAGCTGGGCATGTGCACGCCGATGAACATCACCTGGAAGCCGCAGACGAAGTAGCCGGCCGTCAGCAGCACGAAGCTGGGCGTGCGCAGGGCCTCGGCCACGGCCTGGCCCGCGCTCTGGTCGCGCACGGGCTGGCTTGCGCCGCCGGAGAATCCCGGCTCGCGCAGCCCGAAGGCCAGCGGGATGACCATCAGCGCGCACAGCGACAGCAGCAAAAGGGCGTTGGACCAGCCGAAATGGGCGATCAGGCTGCCCTCCACGGGCACCATGAAGAACTGGCCGAAGGAGCCTGCCGCCGCCGTCACGCCCATGGCCCAGCTGCGCCGCGCCACCGGGATCTGGCGGCCCAGCACGCCATAGATGACGGCATAGGTGGTGCCGGCCTGGGCGGCGCCGATCACCACGCCGGCGGTCAGCGCGAACCAGGCGGTCGTGGGTGCGACGGCCATGCCCGCCAGGCCTGCCGCATAGAGCAGGGCGCCGCCGATGAGCACGCGAAAGGCCCCGAAGCGGTCGGCCAGCATGCCGCCGAAGATGCCCAGCACGCCCCAGGACAGGTTCTGGATGGCGATGGCCAGCGCGAAGGATTCACGTGTCCATCCCATTTCCTGCGTGATGGGCTGCAGCCACAGGCCGAAGCCATGGCGTATGCCCATGGACAGGGTGACGACCGCGCCCCCGCACAGCAGTATCTGCACCATGGACATGGGTTGGTTGTTTTTGTGCATGCGGCAAACTTTAGCGAAACTCCGGGTTTTGCGCTGGGCGCACGGTCGCCCATGCGCCAGCCGAGGCGGGTACCTCCGCAATTCCTGTCAATAACTGTGAATGCATCCAGCAGTCTGCCGGAGCGCGCACTACAATCCGCCCCCATGGCAGTCAAACCATCTTCCACTTCCGCGAGCGATTACTCCGAAGGCTCGATCCGGGTGCTCAAGGGGCTCGAGCCCGTCAAGCAGCGCCCCGGCATGTACACGCGCACCGACAACCCCCTGCACATCCTGCAGGAGGTGATCGACAACGCGGCCGACGAGGCGCTGGCCGGCTTCGGCAGGAAAATCCGCTTCACGCTGCATTCCGATGGCTCCTTCAGCGTCGAGGACGACGGCCGTGGCATCCCCTTCGGCCTGCATCCCGAGGAGAAGGCTCCCGTGGTCGAGCTGGTCTTCACGCGGCTGCACGCGGGCGGCAAGTTCGACAAGGGCAAGGGCGGCGCCTACAGCTTCTCGGGCGGCCTGCACGGCGTGGGCGTCTCGGTCACGAACGCGCTGGCCACGCGGCTGCAGGCCTGCATCCACCGCGATGGCCAGGTGGCGACCATCGCCTTCTCCGGGGGCGACGTGGTCGAGCCCCTGAAGACCCGCGCGCTGGCCGCCGGCGAGCGCAGGCAGGGCACGACCGTGCGCGTCTGGCCCGATGCCCGCTATTTCGAGTCCGCCCAGCTGCCCATGGGCGAGCTGATGCACCTGCTGCGCAGCAAGGCCGTGCTGATGCCGGGCGTGTCGGTGACCCTGGTCAACGAAAAGACGCGCGACACCCAGACCTGGCAGTTCAAGGGCGGCCTGCGCGACTACCTGCAGCAAAGCCTGCATGGCGAGCCGGTGATCCCGCTGTTCGAGGGCGAGGGCTTCGCCGACCGCCACCATGACAGCTTTGCCGAAGGCGAGGGCGCCGCCTGGTGCGTGGCCTTCACCGAAGAAGGCGCGCCGCTGCGCGAGAGCTACGTCAACCTGATTCCCACCTCGGCCGGCGGCACGCACGACAGCGGCCTGCGCGAAGGACTGTTCCAGGCGGTCAAGGCCTTCATCGAAATGCACTCGCTGCTGCCCAAGGGCGTCAAGCTCATGCCCGACGACGTGTTCGCGCGCGCCAGCTACGTGCTCAACGCCAAGGTGCTGGACCCGCAGTTCCAGGGCCAGATCAAGGAGCGCCTGAACTCGCGCGATGCCGTGCGCCTGGTCAGCGGCTATGTGCGCCCTGCGCTGGAGCTGTGGCTCAACGAGCATGTGGAATGGGGCCGCAAGCTGGCCGAGATCGCCATCAAGGCCGCCCAGACCCGCCAGAAGGCGGGCCAGAAGGTCGAAAAGCGCAAGGGCTCGGGCGTGGCCGTGCTGCCCGGCAAGCTCACCGATTGCGAAAGCCGCGACACCAGCCTCAACGAGGTCTTCCTGGTCGAGGGCGACTCGGCCGGCGGCAGCGCCAAGATGGGCCGCGACAAGGAGACCCAGGCCGTGCTGCCGCTGCGCGGCAAGGTGCTCAACACCTGGGAGGTGGACCGCGACCGGCTGTTCGCCAACAACGAGATCCACGATATCTCGGTGGCCATCGGCGTGGACCCGCATGGCCCCCAGGACACGCCCGACCTCTCGGGCCTGCGCTACGGCAAGATCTGCATCCTGTCGGATGCCGACGTGGACGGCTCCCACATCCAGGTGCTGCTGCTGACGCTGTTCTTCCGCCACTTTCCCAAGCTCATCGAGGCCGGCCACATCCATGTGGCGCTGCCGCCGCTGTTCCGCGTGGACGTGCCCGCGCGCGGCAAGAAGCCCGCTGCCAAGCTCTATGCGCTGGACGAGGGCGAGCTGACGGCCATCCTCGACAAATGCGCCAAGGACGGCGTGCCGCGCGAGAAATGCCAGATCAGCCGCTTCAAGGGCCTGGGCGAGATGAACGCCGAGCAGCTGTGGGAGACCACGCTGAACCCGGACACGCGCCGCCTGCTGCCCGTGCAGTTCATGAACCTGGACTTCGCGGCGGCCGAGCAGGTCGTCACCAAGCTCATGGGCAAGGGCGAGGCCGCCGCGCGCCGCGAGCTGATGGAGCTGCACGGCGACGCCATCGAAGTAGATATCTGAGCCATGGCCATGCACCGCGCCGCCGCATCCAGCCGACATGCACTTGCCGCACTGGCCGTGGCCTGCGCGCTGTGCGGCCTGGCGCGGCCTGCGCATGCCGACCTCTGGGCCTTCGTCGACGAGCGCGGCATCACGCACTTCGCGGCCGAGGCGCTGGACGAGCGCTACAGGCTGTATTTCCGCGGATCGGTCTACGACAGCGCCGAGCAGGGCTTCAAGCCCTCCCTGTCCCAGGACGGGGAGGACGGCGGCGATGCCGGGCGCCGGCTGCAGGCGCATACGCGGCTGCAAAGCTTCTTCGACATCTCGCCCCGCTACAAGAGCGTGCGCGGCCATCTGCGCAAGGCCTCGGACCGCACGGGCGTGGACTATGACCTGCTCAAGGCGGTGATCGCCGTCGAGTCGGGCTTCGATGCCCAGGCCGTCTCGCCCAAGGGGGCGGTGGGCCTGATGCAGCTGATGCCGGCCACGGCCCAGCGCTTCGGCGTGGAGGCCAGCCGCCAGCGCAGCGTGCAGCAGCAGCTGGCCGACCCCGCCATCAACGTGCCGGCCGGCGCGCGCTATCTGAACCACCTGATGGGCCTGTTCCCGGGCCGGCTGGACCTGGTGCTGGCCGCCTACAACGCGGGCGAGGGCGCCGTGCGGCGCGCGGGGCAGGCCATTCCGCCCTTCCAGGAAACCCGCAACTACGTGAAGGCCGTGCTCGGCATCTACGAGCAACTGCAGGGCGCACGCCCGCGCGAGCGCGTGCAGGCGCCTGCCGCAGCCGGGGCCGCGCCGGGCACCACGCCGCGGCTGCGCATGACGCTGCCGACGGGGCTGCCCCTGCCGCAATGAGCGGCCTTCACCGCATTCTTTTGAGACCACGAATTTCTTCATGAGCGACCAAACCACTCTGGATCTGGCCCAACAGGCGGCCGGCGATGCACTGGACCTGGGCCAGTATGCGCAGCGCGCCTATCTCGAATACGCATTGTCGGTGGTCAAGGGGCGGGCCTTGCCCGACGTGACCGATGGCCTGAAGCCCGTGCAGCGGCGCATTCTCTATGCCATGGACCGCATGGGCCTGGGCTACAGCGGCCCCAACAACAACACGGCGGCCAAGCCCGTCAAGAGCGCGCGCGTGGTCGGCGACGTGCTGGGCCGCTTCCACCCGCACGGGGACCAGTCCGCCTACGACGCGCTGGTGCGCATGGCGCAGGACTTCAACCAGCGCTATCCGCTGGTGGACGGCCAGGGCAACTTCGGCAGCCGCGATGGCGACGGCGCCGCGGCCATGCGCTACACCGAGGCGCGCCTGTCCCGGATCACCGGCCTGCTGCTCGACGAGATCGACATGGGCACGGTGGACTTCGTGCCCAACTACGACGGCAGCACCCAGGAGCCGCAGCAGCTTCCCGCCCGCCTGCCGTTCGCCCTGCTCAATGGCGCCAGCGGCATCGCCGTGGGCCTGGCCACGGAAATCCCCAGCCACAACCTGCGCGAGGTGGCCGACGCCTGCGTGGCGCTGATCAAGCGGCCCCAACTGTCCGACGAGGAACTGTTCCAGATCATCCCCGGCCCCGACTACCCCGGTGGCGGCCAGATCATCAGCAGTGCCTCCGACATCCAGGAGGCCTACCGCACGGGCCGCGGCAGCCTCAAGCTGCGCGCGCGCTGGAAGATCGAGGAGCTGGCGCGCGGCCAGTGGCAGATGGTGGTGACCGAGCTGCCGCCCGGCGTCTCGGCCCAGAAGGTGCTCGAGGAGATCGAGGACATCACCAACCCCAAGGTCAAGACCGGCAAGAAGGCGCTGAGCCAGGAGCAGACCCAGCTCAAGGCCAGCATGCTGGCCGTGCTCGATGGCGTGCGCGACGAGTCCAGCAAGGACGCGCCCGTGCGCCTGGTGTTCGAGCCCAAGACCGGCAAGGTCCCGCAGCAGGAGCTGGTCACCGCCCTGCTGGCCCACACCAGCCTGGAATCTTCCAGCTCGATCAACCTGACCATGATCGGGCTGGATGGCCGCCCGGTGCAGAAAAGCCTGCGCCAGATGCTGCAGGAATGGATCGCCTTCCGCCAGGCCACGGTCACGCGGCGCAGCCAGCACCGCCTGGCCAAGGTGCTGGACCGCATCCATATCCTGGAAGGCCGCCAGGCCGTCCTGCTGAACATCGACAAGGTCATCGCCATCATCCGCGCCAGCGACGAGCCCAAGCAGGCGCTGATCGAGGCCTTCCACCTGTCCGAACGCCAGGCCGAGGACATCCTCGAAATCCGCCTGCGCCAGCTCGCGCGCCTGGAAGCCATCAAGATCGAGCAGGAGCTCAAGGAACTGCGCGCCGAGCAGGGCAAACTGGAGGACATCCTGGGCAGCGAAAGCGCCATGCGCCGCCTGATCTGCAAGGAGATCGAGGCCGACGCCCGGCAGTTCGCCGATGCGCGCCGCACCCTGATCCAGGAAGAAAAGAAGGTCGTTGCGGAAGTCAAGGTGGTGGACGAGCCGATCACGGTCATCATCTCCGACAAGGGCTGGGTGCGCACGCGCCAGGGCCATGGCGTCGATGCGGGCACGCTGAGCTTCAAGGCCGGCGACAGCCTCTACGGCACCTTCGAATGCCGCACCGTGGACCAGCTGCTGGCCTTCGGCAGCAACGGCCGTGTCTACTCCGTGCCCGTGTCCCAGCTGCCCGGTGGCCGTGGCGACGGACAGCCCGTGACCACGCTGATCGAGCTGGAGGCCGGCACGCAGATCCTCTACTACTTCGCGGGCGCCGAAGGCACGGCGCTGCTGCTGTCCGGCTCCGGTGGCTACGGCTTCGTGGCCATGGTCGGCGACATGGTCTCGCGCCAGAAGGCCGGCAAGGCCTTCGTGGCGCTGGCCGAAGGCGAGACGCTGTGCGCGCCGTCCACGGCCTATGGCATTCCGATGGGCGCGCGGGCCGAACCGCAGGAGGGCGATGCGCAGGGCGCGGGCCTGCTGCTGCCGGCCACGCATGTCATCTGCGCCTCGACGGGGGGGCGCATCCTGACCTTCGAGATCGCCAGCCTCAAGCACATGGCCAAGGGCGGGCGCGGCCTCATGCTGCTGGACCTGGAGGACAAGGACACCCTGGCGGGCGCGGCCGCCTATACCCGCAGCATCCGCCTGGACGGCGTGGGCCGTGGCGGCAAGGCACGCAGCGAGACGCTGGAGATCCGCAGCCTCAACAATGCGCGCGGCACGCGCGGGCGCAAGGGCAAGGCGGCCGACCTGGGCTTCAAGCCGCACAGCGTGACGCGGGTGGAGTAGCCGCAGCGGCCGGCACAGGTCCTGGGGTTTCCTCGGGCTTTTCGCGGCATCGGCGGCCTTTGCCAAGCCTCAATATGGAGTCTTCCAGAATATGAGGGGAGACCATCAATGCCAAGAATTCGCATCGCCCAGAAACTGTGGCTGGCGGTGGGCGCCATCGTGGTGGCGCTGGTGGTTGTCGTCGGCCTGTCGGGCCTGCGATCGGCCAGCGTGCAGGCCCGGTCCGAAGCCGTGGCCAGCGCGATGGCGGCGCGTGTCGAAGCCGCCGCGCGCTGGATGGGCCTGACCGAGACCAATGCTGCACGCACCCAGGCCCTGATCGTGAGCAGCGACCCGGCCGTGGAGGCCGAGTTCAAGGACGTGATTCCCGCGACGTCGGCACAGATATCCGAAGTCCAGAAATCCCTGGAAGCCATGTCCTTGTCCGAGGCCGACCGCGCGCAGATGGCCGCCATCGCCGCGGCCCGCAAGGCCATGATCGAGCTGCGTGCCCAGGCGCGCCAGCTCAAGGCCGACGGCCGCCAGGATGAGGCCGTGGTCCTGATCAAGCAGTCCTACAACCCGGCCGTGTCGGCCTATCTGCAGTCGCTGCGCGATTTCGTGCGGATGCAGCAGCAGGCGGCCCATGCCAGCCAGCAGGAGATGGCGGCCGAGCGCAGGCTCACCGTGCAGCTTGCCGCGGCGGCCGTGGCCTTGCTGCTGATCGGCATCGTCGCGGGGGCGGCCAGCCTGATCGCCAGCATCCGGCGGCCGCTGGAGCAGGCCTGTGCCCTGGCCGAGCGCATCGCCCGAGGGGACCTCGCCGCCAGCAGCGCGGCGCCGGTGGCGCGGTCCGACGAATTCGGCGACCTGCTGCGCGCCCTGCACGCCATGAGCGAGGCGCTGTCGCGCATGGTGCGCCAGGTGCGACACAGCACGGACAGCATCGCCACGGCCAGTGCCGAAATCGCGGCGGGCAACCAGGACCTGTCGACGCGCACCGAGCAGACGTCGAGCAACCTGCAGCAGACCGCAGCGGCCATGGAGCAGTTCACAAGCACGCTGCAGCAAAGCGCCAGCAGCGCCCGCCAGGCCAGCGGCCTGGCCGCGGGTGCGTCGGACGTGGCGCGGCGCGGCGGCGAAGCCGTGGCCCAGGTGGTCGAGACCATGCGCGGCATCAATGACGGCAGCCGCAAGATCGCGGACATCATCGGCGTGATCGACGGCATCGCCTTCCAGACCAACATCCTGGCGCTGAACGCGGCCGTGGAGGCGGCGCGCGCGGGCGAGCAGGGGCGGGGCTTCGCGGTGGTGGCGGGCGAGGTGCGCGCGCTGGCGCAGCGCAGCGCCGAGGCGGCCAAGGAGATCAAGGCACTGATCACCGCCAGCGTGGACAAGGTGCACACGGGCTCGCAGCAGGTGGAGCAGGCCGGGCACAGCATGCAGGAGATCGTGGCCAGCGTGCGCCGCGTCAACGACATGATCGGCGAGATCACCGCCGCATCCACGGAGCAGAGCGCTGGCGTGTCCCAGGTGAACCAGTCGGTGGGCCAGCTGGATCAGATGACCCAGCAAAATGCCGCCCTGGTGGAGCAAAGCGCGGCCGCCGCCCAGAGCCTGCGGGAGCAGGCCCGCCAGCTGTCGGAGGTGGTGGCGGCGTTCAAGGTGGGCGACGAGCCGCCGCCGGCCCGCAGCGAAGCTGCGCAGCCCGTGCGCCATGCGCCGCAGCGTGCGGCGGCAATGCCCGTGCCGCGCAAGCCCTCGGCGGCCGCGGCGCCAGGGCTGGCGCCGCCCTTGCCGCGGCGCCAGGTGGCTGCCCCCGCCGCAGGCGAGGGGGCATGGGAGAGTTTCTAGCCCGCAGCGGTCAGGCCAGCTCGGCGATCAGCTCGATCTCCACGCACGAGCCCAGCGGGATCTGGGCCACGCCGAAGGCGCTGCGCGCATGGGTGCCGCGGTCGCCGAACACCTGGCCCAGCAGCTCGCTGCAGCCGTTGGCCACCAGGTGCTGCTCGGTGTAGTCGCCCGTGGAATTGACCAGGCACATCAGCTTGACGATGCGGCGCACGCGGTTCAGGTCGCCGCCTGCGGCATGCTGCAGCGTGCCCATGAGGTCGATGGCGATGGCGCGCGCGGCCTGCTGGCCGTCGGCGGTCTGCAGGTCGCGGCCCAGCTGGCCGGCCCAGACCTTGCCGTCCTTGCGCGCGATGTGTCCGCTCAGGAACACCAGGTTGCCGGACTGCACATAGGGCAGGTAGGCCGCAGCCGGGATGGCCGGCGACGGCAGTTCGATGTTCAGGGCTTTCAGCTGGTCGTAGACGCTCATCGGAGATTCCTTGGAAACAGGGGAAGAAGGGTCCGATCCTGTCGGACAGGCCCAGGAGTGTGACATAGAGGCGGCACTAGGACGATTCTGAAAATCGCCGCCCCCTGGCGCAGGTGGGGGTGTTCCGCCCTAATCTGCGGTGCCAGGGGGAACAGATGGCCGGATCCGACGCACAGCAATACCCGGGACTGCCAGGACGGCCAGGGCCGCCGCCGTCGTGGACGGCAGGCCTGCTGGGGGGCGTGGCCGGCGCGGCCTGGCAGGTCACCGAGCCCGCGCTGTGGGCGCAATGGACCTGCCTGCTGCTGGCTGCCCTGGGCCTGGCGGGCGCCGCCGCGCTGTGGTGGTGGCGCAGGCGCGGCCGCCGCCTGCGAGCGGCGGGCCTGTGGGCGGCGGCGTGCGCCGCGCTGCTGATGGCGGGCGCGACGGGCTGGCGCGCACAGCATTTCGCCGGCCGGGCGCTGGCGCCGCACCTGGAAGGGGTGGATCTGCAGATCGAGGGCGTCGTCGCCTCCATGCCGCAGCGCGTGGAACAGGGGCAGCGCTGGCTCATGGCCGTCGAGCGCGCATGGACGCCGGGGTCGCCCCAGGCAATCCAGCCGCTTGCGCCGCTGATCGAGCTGTCCTGGTACGGCGCGCGCGGGGCGCGCGCCAGCGTGGCCGGCGATGCCCCGCCGGTGCTGCGGCCCGGCCAGCGCTGGCGCATGGTGGTGCGGCTCAAGCGCCCCCATGGCGCACGCAATCCCCAGGGCTTCGACTATGAGCTGTGGCAGTGGGAGCGTGGCGTGCAGGCGACGGGATACGTGCGCGAGCGGCCAGCCGCCGAGCTGCTGCAGGCCACTTCCGCCCATTTCCTGGAGCGTTGGCGCCAGCGCATGCGCGATGCGATCAGCGAACGCCAGGCGCCGCTGGCCCAGTGGGCGGGCCTGGACGAGGCGCAGGCCCGGCGCATGCTGGGCGTGGTGGCCGCACTGGCCGTGGGCGACCAGCAGGCCATAGCGCGTGATGACTGGACCCTGTTCCGGCGCACGGGCGTGGCCCACCTCATGAGCATCTCGGGGCTGCATATCACGCTGTTCGCCTGGTGCGCCGCCCTGGTGCTGGGACGGCTGTGGCGCCTCAGCGCGCGTGCCTGCCTGTGGTGTCCGGCGCCGCTGGCGGCCTTGCTGGGGGGCGTGCTGCTGGCCGCCAGCTATGCGCTGTTCAGCGGCTGGGGCGTGCCGGCCCAGCGCACGGTCTGCATGCTGGCCTGCGTGGCCCTGCTGCGCTGCGCCGGCCTGCGCTGGCCCTGGCCGGCCGTGTGGTGCCTGGCCCTGGCGGCCGTCGTCGTGCTGGATCCGTGGGCGCTGTGGCAGGCCGGCTTCTGGCTCAGCTTCGTGGCCGTGGGGGTGCTGCTGGCCACCGACGCGCGCATGCAGCAGGCGCAGCGCCCTTCGCTGGCGGCGCGGGCGCTGTCGCTGTGGCGCGAGCAATGGCGCATCTCGCTGGCGCTGGCGCCGCTGGGCCTGCTGCTGTTCGGGCAGCTGTCGCTGGCGGGCCTGCTGTCCAACCTGTTCGCCATTGCCTGGGTCACGCTGGTCGTCACTCCGCTGGCCCTGCTGGGAGCAGCCTGGGGACCGTTGTGGACCGCTGCGGGACTGGCCACGGCGCCGCTGATGGCGGCGCTGCAGTGGCTGGACCAGTGGGACTGGGCCGTGTTCCACCTGCCCCAGCCGCCGCTGTGGGCAGGGCTGGCGGCCTTGGCCGGCGGCCTGGTGCTGGTGGCGCCCGTGCCTGGCGGCTGGCGCTGCTGGGGCCTGGCCCTGTGCCTGCCCGCGCTGTGGTGGCCGCCCTCGCGGCCGCCCGAGGGAGAGTTCGAGCTGCTGGCCGTGGACGTGGGCCAGGGCAATGCCGTGCTGCTGCGCACCGCGCGGCACAGCCTGCTCTATGACACGGGACCGCAATACAGCGCCGGCAGCAGCGCTGGCAGCAGCGTGCTGGTCCCCCTGCTGCAGGCGCAGGGCACGCGGCTTGACGCGCTGTGGCTCAGCCACCGCGACAGCGACCACACGGGCGGTGCGCTGGCCGTGCGCGCGGCGCATCCGCAGGCCGAGGTGCGGGGCTCGGATTCGGTGCTGCACGATCCTGCGCTGGCGGGCCTGGCACCCGTGATCCGCTGCGAGGCCGGCCAGCGCTGGGATTGGGACGGCGTGCAGCTGCAGGTGCTGCATCCGCCCGCGGGACAGGTGCCGGCGGCCGCACAGGCCTTGCGCCAGTCCAATGCCGGCAGCTGCGTGCTGCTCGTGCGCTCGGCCACGGGGGCGACGGCCCTGCTGGCCGGCGACATCGAGGCCGGCCAGGAGCGCGCGCTGGCGCGGCAGGGCCAGCTGCCCCGCCTGGACTGGCTGCTGGTGCCGCACCATGGCAGCCGCACCTCGTCGAGCACGGCGCTGGTGCAGCCGACCGCACCACGCTGGGCCATCGTCCAGGCAGGCTACCGCAACCGGTACGGCCATCCTGCGGCCGATGTGGTGCAGCGCTATGCAGCGGCAGGCACCACTGTGGTGCATTCGGCGCGCTGCGGTGCCGCCCACTGGTCGTCGCTGCAGCCCGGGCAGCTCGTCTGCGAGCGCCAGCGTTCGCCGCGCTACTGGGACGCCAACCTGCGGTAGTTCTTGTCCCTGCGCCTACGCCTGCGCATGGTGGCGTCCCTCATGCGGCAGGCCTGCCGCGCTGGCTACACTGGATGCGCTCTGTAGCTGGCCCGCAGCTTGCTACATGCAGCCACAGGAGGTGAAAAATGCAGCCATTTGACGAGATGTACACGGCGACGCCGTTCGAAGGAAGCGACGTACGCCAGCATTACAAGGACTATGCGCAATGGCTGGTGCGGCAGTCCACGGACCTGCTGCGGGCGCGCAGCGCCGAGGCGGAGATCATCTTCCGCCGCGTGGGCATCACGTTCGCCGTCTACGGCGACAAGGACGAGAGCGGTGCCGGCACCGAGCGCCTCATCCCCTTCGACCTGATCCCGCGCGTCATCCCGGCCCACGAGTGGGCGCGCATGCAGGCGGGGCTGGTGCAGCGGGTGACGGCGCTCAACCGGTTCCTGCACGACGTCTACCACGACCAGGAGATTCTGCGGGCCGGACGGCTGCCGCGCGAACTGGTGCTGGGCAATGCGCAGTACCGGCCCGAGATGCAGGGCCTGGCCGTGCAGGGCGGCATCTATGCGCACATCGCCGGCATCGACATCGTGCGCGCGGCCAACGCCCAGGGCGAGGGCGTGTACTACGTGCTGGAGGACAACCTGCGCGTGCCCTCGGGCGTGTCGTACATGCTGGAGAACCGCCGCATGATGATGCGCCTGTTTCCCGACCTGTTCTCGCGCCATGCCGTCGAGCCCGTGGCCCATTACCCGGACATGCTGCTGGAGACGCTGCGCGCCAGCGCGCCGGCCGGCACGCCCGAGCCCACCGTGGTGGTGCTGACGCCCGGCATGTACAACAGCGCCTATTTCGAGCATGCCTTCCTCGCCCAGCAGATGGGGGTGGAACTGGTCGAGGGCCAGGACCTGGTGGTGGACAAGGATGTGGTCTACATGCGCACCACGCGCGGCCTGCAGCGCGTGGACGTGATCTACCGCCGCGTGGACGACGACTTCCTCGATCCCGAGGTCTTCCGCCCCGGCTCCACGCTGGGCTGCCCCGGCCTCATGCGTGCCTACCGCGCCGGCAACGTGAGCATCTGCAACGCAGCGGGCACGGGCGTGGCCGACGACAAATCGGTCTACCCCTATGTGCCCGAGATGATCCGCTTCTACCTGGGCGAGGAGCCCATCCTGGAGAACGTGCCGACCTGGCTGTGCCGCAAGCCGGATGATCTGCGCTACGTACTCGACCATCTGGACGAACTGGTCGTCAAGGAGGTGCACGGCGCGGGCGGCTACGGCATGCTGATCGGGCCCACTGCCTCGCGCGCCGAGATCGAGGACTTCCGCCGCGCGCTGCTCGCCAACCCCAGCGGCTACATCGCCCAGCCCACGCTGGCGCTGTCCACCTGCCCCACCCTGGTCGAGCAGGGCATCGCGCCGCGCCACATCGACCTGCGCCCCTTCGTGCTCAGCGGCAACGACGTGCGCATGGTCGCCGGCGGCCTGACGCGCGTGGCGCTCAAGCAGGGTTCGCTGGTGGTCAACTCATCGCAAGGCGGCGGCACCAAGGACACCTGGGTGCTGGAGGCCGGCTCCATGGAAGGGAGGCATTGAATGCTGTCGAGAACCGCAGACCATCTGTACTGGATGTCCAGGTACACCGAGCGCGCGGAGAACACCGCCCGCATGCTCAACGTCTCCTACGACACCTCCATGCTGCCCCAGGCCTCGCAGGCGGCGCGCAAGGCCTGGCAGGGCGTGCTGTCCATCAGCGAGCTGATCCCCGCCTATGCAGCCCGCCACGGCGAAATCCAGCGCGAGGCCGTGCTGCAGTTCATGGTGAGCGATGAAGGCAATCCCTCATCCATCGCCGCCTGCCTTCGCGCCGCGCGCGAGAATGCACGCGCCGTGCGCGGCGCGCTGACCACCGAAGCCTGGGAAACCCAGAACCAGACCTGGCTGGAACTCAAGCGCCTGCTGGCCGAAGGCGACTGGGAGCGCGATCCCGGCCAGTTCTTCGAATGGGTCAAGCACCGTTCGCACCTGTCGCGCGGCGTGACGCTGGGCACCATGCTGCAGGACGAGGCCTTCCACTTCCTGCGCCTGGGCACCTTCATCGAACGCGCCGACAACACGGCGCGCCTGCTGGACGTGAAGTTCCATGCCATCGAGCGCGACTACCACGGCAGTGCGCGCAACGGCGCGACCTCCAAGGCGGCCACGCCGTTCGACTTCTACCACTGGAGCGCGCTGCTGCGCAGCGTCTCGGCCTTCGAGGTCTACCGCAAGGTCTACCGCGACGTGATCACGCCCGAGCGCGTGGCCGAGCTGCTGATGCTGCGCAGCGACATGCCGCGCTCGCTGCTGGCCAGCATGCTGGAGGTGGTGGCCAACCTGGAAAGCGTGGCCAACGCCCAGTCGCGCGAGACCCAGCGCAAGGCCGGACGCCTGCTGGCCGACCTGCGCTATGCCCGCATCGACGAGATCCTGGCCACCGGCCTGCATGCCTACCTGACGCAGTTCCTGGACCGCGTGCACGACCTGGGCTACGGCATCAGCCGCGACTTTCTCGTGCCGTCCTGAAGCGCCGGCCAGAAATGCGAAAGCCGCCCGAGGGCGGCTTTCGCATTGCGCATGCAGGCCTGGCAGCGAGTCCGCGTGGCCCGCCGGGCCGCCGGCGGGAGGCCGGTGGCGGGAAAGCGCGCAGGCCTTCAGCGAGGCGCTCTCAGGACTCCTCGTCCATCTGCGACTGCAGGTAGTTCTGGATGCCGACCTTGTCGATCAGGTCCAGCTGGGTCTCGAGGTAGTCGATGTGCTCCTCGGTGTCGTCCAGGATCTTTTGCAGCAGGTCGCGCGAGACATAGTCGCGCACGCTCTCGCAATGGGCGATGCCGTCCTTGAGGGTCTGCTGCGCGGTCTTCTCGCTGCGCAGGTCGCAGGCCAGCGCTTCCGGCACGTCCTCGCCGACCTGCAGCTTGCCCAGATCCTGCAGGTTGGGCAGGCCGTCGAGCATGAAGATGCGGTCCATGAGCCAGTCGGCGTGCTTCATCTCGCCGATGGACTCCTTGTACTCCTTCTTGGCCAGCCTGTCGAAGCCCCAGTGCTTGTACATGCGGTAGTGCAGGAAGTACTGGTTGATGGCCGTCAGCTCGTTCTTGAGCTGGGCCTGCAGCCACGTGATGACTTGTGCGTCGCCTTGCATGGGGATTCCTTTTTGTTCGTGGGGGGATCGCTATGGGAGGTGATTGTCTAGGGTTTCTGCGCCAGATCAAGCAAACCCCTGTTGCCGCGCATTGGCTGCTTATGAGGCGCGTTCTCGTTTGCGCCGAGGGCTGCGGCCCATGCGCCGGTGGGGCTGCTGCATCGTTGTGTCATGTTTCGCTCCAAAATAGGCGGTTCAGGCCGGTCGCGGGCGGCAACGCCCCGGGCCTGGAGCCCAAGGATGGAACATAGCTTTTGACAATCGATTGAATTCAATCAATTCATTGGATCAATTGATGGACCGGGCCTAAACTTCGTCCTGTGTTCACTCACCAACCACAAAGGAAACAGCAATGTCCGTGATCAACACCCAAATCAAGCCCTTCAAGACGCAGGCCTTCAAGAATGGCAAGTTCGTCGAAGTGACCGAAAAGGACGTCCTGGGCAAGTGGGCCGTGTTCTTCTTCTACCCCGCTGACTTCACCTTCGTGTGCCCCACCGAGCTGGGCGACGTGGCCGACCACTACGACGAACTGCAGAAGCTGGGCGTGGAGGTCTACTCCGTGTCCACCGACACCCACTTCGTGCACAAGGCATGGCACGACGCCTCCGACACCATCCGCAAGATCAAGTACACGATGCTGGGCGACCCGACCTGGGAAATCAGCAACAACTTCGAAGTCCTGCGTCCCGGCCAGGGCCTGGCTGACCGCGGCACCTTCATCGTCGATCCCGACGGCGTGATCCAGGCCGTGGAAATCACCGCCGAAGGCATCGGCCGCAACGCCCAGGATCTGCTGCGCAAGGTCAAGGCCGCCCAGTACGTTCGCAACCACCCCGGTGAAGTCTGCCCCGCCAAGTGGGAAGAAGGCGACAAGACCCTGGCCCCGTCCCTCGACCTGGTCGGCAAGATCTAAGTCACCCCCTGAGCGGCTTCGCCGCTTCCCCCTCTCTCGCTTCGCGGGAGGGGGGCGACGCCCTCGCTGCGGGGCGGCGCGGCCGGCCTAGGCCCTTGCTCGGCGGCCCCGGCTTGGGCAGCGCCAGTCGCATGCAGAGTCAGCTGTGCCGATGGGCGTGTTGAACTGCTGAAGACGCCCGGGTGCCTGGCGCCCGGGCTTTTTTTTCCTGAAATTTCGTGTTTTCGCTAGGAGTCCGACATGCTTGACAACAACCTGAAAGCCCAATTGCAGGCCTACCTGGAGCGCCTGCAGCGTCCGGTGGAGCTGGTGGCTTCGCTGGATGACAGCCAGGGTGCGCGCGAGCTGAAGGAGCTGCTGCTGGAGATCCGCGAGCTGAGCGACAAGATCACCGTCGTCGAGCACAACGACGCCGACGTGCGCAAGCCCTCGTTCCTGATCACCAATCCCGGCGTGGACACCGGCGTGCGTTTCGCGGGCGTCCCCCTGGGCCATGAATTCACCTCCCTGGTGCTGGCCCTGCTGCAGGTCGGCGGCCATCCCTCCAAGGAATCGGCCGAGCTGCTGGAGCAGGTGCGCAACATCGACGTGCCGCTGCACTTCGAGACCTACTACTCGCTGTCCTGCCACAACTGCCCGGACGTGGTGCAGGCGCTGAACCTGATGTCCGTGCTCAACCCCAAGATCACGCATACCGCCATCGACGGCGGCCTGTTCCAGAAGGAAGTGGAGCAGCGCGAGGTCATGGGCGTGCCCACGGTCTTCGTCAATGGCGAGCGCTTCGGCCAGGGCCGCATGGAGCTGGCCGAGATCGTCGCCAAGGTCGATACCGGCGCCGTGGCCCGCGAAGCGGCCCGGATTTCCGCCAAGGACCCCTTCGACGTGCTCATCGTCGGTGGCGGCCCGGCCGGCGCGGCGGCCGCCATCTATGCGGCGCGCAAGGGCATCCGCACCGGCATCGCCGCCGAGCGTTTCGGCGGCCAGGTGCTGGACACCGTGGACATCGAGAACTTCATCTCCGTGTCCAAGACCGAGGGCCCGCAGCTGGCGGCCGCGATGGAGCGCCATGTGCGCGACTACGAGGTCGACATCATGAACCTGCAGACCGCGTCCAAGCTGATTCCGGCCGCCACGGAAGGCGGCCTGATCGAGGTGCAGACCACCTCGGGCGCCAGCCTCAAGGCCAAGACCGTGATCCTGTCGACCGGCGCGCGCTGGCGCAACATGAACGTGCCCGGCGAGGACAAGTACCGCACCAAGGGCGTGACCTACTGCCCGCACTGCGACGGCCCGCTGTTCAAGGGCAAGGACGTGGCCGTGATCGGCGGCGGCAACTCGGGCGTGGAGGCGGCCATCGACCTGGCCGGCATCGTGCGCAGCGTGACCCTGCTGGAATTCGCGGGCGAGCTCAAGGCCGATGCCGTGCTGCAAAGGAAGCTCAACAGCCTGCCCAACGTCACGGTCATCCTCAACGCCCAGACCACCGAGGTCAACGGCGACGGCAAGAAGGTCACCGGCCTGACCTACAAGGACCGCACGACCGAGGAGGTCAAGACCGTGGCGCTCGAAGGCATCTTCGTGCAGATCGGCCTGCTGCCCAACACCGACTGGCTCAAGGGCACGGTGGAGCTGACGCGCTTCGGCGAGATCGTGATCGACGCCAAGGGCCACACCAGCGTGCCCGGCGTGTTCGGCGCCGGCGACTGCACGAACGTGCCGTACAAGCAGATCATCATCGCCGCGGGCGCGGGTTCGACGGCGGCGCTGTCGGCCTTCGACCACCTGATCCGGCATTGAAAAGGGCTCCCCCTGAGGCGCTGCGCGCCTTCCCCCAGAGGGGGACGACACCCTCGGTGCGGGGCGGCGCGGCCGGCTCAGGCCCTTCATCGGTGTCCCTGACTTTGGCTGCGTCAGTTTTGGAGACCGTTGACTGTGCCCGAGTCTTGGCCCTTCAAGAGGGTGTTGAGGTGATCTGGCCCGGATGCTCAGGCATCCGGGCCCTTTTTTCTGGCTTTATCGCCGCTTGTCCCCGCTGGTATCGCACAGGTAGCTGAGCACCATGTCGGCCACATGGGCCAGGCGGCCTTCGATGCGTTCGGGCGCGCCCAGGTCCACGTCCAGCACATAGGACAGGGTGTAGCGGTTGGTGATGAAGTACGAGCCCAGCCCCGAGATCGACACGTAGAGGTTGACCCAGTCGGCATCCTGGCGGAACACACCCTGGTCCTTGCCTTTTTGCAGCACCTCGGCCAGCGCCGTGCGCAGCGGATTGAACATGGCGGGAATCTGCTTGGACTTGCGGATGTGCGAGGCCTTGTGCAGGTTCTCCGTGGACAGCAGGTGCAGGAAGTCGGGCTGGTCCAGGAAGTGCCGCGTGGTCTTCATGACCAGCTCGCGCATGTCGGCCACCGGGTCTTCGCCCGTGAGCGCCAGCTCGTTTTGCCGCTCGCGCATGGCGCCGTAGGCCTGCTCCATGACCTCGATGAACAAGGCCTCCTTGCCATCGAAGTAGTGGTAGATCAGGTTCTTGCTGATCTTGCAGCGCGCCACGATGGCATCGATGCGCGCGCCGTCATAGCCGCGCGCGGCGAACTCCTTGCTGGCGAATCTGAGGATGCGTTCGCGGCTCGCCTGCGCGTTGCGGGGACGTTTCTTCGCTTTGGCCAGGGGCGTTTCTGTCATGGCTGGGTGGTATGGGGTCGAAGGGGAAGCCGGCGTCGAGTTTACAGACTTCGTGCGCGCATCCAGGGAAACCACGGGGGGCGCAACGCGTTGACAGTCCTGCATTCCGTCTCCTACATTTCATCTCAATGGTACTAGCTAGTTAGTTAGTTAGTTAGTTGAGTGTCTTGGGAAATTCAAAGCGGCTGCTGCCGGCCCCGCTGGCGCACTGAGGGACGGTCCGCCGCAAGGCGCATGAAATGGAGTGGCAGATGAATCTGGCAATGCACGAGCGCAGGGGAGTCCGGGTCGGTTGCGACATCGGCGGAACGTTCACGGACATCGTGCTGGCCATGCCCGATGGCCGGCTGTTCGTGAACAAGACGTCGACCACCAGCGACGACCTGGGCCGCGCCATCGTCCAGGGGCTGGGCGCGCTGATCGAGCAGGCCGGCATCGCTGCGGGCGACATCACCGAGATCGTCCACGGCACGACCACGGCATCCAACACCATCTTGCAGAAGGTAGGTGCGAACACCGGGGTGCTGACCACCGAGGGATTCCGTGATGTGCTGGAGATCGGCCGCATCCGCACGCCGACCATGTTCGACCTGGCCTGGTCCAAGCCGGAGCCGCTGTCGCCGCGCCGCTGGCGGCGCGGCATCCGCGAGCGCATCGATGCGCGGGGCCGCATCGTCACCGCGCTGGACGAGGCGCAGCTGCTGGCCCAGGCGCGCGAGCTGGTGGACGAGGGAGCGCAGGCCATGGCCGTGTGCTTTCTCAACAGCTACATCAACCCCGTGCACGAGCTGGCCGCCAAGGCACTGCTGCAGGCGCATTTCCCCGACCTGCTGCTGAGCGTGTCCTGCGAAGTGCTGCCCGAGATCAAGGAGTACGAGCGCACCAGCACCACCGTGGTCAATGCCTACATCCTGCCGGCCATGCGCAGCTATCTGGCCCGCCTGCGCCAGGACCTGCGGCGCATGGGCGTGACGGCCTCGCTGCAGGTCATGGCCTCCAACGGCGGCATGATGGGCATTGCCTCGGCCACCGACAAGCCGGTGTTCGCGGTCGCCTCCGGGCCTGCCGGTGGCGTGGCAGGGGCGGTGCAGATCGGCCAGCTCGGCGGCGACCAGGACCTCATCGTCTTCGACATGGGGGGGACCACGGCCAAGGCCTCCATCATCGCGGGCGGACAGGCCTCGCTGACCAACGAATACGAGTTCCGCGACGGCATCAGCGCGCCCAGCCGCTTCATCAAGGGTGGGGGCTATGTGCTCAAGGTGCCGGCCATCGACATCGCCGAAGTCGGCGCGGGCGGCGGCTCCATCGCTTGGATCGACGCCGGCGGCCTGCTGTGCGTGGGACCGGAGTCGGCGGGGGCCACACCAGGGCCGGCCTGCTATGGCCACGGCAACGGACGGCCCACGGTCACCGATGCCAACATGGTGCTGGGCTACCTCAATCCGCGCGCGCTCGCTGGCGGCAGCCTGCGGGTGCGTCCCGAGCTGTCGCTGGCCGCCATCGAGCGCCATGTGGGCCTGCCCCTGGGCCTGGATGCGCTGGCCGCGGCGCATGGCATACGCCAGGTGGCCAACGTCAACATGGCGCGCGCCATCCGTGCGGTCACGGTGGAGCGCGGCCTCGATCCACGCGACATGTCCATGATCGCCTTCGGCGGCGGCGGTCCGCTGCATGCCGTGTCCGTGGCACGCCTGCTGGGCATACGCCGCGTGATCGCGCCCATCATGGCGGGCGTCTTCTGCTCGGCGGGCATGCTGTCGGCCGATGCCGAGCACAACTTCGTCAAGGCCGTGCTCCGGCCCCTGGCCGAATGCCAGCCCGGGGAACTGGGCGCCATCGCTGGCGAACTGGGCGAGCGCGGCCATGCGGTACTGGCCTCGGAGGGCTATGGCCCCGAGGATGCGGGCATCCTGCTGGCGGCCGACCTGCGCTACCTGGGGCAGAGCTGCGAACTGACGGTACCGCTGGCCTCCAGCGACTTTGGCGCAGAGGCCATCGCCGCGCTGGTGCGCGACTTCCAGGCCCTGTACCACCAGACTTTCGGCTACAGCAGCGACGAGCCGCTGGAACTGGTCAACCTGCGCGTGGCGGCGCGCGGGCGCAGCCGGCACCGGCTGGATTTCGCGACCTGCCAGGTCGATGGCATGGCCCTGCGGGGGGAGGCGGGCACACGCCCCGTGAGCTTCGAGGCCGGCCAGCCGCCCATGGCGACCCGCGTGATGCCGCGCGCGCAACTGGGCCCCGAGCCCGTGCAGGGCCCGCTGGTCATCGAGTCCTACGACACCACCATCGTCGTGCCGCCGCACTGCGGCGTGCGCGCCGATGCGGTGGGCAACATCATCATCGACCTTGAGGAGCCAGCCGCATGAACGCCGCCGTCCCATCCGACGCATCGGTCGCCACCGATGCCGCAACCGCCAACGGCACCGCGATCGATCCCATCACCTTCGCCGTCGTCAAGAACGCCATGGACGCCATCGTGGACGAGGTGGCCTACACCGTGCTGCGCACCGCGCGCTCGGAGATCGTCAAGGACGTGATGGACTACTCGGCCGCCCTGTGCGACCGCGAGGGCCGGATGGTCGCCCAGGCCAAGACCATCGCGCTGCACCTGGGCGCCATTCCCGAAGCCATGGCGGCGGTGAAGGCGCGCTACGACGGCCGGCTGGCACCCGGCGACGCGGTCATCGTCAACGACCCCTACCAGGGCGGCATGCACCTGCCCGACATCTTCATGTTCGTGCCCTTTTTCTACCAGGCGCAGCTCGAAGGCTTTTGCGTGGTGATCTGCCACCACACCGATGTGGGCGGGCGCGTGCCGGGCTCCAATGCCAGCGACTCGACCGAGATCTACCAGGAAGGGCTGCGCATCCCCGTGCTCAAGCTCTACGAGGGCGGCGTGGTCAACGACACCATGGAGCGCGTCATCGCCCAGAACGTGCGCGTGCCCGACCGCGTGCTGGGCGACCTGCGCGCCCAGTACGCGGCCTGCCAGGTGGGCGTGCGTGAGTTGACGGGCCTGTTCGACCGCTATGGCCGCGCCCCCGCGCGCGCCTACTTCGCCGAGCTGCTGGACTATGCCGAGCGCCTGGCGCGCGCCGAGATACGCCAGTGGCCCAAGGGAACCTTCTACTTCGAGGATTTCATCGACGACGACGGCCTGTCGCCCGAGCCCATTGCCATCCGCGTGGCGCTGACCGTGCACGAGGACCACGTCAGCGTGGACTACACGGGCTCGTCCCCGCAGGTGCGCGCGGCCATCAACTCGACCTGCTCCTACACCCACTCCTGCACCTACCTCAGCGTGCGCTGCGCGCTCAAGGGCGATGTGCCCAACAACGCGGGCGTGTTCCGCTGCGTGCGCATCCATGTGCCCGAGGGCAGCGTGCTCAACCCGGTGGAGCCGGCCGCCGTGGCGGCGCGCGCGCTCACGGGCTACCGCGTGTTCGACGCGATGCTGGGCGCCCTGGCCCAGGTCGTGCCCGACCGCATCCCGGCGGCGGGCGAGGGCGGCAACACCGTGGTCTGCCTGTCGGGCCAGGACGATGCGGGCAAGCCCTACATCATCGTGGACATGATCTGCGGCGCCTGGGGCGCGCGCCCGCATGCCGATGGCGTCGAGGCCATCACCAATGCCTCGCAGAACCTGTCGAACACGCCGGTCGAGACGCTGGAGGCCCAGCACCCGGTGCGCGTGCAGGCCTATGAGATGGAGCCCGACTCCTGCGGCGCCGGCCGCTACCGGGGCGGCCTGGGCATACGCCGCAGCTACCGCGTGCTGGCCGACGATGTGCTGCTGCAACTGCGCGCCGACCGCATGAAGTTCAGGCCCTACGGGCTGCAAGGCGGCGGGCCGGCGCGTCCCGCATCGAACACGCTGACCCGCGGCGGCGCCGACCAGGCACTGGCCAGCAAGGTCGGCATGCGGATCGCGCGCGGCGACTGCGTCACCCATGTCCAGCCCGGCGGCGGCGGCTTTGGCGACCCTTTGCTGCGCCCCCTGGCCGAGCTGGAGCACGACGTGTGGAACCACAAGCTCAGCGCCGCCTTCGTGCGCGAACACTATGCGGCCGTGCTCGATCCGCACACCGGCAAGGCCGACCTGGCCGCCACCGAGGCGCTGCGCGCATCGCGCGCCGATTGATATCTCCACGACATCCCACGATCCCCTCGATACCGGAGACAAGCCATGAAACGACGCATCCTCAACCAGGGCCTGGCCGCCATGCTGGCCGCGCCCGCCCTGTCGCTGGGTGGCCTGCCGGCACATGCCCAGGGCGCCACGCGGCTGCGCGTGCGCCTCGATTTTTCGCCCTGGGGCATGCATGCGGCCATGCACCTGGCCCTGCAAAAAGGCCTGTTCAAGGACCAGGGCCTGGATGTGGAAGTACAGGACGGAACGGGCACCATCTCCACCTTGCAGCTGCTGGCGGCCGGCCAGGCAGACATCGGCCAGGTGGCCCTGGGCACCATGGCCGTGGCCAAGGAAAACGGGCTGGACCTGATCTCGGTCGCGGGCTTTGCGCGCACCGGCGATCTGGCGGTGCTGGTCGACGAGGCGCAGCGCGTCAGAACGCCCAAAGACCTGGCCGGCAAGAAGCTGGTGTGCTTCACGACCAGCCCCTGGGCGCCGTTCATCGAGCCCTTCCTCAAGGCCAACGGCATGGACAAGGGCAGCATCCACCTGGCCATGGTGGCACCCAGTGCCATGATCTCCACCTATGCCTCGGGCAACAGCGACGGATTCCTGTCGCAGGCGCCGTTCGGCCAGCCCATGGTGCGCAAGACGCGCAAGGCCTCGGCGCTGCTGCTGGGCGACAGCGGCATCAGCTTTCCCAGCTACGGCCTGGCCGTGACGCCCCAGGTGCTGGCGACCCGGCGCGATGCCATCGCGAAGTTCGTGCAGGTGCAGGTGCGTGCCTGGCACTACATCCACGGCGGCAATGGCCAGGCACATGTGGACGAGGCCGTGGCCGCCATTCTTGCGCAGCGCCCCAATGCCCGGCTGGATGCGGACGTGCTGCGCGGCCAGATCCTCGCCTACCGCCCCTTCCTCGAAAGCCCCAGCGTCCGCCAACTGCCCTTCGGCCAGCAAAGCGACGCCGACTGGGCCGCTGCCATCCGCTCCCTGGAGCAGACCGGGCAGATCAAGCCCGGCCGCAAGCCGTCGGACTACTACAGCAATGCGCTCCTGGCTGCCTGAACCGGCCACGGCAAGGAGTGCACCTGTGACCACCTTCCTGGAAATCGAGCGGCTCGACAAGACCTATGTGTCCGAGCGCCAACCCATCACGGCGCTGCACCAGATCGACCTGGGCATTGGCGAGGGCGAGTTCGTCTGCATCGTCGGGCCCAGCGGCTGCGGCAAGAGCACGCTGATGCGCTGCATGGCTGGACTGGAGCCCATCTCCGGCGGCCGCCTGGCCCTGCGCGGCCAGGACATCACGCGGCCGCCCGGGGACATGGGCGTGGTCTTCCAGCGCGACCTGCTGCTGGAGTGGCGCAGCATCCTGGACAACGTGCTCGTGGCGGCCGAATTCCATGGCCGCGACCGGCGCGCCTTCGCGCCGCGGGCGCGCGAGCTGCTGGGCCTGTTCGGCCTGTCGGCCTTTCTGGACCGCTACCCCCGCGAACTGTCGGGCGGCATGCGCCAGCGCGTGTCCATCTGCCGCGCCCTGCTGCTGGATCCGCAGTTGCTGCTGATGGACGAGCCCTTCGGCGCGCTGGACCCGTTCACGCGCGACGAACTCAATGCCGAGCTGCAGCGCACCTGGCTGGCCACGGGCAAGACGGTGGTCTTCATCACGCACTCCATCTCCGAGGCCGTGTTCCTGGGCAGCCGCGTGGTGATGATGGCGCGCGGCCCGGGCCGCGTGGCCGATGTCGTGGACATCGACCTGGAGCGCCCGCGCGGCCTGCAGGTGCGCGAGACCCCGGCGTTTGCCGCCTATGTGGCCCGTATCCGTGAAACCTTCCGCGACCTGGGCGTCTGCAAGGGGTGAATGCATGAAACACATCTGGGTCCATGCCCGGCGCAGCTGGCAGGCCATCGCCACCCTGGCCGCGCTGCTGGTGCTCTGGGAGGCGGCTGTGCGCGGGCTGGGCATCCGCGAATTCCTGCTGCCTGCGCCGTCGAGGATTGCCGCGCAATTCGCCGCGCAGCCCGGCTACCTGCTGCAGCAAAGCCTGGACACGCTGCGCACCACCTTGCTGGGCTTCGGGCTGGCGCTGGTGCTGGGCGTGGCCGCGGCCATAGGCATCGTCTACTCGCGGCTGCTGGACCGCACGCTGTACGCGCTGCTGGTGGCGCTCAACGCCGTGCCCAAGGTGGCGCTGGCGCCGCTGTTCGTGATCTGGATGGGCACGGGCGCGGCGCCCAAGGTGGCGATCGCCATGCTCATCGCCATCTTCCCCATCCTCATCGACACGGTGCTGGGCCTGCGTTCCACCGACCCGGACATGCTGGACATGGCCCGCGTCAACCAGGCATCGCGCGCCAGCATGCTCTGGAAGATCCGCTTTCCCAACGCCTTGCCCAGCATCTTCGCGGGCATGAAGGTCGGCGTGTCGTTCGCGCTGGTGGGCACCATCGTGGGCGAGTTCGTGGCGGGCGAGGCCGGGCTGGGCCATGTCATCCTTGTGGCCCAGGGCAGCTTCGACACCTCGACGGTCTTCGTCGCGCTGGCCCTGCTGTGCCTGCTGGGCGTGGCGCTGTTCAAGGCCATCGAGGCGGCCGAGGCCCGCTGCCTGCGCTGGCATGCCTCCCAGCGCGGCAAGCCGGGCGCCGGTTGAGCGGCCCTGCCCGGCTTGTGCCTTGCCTGCGCCCACGGACAAGCCAGGCTCAAACCGCGTTCAAGTCGCGGGCTTGCAGGCGATGTGATGTTAATGAGAACCATTTGCATATAATCCACGAATCCAGCCAGCACATGCTGTGACAGCGGCCGGCGAGCCCCGCCCGCCGCTGCAGCCAGAAGCCAGCTCTCCACGCACGTCCAACAGAGAGGTTTTCGGCAATGGCTTCTTCGATCACAAGGCAATCACGCACCTGCCTGGCGCGGCGCCCGCTGGCGCTGGCCTGCGCGCTGCTGTGCGCAGGCGCCGCCACGGCGCAGCAGGCGGCGCAGGGCGAGGCCCTGCGGGTGTCCCAGGCACCTGCTCTGAAGCCCGTGGTCATCAGCGCCAGCCGCGAAGAGCAGGACCCCGACAGCCTGCCCATGAGCATCGATGTGATCGACGCCGGGCGCATGGAAAGGGAGCAGGCCGGCGACATCCGCGAGATGGTCAACCTGCTGCCCAATGTCGATGTGCCGCGCAGCCCGGCGCGTTTTTCCATGGTGGGCTCGCCCACGGGGCGCGACCAGAACAGCGGCTTCAACATCCGGGGCCTCGAAGGCAACCGCGTGCTCATGCTGGTCGATGGCGTGCGCCTGCCGCGCAGCTACAGCTTCAGCGCCAACAGCTTCGGCCGCGACTACCTGGACCTGGGCCTGGTGCAGCGCGTGGAAATCCTGCGCGGCGCCGCGCCCGCGCTGTATGGCTCGGACGGCATGGGCGGCCTGGTCAACTTCGTGACCGTGCAGCCCGATGACCTGCTGGGCCAGGACAAGGCCTTCGGCGGGCGCATCGCCACCAGCTATGACGGCTCGGACAACGGCCGCAAGATCGGCGCCACGCTGGCCGGCCGCGCCAGCCCCGAGTGGAGCTGGCTGCTGTCGGCCGGCCTGGGCCGCTCCAGCGCGCTGGAGAACATGGGCACGAACAATGTGTCCGGCGGGGCGCGCACCACGCCCAACCCCGAAAAGGACCGCAGCAGCTCGCTGATGGGCCGGCTGGTCTTCACGCCCAGCGCCGCGCAAAAGCATGTGTTCACGCTGGAGAACGTGGACAAGCGCGCCGACTACCAGTTGCTGTCCGCCCGCACCAGCACGGTCGCCAACTCCGATGCGCGCACGAACATGAAGCGCTGGCGCGCCAGCTGGCAGGGCCAGTGGCGGCAGCTGGGCCTGGCGCTGGCCGATGAGCTGCAGCTCATGGCCAGCTACCAGAAGTCCGATGCGCGCGAGTTCGCCGACGAGACCCGCATCGGCCTGCCCTACCGGGCGCGCGACGTGACCTACGACGAGGGGGCCGTGCAGTTGCATGCCCAGGCCAGCCGCCAGCTGCGCTGGAGTTCCTCGGCCAGCGGCCGCTTCACCTACGGCCTGGACTACGCGCGCAACAAGGTGGTGAACGAGCAAACCGGCGTCACCCCGCCCGTGGGCGAAAGTTTTCCGCTCAAGCGCTTTCCCGACACCACCGAAACCGCCTCGGCGCTGTTTGCCCAGGCCGAGCTGCACAACGGCCCCTGGAGCGTGACCCCTGGCGTGCGCGCCGAGCGCTACAGCATCAAGCCCAAGCAGGCGGGCTTTGTGCCGCCCGTCGCCCGCAATTCGGACTCGGCCATCACGCCCAAGCTGGGCGTGATGCTGCAGGCCAGCCCCGCCTGGTCGTTCTACGGCAACTATGCGGCAGGTTTCCGGGCGCCCAATGCCGGCCAGATCAATGCCTTCTTCGAGAACCCGATCGCCTTCTACAAGACCATTCCCAATCCGAACCTGCGGCCTGAGAAAAGCCAGACCTTCGAGCTGGGCCTGAAAGGCCGCATGGACCGCCTGCGCGTCGATGCCGCCGTGTTCACGGGCCGCTACAAGGACTTCATCGTCGACCAGCAACAGGTCTCGGGCCAGTTCGGCAACCCCGCCAACCCCGCCGTCTTCCAGTCCGTCAACGTGGGCCGCGCCCGCATCAGCGGCTTCGAGCTCAAGGCCGACTATGACTGGGGCCGCTGGGCCGGCGGCGACTGGCAGACGCGCATGGCCTATGGCTATGCCGACGGCAAGGACACCCAGGCCGGCACGCCGCTGGACTCCATCTCGCCGCAGCAGCTGGTGTTGGGCGTGCGCTACGAGCAGTCGGCCGTGGATGTGCAGTTCAACGTCTCGCACTGGAGCGGCAAGAAGGCCGGTGACGTCTCCAATGGCAGCGCGGCCTGGCTCACGCCGTCCGCCACCGTGGTCGACCTGAGCGCGCAATGGCGCATCCGGCCCGACCTGCGCCTGAACGCAGGCATCTACAACCTGACCGACAAGAAGCACTGGCGCTGGGCCGACGTGCGCGGCCTGACGGCCGGCACGGCCATCGCCGACGCCTACAGCCAGCCGGGGCGCCACGTGCGCATTTCGCTGGTCAAGGATTTCTGAGGCGTGGCGCCGCCTGGCGCCGCGCATGTACAGCTGCAAGCATGCAGCATGCAATGCAAGGAGAACCGAATGCACCCATCCCACATTGACAGCCTTGCACAGGACGAGGAATACCTGCTGGCCGAACACGAAGCCGCGCTGGCCGCGACGCTGGCCCTGATGACGGGCTTCGGCCATGGCTGCTGCGAGGCCCATCGGCCCCTGATGGCCGTGCGCGTGGCCGAGCAGCTGGAAAGCCTGGCGGCCACGGGCCGCTTTTCGGCCGACATGCGTTCGCTGCTGGGGCGGTTGCAGCAACGCTGGCAGGCCGTCGCCGATGCGGGCGCGCCGGTGCGCTCGCGCCGCGCCGCGCCGGTGCCCGCCGTTCCCGCAGGCCAGCCGGTCCCTCCCGTGCTCTGGCATGCCGCCTTGGAAACCCTGCAATGAAGCATGTCCTGCCAGACCATCGCCACGATGACCAGCTGATCCCCGTCGACGCTCCCGAGGTCCGCCAGCGCTTCGCCCAGGCGCGCCAGGGCGGCCTGCGCGCCAAGGAAGCGGCCGAATCGCTGGGCCTGCCCGAAGGCGCGGCCATCGCGGCCCATGCGGGGCAGCATGGGGGCAACCCCCAGGCCGTGCCGCTGCGCGCCGAGTGGCTGGCCATCCTCCAGGCGCTGCAGGACTGCGGCCCCGTGATGGCATTGACGCGCAACGAATCCACGGTGCACGAGAAGACCGGCATCTACCAGAAGCTGTCGGCCAACGGCGCCGTGGGCCTGGCCCTGGGGCGCGAGATCGACCTGCGGCTGTTCTTCGCCCAGTGGCATGCGGGCTATGCGGTGACCGAACTCGCGGGCCAGCCCGGCAGGCCGGCCCTGCGCAGCCTGCAGTTCTTCAATGCCCAGGGCCGCGCCGTGCACAAGGTCTATGCGCGCGAAGCCACGGACATGGCGGCCTGGGAGGCGCTGGTTGCGCGTTTTGCCGAGCCCAGCGCCGGCTACCTGTTCCGCCGCGCGCAGCCGGGGGCGCAGCCCCGGGCCGATGCCGACATCGATGTGCCAGGCCTGTCCCGGGCCTGGGACGCCATGCAGGACACGCACGAGTTCTTCGACCTGCTGCGCCGCTTCGGCGTGGAGCGCCAGCAGGCCCTGCGCCTGGTGCCGCGCCACTGCGTGCGCCTGGCGCCCGAGTCGGTGGCGCAGCTGCTGGGCGATGCGGCCGTGGACGGGCTGTCCATCATGGTCTTCGTCGGCAGTGGCGGCTGCATACAGATCCACACCGGGCCCGTGCACAACATCCAGCCGATGGACACGCCCGGCGGCGCGCGATGGATCAATGTGATGGACCCCGGCTTCAACCTGCATCTGCGCTGCGACATGGTCGCCAGCGTCTGGGCCGTGCAAAAGCCCACGGCCGACGGCGTGGTCACCTCGGTCGAGGCCTTCGATGCGCAGGGCGAACTGATGGCCATGTTCTTCGGTGAACGCAAGCCCGGCAACCCCGAACTGCAGGGCTGGCGCGAGCTGGTGGCGGGGCTGCCGCGCCTGGCGGCGCAGGTGGCGGCATGATGGCGCGCCGCCGAACCCTGCAGTGGCTGTGCGCAGGCGTGGCAGGGGCCGCGCTGGCGCCCTGGCCGGTGGCGGCGCAGCCCGTGGCGCGGCGCCTGGTCTCGCTGGGCGGGGCGCTGACGGAATTCGTCTACCTGCTGGGCGCGCAGGGCCTGCTGGTGGGCACGGACACGACCAGCCTGTACCCCGAGGCTGCGCAGAAGACGCCCAAAGTCGGCTATGTGCGCCAGCTCTCGGCCGAGGGGCTGCTGTCGCTCAAGCCGGATGCCGTGATCGGCACGGACGAGGCCGGGCCGGCCGTGGTGCTGGAGCAGGTCCGCCAGGCAGGCGTGCGTGTCTCGCTGGTTTCTGCGCGCCATGACTGGGCCGAGGTGCAGGCCAAGCTGGCGCTGGTGGGGCGGGAGACGGGCCGCGCCGAGCAGGCCCGTGCGCTGCGGGCCCGGCTGGACGCCGAATGGGCCGCGGTGCAGCAGCAGGTGGCCCGGGCCGCGCGCAGGCCGCGTGCCCTGTTCATCCTTTCGCACAGCGGTGCGCCCATGGTGTCCGGGCGCGGCACGGCAGCCGACGCGCTGATCGCCTTGGCCGGCGGCATCAACGCCGTGGATGAATTCCAGGGCTACCGCCCGCTCACGGCCGAGGCCATGGCCGCCGCCGCGCCCGAGGTGCTGGTCAACACCACCCAGGGCATCGAGGCGCTGGGCGGCGAGGCCGCTTTCTGGCGCCGGCCCGAACTGGCCCTGACGCCGGCCTTTGCGCGCAAGGCCCTGGTGGCGCTGGAGGCCAGCCAGCTGCTGGGCTTCGGCCCGCGCCTGCCCGAGGCCGTGCGCGAGCTGCATGCGCGCATGCAGCGGCTGACGGCCTAGGTCCGGCCATGGTCGAGGTGGCCAAGAGGCAGATGCCGGCCTGGATGCAGGCCGCTGGCGTGCGCCGCATGGCCCCGGGCCGGCTGGGGCGCGGGCCCACGCTGGCGCTGGGCGGCCTGCTGCTGGCGCTGTCCCTGGTGGCGGGCAGCGCCACGGGCGCCTACGCGATCGCGCCGGGGCGGCTGCTGTCCCTGCTGTGGGATGCGGCCTCGGGCGCGGGCGGGGCCGGCCCCGAGCATCTGGTGTTCTTCGGCATCCGCCTGCCGCGCCTTCTGCTGGGCGCGGCCGCAGGCGCGGGCCTGGGGCTGGCCGGCGCGCTGATGCAGGGGCTGTTCCGCAATCCGCTGGCCGATCCGGTGCTGATCGGCGTGAGCAGCGGCGCGGCCCTGGCCGCGGCGCTGTCCATCGTGCTGGGCAGCCGCTGGCTTCCTGCGCTGCCGCATGTGATGGGCAGCTGGACGCTGATCGCCATGGCGTTTGGCGGAGGTCTGCTGGTGACCGCCCTGGTCTACGGATTGGGCCAGGCCTCGGGGGGCACGCGCATGGGGCTGATGCTGCTGGCGGGCGTGGCGGTCAACGCACTGGCCGGTGCGGGCCTGGGCTTTCTGAGCTTCATCTC
>JBHIXF010000023.1:0-78343 GCA_041984925.1 Comamonas sp.
GGGCCGAGTGGTCGAGCACGCCTTCGGCGCCGACGCCGTCTTCCTCGCCGGCCATGCCGGTTTCCAGGGAGCCCAGGCAGCCGAGTTCACCTTCGACCGTGGCGCCCAGCTTGTGGGCCATCTCCACGACCTTGCGGGTCACGTCCACGTTGTATTCGAAGGACGAGGGCGTCTTGCCGTCTTCCATCAGCGAGCCGTCCATCATCACCGAGCCGAAGCCCAGGTTCAGCGCACCCTGGCAGATGGCGGGCGAGGTGCCGTGGTCCTGGTGCATGACCAGGGGGATGTGCGGGTATTGCTCGGCGGCGGCCTGGATCAGGTGCTTGATGAAGGGCTCGCCAGCGTACTTGCGGGCGCCGGCGCTGGCCTGCAGGATGACGGGCGCGCCCACTTCGTCGGCGGCCGACATCACGGCTTGCACCTGCTCCAGGTTGTTGACGTTGAAGGCAGGCAGGCCATAGCTGTTTTCGGCAGCGTGGTCCAGCAGTTCGCGCATCGAAACGAGAGGCATGTGTAGGGTCCGTTCAAGTTGTGGAGAGGGATGCCCCTGCCGGAGTGTCGGCCCGGCAGCGCCATGGGTGCGCTGCGGGCTGCGGCCTGGGGATGGCGGCAGTAACCGCTTGGTAACTGGCGATTTTAACCAGCTGCCACCGGCCGTGGTGGCGCGGGGATTCCCAGCCGGTAGCAGGTGGTGAAGCCGGCAGGCGCGTCGCAGCCGGAAAAGCGCCCCTGGTGGGCGCGCAGCACGCGCGCCACGATCTCGTGGCCCAGGTGCAGGCTGTCCACGGGTGGCGGCGCGCGTTCGGCGCCATCGCGCCGGCCGTCGTCGCAGACCTGCAGCCAGACCTCTCCATCGTCTGCCTGCCCGGCCTGGACTTCGATCTGCGTGCCCTGCGGCGTGTGCTTGAGCGCGTTTTCCACGAGATTGCGCAACGCCATCGCCAGCAGCACGGCATGGCCCATGACGTGCAAAGTCTCGGGCGCCTGCACGGACAGGCTGCAGCCGCGCTGCCAGGCCGCCTGCGCATGGGAGGCCACGACCTGGCGGGCCAATGCCGCCAGGTCCACGGGCACGGGCGGCTCGGCCAGCATGGCGCGGCCCGCGCGCGCCAGCGCCAGCAGCTGGCCCAGCACATGGCCGGCATGCAGCGCGTCCTGGCCGATGCGCGCCAGCGCCTGGCGCTGCGCCTCGGCATCGAGCGTGCCTGCGGGCGCATCCCCGAGCGCCCGGGCCTGCAGCGCGATCGAGGCCAGCGGCGTGCGCAGTTCATGCGCAATCTCGTTGGCCAGGCTGCGCTCGCGCTCCAGGGCCTCCTGCTGGCGGTCCAGCAGGGTGTTGATGGACTGGACCACGGGCATGAATTCGCGCAGCGCATGGCGGTCCGAGACGCGCTCGGCCTGGGCCAGGTCCAGGCGCTCGACTTCGCGCGAGAGTTCATCGAGCGGACGCATGCCGCGGCGTATCGCCAGCCCCAGCGCCAGCGCCACCACGGGCAGCAGCCACAGTCCGGGCTCGATCATCTGCTCCGCGATGTCGTCGGCCAGTTCGTCGCGCTCCTGCAGCTCGATCATCACGCTGACCTTGCGCGTGCGGTCGCTGCTCCATTGGGTGAAGCTGCGCCAGGCATGGCGATCGCTGCCCAGCCGCAGCGTGGCAAAGCCCTGCCCGGTCTCGAACGAGGGCACCGGCGCCTCGCCGGTGCGCGATATCAGCCGGCCCGTGCCGTCCCACAGCACCACGCTCAGCGACTGCTGGTAGTCGTGGGCCATCAGGCCCGGCGGTTCGTGGACGGGCGTGGCATCGCGATGGTCCATGGCGCCGTGCACATGCAGATTGAGCACCAGCGCAGCCACGCCGGCCAGGTGGCCGTCGGTCAGCTCGTCGGCCTCGTGCACGCCGGTCTGGTAGCCCAGGGCCACGAAGCTGGCCCAGACCACGACCAGCGCGCCCAGCATCCAGGCCATCAGATGCCAGATCAGCGACGGCCGGCGGGCCTGGGCGGCGCTCATGCGTTCTCCACCGGGAGAAAGTAGCCCACGCCGCGCATGGTGACGATGGCGGCATTGCCCAGCTTCTTGCGCAGGTGGTGGATGTGGACCTCGACGGCGTTGCTTTCCACGGCCGAGCCCCAGCTGTACAGGTGCTCCTCGATCTGCTGGCGCGACAGCACGCGCCCGCGCGCCTGCAGCAGCACCCACAGCACGGAGAATTCGCGGGGCGACATCTCCACCAGCCGGCCGTCGCGGCGCACGGTGCGCGCGGCCGGATCGACCTCCAGCCCGCCATGGCGGATCACGGGCGAGGCCTGGCCTGCGGCGCGGCGCAGCATGGCGCGCAGGCGCGCCTCCAGCTCGTCGATGTCGAAGGGCTTGACCAGGTAGTCGTCGGCGCCCAGGTTCAGGCCCGCCACGCGCTCGTGGACCTGGTCGCGCGCCGTGAGGATGAGCACCGGCGTGCCCGGGTCGGGCAGGGACTGGCCCTCGCGCCGCGGCCCGCGCAGCCGGCGCAGGATCTCGCTGCCATCGCCATCGGGCAGTCCCAGGTCCAGCAGCACGGCGTCGAAACGCTCCAGCCCCAGCGCATGCCAGGCATCGGCCATGTTGGTGCAGACGTCGACCGCGTAGCGGCGCTGCTCCAGGTTGGCCCGCAGTCCGTCGGCAATGCCTGCGTTGTCTTCCACGACCAGTATTCGCATGCGCGCATTCTGCACGTTAAGACGGCTTTAAGAAGCGCTTTCCAAGATGCGCCCATGCCAACGCCCTCGCTTGCCCCCGCGCCTGCCGCCGCCCGCCCGCCCCGCACCGCCCCGCTGCTCTTGTGGACTCTGCTATCGCTGGCCCTGGTCATTGCATGGGATGCCTCTGCGCTGGACAGGCCCCTGGCCCGCTGGTTCGGCGACGTGGACGGCTTCGCGCTGCGCTCGGACTGGTTCCTGGTCCACATCGCCCACGAGGGCGGGCGCCGCCTCGCCTGGCTGGTGGTGCTGGGCCTGACGCTGTGCGTGTGGCGCCCCCTGGGCGCGCTGCGCCAGCTGCCCCACGCGCGGCGCGTGCAGCTGGTGGCAGGCATCCTGCTGTCGCTGGCCGTGATCTCGCTGCTCAAGTACATGAGCCATTCCAGCTGTCCCTGGGACCTGGCCGAGTTCGGCGGCGTGGCGCACTACGTCTCCCACTGGTCGATCGGCCTGGCCGATGGCGGCCCGGGACGCTGCTTTCCCGCAGGCCATGCCTCCACGGGCTTCGCCTTTCTGGCCGGCTACTTCGCGCTGCGCCGCCATGCGCCGCGCGCCGCGCGGATCTGGCTGGCCTGCGCGCTGGCCGCCGGCCTGCTGATGGGCCTGGCCCAGCAGATGCGCGGCGCCCATTTCATGAGCCACACGCTGTGGACCGGCTGGCTGTGCTGGACCACGGGCTGGCTGTGCGACCTGGCCGCAACCGGCCTGCTGCGCGGACGGGACGGCGCGCCCGACTCCCTGTGGCCTGCCAGCGCCAGCCTGCCGCCCTCCAACCCCTGAGCGATCTGCCATGCTGCCCCTGGACCCCCTCCTGTTCACGCTGCTGAACGCCGACGCGGACACACCCGCCGCATCGATTGCCGCCGCCCGCGCCATCTCCTCCTGGCTGCCCTCGCTGTGCACCCTTCCCGTGCTGGTGGCACTGGTGCGCGGCTCGCCCGCGCTGCGCCGCACGCTGGTGCTGGCGATGCTGTCCATGCTGGCGGCCTGGGCCGTGGCGCGCCTGATCCGCTGGGGCTTTCCGACGCCGCGCCCGGCACAGCTGGGCATGGGCACGCAATGGATCGAGCATGCGCTGCGCTCGAGCTTTCCCAGCCTGCACGCCACGGGCGCCTTCGCGCTGGCCCAGGCCCTGACCCTGGGCTGCACGCGCCACCGCCGCTGGGTGATGTGCACCGCCTGGAGCCTGGCCCTGGCCATGGCCTGGAGCCGCGTGCACCTGGGCGTGCATTTCCCGTCCGACGTGCTGGCCGGCGCCCTCGTGGGCATCTGCAGCGCCACCCTGGTCTGGCGCACCGCCCTGTGGCTGCGCCGCACCGGCCTGCCACGCCTGGCCATCCGCAACGCATGAAGATAAGGCACCCCAAATGCTGCAAAGCCTGTGTCCGGGTGCTTAACTCACCCTGCAAATCTTGAGCATGTTCGTGCCGCCCGGCTGGCCCATGGGCTCGCCGCAGGTGATGGCATAGACATCGCCGCTTTGCACGATGTTGCGCGCGCGCAGGTGGCCTTCGGCCTGGTCCAGGGCGGTGTCGCGGTCGGCGCTGGTGTCCATGAGCAGGGGCCGCACGTTGCGGTACATGGCCATCTTGCGCTGCGTGGAGATCTTGGGCGTGAGCGCGTAGATGGGGATGTGGATGCGGTGGCGGCTCATCCACAGCGCAGTGGAGCCGCTGTCCGTCATGGCGACGATGGCCTTGGCGCCCAGGTGGTGGGCCGTGAACAGCGCGCCGATGGCGATGGACTGGTCGATGCGCGAGAACTGGCGGGTGGTGAACTCGGCGTCGCTGTCGGGGTCCTCGGCGGCTTCGGCGGCGGCGCAGATCTTGGCCATTTCCTGCACCGTCTCCAGCGGGTACCTGCCAGCGGCCGTCTCGGCGCTGAGCATCACGGCATCCGTGCCGTCCAGCACGGCGTTGGCCACGTCGCTGACCTCGGCGCGCGTGGGCACGGGATTGGTGATCATGCTCTCCATCATCTGCGTGGCGGTGATCACGAACTTGTCCATGTCGCGCGCCATGCGGATCATCTTCTTTTGCAGCGCGGGCACGGCGGCGTTGCCCACCTCCACGGCCAGGTCGCCACGGGCCACCATGATGCCGTCGGAGACGTGCAGGATCTCCTCCAGGCGCGGAATGGCCTCGGCGCGCTCGATCTTGGCGACCAGGCCGGGCTTGTGGCCGTACTGGGCCGCCGCCACGTTGCACAGCTGGCGCGCCATTTCCATGTCGGTGGCGTTCTTGGGAAAGCTCACGGCCACGTAGTCGGCCTGGAAGCTCATGGCGGTCTTGATGTCCTCCATGTCCTTGGCCGTCAGCGCGGGCGCCGTCAGGCCGCCGCCCTGCTTGTTGATGCCCTTGTTGTTGGACAGCTCGCCGCCGAGCTTGACGATGGTGTGCACCTCGTCGCCGCGCACATGGGCCACGGTCAGCACGATCAGGCCGTCGTTGAGCAGCAGCACGTCGCCAGCCTTCACGTCGCGCGGCAATTCCTTGTAGTCCAGGCCCACGCCGTTGATGTCGCCGGGCTCGGTGCGCGAGGCATCGAGCACGAAGCGCGCGCCGGGCTCCAGCATGACCTTGCCCTCGGCGAACTTGCCCACGCGGATCTTGGGGCCCTGCAGGTCGGCCATGATGGCCACTTCGCGGCCCGCGCGCTGGGCGGCCTCGCGCACCATGGCGGCGCGGTCGATGTGGTCCTGCGCCTTGCCGTGGCTGAAATTCAGGCGCACCACGTTCACGCCCTCGCGCACCATCTGTTCAAGCAACTGCGGATCGCTGGAGGCGGGACCCAGGGTGGCGACGATCTTGGTAGCACGGCTCACTTGCATGAATGTCTCTCTCGCTGAGGATTTGTAATCGGGTTTCAATTTTCACACGAATGCGGTTACATGCCGGGAACATTCCCTCCTGCGCGCCGGCATGGCACAAGGGGTGGCTCCCCCGGCAACTCCACTGCCGATTCCGGGCCGCATGCATGCAACCGCCCTGCGGGACGGGATTGAGTGCTCCTGTTTTTGATATCCCCACGCAAGCCCGCACACCTGCGGGCATGCGCGCCATGCCTGCTGTGAAAGCAGTTTTGCCTGGCGCGCCCGCAATGCACGCGCCGGCACCGGCAAATCGGACAGGTCCCATTGCCTGCCGGACGGGCGGCCCATAGCATGCCGTCTGGCGGCCCGCTGCGTGGGCTGCCGATTCCAGCCAGGCCTTGTGCGTCCATCCCGGTGACTTCGCATGCTCAGCCATGAACCGCCTTGCATGTCCGAAGGAAACCGCCATGCCCGACAGAAGAGAACTGATGCTGGGGGCCCTGGGCTCCATCGCCGCCTCTGCGCTGACCGCCTGCGGCGGCGCAGGCGCCTCGCCGGCCCCCAACCGCTACCGCCAGACCGACCTGCTGGCCAGCCACGCGCGCTACGGCGCGCGCTTCACCGAGCCCGAGTTCATCAACGGCTGGGGCATCGCCATCCGCCCGGCCGGCGCGGGCGGGCATTTCTGGGTGGGCGGCGGCGGCGCGTCCTGGCAGTACGTGGGCGGTGTCACGCGCTCGCCGGATCCCGCCATGCGCCAGTTGCACCAGGACGGGCTGCGCAAGGTGGCGGTGCCGGCAGCGGACCCGCTGACCGGCGAGGACAGCGCCGGCAAGGTCACGGGCGTGGTCTACCACGGGGCGCCGCTGGACTCCGCCCTGTTCCGCGTGCGCGGCCAGCCGGCGGGCGGCCGTGTGCTGGACGGCGCGGCGCGCTTCATCTTCGTGACCGACAGCGGCAGCGTCAGCGCCTGGACCGAGCGCGACGCGCAGACCGGCGCCATCGTGCGCACGGACGGGCCGGCCGTCGAGGTTTTCAATGGCGCCGCGCAGGGCATGGCCTTCTTCGGCGCCGCCCTGCACACCGGACGCTGGGACCGCCTGTGGCTGGCCGACTTCGGTGACCAGCCGCAGATCCGCACGCTGAACGCACAATGGCAGCTCGTGCCGACCCAGGGCTTCGCCAACCCCTTCGCCAGCGGACCGGCCGGCGCGGCCCGGCCTGGCGACCCCGTGCCGTTCAACATCCAGGTCGTCAACGACGGCCGGCGCGACCGCGTGTTCGTGCTCTACGCCATGAGCCAGCCGCACCCGCAGGACGCCAGCGCCTTCTACGCGGGAGAGGAAGACGCCATGGATGCCGGGGCCGAGGCCGCCAGCGGCCAGCGCCCCGCGCGCGGCAAGCTGGCCGAGTTCGACCTCGACGGCCGGCTGGTGCGCATCTTCGCGGACGAGGGCCGGCTCAACGCACCCTGGGGCGTGGCCATCGCACCGGCCGATTTCGGCCCGCTGTCGGGCCGGCTGCTGGCCGGCAATTTCGGCGGCGCGGGGCGCATCTGCGCCTTCGACCTGGACAGCGGCCGCTACCTGGACGACCTGCGCGACCGCCAGGACCGTCCCGTCGCCATCGCCGGCCTCTGGGCGCTGCAATTCGGCAACGGCGTGGCCCTGGGCGACAGCAACGCGCTGTACTTCGCCGCCGGCCCTGCGGACGAGACCGAAGGCCTGTTCGGCTCATTGCGGCTGCTGTAGCCCCGCCGCGCAGGCAGGGCGTCAGACCAGTCCATGCGACAGCAGGTAGGTGATGGCATGCGCCACCATGGCCGCCTCCAGCCCGTAGCGCCAGAACAGGAAACCGGCCACCGTCCCGTGCACGACCTCGAACAGCAGCAGCTGCGCGACCAGTGCGTCCGACAGGCCGCCCCAGAGGCACCAGGCCAGCACCAGCTGCAGCAGCGCCCACAGCAGCGAAGACAGCAGCACGGCCCACCAGCCCATGCGCCAGCCGGGCCGCCGGTCGGTGCGCCCGCCCAGGCGCCATAGCAGCCACATCACCAGCGTCATGCCGCCCAGGCGCATCACCAGCTCGGCGGTCAGGCCCGCATACAGCAGCTTGGCGCCCAGCGGCATCGCATAGACGGGGTCGATCTGCGCGAGGTTGTCGGGCCAGACCAGGGCCAGCGTCACCAGCCAGGCCGCGCCGACCACGCCTCCAGCCACGCCCGGCAAGGCCAGGTAGCGCAAGGCACGCTGCGGCGAACGGCCCGCGATCCAGGTCGTCAGCAACGGTGCGGACAGGCCCACGCTGGGGCCCAGGCGCACCCCCAGCGCCACGGGCAGGGCCAGCAGCAGCGCCATCACGGCGATGCTCGCCAGCGGCGTCGGCATGGCCGCCGGCGGCCAGCCGCGCTCCTGCATCAGGGCCGGCAGCGCCAGCCAGCCCATGGCCGCCACGCCAGGCAGCCCGATCAGCCACAGCACCGCGAAAATGCGCCAGCTCAGGCGGGGCAGTGTCTGGAAGGCGGCGGTGGCCGTATGCAGCGACATGGTGGAAGGGGCGGGGTTCTGTCCGGCACGGGCGCCGGCCTCAGCCGCGCATCAGCGCCTCGATCTCGCCGGGCTCCACGGGAACGCCGCGCGTGATCAGTTCGCAGCCGGTTTCGGTGACGATGGCGTCGTCCTCGATGCGGATGCCGATGTTGTGGAATGGCTCGGGCACGCCGGCGGCGGGCCGCACATAGATGCCCGGCTCGATGGTGGTCACCATGCCCGGGCGCAGGATGCGGCTGGGCCGGTTGGTGATGGTCTCGCCCGAAAGCGGGTCCTTGCGCTCGTGCGACTGGCCCAGCTCCGAGGGCTCGACATAGCTGCCGCAGTCGTGCACGTCCATGCCCAGCCAGTGGCCGGTGCGGTGCATGTAGAACTGGAAGAAGGCACGCTGCTCGATCACGTCCTGGGCATTGCCATAGACGCCGCGGTCCAGCAGCCCCAGGTCCAGCATGCCCTGGGCCAGCACGGCCACGGTGGCATCGTGCGGGTCGTTGAAGCGGGCGCCGGCGCGCGTGGCCGCGATGGCCGCCTTCTGGCTTTCCAGCACCAGTTCATAGAGCGCGCGCTGCGGTCCCGTGAACTTGCCGTCGGCGGGGAAGGTGCGCGTGATGTCGCTGGCATAGCCGTCGAGCTCGCAGCCGGCGTCGATCAGCACCAGCTCGCCCGCGCGCACGGGGGCCTTGTCGGCCTGGTAGTGCAGCACGCAGGCATTGGCGCCGGCCGCCACGATGGAGCCGTAGGCCACGTACTGCGAGCCCTGCTGGCGGAACTCGTGCAGCAGCTCGGCGTCCAGGTGGTACTCGCGCACTTCCTGGCCCGCGCGCAGCATGCGCGCCGAGCGCTGCATGGCGCGGATGTGGGCCTGGGCGCTGATGGCGGCGGCGCGGCGCATGATGTCCTGCTCGTGGGCGTCCTTGACCAGGCGCATCTCGTCCAGCAGCGTGCACAGGTCGCCCTGCTCGGCCGGGCACAGCGCGCCGAAGCGCACGCGCGCGCGCACCTGGCCCAGCCAGCCTTCCACGCGCACGGCCAGGCCTTCGTGCGTGGCGAACGGATACCAGAGGCGGCCGCGGTTTTCGAGCAGGCGCGGCAGCCGCGTGTCGATCTCGGCGCTGGAAAACGCCTGGCTCACGCCCAGCGTGGCCACGGCGGCCTCGGGCCCCAGGCGGATGCCGTCCCAGATCTCGCGCTCCAGGTCCTTGGGCTGGCAAAACAGCACGCTGGTGCCGTCGGCCGCCAGCACCAGGCAGGCGTTGGGCTCGGCAAAGCCCGTCAGGTAGTAGAAGTAGCTGTCATGGCGGTACAGGTAGCCGGTGTCCCGGTTGCGCTGGCGCTCGGGAGCCGTGGGGATGATGGCGATGCCGCCGGCGCCCAACTGGGCGGCCAAGCGTGCGCGGCGTTGGGCGTAAACAGATGTCATCCGGCTATCGTACTGCCGTCCGGCCTTCTCCACAGTCCCTCGAACAAGGGAGCCCCTGCCGCCATGCCCCGGCCAGGGTCAGCGCGCCTGCGCCGCCCGGGCCATTGCACCGTCGGGCAGCACGGGCTGGGCGCGCATCGCCGACCAGCCGGACGCCAGCAGGCTGGCGCCCGACAGCACCAGCAGCAGGCAGACCACGCCTTCCACCAGGCGCTTGGGCAAGTCCGGCGGATGCCGCATGTGCAGCCAGGTCACCAGCGTCACCACGGGAAAGGCCAGCGCCGCCGCCAGCAGCACGCTGCCCGTGATCTGGCCGTCGGCGGCCACCATCACCAGGCGCAGCAGCGCGCAGGTGATGAACATCACGAACAGGCACTGGCGCACCAGCAGGCGGTCCAGCGGCTGGCGGTACAGGTGGTAGACCATGGGCGGGCCCGGCGTGGCGAACAGCCCGCCCAGCAGCCCCGAGGCCAGGCCGGCCGCCCACAGCGACGCCGGCCCCGACATCCTGGCGCTGGCCTGCTTTTGCAACAGCAGCAGCACGGCGCAGGCCACGATGGCCACGCCCAGCAGCATGCGCAGACCGCTGAGCGCATTGCCGCTGAGCCAGTGCAGCAGCAGCACGCCACCGAGCACGCCGATGACGCTGCTGGCCAGCATGGGCCTGAGCAGGCTCCATTGCGGCACCTGCCGGTGGGCGCGCAGGTAGGCCACGCCGTTGACCAGGGACAGCAGGCAGGCGACGTTGGCCGCATCGCCGATGGACATCAGGTGCGTGGCGCCGGCCACGCCCACGAAGATCAGCCCGAAGGCAAAGCCGGTCAGGTTCTGGCAAAACGTGGCCAGGCCCACCAGGGCCAGGAACAGCACATACTGGATCACACTCATGGAACAAAAGGCCTTCCGACTTGCGGCACCGAACCGGCGACGCTATCACGATGCGCGCACCGGCACCGGCAGACAAGAAAATGCAAAGAATCGGCGCCGCCAGTGCCAAAGGCTTTCCTGGCGGCATTGCGCTGGACCCGCATGCCCAATAATGCGGCTGTGCCGGAGCGCCCCTGCGGGCTGGCGCAGCCCCCTTCCCCTGACGGACACAAAGGAAACCGCATGAAATCCCTCTCGCGCCCTCTTCGCCGCTGCGGCTTCGCGCTCGCCGCGCTCATGGTGAGCGCCTCCGCCTGGAGCGCCGCGCCCACCGATGCCTCCATCGACGAGCTGCTGGAGCTGACGCAGGGCGAACAGATGATCGCCATCACCCACGCCAATGTGGAAAAGAGCGTGTTGCAGGGCGCCAGGGCAGGCATGAAGGGGCGCGATCCCACGCCCGAGGAGCAGCGCATGCTGGAGAGCATGGCGCGCGCGGTCAGCGACGTGCTGCGCGAGGAAATGACCTGGGCCAAGCTCAAGCCCCTCATGCAGGAGGTCTACCGCGAAAGCTACACGCAGGAAGAGGTGGACGGCCAGATCGCCTTCTACCGCAGCCCCGTGGGCCGCTCGGTCGCGGCCAAGATGCCGGCCACCATGCAGCGCTCCATGGCGGTGAACCAGCAGTTCATGCTGCCCATCATGCCGCGCATGATGCAGGCCGTGCAGCGCGCCGTGGCCCAGGCCAAGCAACAGTCCCAGCAGGCGCAGCAGCCCGCGCAGCCCACCACGCTCAATCCTGAGCGTTGAGCCGCTGCAGCCGCTCGGGCGTGCCCACATCGGTCCAGCGGCCCACATAGAGGGTGGCGCCGACCTGGCCGGCCGCCATGGCATGGCGCAGCAATGGCGCCAGCGGCGCGCGCAGGCCCTGGGGATTGCCGGCCGGGATATCGCACCAGGGCGCGGCGAACAGTTCGGCGCGCAGCAGTGCAACGGTGCTGTAGGTATGGCGCGGCAGGGCTTCGCCCTCGGGCCAGTCGCGCGCCAGGCCCTGCGCATCGATCCCGAAGTCGCCGCGCGGATGGTGCCCGGGATTGGGCACCAGCCACAGATGGGCCAGCCTGCCGCTGGCCGCGAAATCGCGTGCCGCTTCGAACGGAAACCCGAAATCGGGCATGTGCACATCGCCGGCCGCCAGCCAGAACACCGGCCCCAGCAGCGGCAGCGCGCGGGCAATGCCACCGGCCGTCTCGAACGCCTGCTCCGGCTCGGGCGAATAGGCCAGGGCCAGCCCGCCGCAGCGGTCGCCGAAGCGCGCGGGAATCTGCGCGCCGAGCCAGCCCGTGTTGACCACCGCACGGCGCACGCCGGCCTGCGCCAGCGCCTGCATGTGGTGCTGCAGCAGCGGCTTGCCCTGCACGGCCAGCAGGGGCTTGGGGGTGATGTCGGTCAGCGGCCGCATGCGCTCGCCACGGCCGGCGGCCAGCAGCATGGCCGGCGGCTGTTCGGTGAGGGAAAGCGCCTGGGCGGCGGGAAACGGCGGGGTCGGCGGGGTCGGCGGGACGGTCATGAAGCGCAACTGTAGACCATCGCCAGCGGCCATTGCCCCACGGGCCAGGGCCGACAACCCGCCTCCTTTAAAATGGCGGGCTTATTCTGATTACCCCCTCCTTCACGGAGCGCCCTGATGGCCAACACTCAACAAATGGCGAATGCGATCCGCGCACTCGCAATGGATGCCGTTCAACAAGCCAACTCCGGTCACCCCGGCGCCCCCATGGGCATGGCCGACATGGCCGTGGCACTGTGGAGCCGTCACCTCAAGCACAACCCCGTCAACCCGCAATGGGCCGACCGCGACCGCTTCATCCTCTCCAACGGCCACGGCTCCATGCTGATCTACGCGCTGCTGCACCTGACGGGCTACGCGCTGCCTATCGACGAGCTCAAGAACTTCCGCCAGCTGCACAGCAAGACCGCCGGCCACCCCGAAGTGGGCATCACCCCCGGCGTGGAAACCACCACCGGCCCGCTGGGCCAGGGCATCACCAATGCCGTGGGCTTCGCGCTGGCCGAGAAGCTGCTGGCCGCCGAATTCAACCGCGCGGGCCACGCCATCGTCGACCACCACACCTACGTGTTCCTGGGCGACGGCTGCCTGATGGAAGGCATCAGCCATGAGGCCGCCGCCCTGGCAGGCGCCTGGAAGCTGAACAAGCTGGTCGCCCTGTACGACGACAACGGCATCTCCATCGACGGCAAGGTCGCGCCCTGGTTCATCGACAACACGCCCGCGCGCTTCGAGGCCTACGGCTGGAACGTGATCCGCGACGTGGATGGCCACGACGTGGACGCCGTGGACAAGGCCATCGCCGCCGCCAGGAAGAGCGCCGACAAGCCCACGCTGATCTGCTGCAAGACCCACATCGGCAAGGGCTCGCCCAACCGCCAGGACACGGCCAAGGCCCACGGCGAACCGCTGGGCGCCGAGGAAATCACGCTGACCCGCGCCGCCCTGGGCTGGGAACATGGCCCCTTCGACATCCCCGCCAGCGTGTACGGCGACTGGGATGCCAAGGCCGCCGGCGCCAAGTCCGAAGCCGCCTGGAACAGGAAGTTCGCGGCCTACGCCAAGGCCTTCCCCGAGCTGGCCGCCGAATTCAAGCGCCGCATGGCCGGCGAGCTGCCCGCCCACTTCGGCGAGATCGCCGCGCAGATCGCCTCCGACGCGCATGACGCCGGCGCCACCGTGGCCAGCCGCAAGGCCAGCCAGCTGGCCCTGGAAGGCCTGACCGCCGCCCTGCCCGAGATGCTGGGCGGCTCGGCCGACCTGACCGGCTCCAACCTGACCAACACCAAGAGCACGCCTGCGCTGCGCGTGGACGACAAGGGTGCCGTGGTCCTGACCGAGGACGGCAAGATCGGCCGCCACATCAACTACGGCGTGCGCGAGTTCGGCATGGCCGCCATCATGAACGGCATCGCCCTGCACGGCGGCTACATCCCCTACGCCGGCACCTTCCTGACCTTCAGCGACTACAGCCGCAACGCCATCCGCATGGCCGCGCTGATGAAGCAGCGCGTGGTCCACGTGTTCACGCACGACTCCATCGGCCTGGGCGAGGACGGTCCCACCCACCAGTCCATCGAGCATGCCGCCTCGCTGCGCCTGATCCCTGGCCTGGATGTCTGGCGCCCCGCCGACACCACCGAGACCGCCGTCGCCTGGACCGTGGCCCTGAGCCAGAAGAACAAGCCCACGGCCCTGCTGCTGTCGCGCCAGAACCTGGCCTATGCGGCCAAGACCGAAGACGCGCTGGACGACATCGCCTGCGGCGCCTACGTGCTGTCCGAGCCCAAGGCCGTCGGCCTGAACAAGAAGGCCCAGGCCGTGATCATCGCCACCGGCTCGGAGGTGCAGCTGGCCCTGGCCGCCCAGAAGCTGCTGGCTGATCGCAAGATCGCCGTGCGCGTGGTCTCCATGCCCAGCACCACGACCTTCGACCGCCAGGACGCGAAGTACAAGAGCCAGGTGCTGCCGGCCCACCTGCCGCGCATCGCCGTGGAAATGGGCGTGACCGACTTCTGGTGGAAGTACGGCTGCGCCGCCGTCGTCGGCATCGACACCTACGGCGAATCGGCCCCGGCGCCCGTGCTGTTCAAGCACTTCGGCTTCACGGCCGAAAACGTCGCCGACACCGTGCAGGTCGCGCTGCAGCGCGCCGGCAAGTAAGCTGCGAGAAGGGGCCTGCGGCCCCTTTTTGCCGCCCGCCAGGCCCGGCCTGGCACCCACCGTTTCAGTTTTTCCGTTTTTCGCAATCCGTCAATCCAAGAGGCAAATATGACGATCAAGATCGGTATCAACGGCTTCGGCCGCATCGGCCGCATGGTGTTCCGCGCCGCCGTGCAGAACTTCAGCGACATCGAAGTCGTGGGCATCAACGACCTGCTCGAGCCCGACTACCTGGCCTACATGCTCAAGTACGACAGCGTGCACGGCCGCTTCAAGGGCGAGGTCTCCGTCGAGGGCTCCCACCTGATCGTCAACGGCAAGAAGATCCGCCTGACCCAGGAGCGCGATCCCGCCGCCCTGAAGTGGAACGAAGTCGGCGCCGACATCGTGATCGAGGCCACGGGCCTGTTCCTGACCGACGAGACCGCGCGCAAGCACCTGGCTGCCGGCGCCAAGAAGGTCATCATGTCCGCGCCGTCCAAGGACAGCACGCCCATGTTCGTCTTCGGCGTGAACTGCAAGACCTACGCAGGCCAGGACATCATCTCCAACGCCTCCTGCACCACCAACTGCCTGGCTCCCGTGGCCAAGGTGCTCAACGACAAGTGGGGCATCAAGCGCGGCCTGATGACCACCGTGCACGCCGCCACCGCCACCCAGAAGACCGTGGACGGCCCCAGCAACAAGGACTGGCGCGGCGGCCGCGGCATCCTGGAGAACATCATCCCCTCCAGCACCGGCGCCGCCAAGGCGGTGGGCGTGGTGATCCCCGAGCTGAACAAGAAGCTGACCGGCATGTCCTTCCGCGTGCCCACCTCCGACGTGTCGGTCGTGGACCTGACCGTGGAGCTGAACAGCGAAGCCAGCTATGAAGAGATCTGCGCCGAAATGAAGGCCCAGTCCGAAGGCGCGCTCAAGGGCGTGCTGGGCTACACCGAAGACAAGGTCGTGGCCACGGACTTCCGCGGCGAATCCTGCACCTCGGTGTTCGATGCCGAAGCCGGCATCGCCCTGGACAAGACCTTCGTGAAGGTCGTGTCCTGGTACGACAACGAGTGGGGCTACTCCAACAAGTGCCTGGAAATGGTGCGCGTGGTCGCCGCCAAGTAATTCCTGGCGCACGTCCTGCGAAGCCGGCATCGGAAACGATGCCGGCTTTTTTTCGCCGGAACTGCGACACTGTCGGCCTGAACGCCCAGGCGAGGACCTCTTCCATGGCCATCCACGCAAGCTCCACCACCACGCTGATCGTGCTTTTTCCCCTGCTGGCCTGGCGCCTGCATGCGCGCTACCGGCGGCTGGTCGGGCGCCAGCGCACGAACAGGTACCGGCCCTGGATCACGCTGGGCATCTATGCCGTGCTGCTGAGTCTGGTGGGCTGGGCGGCCTGGGGCCGCTGGCCGGCCCTGGCGGCGCTGGGCGGCGGGCTGGCCTGCGGCGGCCTGCTGTCGCGCTGGGCCTGGGCGCGCACGCAGCTCGACCCCACGCCCCAGGGCCTGTACTACACGCCGCACACCTATCTGGGCATCGCGCTGTCGCTGCTGTTGCTGGCACGCATCGCCTGGCGCGTGGCGGAGCTGGCCTGGCTGTCGCCGGGCACGGACCCCAGCCTGCATGGCTTCATTGCCAGCCCGCTGACGCTGTCGGTGTTCGGGCTCATGGCAGGGCACAGCACGGGCTATGCGATGGCGCTGTTCCTGTGGCGCCGGCACGTGCTGGCGGCAAAGCGGGCACGCGAGGCAGCCCCGTCCTGACACTGCGAGCGTTGCTCGACAAACCGCGCACCGGCCGGGCGGCATCATGGCCGCATGACTACCTCATCCGCATTGCACGAGACGATTGGCTTCGACGACTTCCTCAAGGTGGAGTTGCGCGTGGGCCGCATCATCGACGCCCAGGTCTTCAAGGAGGCGCGCAAGCCCGCCTACATCCTGCAGGTGGACTTCGGCCCCGACATCGGCCTGCGCAAGTCCAGCGCCCAGATCACGGCGCTTTACCGGCCCGAGGAGCTGGTCGGCCGCCAGGTGGTGGCCGTGCTGAACTTTCCCGCCAAGCAGATCGGTCCCATGCGCTCGGAATGCCTGGTCACGGGCTTTCACAACGAGCATGGCGAGGTCGCGCTGTGCGTGCCCGACCGCGAAGTGCCGCTGGGCACCAGGCTTCTGTGATCATCCGGGGGGATGACCACCCACCCCTTCATCTGCACACAGGAGATTGCATGATCCATAGCGCCCACGCCACCAGCACGGCCACGCCCTACCGCGTCGTTCTCACCGATCCCCAGGGACATTCATGGCATGCGGACGAGCCTGCCGACAAGGGCGGTACCGATTCCGCCCCCGACCCGCTGCAGTTGCTGCTGTCGGCGCTGGGCGCCTGCACGACGGTGACGCTGCAGATGTACGCCGCACGCAAGCAATGGGCGCTGGCCCGGGTGCATGTGGAGTTGCGGCTCAATCCCGAAGGCGCGCCGGAGGGTGGCGGCAATCTGGTCGAACGCCAGATCACCCTGGAAGGCGAACTGGATGCGCAGCAGCGGCAGCGCCTGCTGCAGGTGGCCGAGGCCTGCCCCGTGCACAAGCTGCTGGCCGGCGAGGTGCGCATACGCACTTCGCTCTGAATGGAAAAGGCCCTGCGGCATGGCGCCGCAGGGCCTTTGGCGAAAGCGGCAAAGGCGTCAGCCCTGCAGCACCTCGATCTCGCCCGTGTCGACGTAGAGCTCGAATTCGCGCTTGGCCAGCGACACCGTGATGGGCTGGTCTTGCAGGTCCCACGACAGCACGTAGCTGCCGATGGCCGAGTCCACGACGACCTCGGTGCCGCGCTCGATGTCCTCCAGCGGCCCATCACCCACGCGGTGCTGCACCTTGCCGGTGATCCGCGCCCTGAAATGCTCGGGAAAACGCTGTACTTCCACGGCGCTGCCGCCTGGCTGCTGGTCGATTTCAGGCTGTGTGTCTTCGGATGTCGTCATGGCGTTTTCTCCTTTAAGAGTGAGGCCGGCGTGCCTGCGGGCGGGCGCCGGTCCGTCCGTCGAATGTAAACAATGATGCCTGGCCCTGCTGTCAGCGAACAGGCCCAATGCATGCACGGCTTGTTTGCCAGCGCAGCCTTGGTGCACGACACTGGCACCACCCCACTTGCACCGCATCACAGCCATGGCCGACAAATCCCCAGTCCAGCATCTTCCCACCCGCACCGCCGACGTGGGCGGCATCCCCATCCAGCGCGCGATTCCCCAGCGCGCACTGCGCAAGGTCGGAGCCTGGTGCTTCCTGGACCACGCGGGTCCGGCCGATCCGGAGCCACCGGGCATGCAGGTCGGCCCCCATCCCCACATCGGGCTGCAGACCTTCACCTGGATGATCCGGGGCGAGGTGCTGCACCGCGACAGCCTGGGCCACACGCAGATCATCCGGCCCGGGCAGGTCAATCTGATGACGGCCGGCCACGGCATCGCCCATTCCGAGGAAAGCCAGACGCCTTCCCACATCCATGCAGCCCAGCTGTGGATCGCACTGCCCGAGTCGCACCGCCACTGCCCGCCGCGCTTCCAGCACTATCCCGAGCTGCCGCAGGCGCGCGCCGGGGACTTCCTGGCCACGGTGCTGGCGGGCGAGGCGCTGGGCCTGCGCTCGCCGGCAGAAGTCCACACGCCGCTGATGGGCGTGGACCTGCATGCAGCGCCGGGCACGGCGCCGGCCCGCGTGCGGATGCCGCTGCGCGCCGATTTCGAGCATGCGGTGATGGCCCTGGAAGGCAGCGTGCACGCCGCAGGCCAGCCGTTGTCCATGCAGGAGCTGCTCTACCTGCCGCGCGGCGCCGAGGCGGTGGATATCGAGGCCGCGCCCGGCAGCCGCCTGCTGGTCATCGGCGGGGAGCCGCTCGATGAACCCATTTTGCTGTGGTGGAATTTCGTCGCCCGCACGGGCGAGGAAATCGCCCTGGCGCGCAGCCAGTGGGAATCCGAGCTGGCCGAGCCGGGCACGGATGCCGCGCGCCGCTTCGGCCCGCCGCTGGCCTCGCCGCTCAAGCCGCTGCACGCGCCCTCGCTCGAAGGCACGGTGCTGCGCCCCGCGCGCTGAGCCCGGCGCGGGCGAAGAAAAAAGCGCCCGGCCAGGGCGGGGCGCTTTTGCGTGTGCAGCGGGACGGTTGTCACGCCGCGCTGGCGGCATCCACCTGGGAATCGTCCTCCACGCCGCGAACGCTGTCACGGCCATGCTTGTCCTTGACCTTGCCCAGGTCGGTCTCGACGGCCCTGCGCAGCTTCTCAATCGCCGCGTTGAATGCGTCCTTGACCTTCTCGGCTTCGGCGTTCACCGCAATCGGCGGGCGTCCATTGGCCCGTGTCTCCAGCACGCAGCGCTTGCCGGGCCCTCCCGAAGTCTTGAGCGCATCGACTCCGGTGAGAAACACCTCCACACGCACCACGTAGTCCTTGAGCCGCGCCAGCTTGGCGTTGATCTCCTCCTGCGCCCATTGGGCCAAGGACTCGCCGCCCTGGATCGAATCGTCGGCATGAACCTGAACTTGCATGCATATCCTCCTAGTCGCCAAAAGCCGCACCACCGGCGCGGCGGGGTTGTCGGGGCCATTGAAGAATTGGCGAATCCATCGTAACGCCATGCGGGCCGCCTGCACAGCAGGTCGCAGCCTGCGCCGTCAGGTTTTTCGCCGGCTCCCACCCTGTCCGCAGGCTACACCTCCAGGGGGCGTCCCTGGGGAAAATGCCGATGCGAAGCTTGAGATGCCTCAAGACAACTCTTGCATTCGCCTACACCCGTCCGGGCGATGGCCCTGGGCCGGGCGCGGGCGTTCAAACCCTTCCTACATGGCCGGGCCGCGATTGGGCTTACAACGAAGGCATCAGGATTACAGCCGTTGTGCACCCATGAGCCCTCTTGCTTCCCGCCGCCTCAAGATCGGCCTGTCGGCCTGCTTTTCCCATGCGGACCCGCAGCGTCCGCTGTTCACGGGCAAGACGCTGCAGTATGTGGAGCAGTCGATCGCGCACTGGATCATGTCGGCCGGCGCCATGGTGGTCATGGTGCCCTGCCCCACGGGCGAGACGGCGCGCGGCGACGTGACGCTGGAGCACTATGCCGAATGGCTGGACGGCGTGGTCATGCACGGCGGCGCCGATGTCTGGCCCGGCAGCTATGGCGAAGAACCCTTGCGCCCGGAATGGCTGGGCGACCGCGTGCGCGACCTCTACGACCTGGCCGTGGTCGAGGCCTTTTCCCAGGCGGGCAAGCCCATCTTCGGTGTCTGCCGGGGCCTGCAACTGATCAACGTGGCCTTCGGCGGAACGCTCTACCAGGATATCGAGACCCAGGTGCCCGGCTCTCAGCTGCACCGCAACCCTACCGAGTACGACCGCCATTACCACGACATCCACATCGTGCCCGGCAGCCGCCTGCAGGCGCTCTACCCCACGCTGCACCGGGCGCGCGTCAACAGCATCCACCACCAGGGCATCAAGGACGTGGCGCCCGAGTTCGACGTGGAAGCCTGGAGCATTCCCGACCATATTCCCGAGGCCATCTTCCGCAGGCCCGGCACGCTCAAGAGCTACATCGCGGCCACGCAGTGGCATCCGGAATTCCAGTTCCGCAACCCGGATACCAGCACGCTGGACGACAGCGTGCTGCTGCGCGACTTCCTGGCGGCCTGTTCACGCGCCCGCGTGAGTCCGGCCGTGAGCCACAGCCCCTTCCAGATCCGCAACCGGGCCGCCCGCCTGCTGCGCCGCGCCTTGCTGCGCCGGCATTGACGGCCCCGCCGGGCCGAGCACCTGCTCCACCACCTGCTGCAACTGGCCGCGCAGCCAGGCATGGGCCGGGTCGGCCTGGTGGCGCGCATGCCAGATCATGTACATGGGCAGGGGCGGACATTGCACCGGCACGGGCGCGCTGGCCAGCGATGACAGGACCGTGCGGCCCAGCAGCGAGGGCGCCGTGACCAGCAGCGGCGTGCCGCGCACGAAGGCGGCCAGCGCCGCAAAGCCCGGCACGCGCACCGCGAAGCGGCGTGCCAATCCACGCGCCTGCAACTGCTGGTCCAGGTCCAGCCCCTGTCCCGGAGCGTAGGCCACGGTGGCGTGTTCAGCGTGCAGATAGGCCTGGGCATCCCGCGGCGCTTTGCGCACGCCGCCGTCGTAGAACAGCGCGTACCCGTCGCTGAACAGGCGCTTTTGCAGGATGTCCGTGGCATCGGGCGGACGCGGGCTGATGGCCAGCAGGCAGGCGTTGGAGCGCAGCAGGCCGGCGTCGGGCGCACCGCTGTCGATGATGCGCAAGGCACTGCAGGGGGCCGCCGCACGCAGGCGCGCCGCCAGCGCGGGCAGCAGCAGCTCGCGCTGGAAATCGTTGGCGGCGATGGTCACCTCGGCGCGCCAGCAGGCGGGATCGAATCCCGGGCCCTGGCTGAAGCGCTGCATGCACGCCAGCATTTCGCGCGCGGGCTCCAGCAGCGCGCGGGCATGGGCCGTGGGCGCGATGCCCCGGCCTTGCTTGACGAACAGCCGGTCGCCCGTGATGGCGCGCAGCTTGTCCAGAAGGTGGCTGACGGCCGACTGCGTCACCCCCAGGCGCTGCGCCGCGCCGGTGACGCTGCCGGTTTCCAGCACGGCCACCAGCAGTTGCAGCAGCCGCCCGTCCAGGTGGGACCAATCGATTTCGCTCATGGATCGCATGATTGGCAGCGGCTTTATCTTTGGCAATGCACGCCGGACACTGCCGCTGATCCAACGCAAACACCGGAGACAAAGCATGGCCGTCCAGCCACAGATTCCCGGCACCGTCCTGTTCGACGGCGTGCAGGCCCGCAAGGGCTATGCGCTCAACAAGATGTGCTTTTCCTTCAACGAGGCGGCCAACCGCCAGGCCTTCCTGGCCGATGAAGAGGCCTACATGCGCCGCTACGGGCTGGACGAGGCCCAGGCCGCCGCCGTGCGCGCCCGCAACGTTCTGCAGATGATCGCGGCCGGCGGCAACGCCTACTACCTGGCCAAGCTGGCCGGCATCTTCCACCTGGACATGCAGGACATCGGCGCCCAGCAGACCGGCATGACCAAGGCCGAGTTCCAGGCCATGCTGCGCTCGCACGCCTGACCCACGATCCCGAAGACGACAGGAGACATTCCCCATGGCACATCTCATCGGAGGTCTGGGCACCTCGCACATCCCCGCCATCGGCAACGCCATCCACAAGGGCCTGCAGAACGAGCCCTACTGGAAGCCCTTCTTCGACGGCTTTCCGCCCATCCGCGACTGGCTGGCCACGCAGCGGCCCGACGTGGTCGTGATGTTCTACAACGACCACGGCCTGAACTTCTTCCTGGACAAGATGCCCACCTTCGCCGTGGGCGCGGCCGCGCAGTACAGCAATGCCGACGAAGGCTGGGGCATTCCCACGCTGGCGCCGCTGCGCGGCGACACCGCGCTGTCATGGCACCTGATCGAGTCCCTCGTGGGCGAGGATTTCGACGTGGTGACCTGCCAGGAAATGCTGGTGGACCATGCCTGCACGCTGCCGCTGAAGCTGTTCTGGCCCGAGGGCGAATGCCCGGTGGCCGTGGTGCCGGTGTGCATCAACACCGTGCAATTCCCGCTGCCCTCGGCGCGGCGCTGCTACGCGCTGGGCCAGGCCGTGGGCCGCGCCATCGCGCGCTGGGACAGCAGCCAGCGCGTGGCCGTGATCGCCTCGGGCGGCCTGTCGCACCAGCTCGACGGCGAACGCGCCGGCTTCATCAACAAGGCCTTCGACCTGCAGTTCCTTGAAAGCATGGCCACCAACCCCGAGTGGGCCACGCAGTTCAGCGTGCACGAACTGGTCGAGAAGACCGGCACGCAGGGGGTGGAGCTGCTGATGTGGCTGGCCATGCGCGGCGCGCTGTCGGCGGCGGCGCCGGGCGTGCGCCGCGTGCATGGCAACTACCACATACCGATCTCCAACACGGCAACCGCCTTGCTGGCGCTGGAGACGGTGTAGCCCCGCAGCCGGGCTTCAGTGGTGGTGGCCGTGGCCGCCGTGCACGTGGCGGTGCTCGATTTCCTCGGGCTTGGCAGCGCGCACCTCGGTGACCTTGCAGGAAAAGCGCAGCGCGATGCCGGCCAGCGGGTGGTTGCCGTCCAGCAGCACCACGGGGCCCTTGATCTTGACCACGTGGTAGATCTGGGGCTCGCCCTGGTCGTTGGTGCCGCGCAGCTGGCCGCCCACCTTCACGCCGGGCGGGAACTCGCCCTTGGGGATGGTGCGCGTGAGGCTTTCGTCACGTGCGCCGAAGGCATCTTCCACGGCCAGGTCCACTGTCAGCGTGTCGCCCACGGCCTTGCCGTCCAGGGCCGCCTCCACCTTGGCGAAGATGTTGTCGTAGCCGCCGTGCAGGTAGGCCACGTCGCCCTTGTCGAGCAGCTTGCCCTGGGTGTCGGTGATCTTGTAGTTGAGGGTGACGGCAGTGTCTTTGGTGATGTTCATGGCAAAGGCCTTGGAAAACCGCGGCGCACTGGCGCGCCGCGCAAAGCCGCCATTGTCGGCGACGCGGGCTATTCCAGCACCACGCCCGTGGCCTTGGCCACGCTGCGCCATCGGTCCACATCCGCACGGATCTGGCGGGCGAAGTCCTCGGGCCGGCTGGCCACGGGCTCGGCGCCCAGGCCACGCAGTTGCGCGGCCACCTCGGGCACCCGCACGGACCGGGCAACGGCGTCCTGCAGGGTATCGAGCACGGCACGCGGCGTGCCGGCCGGCGCCAGCAGGCCGAACCAGCCAGAGACCTCGTAGCCGGGCACGCCGCTTTCGGCGACCGTGGCGATCTCGGGCGCGCCAGGCCAGCGCCGGGCGGTGGTGACGGCCAGCGCGCGCAGCCTGCCGCTGCGCACGAAGGCGAGGGCCGAGGGCAGGTTGTCGAAGCCCACCTGGATCTGCCCGCCCATGAGGTCGGTGAGCATGGGCGATGCGCCCTTGTAAGGCACATGGGCCATGTCCACGCCGGCCATCATCTTCAGCAGCTCGGCGCTCATGTGCGGAGATCCGCCAGGACTGGTCGAGCCGAAGTGGAGCTGCCCGGGCCGCGCCCTGGCCAGGGCCAGCAGCTCGGCCAGCGTCTTCGCGGGCACGCCCGGGTGGACCACGATGATGTTGGGCGTGCTGGCCACCATGGTGACGGGCGCGAAGTCCCGGACAGCGTCATAGGGCAGGCTTTTTTGCAGCGCCGGATTGATGCCGTGGGAGCTGGCCGTGCCCATGACCAGGGTGTAGCCATCGGGCGCGGCCTGGGCCACGGCCGCGGAGCCGATGGCACCGCTGGCACCGGCACGGTTCTCGACCACGAAGGGCTGGCCGAGCCGTTCGGACAGCTGGGCGGCCGCCAGCCGCGCAATGATGTCCGTGGTGCCGCCTGCCGGATAAGGCACGACGATGCGCACGGGCCGGGATGGATAGGGCTGGGCTGCGGTCTGTGCGTGGACCAGGGCCGCACAGCCAGCCAGGGCCAGTGCGGCAAGCGTACGGAAAAGAGGCACTGCCATGTCGTCGTCTCCTGTCGATTGTCCCGAAGGGCTGCCGCGCCAGCGTCAGGCCGCCGCGCGCCGGCGCAGCAGCGGCACCAGTTCGTCGGGCACCTGCAGCGCAAAGCCCAGGATGGCTGCCGACAGCGCCTTGCCATAGTTGTCCACCGACAGGCTGCGCGACACGCCACCGCCCAGCGCGCCATGCGCCACGAAGTTCAGCGCATGCAGGTTGGGAACTTCGTAGCGCAGCACCTCGCCCGCGATGGCCGTGCCGTGAAAGGCCTTGAAGCGCCCGGCCGTGAGCTGCTCGCACAGCAGCGGATACAGCGCATCCTCATAGGCGAAGACGGCGATGTTCGAGGTATTTCCCTTGTCGCCCGAGCGCGTGTGCGCCACCTGCTCCAGTCGTGCCGTGATGGCCATGGCCTGTCTCCTTCAGCTCGTGAAATAGTCGATGTGCGCGGCCACCTGCTGGCGCGGCACCAGCGCGGACCACACGCCGATCACCTCGCGCGTGCGTTCCTGGTGGGGCACGCGCTTGCCCGTATGGGCGATGCCCGAGACCGCCATGCCATCCACCTCGCGGCCCACCTTGGCTGCCTCCTGCCGCGTGCGGGTTCTCGCCGCCACGCGCACCGCCACCTCGTAGGGCTCGGGCGCATCCGCCGGCGTGGCCGCGCCGTGCACGGCATTGAGGCCCAGGAAGTCGATGCGTACCTCCTCGGCGTCAAGCTTCACGATCCTGAATCGCTCCTGCAGGATGCGGCGCGCCAGCTGTGCACGGCGCAGCGCGCCGGGGCCGGCGTAGAAGAACATGTCCTCGCCGATGAAGCCTTCGGTACAGCCCATGGACACCTTGAGCGTGCCGGTGCGCGGCTTGCCGGTCAGCCCCGTCACGCGCACACGATCGGGCCCCAACTGCTCCAGGCGTGCCTGCGTGAAGTCGACCACCACGTCGGGCGTGATGTAGCAGGCGGGATCGTGCACTTCGTAGAGCATCTGTTCCTTGACGGTCTGCACCGTGATCCCGCCGCCCGTTCCCGCGACCTTGGTCAGTATCACGCCGCCAGCGGCATCGACCTCGGCGATGGGAAAGGCCAGATTCCAGGGCTCGGGCACCTCCTTGAGGCCCGGGTCCGCGAAGTAGCCGCCCGTGACCTGCGCGCCGCACTCCATCAGATGGCCTATGCCGCTGCCCGCGCCCAGGCGCTCGTGGTCCAGCAGATCCCATCCGAATGCATGGACCATGGGCGCGAGAAACAGCGAGGGATCGGCCACCCGGCCCGTGACCACGATCTGCGCGCCCTGCTCCAGGGCCTGCACGATGGGTTCGGCCCCCAGGTAGGCCTCGGCCGAGATCAGCGTATCGGCCAGCGTCTGCGTGCTGGCGCCCGTCTCCAGGATGGAGGGCGCCAGATCGAGCACGCGGTCGGTGATCAGGCTGCCGCCCACGGCCGCCACCTTCACGCCGGCAATGCCCAGCTCGCGCAGCAACTCGGTGACGCGCTGCGCCGCGCCACGCGGGTTGATCCAGCCCTGGTTGGAGATGATGCGCGTGCCGCGCCGCATGCAGGCCGGCAGCACGGCGCGCATGCGCTCGTCCAGGTAGGTGTCATAGCCGGCAAAGCAGGGATCGCGCCGCGCGCGCACCTGGGCGGCCGAGACCGTGGCCTCGGCCATGGTCTCGAAGCACAGGTAGTCGAGATCGCCCTGCTCGGCATTGAGCGCGGCCGGCTCGATGCGGTCGCCCCACCAGGCGGCGCCTGCGCCTATGCGCAGGGTCTTGTCGTGGCTCATGCGTGTTGTCTCCGTTCTGGTCGTCGAAACGATTCTGTACAGTGGCCAGAAACGGGACAACGCATGCGCGGCCATAGCGCATGTGAACGCAATTCACAGGAGGCACAGACCTTTCATGGACCAGTTCGGACAGATGACCGTGTTCCTGCGCGTGGTCGAGGAAGGCAGCTTTTCGGGCGCCGGACGCCACCTGCAGCTGGCGCCTTCCACGGTGAGCAAGCTCATTGCGCGCATGGAGGCGCGCCTGGGCGTGCGGCTGTTCGAGCGCATCGCCGGCGCGATCCGGCTGACGCAGGAGGGTGAACGCTTTCGCGCCGCCAGCCAGCAGGTGGTGCAGGCCATGGAGGATGCGGAAGCTTCGGTGCGAGTGGCCGATGCCGAGATCTCGGGCACGGTACGCATCCACACCGCGCTGACCACGGCCAAGTACCTGGTGGCGCCGCGCCTGCCCCTGCTGCTGGAGCGCCACCCGCGCCTGGGCCTGGACTTCGTGCTGGGCACGGAGCGCGGCGACTTCGTGCGCCAGGGCATCGATGTGGCCATCCACAGCGGGCGGCCCACGGAGCAGACATTGATAGGCCGCCCGCTGATGCTCAGACCCTGGGTGATCGCGGCCGCGCCGCAGTACCTCGCGCGCTTCGGCCGGCCCGAGCGTCCCGAAGACCTGCTGCACCACCGCTGCCTGAACTTCAGCATCCGCACGCAGTGGAACCGCTGGACCTTCCACGACGAAGGCGGGCTCAGGACCATCGCCATCCCCGGCCACCTGGGCGCCAACCAGGGCGAGCTGCTGCGCAGCTTTGCGCTGCTGGGACTGGGCGTGGTGCGGCTGGCGCATTTCCACATCGCGGCCGATCTGGAACGGGGCACGCTGATCCCCTTGCTGGAGCCCTACCAGGAGCGCAGCGAAGATGATCGCTTCTACCTGCTCTACCCACGCGGCCGCAGCCTGGCGCCGCGCGTGCGTGCCGTGGTGGATTTCCTGGCCGGACAGTTCGGCTGAAGGCGCCTCATCCCATGCACCGGCGCGCGCATTCGAGCAGGCTGCGCGCCCAGCGTGCGCGCGGCGAGGTGTGCAGCCACAGCAGGCCCACGCGGCGCACGTCGGCACCCGTGCCACTGTCCGGGCCGGCGTCCGCGCCGGGCAAGGGCAGCACGCGCACATCGCGGCCCTGGCCCAGCACGGCGCCGATGTCGGGCACCAGTCCCACGCCCAGGCCCTGGTCCACCATCATGGCCACGGCCAGCACCGAGTTCAGCTCCATGCGCTCGATGGGTGCGATGCCCTGGGCGCGCAGATAACGGTCGGCCAGCCGTCCGCCGGCCACGGCGCGGTCGTAGCGCACCAGGGGACGGCTGCGCAGCAGGGCCAGCGGCTCCTCGTGCGCATCCTCGCTGCGGCACAGCAGCACCAAAGGCTCCTGGCGCAGCTCGGCCCAGCACACGGACTTGGGCAGGTCGAAGGAGGGTTTCAGGCACAGCAGCACGTCGAGCTCGGATTGCAGCAGGGCCGTGTACAGCTCGGGAGTCAGGCCGGCGCGCACGCTGATGCGCACATCCGCATGGCGGTCCACGAAGGCACGCATGACGGCGGGCAGAAAGCCGTGCAGCGCCGTGTTCACCGTGCCCAGCCGCAGTTCGCCGCCATCGGCGTCCGAGGCCACCCATTCGCGCAGGCCCTCGACCTCCTGCAGCACTTGCCGCCCGCGCTCGAACAGGCGCTCGCCCGCCGCCGTGGCGCGCACGCTGCGGCCCTGGCGCACCAGCAGCGCCGCGCCCATCTCGCCCTCCAGCACGCGCATCTGCTGGGCGATGGCCGAGGGGCTCAGGTCCAGCTGGCGCGCGGCCTCGGACATGGAGCCGGCGCTCACCACTCGCAAGAAATTGTGTATGTACCTGACGTCCATCGCACATATTTTCTGCAATCACAACGCAGTGGCAACCCCTTTTTCCGGCACCGGTCCTGGCCCACACTGCAGGGCAACAACGATTCCCAGGAGACACGCATGGATTGCCTGCGCCCCCCAACCGTCCTGGCCACGCGCCGGCTGTGGCTGTCCGCCGCGGGCGCCGCGCTGGCCGCCACCGCCCTGCCGGTCCGCGCCCAGCGCCGCAGCACAAGGCTGGTGGTTCCCTTTGCGCCCGGCGGCGGCAACGACGTGTTTGCGCGCCAGATGGCCCATGGCCTGAACGAGGCCTTCGGCTACGGGATGATCGTGGAGAACAAGGCCGGCGCGGGCGGCAACCTGGGCACGGAAGCCGTGGTGCGCGCGGCGGCCGACGGCAGCACCTGGCTGCTGGGCCACACGGGCACGGTGTCCATCAATCCCTCGCTGTATGCGGGCCTGAAGTTCAACGCGGCCACCGACCTGCAGCCCGTGGCCATGTTCGCCTCGTCGGCCCTGCTGCTGGTGGTGCCCGCCGCCTCGCCGGTGCGCAGCGTGGCCGAGCTGGCCGAGCAGCTGCGCCGGCGCAACGGCGAGATGACGTTTGCCTCCAGCGGCTCGGGCACGGGCGGCCACCTGACGGGCGAGATGTTCGCCCACGCACTGGGCGCCAAGGCCATCCACGTGCCGTACAAGGGCACGGCGCCGTCGCTGACCGACCTGGCCGGCGGCAATGTGGACTTCAGCTTCGGCGTGATTCCCGCCGCCATGGCCCTGGTCAAGGCCGGCAAGCTGCGCGCGCTGGCCGTCACCGGCGCCAGGCGCCAGCCGCAGCTGCCCGACGTGGCCACGGTGGCGGAGTCCGGCGTGCGCGCGCTGGCCGATTTCGAAAGCTCGCTGACCTACGGCATCCTCGCGCCCAAGGGCACGCCCCAGGACACGGTGGCCGCGCTGGGCCGCGACATCCTCAAGGTGGCCGCCTCCGAGTCCTTCCAGTCGCGGCTGGGGGTGGAGGGTGCCGTGCCGCTGCTGGGCGACAGCGTGCAGTACGCGGCCCGCATCCGCCAGGAAAGCGCCAAGTGGGCGGCGGTGATCAAGGCCTCGGGCGCGACGGCATGAGAGCGGCGGGAGCAGCATGTCGTTGATGAAGGATTTTCTGGGCCCGGCCGATGGTGGCACCTGGTTTTCGGATGCGCGCTGCATCGAGGCCCTGCTGCGCTTCGAGGCCGCGCTGGCACAGGCCCAGGCCGAATGCGGGCTGATCCCGGCCGAGGCCGCCCAGGCCATCGCCCGTGCCTGCGGCCAGGCGCCGGTGCAGCGCGACGCCCTGGTCGAGCAGGCACGCACCACGGGCGCGCTGGGAATGGCCGTGGTGCGCCCGCTGCAGCAGTGGCTGCGCGACCACGCGCCCGAGGGCCTGGCCTGGCTGCACTGGGGCGCGACCACGCAGGATGCGGTGGACACGGCCCAGGCCCTGCTGACCCGGGATGCGCTGGTGGCGCTGCAATCCGAGCTGCGGGCGCTGCAGTCGGCACTCGTGGTCCTGGCGCGGACCCACGCCGCCACGCCCATGCTGGCGCGCAGCCTGATGCAGCCCGCCCAGATCACGAGCTTCGGCTTCAAATGCGCGCAGTCGGCCGCCGCCATCGGGCGCAGCATCGCACGGCTTCAGGCGCAGGCGCAGGCTTCGCTGTGCGTGCAACTGGGCGGCGCCGTGGGCAATGGCGCAGTGCTGGGAGCGCAGCGCGGCGCCGTCGAGCAGGCGCTGGCGCGCCGGCTGGGCCTGTCCGCCTGCGGCCGCAGCTGGCACACGCAGCGCGACGAATGGATGCGCCTGGCCATGGAGGCCGCGGTGTGCGGCGGCAGCCTGGCCAAGCTGGCCGGGGACTGGGCGCTGATGTCCCAGTACGAGGTCGGCGAGATCAGCGAGGCGCCGCGCGGCAGCACTTCCAGCGCCATGCCGCACAAGCGCAATCCCGTGCATTGCATGCAGGCCGTGGCCCAGGCCCGGGCCGTGCCGCCGCTCGCGGCCCTGCTGCTGGGCTGCATGGCCCAGGCCCATGAACGGGCGCTGGGCGAGTGGCAGGCCGAGGCCGCCCACTGGCCAGAGCTGTGGCGCCATGTGCACGGCGCGGCATCCGCGCTGCGCCAGGCCGCGCAGTCGCTGCAGGTGCACCCGCAGCGCATGCTGGGCCATGTGCAGGGCCTGCGGGGCCTGGTTTTTTCGGAAGCATGCGTGCATGCGCTGGCACCCTGGACGGGCAAGCCCGAGGCCCTGGCCGCCGTGGAGCGGCTGGCGCCCCAGGCGCTGGAGCAGGGGCGCGAACTGCGCCTGCTGCTGGCCGAATGGGCTGCGCCCGGGCTCGATGCCCGGGCCCTGCAGGCGCTAGAGCAGGCGCTGGCCCGGGCCTGCGACCCGGACCGGGCCGTCCAGGCATCGCATGATGCGTGCCTGGCGCTGCTGGAGGCGCCGCAGGCCCATGAACCCGTCTGATACAGGAAAAACCGACATGACCGAATCCTCCGCCGACGCTTTGCAGCGCGGCCTGGCCAACCGCCGCCGCGTGCTGGGCGATGCATGGGTGGACCAATCCGTGGCGCGCGCCAACGCACTCAATGTGGAGTTCCAGCGCATGATCACGGCCTATGCCTGGGACGGCATCTGGAGCCGTCCGGGCCTGGATCGCCGCACGCGCCGCATCATGGTGCTGGCCATCACGGCCGCCATGGGGCGCTGGGAGGAGTTCGAGCTGCATATCCGCACGGGCCTGCTGGCCGAGCCGGCCGACAGCGAGGCCGCGCCGCTGGACCTGGACACCATCCGGGAAGTGCTGCTGCAGACCGCCGTCTATGCCGGCGTGCCCGCAGGCAACACCGGCATGGCCATCACGCTGAAGGTGCTGCAGGAGCTGGGCCGCACGCCGCCGCCGGCGGACTTCCACGGCGGCTGACGGCGGCACTCAGGCCGGCTGCGGCGGCTGCTCCTCGGCAGCCGCGCCTGGATAGCGCGCGAACCGCCGGTTCTCGGCACCGTGCACGGGGTCCTGCTTGCCCCAGGGCCAGCCGCCGAACTGCGTACGGCGGTAGTCCTGCAGGGCCTGCATGATTTCCTGTTGCGAGTTCATCACGAAGGGGCCGTACTGCACCACGCTTTCGCCGATGGGACAGCCCTGCAGCACCAGGCATTCGACCGTGTCATGCCCGCTGTTGCACAGCTGCCAGTCCCCGGTGGCATCCACGTGCAGGGCTGCATGGTGGCCCAGCGCCGTGGGCCCGACCTGCAGCGCCTGGCCCGCGAAGAAGTACAGCATGCGCTGCGTGTCCTGGCCGGCGGCACGCGGCAGGGTAAAGCGTGCCCCGGGCTCCATGCGAAGCGTCCAGATGGCCACGTCGCCCTCGGGCTGGGAAGCCCAGGACTCGGGCGGCGGCGGCAGGGCGGCCGCCCCCGGCAGGCTGCCCGCCACCACGGTGAGCACGGTCTTGCGGCCCGCGGCATCGCTGTGCTGCAGGCGCGGAATGCGCTCGTTCCAGAACATGGTGAAGTGCGGCTCCACCATCTTGGAGCGCGCGGGCAGGTTCAGCCAGATCTGGAACAGCTCCAGCGGGTTGGGCGCATCGCTGTGCAGCAGCGGGAACATCTCCGAGTGCTGTATGCCCTTGCCGGCGGTGAGCCACTGCACGTCCCCGCCGCCGAAGCGCGCGGCCGCACCCAGCGAGTCGGAATGGTCGATCAGGCCCTTGCGCACCAGGGTCACGGTCTCGAAGCCGCGGTGCGGATGGCCGGGAAAGCCCGGCACGCTGTCGCCGTGGTACATCGAAAAGCCGTTCTTGCGGCTGAAGTCGCTGCCCATCTGCCGGCCCTCGAATTCCACGGCCTGCACGCCCATGCGGCCGTCGCCGGGCGGGTATGCATCGTCATGGTGGGCGCAGAACAGGAAGGGGTCCATGGTGGGCCACAACGGGCCCAGCGGCTGGCTCTGGAGGATGGGGGTGGTTGCGGTGGTCATCGTGGTGGCTCCTGTGAGGCTGATTCTCTGCCAGATGCGGGCGCAACGCCCGCTTTGAAAGCCACCATGGCTGGGACAGTGCCGGCCGGCAATGCAACGCTGGCTCAGTGGCGCGGCGGGGTCGCCAGGCCTTTTTGCACGGCTGCACGCGCCAGGAACGAGGCCAGCACGCGCTGCAGCTGCGGCAGCTGGCTCCAGCCGATCAGCTCGGCCGCGTTGTAGCCCTGCTCCACGACCATGTTGCGCACCCAGGGCCAGATGGCGATGTCGGCGATGGTGAAGGCATCGCCCATGATCCACTGCCGCCCCGCCATGCGCTGCTCGAGCACGCCCAGCAGGCGCTGCGACTCCTTGGCGTAGCGGTCGCGCGGGCGCTTGTCCTCGAAGTCCTTGCCCGCGAACTTGTGGAAGAACCCCAGCTGGCCGAACATGGGGCCCACGCCGCCCATCTGGAACATCAGCCACTGCAGCGTCTCGTAGCGCGCCGCCGGGTCGGCGGGCAGCAGCGGGCTGCCGGTCTTCTCGGCCAGGTAGACCAGGATGGCGCCCGATTCGAACAGCGCCAGCGGCTGCCCGCCAGGCCCCTGCGGGTCGAGGATGGCGGGAATCTTGTTGTTGGGAAAGGTGCCCACGAATTCGGGCGAGAGCTGGTCATCGCTCTCGAAGCCGACACGGTGCGCCTCGTAGGGCAGGCCCATCTCCTCCAGCGCGATCGAGACCTTGACGCCATTGGGCGTGGGCAGGGAGTACAGCTGGATGCGGTCCGGATGCGCGGCCGGCCATTTGCGCGTGACGGAAAAAGCGGAAAGCGGATTCAGGGAAGTCATGGTGTGCCTCGAAGACGGTCGGGAAGGCCATTGGCCACAATGGCCGGTGCATCCTAACGCCGTGCGCGCACGCCTGCAGGGCGCACTGAATAATGGCGGCACAGACACAACTTCCCCCCCTTTGGAGACACGCATGACAGGAATTCACGCCCGCCGCCAGGCGCTGGCCTGGCTGGGCTGCACCGCCGCCGCGCTGGCTGGCCTGCCGCTGCACGCCGCCGCGGCCGGCTACCCCGAGCGCCCCATCACCGTGGTGGTGCCCTACTCGCCCGGCGGCGGCGTGGACATCATCACGCGCCTGGTCACGCCGCCCATGGCCGAACTGCTGGGCCAGTCCATCGTGGTGGACAACAAGCCCGGCGGCGGCACCAACATCGGCATGGGCGCGGTGGCGCGCGGCGCGGCCGACGGCCACCTGCTGCTGACGGCCTCGAACACGCTGACCACCAACAAGGCGCTGTACGCCAAGCTCGGCTTCGATCCGCTCAAGGACCTCATCGCGGTGGGCCGCATCGGCGAGGCGCCCCTGGTCGTGGTGGTCAACGCCCGGTCGCCCCACAAAAGCCTGGCCGGGCTGATTGCCGCCGGCAAGGCCAAGGCCGGTGCCCTGTCCTATGGCACGGCCGGCGTGGGCAGTTCGGGCCACATGGCCAGCGCGCTGCTGGAGCGCGCCGGCGGCTTCCAGGCCGTGCACATTCCCTACAAGGGCGGCTCGGCCGCCGTGACCGACCTGCTGGGCGGACGGCTGGACTTCATGGCCATCAACCCGCTGGAGGTCGCGGGCCATGTGGGCAGCGGTGCGCTGCGCGCGCTGGCCGTGCTCAACGGCAGCGGCTCGCGCCTGCTGCCCGGCGTGCCCACGGCGCGCGCCCAGGGCGTGAATGTGCAGGCCACGGTCTGGTGGGGACTGGTGGCGCCGGCCGGCACGCCGGCCACGGTGGTGCAGGCGTTGAACCAGGCGCTCAACAAGGCCCTGTCCCAGCCGGCCGTGCAGCAGAAGCTGGCCGACATCGGCGCCACGCCGATCGGCGGCACGCCGGCCGAGTTCAGCGCCTTCATCCAGGCCGAAAGCACCGAGCTGGAGTCGGTGATCCGGGCTGCCAACATCCGCGCCGACTGAGCACGGGCGCCGCGTCAGGCCTGCGCGTCCCAGAACAGGCGCGCGCAGGCCGACAGCCCGTCCTGCCAGCCCACGAGGGCGATGCGCGACGCCCGGGCCGGATCGGACAGCGTCCGGAACACCACGCCCGGCGGGCGTATGCGTTCGTAGACGCTGGGCACGACGCTCACGCCCAGGCCCGCCGCGACCAGGGCCAGCATGGTCGAGGTCTCGCGCGCAGGCTGGGCGATGTGGGGCACGAAGCCGGCCTGGCTGCACAGCGAAACGATGTGCTCATGCAGCCCGCCGCCCAGCACCACCGGATGGAGCACGAAGGCCTCATGCGCCAGCGCCTGCAGCGGCAGCGCTGCGGCCCCCTGCTGCGCCAGCGCATGGCCCGCCGGCAGGGCCAGCACCAGTTCATCGCGCCACAGCGTGCGCTCGCGCACCGGCCCCGGCATGCGAAAGGCCGGCGACGGCCGCATGAAGCCCAGGTCGATGCGCCCCTCGGACAGGGCCGCGATCTGCTCGCCCGTGGTCATGTGCTGCATGTCGATCTCGATATGGGGGTGGCGCTGGCGGAAGTCGCCCAGCAGGCGCGGGAACCCGTCGAACAAGGGCACCGACGCGGTGAAGGCCAGGCGCAGGCGCCCGGCCAGCCCGGATGCGGCGAGCCGGCACAGCTCGCCGGCCTGGCGGTGCAGGGCCAGGATCTGGCGCGCTTTGTCCAGCAGCAGCGTGCCGGCAGGCGTCAGCGCCACCGAGCGGCGCGTGCGCTCGAACAGTTGCGCGCCCATCTCCTGCTCCAGCAGACGGATCTGCTGGCTCAGCGGAGGCTGGCTCATATGCAGGCGCTGGGCGGCGCGGTTGAAGTTCAGCTCTTCGGCCACGGCCACAAAGCAGGTCAGGCGGCGCAAGTCCATGGGTCGAATTTCGTATCAATGCGAGAGGCAAACAGTATTGGACGAATCGGGGCCGCCGTCCGGACAATCGCGGCGCCGACCGCATCCGGGGCCATCTGCCCTGCCGATGCAGGCATCGGCTCCGGCGATGGCGGCCAGCGCCCCCGGGTACCAAGAACCAAGAGACACCCTAGAGAGACATCATGCCTACCGTCTTCCCAGCACTTTTCCGCCAGCCCGCGATGCTGACCAAGCGCGCCCTGCTGCTTTCCGCCATTGCCCTGGCGGCCGGCTGCGCCCAGCAGCCCAAGGCACCGTCCCAGGGCGCGGCCCAGGCGCCCGTGCACGTCATGACATCGGGAGGCTTCACAGCCGCGCACAAGCTGCTGGCACCACAGTTCACGCAGCAGACGGGCGTGCCCGTGGAGTCGGCCTACGGCTCCTCCATGGGCGCCTCCCCGACTTCGATCCCCCGCCGCATGGAGCAGGGCGAGCCTGCCGACGTGGTGATCCTCGCCCGCAGCGCGCTCGATGCGCTCGTGGCCAAGGGCCAGGTCAAGGCCGGCAGCGAGGTGGATCTCGTGCGCTCGGCCGTGGGCGTGGCCGTCAAGAAAGGCGCCCCCGTGCCCGACATCAGCACCGAGGACAAGCTGCGCCAGGTGCTGCTCAATGCCCGCAGCATCGCCTACTCGGCCAGCGCCAGCGGCACCTACTACGAGACGCAGATGCTCAAGAAGCTGGGCATCCATGACCAGGTCATGCCCAAGAGCCGCAAGATCGTGACCGAGCGCGTGGGCACCATCGTGGCGCGCGGCGAGGCCGAAATCGGCCTGCAGCAGGTCAGCGAACTGCTGCCCATCGAAGGCATCACCTACGTGGGCACGCTGCCCGAGTCGGTGCAGCACTACACCTTTTTCTCGGCCGGCGTGGCCAGCCAATCGGGCAATCCCCAGGGAACGCAGCAGCTGCTGAAGTTCTACACCTCGCCGGCCGCGCACAAGGCCATCCGCGACACGGGCCTGGAACCCGTGGCTCAGCCGCGCTGACCCCCGGACTGCGCCGCGCTTCAGCGCGGCGCGGCGGCGGCCTTGTGGACCAGGGCCACGCTCAGGCCCTCGGGCGTCACCGTGATGGTGCCGGGCTCCAGGTTCAGCGAATCGACCAGGGACAGCTCTTTGTCCTGCAGCTGGTAGAGCACGATCTGGCCCAGGGCCTGCTCCGCCACGGCGCTGGCATAGGTGGTGAGCATGTCGCCCATGGCCGGGGCCAGATCCTCGATGGTCAGGCTGTTGACCTTGATCTGGTGGGCGCGCAGCGTACGGTCCGTAGGCTCGTAGCGCAGCGCGAAGTCCAGGTCCAGCTGGCCCGAATAGCTTTTCTTGAGAACCGGTCCCGACAGCTGGGCCTGAAGCACCGCGTTGAGCGCATTGCGCTGCGGCAGCAGTCCCAGCACGGGCGAATTGAGCTGCAGTTGCAGCATGCCGGCCACGGGAAACTGCCTGGGAAAGCGGGAAGCCACCACCTCCTGCAGCTTTTGCCTGGGCACCGTCACACTGCCCGGAACGGACTTGCCGGAACACCCTGTCGCAGCCAGGCTACAGCCCGCTGCCACCACCATCAACCAAGAACGGCGATTCATCGCGACAACCCAAGATCTCTTGAAAAACCCAATGCGGACTCTGCAGCGCCATGCACGGCAAGTGCATGGCGCTATGTTTTTTGATGCGCCTATTTTCTTTCCTGCCCGTATCCCCTGTCAGGCCAGAGGATGTTGGCCGCCATCGCTGCCGGCCTGCGCACCAGCTTCCTACGGGGCGCGGGCCGCGGAAAAGTTCCGCCTTTTCCACAGGCGGGCGGGCGGCGCGCGACGGCCGCATCTTCACCAGCCTTCTTGGAATCCGCGCAATCCGCTCACACACACCGAATGCACAAACAGAAGGCAACGCCTTTGAAAAAGCAACCGCAAGCTGTGCATAACCCATGAAAAATGCATGGACAACCCTGTGCACTTCTTTTTGGCAAGCATTTGCACAAGCTGTTTTCAACAGGATCGATGGGCAATGCCCACACACCGCCCCCGGCCAGCGGCGGCCTGCAGCCGGCACAATCGAATCCCGTTTCCTGCAACCTTGCACCGATGACAAGCTCCATGCCCTGCCCCGACCCGCGCATCGCCGAAGTCCTCACCTACTGGCTGGGCTCGCCGCGCCCCGACAATGCCAGCGCGCTGGCACGCAAGAACCTGTGGTTCATCAAGTCCCAGGCCACCGATGACGAGATCCGCGCACGCTTCGGCGGCGTGGTGCAAGAGGCGCTGGCGGCCCGGCTGGACGGCTGGGCCGCCACGGCGCCAGGGCGGCTGGCGCTGATCGTGCTGCTGGACCAGTTCACGCGCAACCTGTTGCGCAACACGCCGCGCAGCTTCGAGGGCGACCCCCAGGCGTTGCGGCTGGCCTTGGAGGGCATGGAGCTGGGCCATGACCGCCATGCCGACCTGCCTGCCGTGGCCCGCATCTTCTGCTATCTGCCACTGGAGCATGCCGAGGACATGGCGCTGCAGGACCGCAGCGTGGCCGCCTTCCAGGCCCTGGCCGATGGCGCCGACAGCGCCGATGCCGGCACACGGGAGTTCCTCGCGGGCACGCTGGACTACGCCCACCGCCACCGCGAGGTCATCGCGCGCTATGGCCGCTTTCCGCACCGCAATGCCATCCTGGGCCGCGAGAGCACGGCCGAGGAACTGGCCTATCTGGCCCTGCCCGGCGCAGGCTTCTGAGCGACGGGCGCCGCACCGGCCGGCCCGAAAAAAAGGGAACGTGCCCGCACGTTCCCTTCTGCCTGCCGCAACCGGACTGCTTTCAGGCCGGCTGCACGCGCGGATGGCGCCCGCCGCTCTTGCGCTCGGCATCGCGCAGGCGCAGCGCCCAGCGTTCGATGGTGTAGAAGCTCAGCGCCGAAAGCGCCATCGAGATGGCCAGGCCCAGCACCACGACCACGGGCCACGAGAACTCGGCGCGCAGATAGCGCACCACGGGGTAGTGCCACAGATAGACGCCGTAGGACAGCCGGCCCAGCTGCACCAGCCAGGGGCCGGACAGCATCTGGTAGACGAGGCCCGAGCCCCGGCTCACGGCCACCAGCACCACGATGGCCGCGCACTCGACCACGGTGATGCCCCAGACCATGGCATCCTGGTTGTCCCACTGCAGCGACATCAGCAGCGGCACGGCCAGGGGCAGCCACATGGCATGGTGCATGCGGGCCTTCACCGCGGCGGCGAAGTCGGGCCGCTCCACCATCAGCGCCGCCAGCAGCGCACCCGCGAACAGGCCCGAGGCACGCGTGTCGAAGCGGAAGAATATCTCGTAGAACTGCTGGCCTTCGGCCACCCAGTACACGCGCCACAGCCAGCTCAGCACCCACAGCAGCGCGATCGGGCGCCACAGCTGGCCCGGCCGGGAAAAGCGCAGCAGCAGCACGAGCAGCGGCGGCCACACCAGGTAGAAATGCTCCTCCACCGACAGCGACCACATGTGCAGCAAGGTATCGGGGCTGTCGAAGAAGGCGATGCCGTAGTCGGCCAGATAGAGAATGGAAACCAGGGCATCCGAATAGATGTCGTCGAGCTCGGGCCACAGCAGGGGGGCGAACAGCACGTAGGCGGCCAGGAACAGGGCCAGCGCGGGCATCAGACGGAAGAACCGGCGGCGGTAAAAGCGCCAGAAGCCGATGCGGCCCTCGCTGCCATGCTCCATCAGCAGCAGCGAGGTGATCAGGAACCCGCTGAGCACGAAAAACAGGTCCACCCCGAAGAACGCCCCCTCGAACAGGGGCACGTGGGCATGGGACAAGATGACCAACAAGATCGCCACGCCGCGCAGCCCGTCAAGGGCGGGGTTGTAGCGCAGTTTGAAATCCTTCTCCACCAAAACCAGACACCTTTCCAACACCGGGCACGCCCGGACCATGAACAAACCCCATGCGACAGGGAGCGCGCGGACAGGACCCTTCAGGCACGAACAGGTGCAACGCGAAGTCCAGCGCGATAAGAGGAACGGCAAGGCCACAAGGTTCCCCACCGGATGCGGTTGCTACACGAAACGGAGCACCACAACCTCTGGAGACGGTCCATTGCGGACCATTCAGCCGTACCAAGGCACCAAGCGCAGCATGGTGCGGCCGATGAATTTCGGCAAAAACCGATTCTAGCCACCCGTCTGCCCGCCCCTGGCACCACGGACGTTCGCGGACCTGCCGCCGACCGCCCATCGCACGCCGCGAGTATGGTCAGCCGCCTTGCCGCAGAACGTAACAAAAGGTTTTCCACATGCATGGCAACGGACGCCCCATTCCCCACCTGCTTCCGGCCCGTCGCCGCCCAACAATTTGGAACAAATAGTCCTGGAAACCTTACTGTTTCAGCGTTGATCGCTATGAATTTTGATTCTGCAGCGTACAGCCGGATGCGAGCGCGTCCTGCAGACTGCGGCGCGCATCGCTGCATGCATCGGGCGGCTGCTGGCTCTTGGCGCGCAGATAGTGCTCGGTGAACACTCCCAGATAGCTCTCCAGCACGCAGGCGGCGCGGCGGTCCAGCGCATCGCCCGTCAACTCCAGGCACAGCGAGGCGACTTCGCTGGTGCAGAAATGGTCCTCACGCCGGGAACGGCGCAGCCGGTAGCGCGAGACCTGTTCGGGATGCAGGCTCAACACGGGAAAGCGGTCCAGGTACGGGCTCTTGCGGAACATCTTGCGCGCCTCGGGCCAGGTCGCGTCCAGCAGCACGAACAAAGGGCGCTTTCCGCCCGGGCCAGGCGCAGGGGACAGCGCCTGCACGACGCGCTGGGGCGGATCGACGAACTCGCCGGGAAACACCACGTAGGGCTGCCACTGCGGATCGGCCAGCAGCGCCAGCAAGGCGGGATCGGCCTCGGTGCGCGCCCAGCCGAAGGCATGGGTTTCGGCCACCACGTCGGCAATCAGCCACCCCGTGTTGCTGGGCTTGAGCGGCTCGGCATCGTGCATGATCAGGCACACGCCGGCCCCGGTGGACAGCAAGGGACGCAGCGCGCAGATGCAGTGCGAGGGCCGCAGCCGGCAACCTTCGCAGCGCTCGCCGCGTGGCCCGCCACGCGACAGGAAGGGCCGCGTGCTGCGCGCCAGCCGCTGCGTGCGCAGCCGCGACACGGCATGCGGCGCCACGCCCGAATCCACGCCGCGCAGGAAGGACAACGGCACGGCTGGCGTGCCCGGAACGTCTTGCATGCGCTCAGCCCCCCACGCATTCCAGCTCGAACAGCGGCAGCCCGGCGCGGCGGCTCAGCCAGACGCCGCCACCCAGTTCCTTGAAGTGCTCGGCCAGGCCACGCCGGTACAGATCGGCACGGTGGCGGAACAGGCGCGCATCGGTCAACTCCTCGTCGATGACCCCGCGCTCGTAGTCTTCGCGCGCCACGGCCTCGACATACAGGCCACCGCGGCTGAGCCGCCCCAGGTTGGCCAGCGCGCGCTTGAGGTCGGACGGGCTCAGGTAGGGCAGCACGCCCTGGCAGATCACGAGGTCGAAGGGCTCGGCCGGATCGTGGGCCGCATAGTCCTGCACCGTGCCGCGCTCCCAGCCATAGCGGCCGCAGAGGTACTCGCTGTATTCCACGCCGTGGTAGCTGGCGCCCGGGAAATGCCGCTGGACGGCCTCGCGCCACAGGCCGATGCCGCAGCCCAGATCGAGCACGCGGCGCACGGGCACGCGCACATAGCTGAGGTAGGAGCAGACGAAGGCGCCCAGCCGGTTCACATGCTCGGGGTCGACCACGCTGGTCTTCTTGTCGAAGTAAAAACGCTGGTAGTAGGCCTCGTCGAACCACTGGTCACTTGCCGATTGCACGCATGCTCCTTGAAAGGGGCGCCTGGGCGGCGCCGTGGGGCCGGAGTATGGCGCACAGCGGCCGACGTGCGCTGCCGTGCGGTATTGCCGCAGCGCCCGTCAGGGGCGGTCCGGCTCACTTGCCGCGCGTATGGGTCACGGCGGTATCGACGGTGCCGAACACCGTGATGCCGCTGCCACCCGAGGCCTGGCTGTCGGGCGGTGGGCCCGAGGCTGCGCCCGCGCAGCCTGCCAGGGTCGCGGTACACAGCACCGCCAGGGCCGCCAGGACCGATGCGGCCCAGCCGCGATTTCCATCGTTCATCACCACCTCCTTGCACTGTACGGGCATGGGCCATGGTAGCCCCGGCCGCGTCACCTGCCGCGGGAGAAGGTCTTGGCCTCAGTCTTCGAGATACAGGGCGGCCAGGCGCTCGCGCGCGGCCGTGTCGATGCCCAGGGCATCACGCAGATAGCGTTCCATGCCGCCGAAGTCCGAGCGCACGAGGTCGCTGGCCGCCGCCAGGTAGGACGCCTGCACGCGCCACAGCACGTCCATCACTTCAGGCGGCATGGCTGCGAACGCGGTGGCGGGGCGCTGATAGAGCTGGTTGGTCAGAAGATAGTCCTGCATCACCGTGTCCTCGTCCACGCCCAGGGCCGTCAGCAGCAGGGCGGCGGCCCAACCCGTGCGGTCCTTGCCGGCCGTGCAGTGAAAGACCAGCGGGTCCCGGCTTTCGAGCAGCAGCTGGAACAGCTGGGCGAAGCGCGGCGCATAGTCGTGCACGAAGCTGCGGTAGGTATCTTGCATCAGCTCCTCGGCATGGGCCGCCGTGAGGTCGTTGCCGGCCGCCAGCAGGGCGCTGGCGCGCTGCACCACGGTGGGCTCGACGATGAGTGCGTGCCGCGCGATGCCCGGCCACTCGTAGGAGAGATTGGCGCTTTCGAGCTTGCCTCGGAAGTCGGCGCTGCGCGCCAGCTTCAGGCCTTGCAGCACGTCCAGGTCGGCCTTGCTGAGGCCGGCCAGGTGGTCTGCGCGGAACAGCGTGCGCCAGCGCACGGCACGGCCGTCCAGGCCGATGTAGCCGCCCAGGTCGCGGAAGTTGGATGCGCCGTCCAGGCGGATGGCGCGCGTGGGAGTCTGTGCCATGGAAGGCGTGAGCAATTCGGTATCCATGCCCTTAGATTAGCCCATGCCTGTGGTGCCCCTGTGTCAGGCCTGTGACCCGCCCCAAGGCGCAGGAGCGGGCCATGGCCTCAAGACAGGTGCTTGCCCACGATGCCCGCCAGCTCGAACATGTTGACGCTGTCCTTGCCGAAGACGGGGCGCAGCCGGTCGTCGGCGCGGATGACGCGCTTGTCCTTGGGGTCCTGCAGGTTCTGGGCCTTGACGTAGTCCCAGAGCTTCTTGACCACCTCGGTGCGCGCCACCGTGCCTTCGCCGATGACGGCGGCCAGGGCCGCGCTGGGCTGCAACGTGCCGGCGGCCGGCTTGCGCGCGGTCTTGGCGGACGTCTTGGCAGCCGTCTTCGTGGCCGCCTTCTTGGCGGCGGGCGCCTTCTTGGCCGGGGCGCTCTTGGCGGCCGCCGTCTTGCGCGGCGGGTACTTGCTATCGCGCTGCTCGAACTCGAAGTTGACCTTGCCGGCGGCGCCGTCCCAGACCAGGAAGGCCTTGAAGCTGCGGCGCGTGCGGTTGGAGACGAACTTGTCCAGCAGGTCGGTCTTGCCGGTCTGCAGCAGCTTGTGCATCTGCTCGCGCTCTATGGGCTGCTGCAGGATGATCTGGCCGCTCTTGAAGTCGCAGCTGGGCGTGGCCTGGGCCAGCGTGGGCACGGCCTTGGCGCAGACGTAGTTGCTGCCGTGCTCGTAGACCGGTGCGCCGCACTTGGGGCAGGGTCCCAGCGGCTGCTGGCTGGCGAAATCGACGAGTTCGCCCGTCTCCTCGGAGGCGGCGTCGTCGCCGAAGTCGAATTCCAGCTTGTAGTTGCCCGCATCCTCATCGCGCACGATGGCGACCTCGGCCACGAAGGGCCAGCCCGCCTTGGAACGGAAACCGTCCAGCGGGCCCAGGCGGCGATCGCGCAGCAGCTGCTCGGCCTCGGCCGTCTCGAAGGTGCGGCCGGCCGGCGACTTGGTGAACGAGAAGCCGCAGCCCGCGCCCTGGCCGTCGCTGCCGGTGCAGGCGTAGCGGCGGTAGTTTTCCTTGACCACGCCGCCGCAGTTGGGGCAAGGCGTGGCCAGGGTGGCGTAGTCGCCGGGCACGGTGTCGCGGTCATATTCCTTGGCCTTCTTGACCAGCTTTTCCGTCATGGACTGGATCTGCTGCATGAAGGCATCGCGCGAGAGCTGGCCCTTTTCCATCTGCGCCAGCTTGTATTCCCATTCGCCCGTGAGGTCGGCGCGCGAGAGCTCCTCCACGCCCAGGCCGCGCAGCAGCGTCATGAGCTGGAAGGCCTTGGCCGTGGGGATCAGCTCGCGGCCTTCGCGCAGCATGTACTTCTCGGTCAGCAGGCCTTCGATGATGGCCGCGCGCGTGGCAGGCGTGCCCAGGCCCTTTTCCTGCATGGCCTCGCGCAGCTCGTCGTCCTCGACCTGCTTGCCCGCGCTTTCCATGGCGCCCAGCAGCGTGGCTTCGGAGTAGCGCGCGGGTGGCTTGGTCTTGAGGCCCTTGGGATCGACCTGGCCGGCGCGCGGCTGCTCGCCGGGCTGCACGGCGACCAGGGGCTGGCCCTTGTCGCCGTCCTTGCCGCCCTCGACCTCGTTGGCCGCTTCCTTGCCGTAGATGGCCAGCCACCCGGGCTTGACCAGCACCTTGCCTTCGGTCTTGAAGCTGTGTTGTTGCACCTTGCTGATGCGCGTGGTGACCTGGTATTCGGCACTGGGGAAGAACACGGCCATGAAGCGGCGCACCACGAGGTCGTAGAGCTTTTGCTCGGCCTCGGACAGGCCGCTGGGCGCCTGCGTGGTCGGGATGATGGCAAAGTGGTCCGACACCTTGCTGTTGTCGAAGATGCGCTTGGTGGGGCGCACGTACTTCTCGTCCAGCGCCTGCTGGGCAAAGGGCGCCAGGTGGCGCATGCCGCTGCCGGCCAACATGGCGAAGGTCTGGTGCGCCACGGGCAGGTAGTCCTCGGGCAGGGCGCGCGAGTCGGTACGGGGGTAGGTCAGTGCCTTGTGGCGCTCGTACAGGCTTTGCGCCAGCGCCAGCGTGGTCTTGGCCGAGAAGCCGAACTTGCCGTTGGCCTCGCGCTGCAGGCTGGTCAGGTCGAACAGCAGCGGGCTGGCCTGGGAGGTGGGCTTGGATTCCTCGGTGACCTGGGCCGGCTTGCCGCGCACGGCGTCGGCGATGGCTTGGGCATCGCGCTGGTTCCAGATGCGGTCTGCGCGCGCCTCGGCATCCTCGCCCTTCTTCCATTGGGGGTCGAACCATTTGCCCAGGTACTGGCCGGCCTGCGCGTCGAAGGTGGCATGCACTTCCCAGTAGTCGCGGCTGACGAACTTGCGGATCTTTTCCTCGCGCTCCACCACCAGGGACAGCGTGGGCGTCTGCACGCGACCCACGGTGGTCAGGAAGAAGCCGCCGTCGCGCGAATTGAAGGCCGTCATGGCGCGCGTGCCGTTGATGCCCACCAGCCAGTCGGCCTCGGAGCGGCTGCGCGCGGCGCTGGCCAGGCCCTGCATCTGCGCGTCGCTGCGCAGGTTCTGGAAGCCGTCGCGGATGGCCTGGGGCGTCATGGACTGCAGCCACAGGCGCTTGACGGGCTTGGCCAGGGGCTTGGCGCCGCCCGCGTACTGCTCGATCAGGCGGAAGATCAGCTCCCCCTCGCGGCCCGCGTCGCAGGCGTTGATGAGTTCGGTCACGTCCTTGCGCCTGGCCAGCTTGACCACGGCATTGAGCCGGCCCTTGGTCTTGTCCACGGGCTTGAGGTCGAAGAACGGCGGGATCACGGGCAGGTTGGCGAAACTCCATTTGCCGCGCTTGACGTCGAACTGCTCCGGGGCCTGGATTTCCACCAGATGGCCCACGGCGCTGGTCACGACATACTGGTCGCTTTCAAAATATTCGTCGTGCTTTTCAAATTTGCCGGCCACCGGGGTCAGCGCGCGAACGATGTCCTGCGCGACCGAAGGCTTCTCAGCAATCACCAGGGTCTTTGTCATTGTGTGTGCTCGTCATTCACCGCAGGCCCGCATGGTACGGCCTGCGCTTCTACAATCCATGGCTCACGCGTGCACGTACGTGTGTACGCGCATGCGCATGTGTGCCCATTCAAGTTATCAGAGAAAACATGTCCCGCACAGCTTTGGCCCCATCGGGCGGCCGCCGCATCCAGACCCGCCGCTCCGGCGTCCATGGCAAGGGCGTGTTCGCCGTTCAGGATATTGCCGAAGGTGAAACCATCATCGAGTATGTGGGTGAAATCATCGGCTGGCAGGAGGCGCAGGACCGCCATCCGCACGACCCCGACCAGCCCAACCACACTTTCTACTTCCATGTCGATGACGACCGCGTGATCGACGCCCATTACGGCGGCAATTCCTCTCGCTGGATCAACCACAGCTGCGCACCCAATTGCTATGCCGACGAGCGCGATGGCCGCATCTTCATCACCGCGCTGCGCAATATCGCGGCCGGCGAGGAATTGAGCTACGACTACGGCCTGATCATCGACGAGCCCTACACGAAAAAGCTCAAGGCCGAATATCCCTGCTGGTGCGGCGCGGCCACCTGCCGCGGCACGCTGCTCGCGCCCAAGCGCGGCTGGCGCCCGCCCATGCCCGGCGATGCCCCGGCAACCGCAAGTGCTGCCCCGCCGGACCGCGCCAGGCGCCGGGACAAGCCCTCCGCAAAGGCGAAGCCATGATGGCCACCGGCCCCATCCACTGGCCGGCGGAGTCCCTGTGGCAGGCCATAGAGCCGCAGTTGCCGGGCTTTTCGGTGGAGATCGTGCCCCGCATCGACTCGACCAACACCGAGCTGATGCGCCGCGCGCGCGAGGGCCGCAGCGAGCCCGTGCTGCTGGTGACCGAACTGCAGACTGCAGGCCGGGGGCGCCTGGGCCGCCAATGGACCAGCGGCAGCGGGGATTCGCTGACCTTCTCGCTGGGCCTGCCGCTGGCGCCCGCCGACTGGTCGGGCCTGTCGCTGGCCGTGGGACTGAGCGTGGCGCAAAGCCTGCAGCCCCAATTGCCCGCGTCCGGCAGCGGTCGCCCGCGCATCGGCCTCAAATGGCCCAACGACCTGTGGATCGACGGGGACCGCAAGCTCGGCGGCATACTGATCGAGACGGCGAGCTTCGTGGGCCATGCCGCGCACGAGCCCGGCACGCCGCGCTACGTGGTGGTCGGCATCGGCCTGAACATCCGCCCGCGCTGCGGCGATGGCATGCGCACCCCGCCGGCCAGCCTGCTGGAGCTGGACGAGCGCCTGGACGCGCCCACGGCCCTGGCCTGTCTGCTGCCTTCGCTGGTGGGCGACATCCAGGCCTTTGCGCTGCAAGGCTTCGCGCCGCTGGCCGCACGCTTTGCCGAGCGCGATCTGCTGCGCGGACGCGCCGTGAACCTCAGCGATGGCACGGGCGGCGTGGCCGAGGGCGTGGGCCCGGACGGGGCGCTGCTGGTGCGCACCGGCCAGGGCCTGCAGGCCGTCACCAGCTCGGAGATCAGCGTGCGGCCCGCCGCTGCAGGCTAGGGCTTCACACCGCACGGGGGAACAGATGCTGCGAATCGCCTTTTTGCTGCTGGTGCTTGCCAATGCCGGCTACTACTTCTGGAGCCATGGGCAACTGGCCTTCATGGGCCTGGCCCCCTCGGCCCAGACCGAGCCAGAGCGTCTGGACAGGCAGCTGCATCCTGAATCGCTGAGCCTGCTGCAGACCGAACCCGCGCCCGTGCCGGCGCCTGCGCCCGAACCGGCCCCGGCGCCGGCCGCCGCCCCCGCGGCTTCCGCGCCGGCCAGCACCCAGCCCACCAGCTGCCTCGTGGCGACAGGCATCGAAGAGCGCTACGCCGATGCGCTGCGCCGCGGCCTCGTGGCCCAGCTGGCCAGCGACCAGTGGGAGCTGAGCAGCACCCACCAGCCGGGCCGCTGGATGGTCTACATGGGCAAGTTCCCCGACGCCGAGTTCCTGGAGCGCAAGCGGGCCGAACTGCGGGCGCGCAAGATCGACTTCGACCGCGCGGGCGGCACGCTGGAGCCCGGCCTGTCGCTGGGCCGCTTCTCCACCGAAGAGGCCGCCACGCGCGAGCTGACCAACTTCGCGCGCCAGGGTGTGCGCACGGCCCGCGTGGTGCAGGAGCGTCCCGACATCACGCTGTACACGCTGCGCCTGCCCCAGGCCACGGCCGCGCTGCGCAGCCAGGTCGAAGCCATGGGGGGCAAGGCCTTCGAGGGCAAGCCGCTGCGGCCCTGCTGACATGGCGGCCGCCGCCCGCCTCCTGAACGGGGCGCGCCATGCGGCGGGTGCCGGCCTTGTTCAGAGACTGCGCGGATCGGTGGCCATCAACTGCTCGACCAGCACCTTCAGGTCCGTGGTCAGGCGCAGGTAGCCGGCCTGGTCCAGCGCCAGGGTCTGCTCATCCATGTAGAGCTTGCGGTTGATCTCGATCTGGATGCTGTGGCGGTGCTCGGCGGGCCTGCCGTAGCGGCGCACCAGCTCCACGCCCTTGTAGGGGTGGTTGTAGTCCACGCTGTAGCCGCGCCCGCGCAGGAAGGCGCAGATGCGCTCGGACAGCACGGGGCTGGCCGTGCTGCCGTCGCGGTCGCCGATGACGAAGTCCGCATGGACCAGCCCGGGATGCAGCGTGGCATGGCTGGCGGCCACCGAGGGCATGGAGTGGCAGTTGATGTGGATGCTGTAGCCGTGACGCGCATGGGCGGCGTCGATGGCCCGCTCCACGGCCGCGTGGTAGGGCTTCCAGCAGCGCTCTATGCGCCGCAGCAGTTCATCGGCGGGCAGCAGGCGGTCATAGATGGGAACGCCCTCGTCGGTGAACTTCCAGATCAGGCCCTTGCCCAGGCGCACCTTCTGCAGCACGACCGGGTCCGTGGTCACGGGCAGTGGCCACTCGCCCTCGATCATGCTGGTGTCGATCTCGGTGGTGTCGCGGTTGGCGTCCAGGTAGATGCGCGGGAAATGCGCCTCCACCCAGCCCACGCCCAGGCCCGCTGCAAAGGCGTAGATCTTCTCCACATGGGTGTCCTCGGCCTGGCGCAGCGTGGCCAGCGGCAGGCACGAGCCGAAGTCCGCCGGGTACACCGTGCCGCTGTGCGGCGAGTCCAGCACCACGGCGCTGGTGCCGGCCACGCTGGTCACCATGGGCTGCGCGGCATCGGCCGCGCCAGAGCCTGCCGCACCGGGCAGGGATTGCAGGAAGTTCTGACTGATCAGTCGCAGGACGGGATGCATGAGGAATGGGTCTGTCTCGTTTACGCATTGCGCCGCAGCGCTGCGGGCGCCCCTCCATGAAACCGGCGCGCCCCAGGCCAGGGTCGCCGAGCAAGGGCCGCCCCGCAGCGAGGGCGTCGTCCCCCTCCCTCGCGTAGCGAGCAGACAGGGGGAAGGCGCATCAGCGCCTCAGGGGAACTTCAATCCAGCTGGATCTGGGCGGTGGCGGCCACCTTCTTCATCTTGGCGACTTCGCTGGCGATCTGCTTGGTGAAGGCTTCGCTGGTGGTGCCGGAGATGTACATGCCCTGGGCGGCCATGCGCTTTTGCACGGCAGGGTCCTTGAGCGCGGCGGCGATGGCCTTTTGCACGCGCGCGACCTGCTCGGGCGGCGTGCTCTTGGGCGCTACCAGGCCGAACCAGGACGGGTCGTTCAGGTCGGCATGGCCGACCTGGGCATAGGTCGGCACTTCGGGCAGAACGTCCAGGCGCTCGTGCCAGGACACGGCCAGGGCCTTGACCTTGCCGCCCTTGATGTGGGGCAGCGAGGAGGCCACCTGGTCGAAGTACACGGGCACCTGGCCGCCGAGCACGTCATTGATGGCCGGGCCCGCACCGCGGTAGGGAATGTGCTGCATCTCGGTGCCCGTGCTCTTCATGAACTGGGCGCCCCACATGTGGCCGATGGTGCCGTTGCCCGGGGTGGCGAAGCTCACCTTGCCGGGGTTGGCCTTGAGGTACTGCACGAACTCGGCAAAGGTGTTGGCCGGCACGAGCTTGGGGTTGATCACGATCACGCCGGGCGCCTTGACGATCTCGGTCACGCCGACGAAGTCGTTGATGGCGTCGTAGGGCAGCTTCTTGAACACGGCAGGGTTGACGCCGTGGGTGGACAGCGTGGCGATGCCGAAGGTCACGCCATCGGTGGCGCGCGCCACTTCGGCCATGCCGATCGAGCCGCCCGCGCCCGCCTTGTTCTCGATCACCACGGCCTGGCCACCCAGCAGCTTGGGCAGCACATCCTGCATGTTGCGCGGCACCATGTCGGTGGAGCCACCGGCAGGGAACGGCACGACGATGCGCAGGGGACGGGAGGTTTCCTGGGCGAAGGACATTCCAGGAACGACAGAAGAAGCGGCAAGGGAAGCGATGAAATGACGTCGTTGCATAGGGGCTCTCAGGTTGGTAAGCAAAGATTAAAAGAATTTACCTCGGTAAAAAAGCAAATACTGTGCCTGTTAATATTCCGAACAGGAATACTTCCATCATATCCCTGTCATGAGTTTGCGCCGCCTCAACCCACCAGTACACCTGCTGCGCGCCTTCTCCACCGTGGTGCGCTTCGGCGGCGTATCGCGCGCCGCCGAAGCCTTGCACCTGACGCAGAGCGCCGTCAGCAAGCAGATCCAGGAGCTGGAGAAATGGGTGGGCGTGGCGCTGTTCGAACGCGAGCGCAAGCGGCTGAGCCTGACGCCCGCGGGCGAACGCTACGAGCGCGCGGTACGGGCCCTGCTGAGCCAGCTGGAAGCCGCCACGCTGGAGCTGATCACCAGCGACGACAGCCGCGGCGCACTGCACCTGTCCTCGCTGCCGACCTTTGCCGCCAAGTGGCTGATCCCCAAGCTGCCCCAGTTCCAGCAGCGCTATCCACAGATCACGCTGCACTTTGTCCCCTACGTGCACAGCTACCAGTTTGACAGTCCGGGGCTGGACTGCGCGATTTTGTTCGGCGACGGCCATTGGAATGGCGCGCACTCCCACTACCTGGTCGGCCGGCAGGTGGCGCTGATCGCGCCGCCCGCCGGCAACGGACCCGAGGCGCGCATCACCGCGCCACAGGACGTGGCGCGCTGCACACGGCTGCGCCATGTGACGATTCCCGACGCCTGGGCGCGCTGGAGCGAGGCCCACGGCGTGCACGGCATCAGCCCTCTGGCCGGCCCGCAGTTCGATCAGTTCCAGACCATCATCCGGGCCGTCATGGCCGGCATGGGCGTGGCCCTCGTGCCGCGCTGCCTGGTGCAGGACGAAATTTCCGCCGGCCTGGTGCACGAGCCCCTGCCCCAGCACGGCTACCACAGCGCGCTGGGCTATTGGCTGTGCTATCCGGCGGACCGGGCCAACCACGGCACGCTGGGCATCTTCCGCAACTGGGTCATGGACCATGCGGCCCATACCCCGCCGTCCTTGCAGGAAGCGCCAGCGCCGCTCACGGCCGGGACGGCGCCTTCGGCTCCGGCCCCGGCTTTGGCGGCGAGCGCAGCGCCGCAAAGCGCACGCTGAAGCTGGCGCCGGGCGGCTCCTGGCCCGGATGTGCATCTTCCAGCAGCACCTGCGCCCCATGCTGGCGCGCGATCTCCAGCACGATGGGCAGGCCCAGGCCCGATCCGTCGGCCTCCGAGCCCAGCACGCGGTAGAAAGGCTGGAACACCAGTTCGCGTTCGGCTTCGGGCACGCCCGGCCCCGAATCCTCGACCTGCAGCAACAGCACCTGGCCAAAGACATCGGGCAGCACGCGCACCGTGACGATGCCGGGCCGCTCACTGGACGAAGGCGTGTAATTGATGGCGTTGTCCACGAGATTGCGCACCAGCTCCGTCAGCAGCGTGGCATTGCCCTGCACCCAGACCCCGGCGGCCAAGGCTTCGGCGCCGTCGTAGCCCAGGTCCACATGCTTGTCCATGGCACGCGGCAGGCAGTCGCGCACCACGTCGGTGACGATGCGAACCAAGTTGCAGGGCTGCATGGCCAGCCCGCGGCCCACGCCCGCGCTCTCGGCCCGCGCCAGTGCCAGCAGCTGGTTCACCGTGTGCGTGGCACGCATGCTGGAGCGCCCGATCTGCGCCAGCGACTGCTTGAGCTCCTGCGTGCTCACTCCCTCGCGCTGCGCCAGATCGGCCTGCATGCGCAGCCCCGCCAGCGGCGTCTTGAGCTGGTGGGCCGCATCGGCCAGAAAGCGCTTTTGCGTCGCCAGCGATTCGCCGAGCCGGCCCAGCAGGTCATTGACCGAATCGACCAGCGGCACCACTTCGAGCGGAACATCCTTGTGGTTGATGGGCGACAGGTCCTCGGGCCGGCGCGCGCGGATGCGCTCTTCGAGCCGGTGCAGCGGCTTGATGCCGCGCGCCAGCGCCAGCCACACCAGCAGGGCCGCCAGCGGCAGGATGACGAACTGCGGCAGCATCACGCCCTTGATGATTTCCGTGGCCAGCACGCTGCGCTTTTCTCGCGTCTCGGCCACCTGCACCAAGGCCTGGGGCTCGCCGGGCAGGGGCATGCGCACCCAGACATGGGCGACGCGCAGATCGATGCCGCGGAACTCGGCATCGCGCAGCTGCACGGTGCCGCTGGGAGGCGGGCTGTCCTGCTCGGGCGGCGCAGGCAGGTCGCGCTCGCCGGCCAGGTATTCGCCCTCGATGCCCAGCACCTGGAAATACACGGTGTCGGACTCATTGGCGCGCAGGATCTCGCTGGCCGACTGCGGCAGGTTGAACAGCACCTTGCCCTGCTGCACCATCACCAGCTGCGCCAGCGCCTGGGCGTTGTACTCCAGCGCCCGGTCGAACGGCTTGTTGGCCAGCCCCTGGGCCACCAGCCAGGTCAGCGCCAGGCTCACCGGCCACAGCAGCAGCAGCGGCGTGAGCATCCAGTCGAGGATCTCGCCGAACAGGGAGCGCTGTTCACGCTGGAAGATTTTCATCGGCGGGCAGCCCTCCCGGCAGGTTCACGGCCCTGCGGCAGCCGCCACTATGCGCAGGCAAGCCGACCCGGGGCTGACAGCCCGCTCAGGCGGCGATCTTCTCAAGACAGTAGCCCAGGCCGCGCACGGTGGCGATGCGGATGGGGCCGCGTTCGATCTTCTTGCGCAGCCGGTGGATATAGACCTCGATGGCGTTGTTGCTGACCTCGTCGCCCCATTCGCACAGGCGCTCGACCAGCTGGTCCTTGCTGACCAGGCGGCCCGCGCGCTGCAGCAGCACTTCGAGCAGGCCCAGCTCGCGCGCCGACAGCTCGACCATCTTTCCGTCGATGGTGGCCACGCGGCCCGCCTGGTCATAGACCAGCGGCCCGTGCTTGATGGTGCTGCTGGCCCCGCCCATGCCGCGCCGCGTCAGCGCGCGCACGCGCGCCTCCAGCTCGGACAGGGCGAACGGCTTGGCCATGTAGTCGTCCGCGCCATAGTCCAGCCCCTGCACGCGCTCCTCCACGCTGTCGGCCGCCGTGAGGATCAGCACCGGCAGCGCATCGCCGCGCCCGCGCAGCTTCTTGAGCACTTCCAGGCCGTGCATCTTGGGCAGGCCCAGGTCCAGGATGAGCAGGTCGAACTCGCTGCTGGTCATCAGCGCGGTATCGGCCTCGCTGCCATTGGATACATGGCTGACCACGGCGCCCGAGCCGCGCAGGCTGCGCAGCAGGCCATCGGCCAGCACCTGGTCGTCTTCGGCAATCAGAATGCGCATGGGGATGTCTCCTGAAATACAGGCGCGCTCTGGGAGTTGGAAATGCGCGCCTTTGATTCCCGGGATTCTAGGATGCGCCGTCCTGCGCGGGCAGCGACCTTACCCGAGTGAGCCGCCACCCGCGTAGGCCTCCAGCCCCAGCGCCACCACGGTGGCGATGTCCTCGCCCACCTCCTCGCGGAATTCGGCCTCGGCCTGGGCCACGGCGTCATGGAAGGCCTGCAGCCAGGCCAGGCCTGCCGGAGTGAAGCGGATGCGGCGCACACGGGCATCCCGTTCGTCGCTTTCGCGCGTGACCAGGCCCCAGGCCTCGCACTGCGCGACCAGATCGGCCATGGACTGCTTGGCCATGCCCGCGCGCTCGGCCAGATCGGTGAGGCGGTCGCCCGCCAGCGACAGGTGGCGCGTGATGTGGATATGGGCCGCGCCCACCTTGTCGCGCGCCGCGAGATTGGACAGCGCCAGCGGCACTTCCACATCGCGCGCCATCAGTTGCAGCACGCGCGCATCGAAGCGCCGCATGGCATGGCCCAGCAGGCGGCCCAGGTGGGTCAGGCGCCAGGCATCGGCCGGCGGTGTGACGGGGGACAGTTCGCTCATGGACGCATTGTGGGGGTGAATTCCAACAAGTCAGGCAAACTGACCAAATTTATTGAAAAAGCAAAGCAACAAGCCCCTAAACTACTGTTCAAGCATCCAGCCTGAATGCAAATACAGAGCTGACCTCATACCCAACCCAGGAGTCCGCATGAACACCGCCGTCACCACCGCCAACAGTGAAAAAGCCAAGGCCCTGCAGGCCGCGCTCGCCCAGATCGAAAAGCAGTTCGGCAAGGGCACCATCATGCGCCTGGGCGAAGGCGAGGCCATCGAGGACATCCAGGTCGTCTCCACCGGCTCGCTGGGCCTGGACATCGCCCTGGGCGTCGGCGGCCTGCCGCGCGGCCGCGTGATCGAGATCTACGGCCCTGAATCCTCGGGCAAGACCACGCTGACCCTGCAGGTCATCGCCGAAATGCAAAAGCAGGGCGGCACCTGCGCCTTCATCGATGCCGAACACGCGCTGGACACCAGCTACGCCCAGAAGCTCGGCGTGAACCTGGGCGAAGTGCTGATCAGCCAGCCCGACACCGGCGAGCAGGCCCTGGAAATCGTGGACAGCCTGGTGCGCTCGGGCGCCGTGGACCTGATCGTCGTGGACTCGGTGGCGGCCCTCACGCCCAAGGCGGAAATCGAAGGCGAGATGGGCGACCAGCTGCCAGGCCTGCAGGCCCGCCTGATGAGCCAGGCCCTGCGCAAGCTGACCAGCACCATCAAGAAGACCAACTGCATGGTCATCTTCATCAACCAGATCCGCATGAAGATTGGCGTGATGTTCGGCAGCCCCGAAACCACCACGGGCGGCAACGCGCTGAAGTTCTACGCCTCGGTGCGCCTGGACATCCGCCGCACGGGCACCATCAAGAAGGGCGACGAGGCCATCGGCAACGAAACCAAGGTCAAGGTCGTCAAGAACAAGGTCTCGCCCCCGTTCAAGACCGCCGAGTTCGACATCCTGTTCGGCGAAGGCATCTCGCGCGAAGGCGAAATCCTGGACATGGGCGTCAACGCCAAGATCCTCGACAAGTCGGGCGCCTGGTATGCCTACAACGGCGAGAAGATCGGCCAGGGCCGCGACAATGCCCGCGAATTCCTGCGCGAGAACCGCGACCTGGCCGTGGAGATCGAGAACAAGGTGCGTGACAGCCTGGGCATCGCCCTGCTGCCCACGGCCGGCGGCGAAGCCGCGGCCAAGGCACCCAAGGCCGGCAAGGCCAGGGCCGACAAGGACGGCGTGATCGAGGCCTGAGGCCCGCGCCCTGCCCCCGACGCGGGCGCCACGGCGCCTGCGCAGACTGGTTAGCCATCTTGGCGCAGGTGCAAGCCTGCGCCTTTTTTATTCAGCATGAATGAGGAGACCATACGGCATGGGATTCGCCAAGCTGTCGCTCAAGGGCCGCGCGCTGAAGCTGCTGGCGCAGCGCGAGCATTCACGGTTGGAGCTCGAACGCAAGCTCGCCGTCCATGTGCAGGAGGGCGAGGACCTGGGCGCCGTGCTCGATGCGCTGGAGCAGCGCGGCTTCATCAGCGCCGAGCGTGTTGCCGAATCCGTGCTGCACAGCAAGGCCGCGCGCTTCGGCACGGCGCGCCTGGCACAGGAGCTGCGCAGCAAGGGACTGGACGACGCACTGGTGCGCGAAGCCACGGCGGCATTGCGCGCCACCGAGCTGCAGCGCGCCCTGGCCGTCTGGCGCCAGCGCTTCGGCACTGCGCCGGCCACGCCGCAGGAGCGGCTCAGGCAGATGCGTTTCCTGGCCGCTCGCGGCTTTGGCTCGGACGTGGCCAGCAAAGTGGTGCAGGGCCGTTGCGAGGACATGGCCTGAGGCGCTGACGCCGGGCAGCCCCGGGCGGCAACTGCGTCACGGCCGCAGGCGGATTCCGTTCAGAACGGAATATCGTCGTCCATATCGTCAAAGCCCGAGGCCGCACGCTGGGGCGGCGGGGCCATGGGGGCCGGCGCCGGGCGGGGTGCCGGAGCCTGGCGGGGCGCAGGGGCCGGCGCGGCGCGGCGCGGCGCCTCGTAGCCGCCGGCATTGTCGCCATAGCCTTCATCGCCATAGCCGCCACCTTGCTGGCCGCCACCGCCGCCTTGCCGGCTGCCCAGCATCTGCATGGTGTCGGCTCGGATTTCCGTGGCGTAGCGCTCCTGTCCGGAGGCCTGGTCGGTCCACTTGCGCGTGCGCAGGCTGCCTTCCACATAGACCTGGCTGCCCTTGCGCAGGTACTGGCCCACGATCTCGGCCAGGCGGCCATTGAAGACCACGCGGTGCCACTCGGTGGCCTCCTTGTTCTCGCCGGTATTCTTGTCGCGCCAGCGGTCCGTGGTGGCAATGGTCACGTTGGCCACCTGGTCACCACTCGGGAATGTGCGCATTTCGGGGTCGCGACCGAGGTTGCCGACGATGATGACTTTGTTGACGGATGCCATGTTTGAGAACCTTTGATCAGATGGATGGCCCGGGCGTAAAAGGAAGGATCCCGGGCCAAACGCGCCATTGTGCCGCAAGCCGGCCTGCATTGGCAGCGGCCCGGGCATCGCCAGCACCCGGGCTGTGGCAGCGGCAGGTCAGCCGTGGCGACCCACGGTCCGCAGCGGCCAGGTGATGGCCAGCCACAGCACGGCCAGCACGGTCGTCAGCACGAAAAGGCCCGGCGCGCCGGCCCATTTGGCCATGGCGCCACCCAGCGCCCCACCCGTGAAAAGGCCCAGCGACTGCAGCGTGTTGTAGGCCCCCAGTGCTGCGCCGCGCAGTGGCGCCGGCGCCATGCGCGAGACCAGGCTGGGCTGCGTGGCCTCCAGCGCATTGAAGCCGCAAAAGAAGATGAACATCAAAACGGCCATGGCCCATAGCGCCGGATGGCCGCCCGCTGCGAGCAGGCCCAGGCCGGCCTGCACGATGGCGATCAGCCCGATGGCGCCCAGCAGCGCGGCGCGCAGGCGGCCACGCCGCTCCATGGCGAACAGGCCGCCCATGGCCGCGAAGGACAGCACCACGGCCGGCAGGTAGACATGCCAGTGGGACTGCTTTTCCAGGCCCGCCTGCACCAGCATGGCGGGCACAGCCACCCACATGGCCATCTGCACGGTGTGCAGCACGAAAACGCCCGCATTCAGGCGCAGCAGGTCGCCATGGCGCCACAGACCGGCCATGCCGCCGCGCGGCTGGTCGGCATGGCGCGCCGGCTCGGCCGGCACGGCCCACAGCACGACGGCGATGCCGGCCAGCGCCAGCGAGCAGGTCAGCCCGAAGATGCCGGGCAGCCCGCCCCAGGAGGCCAGCAGGGGGCTGAGCACCAGGGCCAGCGCGAACATCAGGCCGATGCTGCCGCCCACCAGGGCCATGGCCTTGGTGCGCACGCTGTCGCGCGTCAGATCGGCCAGCAGCGCCGTGACGGCGGCCGAAACGGCGCCAGCGCCCTGCAGGCCGCGGCCCCACATCAGGCCCAGCAGCGAGTCGGCCGTGGCGGCCAGCAGGCTGCCGAGGGCAAATACCAGCAGTCCGGCGACGATCACGCGCTTGCGCCCGAACCGGTCCGACGCCAGCCCCAGCGGCAACTGGAACACCGCCTGGGTCAGCCCGTAAAGGCCCATGGCCAGGCCGATCATGGCGGGATCGTCTCCGCCGGGGTACTTGCGGGCTTCCAGCGCAAACACCGGCAGGACCAGGAACAGGCCCAGCATGCGCAGTGCGAAGATCAGCGCCAAGCTGGCGCTGGCGCGGCGCTCGGCAGCGGTCATGCGGCCGGCGGCTGGCGGGACGGAGGCTGGCGTGGCGCCGCCGGAAGCGGTGGTGGGGGAGTCGAGCACGGGGTGCACTAAGGGGCAAGCAATCCGCCATTCTCGCGCATCCCTCCATCCGTTGGGAGCGTTCGGCCTATCGCCCGCGCGGCGGGCTGCAGGCTTTGCGTGGCGCTAGCTGCCCCGGCGGGCCGGGGGCGCAAAAAAGGCCACCGGCAGGGGTGGCCTTTTTGCTGGCATAAAAAAGTTGCGAAGCATCCCGAAACGAATAAGAGAGGGAGGGAGGAGAAGCGCTTCGGGCGGAACAGTCGAACTGTGGCCCCAGAGACTTCGCAACGTCAAATTCAACATCCTGGCTCCTCTCATCGAGGAGATGTTCAGTAGATGCGTTACTTTTACAGAAGTTCCAGGGGTCGGGGCCGAGAAAAATGTAACAGTTTGGCGCCGGCCTCGGTTTTGCTGTAAGCCTTTTCCGATGGATGCTGACGGCACGCTCCATGACGCGCACAAAGCGCACCGCCCAAGGCCTCAGCCGAGGGCCGCACCGTTGAAGACGGCCTGCCAGAGTGTGCGCACGGCGCCGCTGAGCGCCTCGGACTGCGCCGGCTCCAGCAAGGCATTGCGTTCGTCCAGCCGTGCCGCATGCTGCAGGCGCCGCAGTTCGCGGTAGGCGCCGGCAGCCTGCCGTCCGACGCCGGCGGGCAGCAGGCCGGCCTGCTCGGCACGCTGCAGCAGGGCGATGTTGCCGACATTGGCGACCAGTTCGGGGTGGGCGCCCGATTGCGACAACACAAGGAACTGGACGGCGAATTCCACATCGACCATGCCTCCCGCGCTGTGCTTGACGTCGAACATGCCGCCGCGCACGGGATGGGCGCTGCGCACGCGCTCGCGCATGGCGACGATCTCGGCACGCAGCGACGCGGCGTCGCGCGGCGCCGTGATGACGGCCTCGCGCACGGCGTCGAAGCGCGCCTGCAGGTCGTCGCTGCCCAGCACGAAGCGGGCACGCGTCATGGCCTGGTGCTCCCAGGTCCATGCCGTGTTGCTGCCGCGCTGCTGCTGGTAGTTGGCATAGGACGCGAAGCTGGTGACGAGCAGGCCGGAGTTGCCGTTGGGCCGCAGCGCGGTGTCTATTTCGAAAAGATCGCCTTCGCCGGTCTTGACCACGAGCCAGTTGATGAGCTTGCGCACAAAGGCGGCATAGACCTCGGGGGCGCGCTCGTCCTCATCGTCGAAGACGAAGACGATGTCCAGGTCGCTGCCGTAGCCCAGTTCCTTGCCGCCGAGCTTGCCGTAGCCGATGATGGCGAACTGCGGCGATTCGCGGTGGCGGTTCTTGAGCCGGCTCCAGCACCAGCGTGCGGTCACGCTGAGCACGCTGTCGGCCAGGGCGCTGAGATCGTCGGCGACCTGCTCGACCGTGATGCGGCCTTCGATGTCGCGCGCCAGTGTGCGAAAGACCTCGGCATGGTGGGCGCGGCGCAGCAGGTTGAGCAGGGTCTCGTCGTCATCCTCGCCCGTGGCCTGGAGCGCGGCCAGGCGCAGGGCCAGTTCATGCTCGAAATCCATGGCCGAGAAGCGCTCGCCCAGCATGGCGTCATTGGCCAGCTCGTCGATGACACCCGGGTGCTGCTGCAGGTAGCGCGCCGGCCAGCGCGCTGCGCCCAGCAGGTGCAGCAGGCGCTCGTGCACGGCGGGCCGCTCCAGCAGCAGGGCCAGATAGCTTTCGCGGCGCAGCAGCGGCTCCAGCCAGCTCAGGAAGCGGATGGCCGCATCCTCGGGGGCGCTGCGCTCGGCCACCCATTGGGCCGTGCGCTGCACCAGGCGGAACAGCCGTGCGCGCGCCTCGTCGCGCAGGCTTTCGATGCGCGCATTGCCGCGCCAGTCGGCCACGTGTGCGGCCAACGCGGGGGGCAGTTGCTCCATCAGCCCATCGACTTCGCGCGGCGTGCCCTGGCCGGGCGCGGCGGCGCCATGGCAGCGGCCCGAGCCGCATTGCGGGGGCGCGGAGCCGCCCAGCAGGGTGTCGAACTCCTCGGCCACTTTCTCGCGGTGGGCATCGAGCTGGTGCAGGAAAGCGCAGGCATCGGCATAGCCCATGGTGCGGGCGATCCAGTCAAGGTCGTCGTCGCGCGTGGGCAGCACATGGGTCTGCTGGTCATCCAGGTACTGGATGCGGTGCTCGACGCGGCGCAGGAAGACATAGGCCTGGGTCAGCGCATCGGCCACCTCCTGGCTCATGAGGCCCGCGCGCGCCAGGCGCTGCAGCGCTTGCAGCGTCGGGCGGCAGCGCAGCTCCGGGAACTGTCCGCCGCGCACCACCTGCAGCAGCTGCACGGTGAACTCGATCTCGCGGATGCCGCCGCGCGACAGCTTGACGTCGTTGGCGCGGCCCGGGTGGCCGGCGCTGCGCCGGGCGGCGTGCTCGCGGATCTGCCGGTGCAGCGAACGCAGCGCATCGAAGACCGCATAGTCCAGATAGCGGCGGAACACAAAGGGCAGCACCACGCCGCGCAGCGCCTGCACCTGCGGGGAGCGCACGCAGTCCATGGGCGCGACGACACGGCTCTTGAGCCAGGCAAAACGCTCCCACTCGCGGCCATGGGTCTGCAGATACTCCTCCAGCGAGGCCAGCGACACGGCCGCAGGCCCGGAGTTGCCGTTGGGCCTGAGCGCCAAATCCACGCGGAACACGAAGCCATGCTCGGTGGTATCGCCGATCAGCGCATAGATGCCTTTGACGGCGCGCCCGAAGTATTCATGGTTGGAGATCACGCCACGGCCGTCGGCCTGCCCGGCGGTTTCGCCATCCTGCTCGTAGACGTAGATCAGGTCGATGTCGCTGGAGACGTTGAGTTCGCGGGCGCCAAACTTGCCCATGCCGATGATCCACAGCTGCACGGGTCGGCCCTCGGGCCCCTGCGGCGCGCCATGGCGCGCGTCGAGTTCGCGGCGCACCTGGATGCAGGCGCGCTCCAGCGCCAGCTCGGCCAGTTCGGTCACCGCGCGCGTCACCACTTCCAGCGGCGCCTGCTGCTCGCAGTCCAGCACCATGACGCGCTCCATGACCAGCTGGCGCAGCACGCGCAGGCCCGACGACAGGTCCAGACCCTTTTGCTGCAACGCCGCAAGCGCCAGCTCCATGCTGGCCCGGTCCGGCGGGCCGGGCGGCAGCAAGGCCAGCTCGTCGGCATAGCGCCGGTGCAATCGCTGGTGGAAGCGGGAATAGCCTGCCTGGGAAACAGTCATGGCCTTGCCAGCCATGGCGAACTCTGAGGATTGCATACGGACCACGGAAGAAGCGGCTGCTGTCGCGGAACCGGACCGATGCAACCCCTGGTTACTGCAATGCCCATAGGGGTGCCGGTCATAATTCCCTTCACTGCTGAAGCCGCCGATGATCGAACCGAAACCGCACCCTACACGCCTGACCCGTTGGATGGCCGGCCTTGCGCGGTGGTCGCTGGGACTGGTCCTTGCCTTCTGGCTGGCCATGGCCACCGTGTGGGGGGTGCTCCATGGCTGGATTGTGCCGCGAATCGGCGAGTGGCGTCCTCAGCTGGAATCCCTGGCCTCACGCACGCTGGGCCTACCGGTGCGCATCGGCGCCATCACGGCGCAAAGCAGCGGCCTGATCCCCCGTTTCGAGCTGACCGGCCTGGTGCTGCAAGACCCTGCCAGCGGCGCGGATGCGCTGCGCCTGCCGCAGGTGACGGTGGCGGTATCCCCGCGCTCGCTGATGCGCCTGGGCGTGGAGCAGATCCACATCGACCGGCCAGAGCTGGTGGTGCGCCGCGCGGCCGATGGCCGGGTCTTCGTCGCCGGCATCGAGATCAGCACCTCTGGCGGCAAGGACAACGCCGCGGCCGACTGGCTGTTCTCCCAGACCGAGCTGGCCCTGCGCGGCGGCAGCCTGGTCTGGCAGGACGATTTGCGCCAGGCGCCGCCGCTGGCCTTGCGCGACGTGGACCTGGTGCTGCGCAACCGGGGCTGGAGCCACGGCATGCGCATCGACGCCACCCCGCCCGCGGGCTGGGGCGGGCGGTTCACGCTGATGGGCCAGTTCCGCGAACCCCTGCTGTCCACCCACGAGGGCAACTGGCAGCGCTGGAGCGGCAAGGCTTACGCCATGTTCGCGGACATCGACCTGTCCGAGCTGGGCCGCTATGTCGATACCGGCGCGCTGCGCCTGCAGCAGGGGCGCGGTGCGCTGCGCGCCTGGCTGGACCTGCGCCAGGGCCAGCCCCTGGGCGCCATGGCCGATGTGGCAGTCCAGGCCTTGCAGCTGCAGTGGCGCGATGACCTGGAGCCGCTGCAGCTGCAGGCCCTGCGGGGCCGCCTGAGCCTGCAGCGCCAGGACGGCCTGCGCTTCGCCGCCCAGGCGCTGGAGTTCTCCACGGGCGACGGGCTGCGCTGGCCAGCCGGCAATCTGCGCGGACGCTACGTCGGCGCAGGCGCCAGCACCCAGGGAGCGCTGGGCGAACAGGGCGAACTGCAGGCCGACGGCATCGATCTGGGCATCCTCGCGCAACTGGCGCAGCGACTTCCCCTGCCCGAGCCGGTGCAGCAGCAGCTGGCCCGCATACAGCCCACCGGCCAGCTGCGCGATCTGCAGTGGAGCTGGCGCGGCCCCCTGGCCGAGCTGCAGCAGTACAAGGGCAGTGGCCGGCTGGTCGGGCTGGCGCTGGAGGGCGTGCCCTCGCCCCGGGGACCGGGTTTCACGGGCCTGCCGGGCCTGAAGGGCCTGAACGCGCAGTTCTCCATGGACCACAGCGGCGGCCAGGCCCAGCTCGACATGGACGGCACGCACCAGAGCGCCCTGCTGTCCTTTCCCGGCGTCTTCGAGGACCCGGACATCGCCCTGCAGCGCCTGCATGCCACGGTGCGCTGGCAGCTGCGCGGGCAGGCCATCAGCGTCCAGGTGCCCAGCCTGCGCTTTGCCAATGCCGACACCCAGGGCGAGGCCCGGGCGCAGTGGCATACCGGCGAGGGCAGCGCCAGGCAGCCGCGCTTTCCCGGTGTGCTCGACCTGCAAGGCCAGTTGCGCGATGCCGACGGCACCAGCGTGCACCGCTACCTGCCGCTGGAGATCCCGGCCGATGCGCGCCGCTATGTGCGCGAGGCCATCCAGGGCGGACGCGCCAGCACGGTGAACTTCAAGGTGCGCGGCGAGCTCGACCATGTGCCTTTCGACAAGCCGGGCCAGGGTGAATTCCACATCGCGGCCAAGCTGCACGACGTGCACTACGAATATGTGCCCGCCTTCCTGCTCGCGCAGGGCGAGGCGGCCTGGCCGGCCCTGACCCAGCTGTCGGGCGAGCTGGTGTTCGACCGCTCCTCGATGGCCGTGCGCAACGCGCGCGGCCATTTCGCGGGCCATCCCCAGCTGCAGATGCGCGACATCCAGGCGTCCATCGCCCATCTTTCGCACACCGAGGTCGCCGTCTCGGCCAAGGGCCAGGGGCCGCTGGCCGACATGCTGGGCGTGGTCCGCACCTCGGCGCTGTCGGCATTGACGGGGCATGTGCTGGACACCAGCGAGGCCACGGGGCAGGCGCAGCTGGCGCTGCAGCTGCACCTGCCCATAGACCACCTGGACCGCAGCCGGGTGGACGGCCAGGTGGCGCTGGCCGGCAACTCCCTGCGGCTCGATGCAGAAACGCCGCACCTGAGCCAGCTGCGCGGCGCCGTCAGGTTCTCCGAGACCGGCTTTTCATTGGCGGGCGTGCAGGGGCGGGCACTGGGTGGCGAGCTGCGCGCCGACGGCGGCATGCAGGCGCTGGCGCGCAATGCGCCCGCCACCGAGTCCGCCGTCAAGGTGCGGATACAGGGCACGGCCAGCGCCCAGGGCCTGCGCGAGGCGCGCGAACTGGGCTGGGTCGCCGATCTGGCCCGCCACGCCGAAGGCCAGTCGCCCTACAGCCTGCTGCTCAAGGTACGCCGAGGCCAGCCCGAGATCCAGGTGCAGACCAGCCTGCAGGGCATGCGCATCGCGCTGCCCGCCCCGCTGGGCAAGCCCGCCGAGGCCAGCCTGCCGCTGAGCGTGAGCCACCAGCTCGCGCCCGCCGCCTTCGCGTCGCCCCATGCACCGCTGCACGACCAGATCAGCGTCAGGCTGGGCGACGTGGGCGCGGTGACCTATGAACGCGACACCAGCGGCGGGGACAGCCGCGTGCTGCGCGGCAGCATCGCCGTGGGCCAGAGGGCCGAGCCCCCGCCGCTGCCCGCCCGGGGCGTGCATGCGCTGGTGCAGCTGGACCGGCTGGATCTCGACGACTGGCTGGCGCTCGCGCCGCCCGCCCCCGACGGGGTGGCGGCGGGCGGCGGCGATGACGCGGTGCGCGGCTACCTGCCCGACCAGCTCGCGCTGCACCTGGGCCAGCTGCAGGCCAAGGGGCGCCAGCTGCATGAGCTGGTGGCCGGCATTTCCCGCGAGGGCGGAGCCTGGCATGGCAACCTGTCGTCACGGGAGCTCGATGGGTATGTCGAGTACCGCGAAGGCACGGCCGCCGAACCGGCGGGGCAGCTGATTGCCAGGCTGTCGCGCCTGACCGTGGCGGAGGCGCGCAGCGAGCGTGTGGACGCGCTGCTCAACGACGGCCCGCGCGCCCTGCCGGCCCTGCAGATCAGCGTGGAGGACATGCATCTTTCAGGCCACGCGCTGGGCCGGCTGGAGGTCGAGGCGCGCAACCGGCCCGTGCCCGGCACGCCATCGGCGCGCGAGTGGCAGCTGTCGCGTTTCAACATCGCCACGCCCGAGGCCACGCTGGCGGCCAGCGGACACTGGCGGCTGCAAAAGGGCCGCGCCGAGCATCCGGGACGCACGCAGTTGCAGTTCACGCTGGAGCTGCGCGATGTCGGCCAGCTGCTCACGCGCTTCGACATGCCCGGCGTGGTGGGCCATGGCAAGGGCCTGCTGCAGGGCGCGGCGGCCTGGACGGGCTCGCCGATCACGCCGGACCTGCGCAGCCTGTCGGGCGCCATGCGGCTGGACGTGCAAAACGGCCAGTTCCTCAAGGCCGAGCCGGGCCTGGCCAAGCTGCTCAGCGTGCTGAGCCTGCAGGCGCTGCCCCGGCGGCTCACGCTGGATTTCCGCGACGTGTTCAGCAATGGCTTCGCCTTCGACTTCATGCGCGGCGACGTGCAGATCACCGAGGGCGTGGCGCGCACCAACAACATGCAGATGAAGGGCGTGAACGCCGCCGTGCTGATGGAGGGATCGGCCGACCTCGACAAGGAGACGCAAAATCTCCACGTGGTGGTGGTGCCCGAGATCAATGCCATGACGGCCTCCCTGGTCGCCACGGCCATCAACCCCGTCGTGGGACTGGGCAGCTTCCTGGCCCAGGTTCTGCTGCGAGGCCCGCTGATCGCGGCGGCCACCAAGGAATTCCGCATCGATGGCAGCTGGGATGATCCCCAGGTCACGGCGCTGCCACGGCGCAGGCTGCCCGCCCCGCCAGGCAGCGAAACGCCGGCGGCCGCCTCCGCGCCTTCCGCCGCCGACCCGCCAACCGCCCCAGGAGAAAGCCCATGAAAGTCGCCGCCCTGCAAATGGTGTCCACCCCCGACGTGCACAGCAACCTCGAACAGGCGCTGGCCCTGCTGCGCGAGGCGCAGGGCCAGGGTGCCGAGCTGGCCGCCCTGCCCGAGTACTTCTGCGGCATGGGCCTGCGCGACACCGACAAGCTGGCCTGCCGGGAGGCCTTCGGCCAGGGCCCCATCCAGGACTTCCTCGCCCGCGCCGCGCGCGAGCTGCAGCTGTGGATCGTGGGCGGCACGCTGCCGCTGGTGGCCGACGACGACCAGCATGTGCTCAACAGCTGCCTGCTGTTCTCGCCGCAGGGCGAATGCGTGGCGCGCTACGACAAGATCCACCTGTTTCACTACGACAACGGCAGGGAGCGCTATGTGGAAGGCGCCGTGGTCCAGGCCGGCACCACGCCCGTGGTCGGCGACGTGACGGCGCGCGACGGCCAGCGCTGGCGCCTGGGCCTGAGCGTCTGCTACGACCTGCGCTTTCCCGAGCTGTACCGCAGCCTGTCCCGCCAGGGCGCCGACCTGCTGATGGTGCCTGCGGCATTCACCCACACCACGGGCATGGCCCATTGGGAAGTGCTGCTGCGCGCGCGCGCCATCGAGAACCAGGCCTATGTGCTCGCGCCGGCCCAGGGCGGCCGCCATGAAAACGGCCGCCGGACCTGGGGCCAGAGCCTGCTGGCCGATCCCTGGGGCCAGCTGCTGGCGCAGCGGGCCGAGGGGGCTGGCGTGGTGCTGGCAGAGCTGTCGCGCCAGCGGCTGGACAGCGTGCGCCGGCAACTGCCTGCGCTGGAGCATCGCGTCCTGTGAGCCCGCTGAACCTGCCCGCCGACATGGCGCTGCCCGGGCGCTGGCCCTGGCGCAGCTGGCGCACGGCCTGGCGCCGCTGGTCGCTGTGGAGCCTGCTGGTCGCCCTGGTGGCCAGCATGCTCATCACCATGGTGTGGCTGGCCGGCCGCTACGAAGCCTCCCAGGTCCAGGACAAGCTCGAACGCGATACCGCCAGTGCCGTGGCCGACATCCGCGCCGCGCTCAACCGCAACCTGCAGGACCTGCAGGCGCTCAACGCCCCCGACAACGACCCCGCCGAATGGAAGGCGCGCGCGGCCGAGCTGCTGCAGGTGCGCCGCGAGCTGATGCGCGTCGAATGGCGCGACGCCGGCCTGCGCATACGCTCGCACGCGGAAACGCCCTACCGCAGCGTGCAATGGGAAGACCAGCTGCGCACCGCCAACAGCCACCCGGAGGCCGCGCTGACCTGTACCCACGCAAGGCGGCTCAACGGGCCGGCCTATTCGCCCAGCTACTTCCAGCTGCTGTCCGAAGGCATGGGCACCGAGATGATGGAGGTCTGCCTTCCACTGACGCAAAGCGGCCACATCATCGGCTTCGTCATCGGCACCTACAGCCTGCAAAGCCTGCTGATCACCCAGGTCAGCAAGAACCTGCCGCGCACCCAGGAGGTCTCGTTCACCGAGCCCGACGGCACGCGGCTGGCGCTGCTGGGTGCATCCTGGCGCGGCACGCGCATGTTCACCGCCCAGCAGCTGCTGGATCTGCCGGGCAGCACGCTGGTGCTGCGCATGGACAGCTGGCACCGCGCGCCCAGCGTCTTTCCCAACGTGCTCACGGCCCTGGTCACGCTGATGTCCGTGGCCCTGGTGTCCGTGGTCGCCGTGCTGGTGCGCGACAACCGCCGGCGCCTGCGCGCCGAACGCGACCTGGGCGATGCGCTGGCATTTCGCAAGGCCATGGAGGACTCGCTGATCACCGGCCTGCGCGCACGCGACCTGCAGGGCCACATCAGCTATGTGAACCCGGCGTTCTGCAACATGGTGGGCTTCACGGCCGAGGAACTGCTGGGGCAGAGCATCGCGCCCTACTGGCCGCCCGAGCGCGCCGAAGTCTATACGCGGCGGCGCGACAGCCGCCTGTCAGGCAACGCACCGCCGGCGCGCGAGGGCCATGAAAGCATCTTCATGCGCAAGGACGGCACGCGCTTTCCCGTGCTGATCTTCGAGGCCCCGCTGATCAATGCCCAGGGCCAGCACACGGGCTGGATGAGCGCCTTCATCGACATCAGCGAGCAAAAGCGCATGGAGGAGATTTCGCGCGCCTCGCAGGAGCGGCTGCAGGCGACGGCGCGGCTGGCCACCGTGGGCGAGATGGCATCGCTGCTGAGCCACGAGCTGACCCAGCCCCTGGCCGCGATCTCCAGCTACGCCACAGGCTCGCTGAACATGATGGGAGATGCGCAAGCGGCGGCCGGCGGCGAGGCCGCTTTGCGCCAGCAGTTGCAGGACCTGCGCATGGCCATGGAGCGCATCAGCTTCCAGGCCGACCGGGCGGGCCGGGTGATCAAGAGCGTGCGCGATTTCGTGCGGCGGCGCGACCAGTCGCGCGTGGTCATCGAGGCCACGGAACTGATGGACGCCGTCCTGCCCCTGGTCAGCCTGCAGGCGCGCAAGCTGGGCGTGCGCGTGGCCACCGACATCGAGCCGGGCCTGCCGCCCGTGCTGTGCGACCCGACCATGATCGAGCAGGTGCTGCTCAACCTCGCGCGCAACGGCATGCAGGCCATGGATTTTCCCGAGATCGTGGAGCGCGAGCTGGTGCTGCGCGCGCGCCGCGCGGCCGCCGGCACGCGGCGCAGCTGGGTGGAGTTCGCCGTCATCGACGCCGGCAGCGGCATCCCCGAACATGTGGCCGAGCAGCTGTTCACCCCGTTCTTCACGACGCGCGACGAGGGCATGGGCCTGGGCCTGAGCCTGTGCCGCACCGTGGTCGAGCAGCACGGCGGCCATCTGCAGCACAGCCCGCACCATCCGCGCGGCACGGTCTTCTCGTTCACGCTGCCGGCACACACGCCGGCGCCCATGGAACAATAAGCGCATGGAACCCGTACCCGACGCCACCGTCTACATCGTGGACGACGATGCCGACGTGCGCGAAGCGCTGGCATGGCTGCTGCGCTCGCGCCGCCTGCTCAGCGAATGCTATGGCAGCGCCGAAGACTTCGATGCCATGCTGCAATCGCGCCCCCCGCCACGCAATCCCTGCTGCCTGCTGCTGGACATGCGCATGGACGGCATGAGCGGGCTGGCGCTGTTCAACCTCATGCTGGAGCGCGGCCAGACCGCGGGCATGCCGGTGATCTTCCTGACCGGCCATGCCGACGTGCCCACCGCCGTGGACACGGTCAAGCGCGGCGCCTTCGACTTCTGCGAGAAGCCCTTCTCCGACAACGCCCTCGTGGACCGCATCGAGCAGGCGCTGGAGCTGTCAGCCCGCCACCAGTCCGAGATGCGCGCCCGCGAAGCCGTGCGCGCGCGCCTGGACGAGCTCACGGACCGCGAGCGCGACGTCATGCGGCTCGTGGTCGAAGGCATACCGAACAAGCTCATCGCCGACCAGCTCGACATCAGCGTGCGCACCGTCGAGGTCCACCGCGCGCGCGTGTTCGACAAGATGCAGGTCAAGTCCGCCGTGGAGCTGGCCAACCTGTTGCGCGCCCATAGCTGAGCCGCCGGGGGCTTCGCACCACTGGCGGCAGGCGGGCCAGCGCCCCGCGATGCGGGGCGTCGCGGGCCTGGCGGCCATCAGCGAGGCTGCTGGTATTGCGGCGGCTGCTGGTACTGGGGCTGCTGGCGCTGCACCTCGCCCACGAAGATCTCGACGCGGCGGTTCATGGCGCGGCCGCTGGCCGAGTCGTTGGAGGCCACGGGCTGGTGCGAGCCTCGGCCCTCGGTGGCGATGCGCGCGCCCGACACGCCGCGCATGGTCAGGTAGTTGCGCGTGCTGTTGGCACGGTCCAGCGACAGGGGATTGTTGATGGCATCGGAGCCGGTGCTGTCGGTGTGGCCGATGATGCGCACCTCGGCATTGGGGTTGTTGCGCAGGCCTTCGGCGAAGCGGTCCAGGATGGGCGCGAAGTTGCTCTTGATGTCCGAACGGTTGGTGTCGAACGAGATGTCGCTGGGAATGTCGAGCTTGAGCTGGTTGTCGGCGGTCTGGCTCACGTTCACGCCGGTGCCCTGGGTGGCCTGCTCCATTTCGCGCTTTTGCTTTTCCATGTTCTGCGACCAGATGTAGGTGCCCAAGGCGCCCACGCCCGCGCCGATCACGGCGCCCGTGCCGGCCTTGCCGCCCGTGACGGCGCCCAGCACGGCGCCTGCCGCCGCGCCCACGCCGGCGCCCGTGGCCGTGCGGCGCTGGGTGTCGCTCATGTTCGCGCAGCCCGAGATGAACAGTGCGGCCGCGGTGGCTGCGGCCAGGACGATGTGCTTGCGCATAGAAACTCCTTGTTGGACGAAGGGAATGCAAAGTCGCAGGATCGCGCCTGCGGCGTGGCCCCATTGTGGGAGCGGTGGGTGCCGCAGCGTATCAGCCCCCACAGGGCCTACCCGTAGGACGGCGCCCGCTTCGCGGCCGCGCTGCGGGGGCTGTCACGGACCGCCGGGAGGCCTGCTGCGAGAGGCGTCCGAATCCCGGTCCGTGTCCGCGGGCAACTCTCCCTTGCGGCGACCGGAGAACATGGTCCACCACACAATAGCGACGAGAATCACCAAGGCCAGCAGTGCTTCGAGCAAAATCAAACCCATGAATTTCCACCTCCTGCGCCATGCCGCGATGGCGCTGATTGTAGGGACGCTGGTCGCCTGCACGACCACCACCAAGCCGGTCTACGACCCGTCCCCCGTGCCCGACCTGCAGCCCCATGGCGGCGTCGCTCCCAGCACGGCCAGGCCGCCGCTGCCGACCAATATGCCCACCAAGAGCCGCTGGATTCCCACCGAGTGGAACGAGCTGCCGGGGTTGCAGGGCGATGCGCTGCACGAGGCCTGGAACGCATGGCTCAAGAACTGCGAGCGCCCCAGCACGGTCTTTGCGGGCCTGTGCCGCGAGGTGCGCCAGCTCAGCATCGCCACGCCCGAGGAGCAGCGCGCCTGGCTGATGGCCACGCTGCAGCCCTACCGCATCGAAGCCCTGGGCGGTGGCCCGGACGGCATGCTGACCGCCTACTACGAGCCGCTGTTCGAAGCCCGGCGCCTGCCCGGCGACGGCTTCAACGTCCCACTGTACAGGCTGCCGGCCGGCGCCGGCTTCGGCAGCCGCAAGCCCTGGTTCTCGCGCCAGCAGATCGAGACCCTGCCCGAGGCCCAGGCCGCCCTGGCCGGCCGCGCCATCGCATGGATGCGCGATCCCGTCGATGCCCTGGTGCTGCACATCCAGGGCTCGGGCCGGCTCAACATCACCGAACCCAACGGCACGCAGCGCATGATCCGCGTCGCCTTCGCGGGCACCAACGACCATCCCTACAAGAGTGTCGGCCGCTGGCTGCTCGACCAGGGGCTGATCCGCGACGCGACCTGGCCCGGCATCAGCGCCTGGGTTGCCGCCAATCCGAGCCGCGTCAACGAGATGCTGTGGAGCAATCCGCGCTACGTCTTCTTCCGCGAGGAGCCCCTCGAAGGGCTGGACCTGCAGTTCGGCCCCAAGGGCGCCCAGGGCGTGGCCCTGACCCCGGGCCGCTCCATCGCCGTGGACCGCCAGAGCATTCCCTATGGCACGCCGGTCTGGCTGTCCACGCCGGGTCCGACCGTGGCGCTGAACCGGCTGGTCTTCGCCCAGGACACGGGCAGCGCCATCATCGGCGCCGTGCGCGCCGACTATTTCATGGGCTGGGGCGCGGAAGCCGGCGACCTGGCCGGCCGCGTCAAGCAGAACCTGCGCCTGTGGGCCTTCTGGCCCCGCGCCCTGGCCGGCCAGGCTCCGAACTTGCGCTGAGCCCCCTGAGCGGCTGACGCCGCTTCCCCCTCTCGCTTCGCGGGGGGGACGACACCCTCGGTGCGGGGCAGCCCTTCCTCGGTGTCTCTGGTGTTGGGCCGCGCCCGTTTTTTCCTTTGCGCCAAGGTTTGGAATTGACCAGGCGCAGACAGGGGAAGCCTTGACTCTGTCCCTTCCGATGTCCGCTGGAGCGCCGGCTGTGACAGCTGCATGCCCTGTGCGCCATTCCTCGCTCTGGCGCAACCCAACGTCAGGGGCGCCGAGCAAGAGCCGCCTCGCGGCGAGGGCGCCGTCCCCCTTGGGGGCGCCGTGCAACGGGAAGCGGCGCAGCCGCTCAGGGGGTATCAAAGTACCGCGTTACGCGCGGCGGCTCCTTGCCCTGGTGGTAGGCCAGCTTGCGGTCGCGCAGGGCGACGTCGGCGGCGGTGACGCGGTCGAAGCGGCGCAGGTGCTCGGTCCAGGACTCGTCGACGATCTGCTCCACATAGCGCTCGGGGTGGCTCATGCTGTGCAGCAGGCTCCAGGCCAGCGCGCCCTGGCGCATGCGGCTGCGGCGGCTTTCCTGCATCAGCGCACGGAAGGATTCGGCCTGGGCGGGGTCGATCTGGTACTCGATGGTCACGACCACGCGGCCTGCCTCGGGGATGTTGACTTCGGGGCGCTGGAAGGCCTTGGAGGGGCTCAGGTCCTCCTCGATCTGGCGGTCGCGCACCAGGCGCTGCACCAGCAGCATGCAGGCCACGCCGGTGGCGGCGGCCACCAGCAGGCTGCCGCGCACGCCCACCATGCTGGCCACCTGGCCCCAGATCGCGGCACCGGCCGCCGTGCCGCCCATGATGGACATCTGGTAGATGGACATGCCGCGCGCCCGCACCCAGTTGGGCAGGGCCATCTGGGCCGAGACGCCCAGCACATTGGCCGTGGAGATCAGCGCCATGCCGGCCAGCATCATGGCCGGCACGGCCACATAGACATTGGGCGCCACGGCCACGGTGATCGTGGCCAGCGCATGCACGGCCGAGCCCGAGCGCACCAGCTTTTCCTTGGACAGCGCCTGGCGCAGGCGCGGCAGGAACATGGCGCCCACGATGGCGCCCGCACCCATGGAAGCCAGCAGCAGCGTGAAGGTCTCGGCGCCGCCGCCGTCCTCGGCCGGGCCGTGCAGGCGCTGTGCCACCAGCGGCAGCAGGGCCATCACGGCCGTGCATTGCAGGAAAAAGCTCACCGTGCGCGCCAGCACCGCATGCATGCGCGGCGATTCGCGCACGAACTGCAGCCCCACGCGCATGGCCGAGGGCAGGCGTTCGCGGCCCAGCGGATTGGCGATGTGGCGCCGCTTCCAGCGGATCAGCACCACGCCCGAGATGATGGACAGCACGGCGTTGAGCACGAACACCCAGGCACTGCCCAGGCTGGCGATGATGGCGCCGGCCACCAGCGGGCCGATGATGCGCGAGGCATTCATGGCCACGGCGTTCAGCGCCATGGCCGAGGGCAGGTGGTGCCTGGGCACGAGCTCGGGGATCAGCGCGGAGAACACGGGCCAGCGCATGGCCAGGCCGATGCCGTTGGCGAAGGTCAGCACCAGCAGCCAGTGCGCCGTCATGCGGCCCGAGAGCACGAACAGGCACAGCACCAGGGCCACGGCCGCCACCCAGAACTGCGTGACGATGAAGTAGCGGCGCCGGTCCAGGATGTCGGCCAGCGCGCCGCTGGGCAGGCCCAGCAGGAACACGGGCAGGGTCGAAGCCGACTGCACCAGGGCCACCAGCACGGGCGAGGTGGTCAGCGAGGTCATGAGCCAGGCCGCCGCCACATCGTTCATCCACATGCAGGTATTGGCCGCCATCCAGATCAGCCACAGCATGCGGAAGGTAGGGCCGGACAGGGGCGCCCAGACGCCGGTCTGGGCCTGCGCGGCCTTCTGGCTTTCGGCTTCGGCGGCCGCCCTGTCGGCCGCCGCCATGCCGGACGGGTCCTCGATCAGGGTGCCCGGCGCCCCCATGCCCGAGGGCTCGGCCGGGGGCTGGGTGGAAGGCTCGGATTCAGGGGCAGGCGGCTGGGCGGGGACTGGTGTTGTTTGTTCTGCGACCATGTGCCCCTGATTCTCGGCCCAAACGCGGGGGTGGCGCCAGAAATGGTTGTTGCACTAAGAACCACGATCACCGCCTTGCACGGCAGGCGTTTTTTGCTCCTTTTGCAGGAGCACACTGTCGCTTCGGCGCGACCTTCATAGGCCAGTCCGCCGGCCTGCGGCTACTGGTCCGGCAGGCCCTTGCCCGCCATGGGCCCCAGCTGCGACAGCGGCAGTGCATGGCTGGACTTGATCTCGCCCAGCGAAAAGCTGGTCTGCATGTCCTTCACATTGGGCAGGTTCAGCAGCGTGTTGCGCGCGAACTGCGCGAAGCTGTCCAGGTCGCGCGCCACGACCTGCAGCTCGAAGGTGCCCGTGCCGCTGATGTAGTGGCAGGTCACGACCTCGGGCAGCTTGCGGATGGCGTCCTCCATCTCCAGCGTCAGGCTGCCGGCCGTGCGCACGGCGTCCAGCCGCACGAAGGCCAGCACGCCCAGGCCGATCTTGTGGCGGTCGATGTCGGCGTGGTAGCCGCGGATGAAGCCCGCCTCCTCCAGCGCACGCACGCGGCGCCAGCAGGGCGCGGCCGACAGGCCCACGCGCTGGGCCAGCTCGGCATTGGTCAGGCGCGCATCGGCCTGCAGGTGCGCGAGGATGGCGATGTCGAATTTATCCAAAGATTCCACAAAGCACCTGTTCAAAGAAAGATTCTTGCCAAGAATACTTGAAACAGCGCAAAGAACGCAAAGACCTATCCGACGAGCGCGAATACACTGGAAAAAGGCGATTAGGTTGCGACAACGAGTGCTGCGCATGCCTCTTTCCCGTCCCGGGCAAGACATGACACGGCGCCGACCACTGATGGAGACAAGCCATGAATGCCCCACTGCCCGAAGACGTGCGCCGTGCCCTGGAGACGGTCACTCTCGACGACAAATACGCACTGCAGCATGGCCGTGCCTTCATGAGCGGCGTGCAGGCCCTGGTGCGCCTGCCCATGCTGCAGCGCCAGCGCGATGCCGCCGCCGGCCTGAACACCGCGGGCTTCATCAGCGGCTACCGGGGCTCGCCCCTGGGCGGCTATGACCAGGCGCTATGGGCCGCGAAAAAGCACCTCGAAGCCAACCACATCGTCTTCCAGCCCGGCGTCAACGAAGAGCTGGGCGCCACGGCCGTCTGGGGCACGCAGCAGCTGGACCTGTATCCCGAGGCCCGCAAGTTCGACGGCGTCTTCGGCCTGTGGTACGGCAAGGGTCCGGGCGTGGACCGCTGCTCGGACGTGTTCAAGCACGCCAACATGGCGGGCACGGCAAGGCACGGCGGCGTGATCGCGCTGGCGGGCGACGACCACATCAGCAAGAGCAGCACGGCGGCCCACCAGAGCGACCACATCTTCAAGGCCTGCGGCACGCCGGTGTTCTTCCCCAGCAACGTGCAGGACATCCTGGACATGGGCCTGCACGCCTTCGCCATGAGCCGCTTCTCGGGCCTGTGGTCGGGCATGAAGACCATCCAGGAGGTGGTCGAGTCCTCGGCCAGCGTCTCGGTGGAGCCGGACCGCGTCCACATCGTCCTGCCCGAGGACTTCCAGATGCCGCCCGGCGGCCTGCACATCCGCTGGCCCGACGCGCCGCTGGAGCAGGAGCAGCGGCTGATGAACTACAAGTGGTACGCGGCCCTGGCCTATGTGCGCGCCAACCGCCTCAACCACAACGTGATAGACGGCCCCAACGACCGCTTCGGCCTGATCGCCAGCGGCAAGGCCTACAACGACATGCGCCAGGCCCTGGCCGACCTGGGCCTGGACGAGGACACCTGCCGCCAGCTGGGCATCCGCGTGCACAAGGTCAACGTGGTCTGGCCGCTGGAGGCCACGATCACCCGCGACTTCGCACGCGGCCTGCAGGAGATCCTGGTCGTCGAGGAAAAGCGCCAGGTCATCGAATACCAGATCAAGGAAGAGCTGTACAACTGGCGCTCCGACGTGCGGCCCAACGTGGTCGGCAAGTTCTCGGACGAGCACGGCGGCGAGTGGTCCGTGCCCAACCCCAGCCAGGACTGGCTGCTGCGCCCCAATGCCGACCTGACGCCGGCCATCATCGCGCGCGCCATCGCCCAGCGCCTGACCAAGCTGGGCGTGCCCGAGCACATCGCCCAGCGCATGCATGGCCGGCTGGCCGTGCTCGACGCCCGCGAGGCCGCCCTCCGATCCGCCCAGAGCCAGCCCACGGGCGACCGCGTGCCATGGTTTTGCAGCGGCTGCCCGCACAACACCAGCACCCGCGTGCCCGAGGGCAGCCGCGCCGTGGCCGGCATCGGCTGCCACTACATGACGGTGTGGATGGACCGCTCCACCAGCACCTTCACGCAGATGGGCGGCGAGGGCGTGACCTGGGTGGGCCAGGCGCCCTTCACCAAGGACGCCCATGTCTTCGCCAACCTGGGCGACGGCACCTACTTCCACAGCGGCCTGCTGGCCATACGCCAGAGCATCGCGGCCGGCGTGAACATCACCTACAAGCTGCTGTACAACGACGCCGTCGCCATGACGGGCGGCCAGCGCGTGGGCGAGCGCCCCGAGGGCCACTCGGTGCTGCAGATCATGAACAGCCTCCAATCCGAGGGCGTGGCCAAACTGGTCATCGTCACCGACGAGCCCGCCAAGTACGACGGCGTGCCCCTGGCCGAGGGCGTGACCGTGCACCACCGCGACGAACTCGACCGCATCCAGCGCGAGTTCCGGGAAATCAAGGGCTGCACGGCCATCATCTACGACCAGACCTGCGCCACCGAAAAGCGCCGCCGCCGCAAGCGCGGCACGCTGGCCACGCCCGACAAGACCGTGGTCATCAACGAGCTGGTCTGCGAGGGCTGCGGCGATTGCTCGGTGCAGTCCAACTGCCTGTCGGTCGAGCCCGTGGAGACCGAGTTCGGCCGCAAGCGCCGCATCAACCAGAACACCTGCAACAAGGACTATTCCTGCGTGAAGGGCTTCTGCCCCAGCTTCGTCACCGTCGAAGGCGGCCAGCTCAAGAAGCCCAGGAAGGAAAAGAAGGGCGACCTGTCCGCGCTGCCCGGCATTCCCGAGCCCGTGCTGCCCGTGGCCGAGCAGGCCTGGGGCATCGTGGTGGCCGGCGTCGGCGGCACGGGCGTGATCACCATCGGCTCGCTGCTGGGCATGGCCGCCCACCTGGAGGGCAAGGGCGTGATCACCCAGGATGCGGCGGGCCTGGCGCAAAAGGGCGGCTCCACCTGGAGCCACATCCAGATCGCCAACCGCCCCGAGGCCATCTACACCACCAAGGTGGACATGGCCAAGGCCGACCTGGTGATCGGCTGCGACCCCATCGTCACGGCCACGCCCACCACCATGGCCGTGATGCAGCCGGGCCGCACCTTCGTGGCGCTCAACACCCATGGCTCGCCCACGGCCGCCTTCGTGGGCAACCCCGACTGGCAGGCGCCCGATGAACGCTGCGCCCAGGCACTGGCCCAGGCCGTGGGCCCTGAGCTGCTGGGCAGCTTCGACGCCGAACAGGTGGCCGTGCAGCTGCTGGGCGACAGCATCTACACCAATCCCCTGATCCTGGGCTACGCCTGGCAGAAGGGCCGCGTGCCGCTGTCGCACGCCGCGCTGATGCGCGCCATCGAGCTCAACGGCGTGCAGCCGGACAACAACAAGGCCGCCTTCGAATGGGGCCGGCGCTGCGCCCATGACCTGGCCGCCGTGCGTGCCCTGTTCCAGACCGCCCAGGTGATCCAGTTCGTCAAGAAGCCCTCGCTGACCGAGATGCTCGCCAAGCGCGTGGACTTCCTCACGGGCTACCAGAACGCCGCCTACGCGGCCGAGTACCAGGCCTTCGTGGACAAGGTCCACGCGGCCGAGCGCGGACTGGGCGTGCAGGGCACGCGCCTGTCGGAGGCCGTGGCACGCTATCTGTTCAAGCTCATGGCCTACAAGGATGAGTACGAGGTCGCGCGCCTGCACACCGATGGCGCCTTCAGCCAGCGCATCGCCGGCATGTTCGAGGGCGACTACCGCGTGGTCCACCATCTGGCGCCGCCCTCCTCGGCCGCCAAGGACGAGCATGGCCACCTGGTCAAGAAGGCCTACGGCCCCTGGATGCACAAGGCCATGGCGGTGCTGGCGAAGATGAAGGGCCTGCGCGGCACGGCGCTGGACCCCTTCGGCCGCACCGAGGAGCGGCGCACCGAACGCGCCCTGATCCAGGAATACCGCCAGTGCATCGAAGGCCTGCTGGCCGGACTCACGCCCGAGCGCCTGGCCCTGGCCGTGGAGATCGCCAGCATTCCCGAGGACATCCGCGGCTACGGCCATGTCAAGGAGCGCAACCTGGCGGCGGCCCGCACCAAGTGGAAGGCGCTGATGGCGCGCTGGAACGCCCTGGCGCGCGGCCAGGGCAGCCAGCCCAGCCCCGGCGCCAGCGTGGCCTGAAGCCCATCCTGTAAGATGGCCGCCATGTGCCGCCCGCGCCGCAAAGCGCGGGCGGCACATGGTCTTTTCCCCCCTGCATTGGCCAGGCCGGGCGCAAAAAATCACGAAAACCCGCGCTCCACCCCTTTAAAAGCGCCAGATCGCTGCCAGTTGCAGCCATCGTCGCCGAAAGACCTGTGCGTGCCCTCTGCCGGCAGCCGACGGCGCCGGGGCTGACGCATACAATGCTCCGTTCTCCTGCGGGCAGGCCCTGTGCCGCCGCCTGCGGTGACCCTTTTTCCGACCGTCCAATCCTGGAGTCCTTCCCGTGTTTATTTCTTCCGCTTTTGCCCAGACCGCACCTGCTGCCGCCTCTGGCGGTGACTTCATGTCCCAGCTGATGGGCATGGCCCCGCTGGCGCTGATGTTCGTGGTGCTGTACTTCGTGATGATCCGTCCGCAGATGAAGCGCCAGAAGGAGCACCGCGCCATGGTCGAGGCGCTGGCCAAGGGCGACGAGGTGGCGACGGCCGGCGGCATCATCGGCCGCGTGACGCGCCTGTCCGAGCAGTTCCTGCACATCGAGATCGCTTCCGGCGTCGAGATCCAGATCCAGCGCAGCGCCGTCGTGCAGGTGCTGCCCAAGGACACGCTGAAGTAAGCGTCTCCTTCCGTCTTGCGGGCCTGGGCCGCGCCTGCGGCCGCATGCCTTTTTGCGTTGCCGACTGCTCAAGAGCGCGATCATGAACCGATATCCGGTCTGGAAGTACGCGATCATCGTGATTGCGTTGCTGGTGGGGGTGCTCTACACCCTGCCCAATTTTTTCGGCGAGGCGCCTGCCGTGCAGGTCTCCTCTGCCAAGGCCACCGTCAAGGTGGACAACGCGGTGCTGCAAAGGGTGGAGGGCGCCCTGCAGGCCGCAGGCGTCAAGCCCGATGTGCTGACGCTGGAAGGCAGTTCGGTGCGCGCGCGCTTCACCACGCCCGACGAGCAGCTCAAGGCCAAGGACGTGATCCAGAAGGCGCTGATTCCCGATGCCGGCGACCCCGCCTACATCGTGGCGCTGAACCTGGTGTCGCGCTCGCCCCAATGGCTCACGGCCATCGGCGCCAAGCCCATGTACCTGGGCCTGGACCTGCGCGGCGGCGTGCACTTCATGCTGCAGGTGGACATGGCCGCGGCCCTGACCAAGAAGGCGGATTCCTTCGCAGGCGATTTGCGCACCACGCTGCGCGACAAGAACATCCGCCATGGCGGTGTCTCGCGCGACGGCAACACCGTCGAGATCCGCGTGCGCGACGAGGCCACGCTGACGGCCGCGCGCAACCTGATCTCCGACCAGTTCCCCGACCTGGCGGCCACCTCCGAGCCTGACGGCTCGGGTTTCAAGCTGCGCGCCACGATCAAGCCCGAGGCCCTGCGCAAGGTGCAGGAGCAGGCGCTCAAGCAGAACATCGTCACCCTGCACAACCGCATCAACGAGCTGGGCGTGGCCGAGCCCGTGATCCAGCAGCAGGGCCTGGACCGCATCGTCGTGCAGCTGCCCGGCGTGCAGGACACGGCCAAGGCCAAGGACATCCTGGGCCGCACGGCCACGCTGGAAGTGCGCCTGGTCGACGAATCCAGCGAGGCGCGCGGCGCCGAAATGGGCTCGGGCCCCGTGCCCTTCGGCTCCGAGAGGTATCTGGACCGCAACGGCCAGGCCGTGATCGTGCAAAAGCAGGTCGTGCTCACCGGCGAGAACCTGACCGACGCCCAGCCCGGCTTCGACAGCCAGACCCAGGAGCCCACGGTGAACCTGGTGCTGGACGCCAAGGGCGCGCGCATCTTCAAGGACATCACGCGCGAGAACGTGGGCAAGCGCATGGCCATCATCCTGTTCGAAAAGGGCAAGGGCGAGGTCGTGACGGCACCCGTGATCCGCACCGAGATCGGCGGCGGGCGCGTGCAGATCTCGGGCCGCATGACCACGGTGGAGGCCAACGACACGGCGCTGCTGCTGCGTGCCGGCTCGCTGGCCGCGCCCATGGAGATCATCGAGGAATACACCATCGGCCCCAGCCTGGGCGCCGACAACATCAACCGCGGCATCCATTCCGTGGTCTGGGGCCTGGTGGCCATCGCGGCCTTCATGTGCGTGTACTACATGCTGTTCGGCGTGATCTCCACGGTGGCCCTGTCGGTCAACGTGCTGCTGCTGCTGGCCATCCTGTCCATGCTGCAGGCCACGCTGACCCTGCCCGGCATCGCCGCCATGGCGCTGGCGCTGGGCGTGGCCATCGACTCCAACGTGCTGATCAACGAGCGC
>JBHIXF010000024.1:0-76308 GCA_041984925.1 Comamonas sp.
GGGTCGGCTTGCTGGAATGCGTCCGGCGCGGCCTGGGGCGCCTCGATGAGCGGGATGCCGGCGCCCGTGGTCAGCGCGCCCAGGCCGCCGTCGTTGGCGACGGCGACCTGCGTGGTGCCCCGGACCGCGCCCTGGAAGACGGCCTTGTCGGTAAGGGACGCGTCGTCGCCCAGGCGGGTGTTGAGCACCAGCCGGCCGTTGTTGCTGGCGTAGTCGCCTTCGACGGTCAGCGTCTTGAAGCCACCGGCGGCAGGGGCAGTGAAGGCGATGGTGCCGTCGTTGACCAGATGGTTCACGGTGGAGTTGCCGTTCAGCTGCCAGGTGCTGGTGCCGTCGATGGTGATGCGCTCGGCGATGGCGACGCTCTGGCCTGGCCGGTCGTCGCGTGCCGCGCCCGTCCACCGCGTACCACCGAGCAATTCCAGCTTCACAGAATCCGTGTCATACCCGTCCTTGAAGTCCAGGTCGCCGGTCAGCGTGGATTGGTCTTGCGCTATCAGCGTGAAGCGGCTCCCCAAGTTCGTCCACGTCGCCAGCAATGCACCGCCAGATGCTGGGCTCTCGATAGTGGAATTACGCACGGTGAGCGTGCCCTGGGCTCCCAGCAGTTCAATGGCGGGGCCTTGCTCGCTGCGCACGGTCGACGCCTTCACGCTCGACGTGCTGGAACTGCTGTCTCCTGAGAGAAACAACCCCGCCGCACCCTCGCCTTTGGCGATGAGGGTCGAGTTGTCCATCTCCAGGCTGCCAGCCCCGTGCAGCAAAGCGGCATGCGCATCTGCCCCTGATGTGACGACGCGCGAGCCTTCGGACAGGGTGATCACGCCTTTGGCGGCATACGTCGTGCTTGCCGTGATGGGCACATCAGCGGAATAGGCAAACAAACCATATGCGCCCTCACCTTGCGTGGTGACATTCACCTTGCTGGCATCGATGCGCCCGTCCTCCGCCAAGATGCCCCATGCGAAATTTCCGAACGTTTCGATTGTTGAGGACGTGATGGTGGCGCGGGATCGCTCGGGGATGGCGCCGCCATTATCCATGTCCGTTGATCGTCTAGTCTCCATGCCCCCAGAAGAGAGGCCGTTTGTGCGGATGATGGCGTTGGTGATATTGGCCTGGCTGTCGGCGTACTGGATTGCCGGCGAATCGGCCCCGTGGGTGATCAGCTCGATGTTCTTTGCCTCGATCTTGCTGGGGATGGCATTCCAGTTTCCTGTCACCACGATTCCCTGGCCTCCAGCTCCCCATGTTTCGATGCGCACGGCCGACAGCGTGAGGTCGGTGCCGTTTTGCAATTCGATGCCAACTCTTCTGAAGAGCTGATTGTGGGGCTGGCCACTTTCTGGGTCGATCCCCGTCCGGATGTCGAGGTTGCTCAAATGTGCGGCCACCTGCGTGGACGAGGTAAGGCTTGCGTTGCTCCTGCCCAGCATCAGCCCTCGACCGGCGGCCATGATGCGGGTGCCATCGATCGTCAGTTGGCTGGGGTCCTGGCCATTCAGGACGATGCCGACGATGTCGATGCCGTAGTTCCATGTCTTGATCACTCCCCCGTTCAGGGTCAGCGAGCCCGGGTTGCGCAGGAAGATGGCCTTGGCGCTCGAACCCTTGGCGTTGATGTCCACTTTGCGCAGCGACAGCTGTGCGCCTGCGCTGTCGATGCGGATGCCCGTGCCGGCTTCGATGCGGGACTGCACGTTGCTGCTGGGGGACAGGGTCACCTTGGCTTGGCTGCCAGTCACCTGGATGCCGATGGAGTCTGGAGCGAGTATTTCGATCGGGCCGCCCTTGATCACCAGTTCTTTCCCTTGGATCAGGACGGCGGGGCCGGGGCCGGGATCGCTGGCGTTGAAGGGGCCATCCAGGGTCCGCTCTTCGCCCGGGCCGAGGATGTATGGCTGCGCCAGCGCCGCCACCGGCAGCGAGGCCAGGGCCATGCCCCGCACGGCCGCTGGCGCTGCGCGGCAGCGCGCCTTGGTGGTCTCGGCTGCGGCAACCCACGCGCCGAGCGCAGCATTCCAGATGCTGCGGTAGATCCTGTTCATGTCGCATCCCCCCTTATGTCATTCCGGGAGGGGTGGGCTGGCTGGCAGGCAGAAAACGCCAGGCCGGCCATGGCAGCGGCATTCCCCCCTCGCCATCCCGGACCTGTGGTTTCTGCCGTTGCCCAATGTAGGAAGCGGGGGGGCCGGCTGTCGTTGGGACGATTCTGGTTTTTGTCTGATTCTGGTCAGGAATCTAGGACAGGACCTTGCGCACGGAGCCGGTTTTCATTCGCGGGAGCACCGGTCAAGCGCCTAGGACAAGCGCTTGGGCCCGGGCACTTGACAGTGTTTCGGCATGAAAAAAGCCTTGACGATGGCCGCTGGCAGCCGGCCGGAAACAGGCCCTCAGGCTACCGATTGCACCCAGCGCACGATTTCGCCCGCAGGCAGAGCACCCGAGATGCGGGCGATTTCCCGGCCCTCGCGGAATGCCACCATGGTCGGAATGCTGCGGATGTTGTAGGGCGCGGCGGCCTGGGGATGGGCTTCGGTATCGAGCTTGGCCAGTTGCACGCCGGGGGCCAGTGTCCAGGCCGCCTGCTCGAAGGCCGGGGCCATCATGCGGCATGGGCCGCACCAGGGTGCCCAGAAATCGACCACCACGGGCACCTGGCTGCGCCCCACGTGCTTGGCAAAGCTCTGTGCATCGAGCGCCACCGGCCGGCCCGTGACCAGCGGCTGGTGGCAGCTGCCGCAGTCCGGCGCGCTGCCGAGCTGGTCGGCCGCGATGCGGTTGGTGGTATGGCAATGGGGGCAGACGAAGTGCAGCTTGTCGGACATGGCGGCCTCTGGTTCGGAAGTCTTGGGCAATGCCTGCATATACGGGCGGCGCGCCCGCGCTTCAAGCGGGGCTCAGACCAGCTTGGCGACCAGGGCGGCGATCAGGCTCAGCACCACGGTGCTGGCGATGGGCAGGAAGACCACGCGGCCGAAGATGCGGAAACGCAGATCCCCGGGCAGGCGGCCCAGGCCGATGCGCTCCAGCCAGGCATGCAGGCCGTTGAACAGCAGCAGGGCCAGGAAGATGACGAGGAGCCAGCGGATCATGGCGGCCAGTGTACGGCGGCGGCGCGTCATGGACGGGACATATGGGCGCCCTACAGTGCAAAAGTCCCGTGGCGGGAGGCTCCGGGACACACCGCCCTTTTTCCACCATGGCTCAGCGCCGCCACAAGACGACCCCACCATGCAACGCACATCCTGGCAATTCCTTCTCGCAGCCCTGCCCGCCGCCTTGCTGACGGCCTGCGCCAGCGCACCGGCGCCCGCCACCGCGCCCGGCGCCATCGACAACAGCGCCCTGCAGCGCAGCGATTTCCGCGCCCACCAGGCGACCTACGGCCTCGTCTACCGCCTGCCGCCCGATGCCACGGCCATCATGGACAGCCAGGTCACGCCCGTGGTGCAGGAGCAGCTGCTGCGCCTGAAGCTGGTGGCCGAGGCCAACACCTTCAACCTGCCCCACGTCACCGTGGTGCACATCCACAGCGCCGATCCCGCGACCCCGCGCAGGATGCTCGCCGCCCTGCCGGCCCTGCCGCCCGTGCTGCAGAACGTGCACCTGAAGAATTTCTACACCACCGAGGCCGCCAAGGGCGCGGGCAAGCCCTGGTGGCTGGACCTGGGCATCGTCAAGTCGGGCCCCGCCTACGAGGCCATGATGGACTTCAACACCCGCGCCACGGCCGCCATGGCGCCGCTGCGCGACGGCCCGCTGCCGCGCGTGACCGGCCCGGTCTATGCACGCATGAACGACTCGGCCAAGGCCATGGTGCAAAGCGTGGGTGTCAGCGGCATCAACCAGGTGCAGTCGGGCAAGGAAGTGCGCAGCCACAACCCGCACAACACCCTGGTCTACAGCGAGGCCACGTTCACACCCGAGATCGAGCGCGCCATGGGCGAGACGGCCGCGCGCCTGAACCGCATCCTGCCCGGCGGCTTCACGACCACGTTCGACCATCTGTCCATCGTGGAGCTGGGCTTCGCCGGCAACGTGACGCGCGAGATCTACCGCATCGACCTCAAGGACCAGACGGTCTACGACGTGAGCAACGGCACGGTGGTCAGGCGCTGAGCACAGGGCGCCCGGGCCCTACAGCCGGTGGCTGCGGTCGCCGCGCACGAAGCCCAGGGCGTCCCAGGGCTGCACGCCCTTGGACAGGGCCATGACCTTGAACAGCTCGCCCATCTCATGCTCCATCATCAGCTTGGCGGCCATGGCGCGCGGGCCCTGGGCCAGCGCATCCAGCTTGGGGCCCAGGCCGCAGTTGATGAGGAAATGGGCCTGCGAGGTATAGCCCAGCACCTCGAAGCCCGCCTCCTGGGCGGCCACGGCCATGCCGGTGAAGTTCACGTGGGCGGTGATGTCCTTGAGCCCCACGTCGGCCAGCGGATCGTCGTCCACCTGGTGCAGCCGGTGGCAGACCAGGGTGCCCATGTGGCGCTGGGGGTGGTAGTACTCGGACTCCCCGAAGCCGTAGTCGATGAAGAAGGCCGCGCCACGCGCCATGCGCTCGCCCAGCGTGCGCAGGAAGGCTTCGCCCTGGGGGTGGATTTCGGTCAGGTAGTCGTGCCCGCCCTCGATCTCCACGGGCGGGCGCAGGGTCGTGGCACGGTCCTGCCAGCCGAAGCCGCCGTCCGCCCGCAGCGCCACGCCGCGCTCGTGCCAGGCGCCGGACTTGCGCACCAGCAGTTGCACGGGCATGGCGTCCAGCACCTCGTTGCCGATGGCCACGCCCTGCATCTGCCCGGGCAGGGCGTCGGCCCAGTGCACCAGCCCTTCGTATCTGACGAGCCTGAGCTGCTGGCGCGCCCGCAGCGTGCCGGACAGATCGACGATGGTGTAGCGGTCCGGCCGCACGCCCAGCGCGGCCAGCTCGTCGAGCACCTGCAGCGCCAGCGCGCCCGTGCCGGCGCCGAATTCCCAGACTTCGCGCGTGCCGGTGCGCACCAGCGCCTCGGCCACCTGGGCGGCCAGCAGCTGGCCGAAGACCGGCGACATCTCGGGCGCGGTCACGAAGTCGCTGCCCGATGAGGCCATGAGCCCGAATTTGGCGCTGTCGTTGGCGTAATAGCCCAGGCCCGGCTCATAGAGGGCCAGCGCCATGAAGCGGTCAAAGGGCAGCCATCCGCCCGCACTGGCAATCTCTTGCGCAATACGGGTTTGCAGGGCGGTCGTTAAAATTGAGGGTTCTGTCGTCACACAAGCATTGTCCTCGAATGTCCACTCCCGCCCGACCACGCACAGTTTTGGTGACTGGAGCGGCCCGCCGCCTGGGCCGCGACATCGCGCTCGCGCTTGCCAGCGCGGGCTGGCAGGTGGCCGTCCACTACCGTGACTCCCAGGAGCAGGCCATGGAGACCGCCGCCGCCTGCGCCGAGCGGTCGGGCAACAGCCTGGCGCTGGACGCCGACTTTTTCGACGAGGACTCGGTGCGCTCGCTGGTGCCGCGCGCCGTGGCGCATTTCGGGCACCTGGATGCCGTGGTCAACAATGCCTCGCTGTTCGAGCATGACGACGCGAGGAGCTTTTGCTACGTGGCGCTGGAAGCCCACCTGCGCAGCAATACCGGCGCCCCCATCTTGCTGGCGCAGGCGCTGCACGCCCATGTCAACGAACGCGCGGCGGCCGGTGAGGAGCATGCCAGCGGCACCGTGGTCAACATGCTGGACCAGAAGCTCTGGAACCAGAACCCCGATTTCCTCAGCTACACGCTGTCCAAGGCCGCGCTGGAGGCCGCCGGCACCATGCTGGCGCTGGCGCTGGCCCCGCGCGTGCGCGTGGTCGGCGTGGCCCCGGGCCTGACGCTGACCAGCCACCTGCTGAGCCAGGAGCGCTTCGAGGCCCTGCACGCGCTGAGCCCGCTGGGCCGCTCCTCCAGCGCCGCCGACGTGGCATCCACCGTGTGCTTCGCGCTGGACAACCAGTCGATCACGGGCACCACCTTGCTGGTCGATGGCGGCCAGCACCTGCAGCGCTTCGAGCGCGACTTTTCCATGATGTAAGCGCCCCAGGGCGCACCACCCGGCTTTCCCCATGAACTCCGCCAACGGACAACAGATCCTGACGCTCAACGGTTTGCGCTTCGACGCCAACCTGGGCATCCTCGCCCACGAGAAGAAAACACCGCAGCCCATCCAGGTCGATGCCGAGCTGAGCCTGGGCACGCAGCCGCTGGCGCCGCGCGACGACGACATCCTGCACGTGCTGGACTACCGCAAGGTGCGCCAGATCATCATCGATGAATGCACGGCCGAGCATGTGAACCTGCTCGAGAGCCTGATCGGCAAGCTGGCCCAGCGCCTGATGCAGCTGCCCGGCGTGCTGGGCGTGCGCGTGAAGATCGCCAAGCTCGAGATTTTTGACGACTGCGAAGTGGCCATTCGCGTCGAGACAGGACAATGGTGAACCCCATGAACGCAGTGACCGACAACCCCTGGCTGGCCGAAGAGGCCGCCCCCGAAGCCCCCGCCGAAGCGGCGGGCAGCAACCGCCTCAAGATCGAGCGCGAGCAGATCAAGCTCGAAAAGCGCCTGTGCCGCGAGGTGGGCCGCGCCATCACCGACTTCAACATGATCGAGGAAGGCGACAAGATCATGGTCTGCATGTCGGGCGGCAAGGACAGCTACACCCTGCTGGACGTGCTGCGCAAGCTGCAAAAGCGCGCGCCCGTGAAGTTCGAGCTGGTGGCCGTGAACCTGGACCAGAAGCAGCCCGGCTTCCCGGACCATGTGCTGCCCGAGTACTTCAAGAGCATCGGCGTGGACTACCACATCGAGACCCAGGACACCTACAGCGTGGTCAAGCGCGTCGTGCCCGAGGGCAAGACCACCTGCGGCCTGTGCTCGCGCCTGCGCCGCGCCATCCTGTACAAGGTGGCCGACGAGCTGGGCTGCACCAAGGTCGCGCTGGGACACCACCGCGACGACATCGTGCAGACGCTGATGCTCAACATGTTCTACGGCGGCCGCATGAAGGGCATGCCCCCGAAGCTGGTCTCGGACGACGGCAGGCATGTGGTGATCCGCCCGCTGTGCTACGTGCCGGAGAAGGACACCACCCGCTGGGCCCAGTACCAGAACTTCCCCATCATCCCCTGCAACCTGTGCGGCAGCCAGGACGGCCTGCAGCGCGTGGCCGTGGGCGAGCTGCTGCGCGAGTGGGACCGGAAATTCCCCGGCCGCGTGGAAAGCATGTTCCGCGCCATGGGGCACATCGTGACCACGCACATGATGGACCCCGCGCTGCACGACTTCAAGAACGCCAGGGCCACCGGCATCGCCGACCCCAATGGGGACATGGCCTTTGACCACGAAGAGATGCCCGTCCCGGCGGGACTGCCCGGCCTGCAGGTGGTACAACTGGGCTGACGGCTGAACCAAAAACGAACGCCCCACTCCAACGAAGGCCCGCGCAAACGGGCCTTTTGTCGATCGAGGAGTCCATCATGAACATGCGCTGCATTTACGCCCTTGCACTCGCAGCCACCGCCTTGCTCACAGGCTGCGCCGGCGTGAGGGAAGTCCAGAGCACGGTGCAAAGCTATTCCTCCCTGGGCGCCCTTCCTGCGCCGCCGACCTACCGGCTGGAGGTGCTGCCCTCGCAGCGCGAGGCACAGGCGCACTTCGCGGCCATCGAGTCCCAGGCCCAGCAGGCGCTGGCGCGTGTGGGCCTGCAGCGCGACGACTCCCGGGCCAGCCTGGTCGTGCAGATCGGCGCCGACGCCCGCTATGCGCGCGACTACGCCGCCTGGCCCTACTACAACGGCTGGGGTCCGCGCTGGGGCTGGGGCCTGGGCTATGGACATGGCTGGGGCCACCACGGATGGGGCTTCGGCGGCAGCTTCATGTTCGACGGCCCGCCGCTGGAGTACTACCGCGCCGTGAGCATCGTGATGCGCAATGCCACCACGCAGCAGATCGTCTACGAGACTTCGGCGCAGCGCCAGGATGTCTGGACCGACGACCCGGCCATCTTCGGCATCCTGTTCGATGCCGCGCTGACCGGCTTCCCGCGCCCGCCCCAGGGCACGCGCGTGGTGCGCACCACCATCGGGCCCGTGCAGCAGCGGGCGGGCGCCACTGCGGCGCCAGCGTCCGCTCCGGCTCCGGCTCCGGCCCCGGCTCCGGCCCAATGACCCTCGCCGCCGGGGAGACCAAGGCCTGCTTTCGCAGGCCTTTTTCCTGACCCGCCCAGGCTCAGTGCACGTGCGCGATGTCAGGCACGGCGGCCATCAGCGCCCGCGTGTAGCCGTGTTGCGGCGCATCGAGCACGGTGGCCGCATCGCCGGCCTCGACCAGGCGCCCGCGCTGCATGACGCCGATGTCGTCGCACATGTGGCGGATCACGGCCAGGTTGTGGCTGATCAGCAGATAGGTCAGGCCGAACTCTTCCTGCAGGTCGCGCATCAGGTTCAGCACCTGGGCCTGGACCGAGACGTCCAGCGCCGAGGTCGGCTCGTCGCAGACGATGAACTCGGGCCGGCTGGCCAGGGCCCGCGCGATGGCGATGCGCTGGCGCTGCCCGCCCGAGAACTGGTGCGGGTCCTTGCGCGCGTCGTCGGGCTTCATGCGCACGCGGGACAGCGCCTCCTGCACGCGCTCGGCCGTCTCGTCCGGGCTGGCCGTCAGGCCCAGCACCTGCAGCGGCTCGGCAATCAGCTCCTGCACGCTCCAGCGCGGGTTCAGGCTGGCATAGGGGTCCTGGAAGATCATCTGCAGGCGCCGGCGCATGGCCACGGTCTGCGCGGCCGGGCTCCATTTGTCCACGCCGTCCAGCAGCACCGTGCCGCTGGTCGGCGGCGTCAGCCCCGCCACCATGCGCGCCACCGTGGACTTGCCCGAGCCGGACTCGCCCACCAGGCCGAAGGTTGTGCCCTTGCGGATCGCGAAGCTGACGCCGTCCACGGCCTTGAGGATCTTCTTTTCCTCGCGTGCCAGCAGCCGTGCCAGCCAGCCGCTGGACAGGTCGAACTCCTTGGACAGCTCGTGCACCTGCAGCAGCGCCACGGCAGGCTGCGCCTGCGGCCTGGGCTGCCAGGGGACGGCCGGCGCGGCCGGGCCGCCGCCGACCTCGGGCACGGGCAGGCGCTGCATGCGGCGGTGCACGCTGGGGATGGCGGCCATCAGCACCTGGGTGTAGGGCTGCTGCGGCGCATCGAGCACCTGGCGCACGGGGCCGGTCTCCAGCACGCGGCCCTGGTACATGACCATGACGCGGTCGGCGGTCTCGGCGATCACGCCCATGTCGTGCGTGATCAGCATGGCGGCGGCGCCGCGTTCCTTGCAGACACGGCGCAGCAGCGCAATGATCTGTGCCTGCACGGACACGTCCAGCGCCGTCGTGGGCTCGTCGGCGATGATGAGCTCGGGCTCGGCGCACAAGGCCAGCGCGATGGCCACGCGCTGGCGCATGCCGCCCGAGAACTGGTGCGGATACTGGGCCATGCGCTCGCGCGGCTGCGGGATCTCCACCTCTTCGAGCAGGGCCAGGGCACGCGCCTGGGCCTCTTTCTCGGACACGGGCAGATGGGTGCGGATGGTCTCCACCAGGTGCCGCCCGATGGTGTAGACCGGGTTCAGGCTGGTCAGCGGGTCCTGGAAGATGGAGCCGATGCGGCGCCCGCGCACGCGGCGCAGGTCCTCGCCGCGCAAGGTGTCGATGCGCTCGCCGCGCAGCTGCACCGTGCCGGCCGAGATGCGGCCCGGCGGCTCGATCAGGCCGATCACGGCGGCGCCCGTCATGGACTTGCCGGCGCCCGACTCGCCGACCACGCCCAGGATCTCGCCGGGCGCGATGTCGAAGGACACATCGTCCAGCACCTGCACGGGCCCCTTGTAGGTGTCGAAGGTCACGGACAGCCCGCGCACGCTGAGCACGGGCGGCTGTCCTGGTTCTGGGAGGGTGCTCATTGCAGCTTGGGATTGAGGGCGTCGCGCAGCCAGTCGCCGACGAGGTTGACGGACAGCGCCAGCGCCAGCAGCACCAGCGAAGGGAACAGCAGGATCCACCATTCGCCCGAAAACAGAAAGCCCTGGCCGATGCGGATCAGCGTGCCCAGCGACGGCTGGGTGGGCGGCAGGCCCACGCCCAGGTAGGACAGCGTGGACTCGGCCACGATGGCGTGGGCGAAGCTGATGGTGGCGATCACCAGCACCGGCGCCAGAAGATTGGGCAGGATGTGCCGGGCCAGGATGGCGGTGCGGCTGCGGCCGATGAGCTGCGCGGCCATCACGTAGTCCTTGTGCTTTTCCACCATCACGGCGCCGCGCACGGTGCGCGCGTACTGCACCCAGTCGGACAGGCCGATGGCGATGACGATCACGAACACCGCCATGTCGTCGCGGTAGCCCTCGGGCAGCAGGCCGCGCGCGATGCCGAAGACCAGCAGCGCCACCAGGATCACGGGGAAGGTCAGCTGCACGTCGGCGATGCGCATGATCAGCGTGTCGAACCAGCCGCCCGCATAGCCGCAGGCCAGGCCCAGCGGCACGCCGATCAGCAGGGACAGGCCCACGGCCGACACGCCCACCAGCACCGACATGCGCAGCCCGTAGAGGATGGCGCTCCAGACGTCGCGCCCCTGGTCGTCCGAGCCCAGCGCATACAGCGTGCCGCTGCTGCCCGCCTGGCCCGGCGGCGTGAAGGCGTCCATCAGGTCCAGGCTGGCCGGATCGAAGGGGTTCTGCCAGGCCAGCCAGGGCGACAGCAGCGTGGCCGCCACGATCAGCGCCAGCACCAGCGCCGCCGCCTGCACCAGGCGCGAGCGCGCAAAGGCGCGCTTGACGGGCGAATCGCTGGCGCGCCAGCCCGTGGGAAGGTTTGCGTGTTTCACGGATTCAGTCATCGGTTCCTCAGGCGCGGATCGACGATTACGTAGAGAAAGTCCACGAGCAGGTTGATGCCCACGTACAGCAGCGCGATGAACATCAGGTAGGCCGCGATCAGCGGCACGTCCACGCCCTGGATGGAGGAGATGAACAGCAGGCCCACGCCGGGCCACTGGAACACGGTCTCGGTGACGATGGCGAAGGCGATCAGCGAGCCCAGCTGCAGCCCCGCGATGGTGATCACGGGAATCCAGGTATTGCGCAGCGCATGGCCGAAGTACAGGTCGCGCTCGCGCAGGCCGCGCGCGCGGCCGAAGCGCATGTAGTCGGCGCGCAGCACCTCCAGCATCTCGGCGCGCACCAGCCGCATGATCAGCGTCATGTTGTAGAAGCCCAGCGTGATGGCCGGCAGGATCAGCGCGGCCCAGCCCGAGGCTGTCAGCAGCCCGGTCTCCCAGCCGCCGATCTTCACCGTTTCGCCGCGCCCGAAGGACGGCAGCCAGCGCAGCTCCACCGCGAACAGGTAGATCAGGGCGATGCCGATCAGGAAGGTGGGCAGGGACACGCCCACCAGGGACACGGCCATGATGGAGCGGCTCACGAAGCCGTCGCGCCGTATGGCCGTGTACACGCCCAGCGCCACGCCGATGACCAGGGCGAACACGGCCGCCGTCATCGCCAGCTCCAGCGTGGCCGGCAGGCGCTCCAGGATGATGTCGGACACCGGCCGCTTGAGCCGGTAGGAAATGCCCAGATCGCCCTGCACCACCTTGCCCAGGTAGCCGAGGTACTGCAGCGGCACGGGCTTGTTGAAGCCCAGTTCCTCGGTCAGCGCCTCGCGCTCGGCCACGGTGGCATCCTCTCCCAGGAGGCTGATGGTGGGGTCCCCGATGTGGCGGAACACCATGAAGGACACGAAGGAGACGGCCAGCAGTACCAGGACTGACTGGCCCAGCCTGCGCAGCAGATGGACCAGCATGGACGCCTACTTCTTCTCGAACTTGACGAACTTGAAGTGCAGCGCGTTGTCCGGGTGCACGGGCACGTTGATCTTCTGCACCGAGGCGAAGTGGATCACCTGGTCATGCAGCGGAATGTAGAAGCGCTCCTTTTGCACCACCTCCCAGATGCTCTTGACCGTGGCATCGCGCCGGGCCTTGTCGCTTTCGGAGGACAGGGACACGATCCTGGCGTCCAGGTCGGCGTTGCTGTAGTGCGTGGCGTTCTGCGCGCCGCGCCCGTCCTTGCCGCGCGTGTGCACGAGGAAGTCGAAGATGTAGGCCGAGTCATAGGTGGGCACGCCCCAGCCGTAGAGATAGAAATCCGCATCGGCCTTGGAGATGGAGACGCTGTGCATGGCGATAGGCCGCGCCGAGACTTCGGTCTTGATGCCCACCCGCCCCAGGAAGCCGGCCACGGCCGTGGCGATGGCCTCGTCGTTCACATAGCGGTCGTTGGGCGTGTTCAGCGTGATCGTGAAGCCTTCGGGGTAGCCGGCCTCGGCCAGCAGCTGCCTGGCCTTGGCCGGATCGGCCTTGGGATAGGCCGCGAACGCCTTGCTGTAGCCGTTGACGAAAGGCGGCGCCAGCACGCCCGTGGGATTGGACAGGCCGCGCATCACCGAGCGCTTGATCGCATCGCGGTCGATGGCCAGCTCGATGGCCTGGCGCACCTTGGGATCGGCCAGCGGGTTCTTGCCCTTGACGTTGCTGCTCTTGAGCTCGGAGGCGCCCACGTTCAGGCCCAGGAAGATGGAGCGGTTCTCGGGCCCTTCGTTGATGCGCAGGCGCTTGTCCTGCTTCAGGCGCGCCACGTCCTGCGCGGGAATGTCCTGGGCAAAGTCCACCTCGCCCGACAGCAGGGCCGCCACGCGCGTGGCCGGCGACTTGATGGGCAGGAACACCAGCTCGGTCACCTGCAGCGGGAACTGGCCCTTGCCCCAGTAGCCGGGGTTGAGTTTCATCACCGTCTTCGAATCGATCTCGCGGCTGGCCAGCACATAGGCGCCCGTGCCGTTGGCGGCGCGCGTGGCGCCGTTCTCGGCCTTGCCGGCCGTGTCCTGCGTGGTCTCGGCCCCATTGGCCTTGGCCCACTTCTCGCTCATGATGAAGAGGTTGGTCAGGTTGTCCGGGAAGATCAGGTTCGGGCCCTTGGTCTTCACATGCACGGTCAGGTCGTCCACGGCCCTGGCCTCCTCCATGGACGACAGCAGCGACTTGACCTGCGCATTCTCGCCCTTGGCGCGGTTCAGCGAAAACACCACGTCGCGCGCCGTGAACGGCGTGCCGTCATGGAATTTCACGTTGGGACGCAGCTTGAATTCCCATACCGTCGGGTCCGAGGTCAGCTTCCACGAAGTCGCCAGCGTGGGCACCAGCTTGCCGTCGGCCGAGCGGATGACCAGGGTTTCATAGATCTGGTGCAGCAGCACGAAGCTGTTGCCGAGGTTGTAGGCATGCGGGTCCAGCGAGGTCGGGTCCGAACTGCGCGCCCAGCGCACGGTTTCGGCCTGCGCCAGCGTGGCCGAAGCCAACAGGCCCGCGGCCAGCAAAGAATGGCCCAGAATCTTCACGATCATGTGTCTGCTTCCCTGTGGATGGTGGAATGCGCAGGCCCGCAGGCAGCGGACCATGCACAAAGGTGTGCGCCACTTTAAATAACTTTCCAAGCTGGCCGATTGATTTTTTATACCTAAAATCCATTTCCAAATAACGAACCCGTAGCGCACAGGGCCTGCGCCTGGACAGGGGGACGCATGCGCAACAATGGTGGTTTTCGCTGCCGCCCCTCGCCAAGCCATGCAAGCCACGCGCATCATCGCCATCCGCCACGGAGAAACCCCCTGGAACGTGGATGCACGCATCCAGGGCCATCTGGACATCCCCCTCAATGACCTGGGCCTGTGGCAGGCCGCCCAGGCCGGCAAGGCCCTGGCGGGCGAGCCGGTGGCCGCCATCTACAGCAGCGACCTGCAGCGCGCCTTTGCCACGGCCCAGGCCGTGGCCGCTTCCACGGGGGCTGCGCTCACGGCCGAACGGGGCCTGCGCGAGCGCTGCTTCGGCAGTTTCGAGGGCCAGACCTTCAGCGACATCGAGGCCAGCCATCCGGAGGATGCGCTGCGCTGGCGCAAGCGCGACCCCGACTTCGTGCCCGCCGGCGGCGGCGAGTCGCTGCACATGCTGCGCGAGCGCATCTCGGCCACGGTGGACCGCCTGGCCGCCCTGCACGCGGGCGAGCAGATCGTGATCGTCGCCCATGGCGGCGTGATGGATGTGCTGTACCGCCTGGCCACGCGCCAGGACCTGCAGGCACCCCGCACCTGGGCGCTGGGCAATGCCGCCATCAACCGCCTGCTGTGGACGCCCGAGGGTCTGGGCCTGGTCGGCTGGGGCGATGTGCAGCACCTCGAAGGCGGTGCGCGCGACGAAATATTCAGCTGAGGGCGGCCCGGCGAAGGCCGCCACGCTCCGGCCCGGCCGGCCTTCGCCGGGCCGGCCGCGAGCGCGGTCACCAGTTGTCGTCGTTCTTCCTGCCCACGGGCGCGTCGGCCGCATCCCGCTCGGGGGCGGAGGCGGGGGCGCGCCGTGGCGCAGGCTGCGGCCGGCCGGATGCGGCAGGGGTGTCCGCCGTGGCCGCGGCCACCGCGCCGGAGGCCTTGAGCGCGCCGCGCAACTGCAGCCCGGCCTCGGGCAGCTCATCGAGGTTCAGCCCCTCGCGCACGCCTTCCAGGTGGCCGTAGGACAGGTTGGGCGTCACGCGGTCGACGACCAGCTCGCAGCAGGGCGACTCCATGCGGCCCAGGCTCTGGCCGGTCTGCGGGTCCTTCATCTCCTTGCCCATGGCCACGACCTGGTAGCGGCTGCCCTGCCGCACGGCCTGGCCTCCCTGGCTCAGCACCACGTTCGTGCCATCGCGCGCAATCACCGTCAGCGGAAAGGTGCGCTGCAGGATGGAGGCCACCACGCCGGTGACCAGCGCGTCGCTCATGTCCGCCATGACCTTGGCGCCATCGACGCCCGCACCCAGCGTGGTCGCCGCCGTGGAAGGGGCGCTGCCACGCAGGGAGTCGGATGCCATGACCTGGCGCGTGGCCACGTTCACGAGCTTTTGCGACAGCGCCCAGCCGCCCGAGTAGCTCACCAGCTCGCGGTCGCTGGTCCTGAGCTGCCGCGCATGGCGGTTGTAGGCGAAGCTGCTGACGCGCGCGCTCCAGACCAGGTCGGCACTGGCGGCCTGCGACAGCTTGGCCAGTTCGGCGCTGGGCGCCTGGCCCGAGGCGATGATGGACAGCTCCTGCTCGATCTCGGGGCTGAACTCGCGGTCCAGCACGGCGAAGCGGCCCGTCTGCACCAGGGCGTCGCTGATGCGCTGGCGCAGCGTGGCCGACAGCTCGCCCGCGGACACGCTGCGGTCGCCCATGGGCAGCGCCGCCTGCTCGAAGCGCACGGGGCCGATGACCACCTTGATCTTTTGCAGGTCCGCCGAAGGCTTGAACTTGGAGATGCCGGCCGAGATGGTGTACTTGTAGCGCTTGGCCCAGGGCTTGGGCTCCTCCAGGCCCAGCACCTGCAGCGACTGGATGGCGCCGCCGGAGCGCTGCCTGACCAGCTCCACGAACTCGGAGGCGCGCAGCGAGGCCGACTCCCGATCCAGGGCCACGTCCAGGCCGTACTTGGCGCGCACGCTGGCCGTCTGGATGACGGCGCCGTTGACCTGCAGCAGCGCCATCTGCAGCGCCTGGGCCATGGCTTCGCCAGGGGTGGCCCCCAGGCCCTCGGCCTGGACCTGCACGGTTTCGAGCTGGCCGACATCGGGCACGGGGGCCGCTGCGCTGGACGCGGGAGCGGGAGCGGGAGCGGGCGCCGTCTCGGCCCTGGGGGCCTCGGCCGGCTTGTCGCCGCAGCCCGTCAGGGCCAGATGGGCTGCAACGGCAGCCACGATGAAGCAGGCACGCATGCCGCTCACAGGCTCAGCGAGCCCAGGGCCGCCGTGGCGTCCGCCGCATTGGCCGGCACTTCGATGTTGTTTTCGCGGGCGAAGGCGATGGCCGTCTGCACGGTCTTGAACAGATCGGAAGCCGAGCCCGGGAACTTGGACACCACCCAGGCGGCCGAGCCCAGGCGGCTGAGCTGCATGGGGTTGGCCGCCTGCAGGCCCTTGCCCACGTTGGACACGTCCTTGCCCAGGGCGCCGTACTTGATGCTGCCGTTGACCAGATGGACCAGGCCTTCGGCGAAGGTCGCCTTGGCGGCCGCGTCGAGCGCGGGCTTCCTGGCCATGGACTCGGCGATTGCGCCGCTGGTGTCGGAGACGACCTTGTTGCCGTCGCCCAGGTTGCCCACCGTGGCGCCGTCGCCCAGGCTGCTGGCCGTGCTGGCCGCGCTGGCGGCCTGGTCCTTCAGGCCCAGGGCCGAGGCCATGCGCGCATTGGCGTTGAGCACGTCCTTGCTGGCCGACACGTAGCCGCGCACCAGCGCATCGCCCTGCGCGGCGACATCGCCGGACGAGGCGCTGGAGCCCCCCAGCTTGCCCACCCCGGGGATGGACGGCAGGGAGAACTGGGCGTGCACGAGGACGGGGCTGGCGATGGCGGCCGCAATGGCCGCGGTGGCGAAGAGCTTTTTCATGGGATTTCCTGCTGCAAAGGTGCCGCGCAAATGCGCAAAACGAAGCCGGCCCCTGCTGGGGCCGGCGCGGACATGCGCTCAGCGCACGCCCAGGTTGGTGATCTGGCTGGTCAGGTCGCGCGCCGCGTTGCCGGCGGCCAGCTTCAGGGCGTTGTTGCGCGCCTCGTCTTCCGAAGGGCCCACGCCCGCGTACTGCACCGGGCCCACGGAGGCGATGGTGTCGGGAATGGTCTGGGCGATGTCCAGGATCTTGGCGTTGACGGTCACGCCCACACGCACCAGGCCCGTCTGGGGGTCCTGGTCCGCCAGGCCGACGTCGAGCGTGCCCAGGGCGATGTAGGGAATCTGGGCCGTGCGCATGCCGGCCACCATGGACGCGAGGGTGGAAGGCTGCAGGTCCATGCCGCCCTTGTAGTCGTTCTCGACGTTGGCCACCTTGAACTGTCCGCCCGTGTAGGGCTCGACCATGGCGGCCTCGGACACCTTGAAGCCCGCCCGGGCAAAGTGCGAGGTGAAGACCTGGCCCAGGTTGGCGCTGGGAAGCAGGCGCCAGGTGGACTCGGAGGCGCGGCGCGTGGTGCTGCCGCCGGTTTCCAGGGTGCGGCTGCTTTGTGCGGACGCGGCCATGGCGGCGGAAGTCGAGGCATTGGTGCTGACGCGGCCGGCGCGGATGGACTCGCCTTCCGTCCCCTTCTCGGAGGCGGAAACGTTGACCTTGGCTTCGGCCGACTGGTCCACGCGCTTGTAGACGCGGTCATCGTAGGACTTGCTCGAAGCCACCTGGCGCGACACGAACATGAAGGCCAGTGGCGAGCGGCCGGCGGGTCCGGCCTTGGCGACCGCCGAATTGGATTTCACCGCATTGCGCAGGTTGGCGACATTCAGGGCCACGCGCACGGACACCGTGTATTGCTTGCGGTCCGAATTGTCCTCCTCGCTGAGGATGGTGTGCTCCAGGATATAGCGGTCCGGGTCGGCCAGTATCTTGTCGCGCACGGCATCGAAATTCTCGGCCTCGGACTGGCCCGCTTCGGCGTAATAGAACTCCACGGCCTTGAGTTGAGCCGCCATCAGCGCCTTGTTCTTGTCCTCGGCATTCACGCGAAAGCCCTGGTAGCTGACCGAGGCCTTGCCGCGCGCCTGCTGCACCTGGGCATGGACACCGGCCGCGCACAGCGCCAGCGACAGGCAGAGAATGATTTTCTGGATTACTTGCATAGGTCCATCAGTTCTTTGGTTTTGGCAATCTGGGCCTCGATGTCCTTTTCCGCAGCGGCCGACTTCAGCCAGTCATTGCCCCGGCCCTGGGCCACGGCTTCGGCCAGCTTGACGAACAGGCCATTGAGCGAGTCATAGAAGGCCGGAAAATCATCGACATGGGTTTGCGTGACAGGCACCACCTTGACTTCCGCATTCTTGAGCGCGCTGTGCAGGAATACCGGTCCATTCGGCTCCTGGATGCGCATGTCGGCAAAAGTTCCATAGATGAAACTCGTGCCGGCACTGGCTTCCTTGAACCGGACCTTCTTGAAGCCCTTGAAATCCACGCTGATCGCATAGTCGGGGCTGGGCAGCTGCAGCGAATAGACTTCCCCATCGAGCACCTGCATGCGCATCACGTTGCCGACCGCGTGGCCCATGGCGAACGGGATGATGGGCACGCCCACGCGGCTGGAGATGGCCTCGCCCACGATGTCGGCCGCCCAGGTCTTGTGCACCAGGGGATCGCGCAGGTAGGCGGGCAGCATGCGCACCATGTCCTCGGGCATGCGGATGTCGGTCACCTGCAGGAAGCGCGGCGTCTGCGCAGGCACGCTGGCGGTCGCCAGCACCTGGGCGAAGCGGCCCATGATGCCGGGCTTGCCGCCCGCACCTTCATACACCTTGAAGACACGCTCCAGGATTTCCGCCTGCGAAGGATCATGGCGGAAGTTGTCGATGAAAGCGAAGCTCAGCGGATAGGAGCGCACGGCCGTCATCGATTTGAAATCGAAAAACAGGGCCTGGCCACGAATCAGCACGAAGAGCTTTCGCACATCCCCGAAAGTTTCCAGCGACACCGTTTCGGAATTGAGCACCAGCGAAACCACCAAGGCCTGGTCGCGGCCCTTGAGGTCCTCGATGGGATGGGTCGATATCTGCAGATTCTGTGCCGGAAGCTGGCCGATATACGCCAATGCACGCTGGTACGCCGAACTGCCTGCCGCCTTGAGCTGGCTTTCGTACTGCCTGGAATAGGGAAAACGCTGCGCCACGGAATGGGCATCGCCCGCATAGGCCACGCCGGCAAAGGTGACAGGCGTCTGGGCGGCCGCGGGCGCGCCCAATGCCACAGCGGCCACAAACAGCCATAGCTGCCACACGGCAGACGATATACGCTTTCCGAATCCCACTTCCCCACCCCCAATTTTTGGCAGGCGGAGATTACCAGACTTCAGGCCCGGGCGTGACTGATCAAGTACAAAGCGATTGAAAAACCACGCCGGGTTCCAAAGAGTTTTTCGCTATCGAATGCCGCAATTCAATAGACCGCGCTTTGGTCAATAAACGGATGCGGATTCATTCCTGCATATGCCAGCGGTTTTCACGATCTGGGCATAGCTGGCTTTTTCCCTTTTGATAAAGCTTGCGAAAGCAGCGGGCGAGCCTTCGCCCGGCGAAGCGCCGAGCTCCTCGAACTGGCGGCGCACTTCGGCCATCTTCAGCACCTCGGCCAGTTCGGCCGAAAGGCGCTCGACCACGGCCGCCGGCGTCGCGGCAGGCGCGAACAGACCGCTCCAGGTATTGAGCTCCAGCCCCTTGAGCTCGGGCACCTCGCCAAAGCTCATCACGCCGGGCATCGCATCGACACGCTGGGCGGACGTCACGCCCATGCCTTCCAGCTTTCTTTGCTGCAGCAGCGGCGCGGCGCTGGCTGCGGCCAGCATGCCCACATCCACCTGCCCGCCCATGACCTCGCTGAGGATCTGGGCGCCACCGCGATAGGGCACATGGATCATGCGCACCCGCGTGCGTTCGAGCAGCATCTCCATGGCCAGGTGCTGGACCGAGCCGGTGCCTGGCGTGGCATAGCTCAGCGCACCGGGCCGCGCGCGCGCCAGCGCGATCATCTCGGACAGATTGCGTGCCGGCAGTCCGGGACGCGCCACCGCCACCAGCGGCGCGGCGCTGACCAGGCCCACGGGCTGCAGATCGCGCTCGGTGTCGTAGCGCACGGCCGCGCTGAGCATCTGCGCGATACCCACCGGCCCCTCGGAACCCAGCAGCAGCGTGTAGCCATCCGCCGCCGACCTGACCGCCTTGCTCACGCCCAGCACCCCGCCGGAGCCGGGCACGTTGTCCACCAGCACGGACTGGCGCAGCCGCTCCCCCAGCCTGCGGCCGATCAGCCGGGCCGTGCCATCGAGCTCGCCCGCCGCGGCGAACGGAACGATCAGCGTGATGGGCCGGGCGGCCGGCCAGGCGGGAGCCTGCACCATGGGCCTCGTGGCGGCGGCGATGGCGGGAGATCCGGCGGCGGTCCACAGCGTGGCGGCCACGAATGATCGGCGGGAGACAGGCATGGGGACAGGAAAAGCGGCGGTTCGAAGGATCGGCAGATGCCGCAACCCTGCGGCACCCCGGTCCTGGCCCAGGGACAAGCGCAGGATTCTGCCATGGCACGCAATTTTCCTGCCACATCGATCCATTTATTGCAATCAGTTTCAACCCTTGGGATTCCATGACCCTAGGGTTGACGCCTAAGGCGCGCGCCCGCCCCTCTGGCCAGAATCGGCAGACATGCCCAGCCCCAGCCAGACCATCGTCTTCGCGACGCCCGTATTCCTGCTGCTGATCGCGCTCGAATGGGGCGTGAGCCTGTGGCGCGGCCGCAATGCCTATCGCCTGGCCGACGCCGTCAGCTCCATCAGCCTGGGCATGCTCAGCCAGACCAGCGCCGTCTTCACCACGCTGCTGCGCATCGGCCTGTACACGCTGGCCTTCGAGCATCTGGCGCTGTGGCGCGACGACGGCTTCTGGACCAGCATCCCGGGCTGGCTGCTGGCCCTGCTGTTCTACGATTTCTGCTACTACTGGCTGCACCGCATGGGCCATGAGGTGGCCGTGCTGTGGGCGGCCCACGCCGTGCACCACCAGAGCCAGGACTACAACCTCTCGACCGCGCTGCGCCAGACCAGCTCGGGCGCCTTGCTGGGCTGGCTGTTTTACCTGCCCATGGCGCTGGCCGGCGTGCCGCCGCTGGTCTTCGCCATCGTGGGCCTGATCGACCTGCTCTACCAGTTCTGGGTCCATACCGAGCAGGTGCGGCGCCTGGGCTGGTTCGACCGCTGGTTCTGCGCGCCCAGCAACCACCGCGTGCACCACGCCGTCAACGGCTGCTATCTCGACAAGAACTACGGCGGCATCCTCATCGTCTGGGACCGCCTGTTCGGCACGTTCATGCCCGAGGACGACAAGGAGCCCTGCGTCTACGGCACACGCGGCCTGCTGCAAAGCTGGGACCCGCTGTGGGCCAATGCCGTGGTCTACCGCCAGCTGGTCCATGACAGCTGGCATGCGCGGCGCTGGAGCGACAAGCTGCGCGTCTGGCTCAAGCCACCGGGCTGGCGGCCCGCCGATGTGGCCGAGCGCTTTCCCCGGCCGGAATTCGACCTGGATGCGCACCGCGTGCTCTATGCGCCGGACATGGCGCGCGGCCTGCGCTGGTTCGCCGGGCTGCAGTTCGTGGCGCTGATCAGTGGCGTGTCGCTGTTCCTGTGGCGTGCCGACCAGGCGCCGATGGCGCACAACGCGCTGTGGTTCGCCGTGCTGCTGGCCTGCCAGTGGGCGCTGGGCGCGGCCATGCAGGGGCGCATCAGCCTGTGGATGGCCCTGGCCATCGAAGCCGGCGCGCTGGCCACGGCGACCGGCGCACTGGGGCTGCAGCACTGGCACTGGCTGTTCAAGCCCCTGGCCATGGTGCTCGCGCTGGCCGCCGTCGGCCTGCAATGGCGCGCCAGCGCGGCCTTGGCCGCCCTGGGCCGCCCCGCGCGCGGCGCCGGGTGGCTGGCGGCGGCGCTGGCGGCCTCGATGGCGGGCGATGTCTTCCTGATGCTGCCCGGCCTGTTCATCCCCGGCCTGGCGAGCTTTCTGCTGGCCCACCTGGCCTACATCGCGCTGCTGCGCCAGGATGCGCCCTGGTTCGCCCACCGCCCTGCCCTGGCCGCCACGCTGGCCCTGGGCGCAGGCATGTATGCCTTTCTCTGGCAGGGCGGCCTGCCCCAGGACCTGCGCCTGCCCGTGGCCGCCTATGTGCTGGTCATCGCGCTCATGGCGGCCCAGGCCCTGGGCCGCGCGCGGCACCTGGGCGGCGCCGCCGCGGGGTGCGTGGCCGCCGGCGCCTGCTTCTTCATGGCCAGCGACTCGCTGCTGGCCATCAACCGCTTCGTGCAGCCTTTCGAGGGCGCGCAGGCCGGCGTGCTGGCCACCTACTACGCCGCGCAGCTGCTCATCGTGCAGGGCTGGCTCGCGGTCCGCAGACAGCCCTCAGGGTTGACCCGAGCCAGCACACGCGGCACAATCGCCGGATCGCAATTTCAGGAGTCCCCCGTGGACAGTGCCAGTTCAACCAGTGACAAACAGCGCGCCGCAATGGCTTCGCTGCTGGCTGACTGACCGACTCCCGTGATGGGGGGCGGCCATGTCGGTCGGCTCCCATCCATTGCTGCGTTTTCCCTTGAAGCCCTGCGCCGCGGCGCAACCACGGTCCTGAGCGCGCCTGCCTCGCGCGCGGTCGCAGGACGTCCGGCGCTCCAGGGGCTGCTGTCTCACTGAATGCGCGTGCGCCGCTGCCCCCGCAGCCGGCCGCAGCGTGCTGCTTGACGGCCCTGCCTCGCGGCGGTCCTCCTGGTTCGCCAAGGAGAAAGCCATGACCACACCGTTCGTCCGCCCCGCCACGCAACGCCTGCAGCCCGCCGCTGCCGCGCCGCGCCCCGGCGCCGCCGGCCCGGGCCTGGCCGCACCGCAGGCACAGATGCAGGCGCAAGCCCCTTCTGCCATGGACAACGCGATGCACCTGGACCTGCAGACCAGCTGGCCCACGCACCGCATCCGCAGCTTCCTGAGCCTGCAGCCGCGCTGAGCGCCCTCCTCCCGCCTGCCGTCCCGCCCGAGAGAAAGGAGCTGCCCATGGACCCCGATCCGAGTCGATCCCGCCCCGATGCACCGGTGCCGCATCCGCCTGCGGCCCACCCCCTTGATCCCCAGGCCCCGGCCGGGAGGCTTGCGCACGTCCGTTGACAGGTGCCGGGCCTCTTTCGGCCGCAACGAAAGGAGCCCGCCATGCAACGCCTCGATCCGCTGCGCGCACCGCGCAGCCACTTCCCCGCCGACGGCGCAGGCCGTGCCAGTCCCCTGCAGCATTCCCTGCAGGCCGCCCTCCTGGCACGCCGCACCGACGCGCTGCACACCCTGCTGCAGCAGCACGGCCCCGGCCTCTTCGCCCAGGCCCTCGTGGCGCTCACGCAGCGCCAGCAGGCGGACATCCTGTCCCTGCTGGCGGCGCAGGAGCGCGCCGAGGTCTACCGCCACCTGCCGGCCGGCGCACGCCGCCAGTGGCTGCGGTCCGCCACGGCCGCGCGCCAGCCGCTGCCGCGCCGCCTGCGGCATGCCTGCCGGCGCCAATGGAACTGGCTGCGCAATGCGCTGCACCATGCCTGAAGCGGGAGGTCGCCATGAAAGCCCTCAAGCACCTGTTCCAGGCCTTTCTGCGCAGCCGCCACGCCCTGGGACTGTTCCGGCGCAGCGCACTGCCCTCGGGCGCGGGCGTGCAGCGCTCGGTCTCCCCAGCCTTGACGCGCGAGCTGCTGCGCGCCTCGCGCGATGATGCCGCCGCCGTGCTGGCACGCGCCGGCTCCAGCGAAGACGGCCTCAGCCGCGAGCAGGCCCGCGCCGCGCTTGCGCGCTTCGGCCCCAACGAGGTAGAGCACGAAAAGCCGCTGCCCGCCTGGCTGCACCTGTGGTATTGCTACCGCAACCCCTTCAACCTGCTGCTGACCCTGCTGGCCGTGGTCTCCTGGGCCACCGAGGATGTGAAGGCTACCGTCGTGATCGGCTCCATGGTGCTGCTGTCCACGCTGCTGCGCTTCGTGCAGGAAGGCCGCTCCAACCGCGCCGCCGCGCGCCTGAAGGCCCTGGTCAGCAGCACGGCCACGGTGCTGCGCCGCAATGGCGGCCCGCCGCTGCCGGCCGATGCCGATGCCGCCGACGCGCCGCACAGCGGCTTCGGCCGGCAGGCGCGCCGCTACGAGGTGCCGCTGCGCGAGGTGGTGCCCGGCGACTTCGTCGTGCTGTCGGCCGGCGACATGGTTCCCGCGGACTGCCGCGTGCTCAGCGCCAAGGACCTGTTCGTGAGCCAGGCCGCCATGACCGGCGAGTCGCTGCCCGTGGAAAAGCGCGCCGATGCGGGCGCCTCCAGCGGCGCCGGCGTGCTGGAGGCCAGCAACCTGCTGTTCATGGGCACGAACGTGGTCTCGGGGACGGCCCTGGCCGTGGTGCTGGCCACGGGCAACCGCAGCTATTTCGGCACCATCGCCACGCGGGTCACGGCCGGCGAACGCGCGCCCACGGCCTTCGAGTCCGGCGTCAACAGCGTCAGCTGGCTGCTGATCCGTTTCGCGGCCGTGATGGTGCCCGTGGTGCTGTTGCTCAACGGCTACACCAAGGGCGACTGGGCCGGGGCCTTCCTGTTCGCGCTGTCCGTGGCCGTGGGCCTGACGCCCGAGATGCTGCCCATGATCGTGACCTCCACGCTGGCCAAGGGCGCGGTCGTGCTGTCGCGCCGCAAGGTGGTGGTCAAGCGCCTGGACGCCATCCAGAACTTCGGCGCCATGGATGTGCTGTGCACCGACAAGACCGGCACCCTGACCCAGGACCGCATCGTGCTGGAGCGCCACACCGACGCCTTCGGCCAGCCCTGCGACGAGACGCTGCGCTTCGCCTACCTCAACAGCCACTACCAGACCGGCCTGAAGAACCTGCTGGACCATGCGGTGCTGGAACACGTGGAGCTGCACACCCGCATGCGCGTGGCCGAGGACTACCGCAAGGTGGACGAGATCCCCTTCGACTTCGAGCGCCGCCGCATGTCCGTGGTGGTGGCCGAGCGCGGCCACCACCACGAGCTGATCTGCAAGGGCGCGGTCGAGGAGATCCTGGGCGCCTGCACCCGGCTGCGCGACGGCGAGGGCACGCGCGCGCTGGACGAGGAGCAGCTGGCGCGCGTGCGCCGCGTGACGCGCGAGCTCAACCGCGAAGGCCTGCGCGTGGTCGCCGTGGCCATGAAGGAAGTGCCGCCGCACAAGAGCGACTACGGCGTGGCCGACGAGTCCGACCTGATCCTGATCGGCTACATCGCCTTCCTGGACCCGCCCAAGGAAACCACGGCCGAGGCGCTGGCCGCCCTGGCCGCGCACGGCGTGGCCGTCAAGCTGCTGACGGGCGACAACGAGCTGGTGGCCGCCAAGGTCTGCCGCGACGTGGGACTCACGGACTCGGGCACCGAGCACATCATCCTGGGCACGCAGATCGAGCGCATGGACGACGAGGCGCTGCGCCGCACGGTGGAGCGGCACCAGCTGTTCGCCCGGCTCACCCCGCTGCACAAGGAGCGCATCGTGCACGCGCTGCGCGCCAACGGCCACATCACGGGCTTCATGGGCGACGGCATCAACGACGCCCCGGCACTGCGCGCCGCCGACATCGGCATCAGCGTGGACAGCGCCGTGGACATCGCCAAGGAGGCGGCCGACATCATCCTGCTGGAAAAGAGCCTGATGGTGCTGGAGCAGGGCGTGATCGAGGGCCGGCGCACCTTCAGCAACATGCTGAAGTACATCCGCATGACGGCCAGCTCCAACTTCGGCAACGTGTTCTCGGTGATGGTGGCCTCGGCCTTCATCCCCTTCCTGCCCATGCTGCCGCTGCACCTGCTGGTGCAAAACCTTCTGTACGACCTGTCGCAGATCGCCATCCCCTTCGACCATGTGGACGACGAGCTGGTGCGCAAGCCGCTGCGCTGGAACCCGGCCGACCTGGGCCGCTTCATGGTGTTCTTCGGGCCCATCAGCTCGCTGTTCGACATCCTGACCTTCGCGCTGATGTGGTTCGTCTTCGCGGCCAACACGCCCGGGCAGCAGACGCTGTTCCAGTCGGGCTGGTTCGTCATCGGCCTGCTCACGCAGACGCTGATCGTGCACATGATCCGCACGCCCAGGATCCCCTTCCTGCAAAGCCGCCCCTCCGGGCCGCTGCTGCTGGCCACGGCGGCCGTGATGGCGGCCGGCATCTTCCTGCCGATGGGGCCGCTGGCCGGCTATTTCAAGCTGCAGGCGCTGCCGGCGGCCTACTTCCCGTGGATGATTGCCATATTGATGGGCTACGCTTGCCTGGCCACGCTGCTCAAGCGCGTCTACATCCGGCGCTACGGCTGGCAGTGACGCATCCCTCAACCCCCTGTACAGGAAAGCCCGGAAACCACATGCTGGCCCTGCAGAACTTCAACCCCGGCGCCATGCTGGACACCTTCGTCAGCCTGACCACGGCCTTCGTGTTCGGCGCCCTCATCGGCCTGGAACGCCAGGTGCGCCAGCGCACGGCCGGGCTGCGCACCAATACCCTGGTGGCCGTGGGCGCGGCCGTCTTCGTGGACCTGGCCGTGCGCCTGGGCGGGGCCGAGGGCGCCACGCGTGTCGTGGCCTACGTGGTCTCGGGCGTGGGCTTCCTGGGCGCGGGCGCCATCATGAAGGAAGGCGCCAACATCACCGGCCTGAACACGGCGGCCACGCTGTGGGGCTCGGCCGCCGTGGGTGCCTGCGCGGGCGCCAGCCTGGTGGCCGAGGCAGGGCTGGCCACGCTCTTCGTGCTGGCCAGCAACACCTTGCTGCGCCCCGTGGTCAACCGCATCAACCGCCGCCCGGTCGATGACGAATCCACGGAATCGACCTACTACGTCTACGCCATCTGCCACCGTGGCGCCCAGGGCGACGTGCGAGAGCAGATGCTGGAGCTGCTGGAGAACGCCAGCTACCCCGTGCGCGGCGTGGAGACCCACGCCTTCGGCCCGCAGGACACCGAGATCGAGGCCATGCTCTACGCCACCTCGGTGGACTCCGACGAGCTGGACCGCGTCATCGCCGCCATCGAGGCCCTGCCCGGCGTGCTCCAGGCCTTCTGGAACGCCGGCACCGAGGAATGAACCTCCCTCAGCTGGCGCCGTCGCCGGGCACCGCAAGGCCCAGGTGGCGGTAGGCGGCCTGGGTCGCCATGCGCCCGCGCGGCGTGCGCTGCAGAAAGCCCTGCTGGATCAGGTAGGGCTCGATCACATCCTCGATGGTGCCCGCCTCCTCGCCGATGCTGGCCGCGATGTTGTCCAGGCCCACGGGGCCGCCGTCGAAGCGGTGCACCACGGCCTCCAGCAGCTTGCGGTCCATGATGTCGAAGCCCTGGGGATCGACATCGAGCATGGCCAGCGCGCGGTCGGCCAGCGCGCGCGTGATGCGGCCGTCGCCACGCACATCGGCATAGTCGCGCACGCGGCGCAGCAGGCGGTTGGCGATGCGCGGCGTGCCGCGCGAGCGCCGCGCGATCTCGAAGGCGCCCTCGTCGTCGATGGGCGCGTTCAGCAGGCCCGCGCTGCGCCGCACGATATGGGCCAGTTCGTCCGAGGTATAGAACTCCAGCCGCGCCACGATGCCGAAGCGGTCGCGCAGCGGATTGGTCAGCATGCCCGCGCGCGTGGTCGCGCCCACCAGGGTGAACGGCTGCAGGTCCAGCTTGATGGAGCGCGCCGCCGGCCCCTCGCCGATCATGATGTCGATCTGGTAATCCTCCAGCGCCGGGTAGAGGATTTCCTCGACCACGGGCGACAGGCGGTGGATCTCGTCGATGAACAGCACGTCGTTGGGTTCGAGGTTGGTCAGCAGCGCCGCCAGGTCCTTGGGCTTTTCCAGCACGGGGCCGCTGGTCTGGCGCAGGTTCACGCCCAGCTCGGCCGCGATGATGTGGGAGAGCGTGGTCTTGCCCAGGCCCGGCGGGCCGAACAGCAGCACATGGTCCAGCGCCTCGCTGCGCTTGCGGGCCGCGCCGATGAAGATCTCCAGCTGCTCGCGCGCCTTGGCCTGGCCCACGTACTCCTGCAGCAGCTTGGGGCGCAGCGCGCGCTCCAGCGCCTCCTCCCCGCGCGAGACCGGCGCGGCCGAGATCATGCGGGGCTTTTCGGCCGCCTTGTCCGCGGCGAAGCCCTGGCCGAAGTCGTCGGTATGGATGCTCATGCGCCGCTCACTTGGCCAGCGCCTTCAGCGCCAGCTTGATGCCCTCGGTCACGCCCACGTCGGGCGGCAGCTTCTTGAGGGCGGCGGCCGCGTCCTTGTCGGAATAGCCCAGCGCCATCAGCGCCTGCTGGATGTCGTTCTGGTCGTTGTTGACGAACAGCGACTGCGCGCCCGTGTCGGCGCCGATCTTGCCCTTGAGCTCCAGCAGCAGGCGCTCGGCCGTCTTCTTGCCGATGCCCGGCACCTTCACCAGGCGCCCCACCTCCTGCAGCGTCACGGCCTGGGCCAGGTCCTCCACGCTCATGCCGCTGAGCACCGACAGGGCCATGCGCGGACCGATGCCCGTGATCTTGATCAGCTCGCGGAACGCCTGGCGTTCGCTGTGCGAGCCGAAGCCGTACAGCAGTTGCGCGTCCTCGCGCACCACGAAGTGCGTCAGCAGGCTGACCCTGGCCCCGCTGGCCGGCAGGTTGTAGAAGGTGCTCATGGGCACCTGCACCTCGTAGCCCACGCCGCCGCAGTCCAGCAGCACCTCGGGCGGGTTTTTTTCCAGCAGCGTTCCTGTCAATTTGCCTATCATTGGTGTCCTTTGCCGCCCCAGGGGCGGCTTTTCATGCCCGTCCGCAACCGAACGCCGGCCCATTCACAGGGCCTGGCACCGCGCCCTCGCGCCGGCTGCCGCCCGGAATCTCTGGAATTATCCGCGTGATCCTGCGCCACACCTTCACTCCCCACAACAACCTGCGGCTCGGCCACCTGTGCGGCCCGGCCGACGTGCACCTGCGCACCATCGAGGACGCGCTGGGCGTCAAGATCGCCCACCGCCACGAGCAGTTCAAGATCGACGGGCCCAAGGCCAAGGCCAACGACGCCCTGGAGCTGCTGCAGGCCCTCTACGAGATGGCAGACGACCCCATCCTGGAGGACTCGCTGCAGCTCATGCTGGCCGGCGACGCCGAACTCATCGAGGAGCCCCAGGACGCCATCCAGCTGTCCACCCGGCGCGGCGACCTGCGCGCGCGCACGGCCAACCAGGCGGCCTACCTGGAGAACATCGCGCGCCACGACATCACCTTCGGCATAGGCCCGGCCGGCACCGGCAAGACCTACCTGGCCGTGGCCTGCGCCGTGGACGCGCTGGAGCGCAGCGCCGTGCAGCGCATCGTGCTCACGCGCCCGGCCGTCGAGGCCGGCGAGCGCCTGGGCTTCCTGCCCGGCGACCTCACGCAGAAGGTCGATCCCTACCTGCGCCCGCTGTACGACGCGCTCTACGACCTCATGGGCTACGACAAGGTGCAAAAGGCCTTCGAGCGCAACGTGCTGGAGATCGCGCCGCTGGCCTTCATGCGCGGGCGCACGCTGAACAACGCCTTCGTCATCCTCGACGAGGCGCAGAACACCACGCCCGAGCAGATGAAGATGTTCCTCACGCGCATCGGCTTCGGCGCCAAGGCCGTGGTCACGGGCGACGTCAGCCAGATCGACCTGCCCAAGGGCGCCCTGAGCGGCCTGATCGATGCCGAGCGCGTCCTCAAGCGCGTCAAGGGCATCGCCATCAACCACTTCACCAGCGCCGACGTGGTGCGCCACCCGCTGGTGGCCCGCATCGTCGATGCCTATGACGCACGCGGCCAGGCCGCCCCGGCGCGCCGCGCCTTGGCCCGCCACCACGCCGCCGACTGACCCCATCCCGCAGGAGACGCCCGCCCATGGGCGCCCACACCCCATGCCCCTGAACCAACTGCAACTGTCCCTGCAATTCGGCCGCTTCGCCGAAGCCCCCGCGCACCGCGCCGTGCTGTCGCGCAGCAAGGTCACGCGCTGGATACGCCATGCCCTGGCCGTCGATGCCGAGATCACCGTGCGCATCGTCGATGCCGAGGAAGGCCGGCAGCTCAACCGCGAGTACCGCCACAAGGACTACGCCACCAATGTGCTGACCTTCGACTACCAGCAGGAGCCCACCGTCATGGCCGACCTGGTGCTCTGCGCCCCCGTGGTCGAGCGCGAGGCACGCGAGCAGAACAAGACGCTGGAGGAGCACTACGCCCACCTGCTGGTGCACGGCACGCTGCACGCCCAGGGCTGGGACCACGAGACCGGCGAGCAGGACGCCGAGGAAATGGAAGCCTACGAGACCGACATCATGGCCGAGCTGGGCTTCCAGGACCCGTACGCCAAATAAGCGTCCAGCCACAAGGGGCAGGCACTTTTTCGCAAAGCTGCCCTGACCTCTTGCCGCGCCGGCGCGACAACCGGCCCCTCTTCCCGGCACTAAGATCGGCCCATCACGACAAAGGCCCGCACCCACAGCGTGCGGCGCCCCAGGAGGAGACAACACCCATGTGGGACATCGCCCTGCTCATGACCGCCGCCTTCGTGGCCGGCGCGCTCAACGCCGTCGCCGGAGGCGGCAGCTTCCTGACCCTGCCCGCCCTGGTCTTCACGGGCGTGCCGCCCGTGGCCGCCAACGCCACCGGCACCGTCGCCCTGCTGCCCGGCTACATGGCCGGCGCCTGGGGCTTCAGGCAGGACATGGCGCCGCCGCCCGGACTGGGCATGCGCGGCGTCGTCGCGCTTTCGCTCATCGGCGGCTCGCTGGGCGCGGCCCTGCTGCTGGTCACGCCCGACCACCTGTTCCGCAAGGTCGTGCCCTGGCTGCTGCTGGCCGCCACCGCCATGTTCGCCTTCGCGCCCCAGCTGCGCCGCTGGGCCTCCAGGGGCGCCAGCGAGCACGCGGCCCACGCCTCCCCCGCCAAGGCCGGCGCCGGCATGCTGGCCGTGGCCATCTACGGCGGCTACTTCAACGGCGGCCTGGGCATCCTGCTGCTGGCCCTGTTCGGCCTGCTGGGCCAGACCAGCCTGCACGCCATGAACGGCATGAAGAACCTGGTCTCCGCCCTGCTCACCGCCATCGCCGTCGCCATCTACGCGGCCGGCGGCGTCGTGCAGTGGCAGCAGGCCCTGATCATGATGGTGGCTGCCACCGCGGGCGGCTACGGCGGCGCACGCCTGGCACGCCGCATCCCGCCCGAATGGCTGCGCGCGGGCATCGTGCTCACGAGGCTGGTGATGGCAGGGGTGTTTTTCTGGCGGCAGTGAGGCGAGGGCGTGTGCCAGGCTTTCCTGGCCTGTGCCCTGGGCTTCGGCGCCTGCAAAATCTCGGCGCCCCTGCGCGCGACATCACTTCTCCATGGCCCGTCTTGCTGCGCAAAGAGCCGCAGGCTGCACGCCAGATCAAGGTACTCAAACGCCACGACGTACCATTGGAAGTCATCGAGCAATCCCAACGGGAAGCAGCAGCGCAGCGGCCCGCGTGCCTGAAGCCGGTGCACAGGCACGCATATCACCTCTCAGGAAATGCCATGGAAGCACTCGCCTATCTTGTCTTTGCCTTGCTGGAATTCGTTGCCCTGTTCACCGCACAGGCGCTGATTCATCTTTTCAGCCGGGGCCGCTGGCAAAGCGAAGGCATTCATTCCGACAGGCACCGCATCCACAGCGGCGCTGGCGCGCTTTCGTACAGGATCGATGGCCGGCGCGTCATCACCACGGCAGGCCAATCGGTGATCGGGTTCGCGTTCTATTTCGCAGTCGTCAGCCTTGCCATCTACTGGCTGTCCTGACGAAAAACGCCTTGCTACCATCTCCGTATGCCTACTCATATGCACAGTCCTGTGCCTATCGCCAAAGATAGGCGATAGGACGGGGCCGGAGAATCAGGGGGCTATCTCACCTACACGGCAGAGAACTCGTCCGTCCGCCGGTCTTGGGCAGGCCTTTTTTCTGAGCTGCCTACACGGCAGAGAACCCTTGGGCAATTGGTATTCGCTGACCGATGATTTTCTGAGCTGCCTACACGGCAGAGAACGAGTTCACCACGGCGGCGAAGATGGCTTCGACTTTCTGAGCTGCCTACACGGCAGAGAACGCTCCATATCCATCGGATTACGATAACAGGAGTTTCTGAGCTGCCTACACGGCAGAGAATCGCCAGTGGCCGCTGTCGTAGTCGTAGCCGGATTTCTGAGCTGCCTACACGGCAGAGAACCACCGCGAAGGAGAACACATGCGAGATTGATATTTCTGAGCTGCCTACACGGCAGAGAACTCCAAGGCTGCCGCCACGCCGAGGGAGCGCAATTTCTGAGCTGCCTACACGGCAGAGAACGGGCAGCCGCAGCGGCAGGCGGCGCTGCCAGCATTTCTGAGCTGCCTACACGGCAGAGAACTAGATAAATATCCTCTCAACCCTCTGATTTTTAAAGAACTTCCATTCCAACCTGGCGAACACCCAAAATTCTGAAGCGTTCGCCAAGTTGTTGATTTACAAGGCGACCACGCAAGCCGCCAGAAAAAGGGTTCAGAACCAGGGAATGGCCGCGCCCTGGCTCAGGCCATAGGTATTGAAGCCGCCCGGCCCGGTGGCACTCTGTCCTGCCTGCTGTTCGATGAACAGGCAAAACGGCTGCCCGGTGCTGGCGCTGCGCAGTTGCACGTAGGGCAGGTCCGGCCGGCGTTCGATGCTGTCGGGGATGGCGGCGGCGGCCTGTTCGGCGCTTTCGCCCTTGCGCCGCATGCGGCGGCGGCGCAGGCGTTCGGCGCTGGTCTTGAACTGGCGGCGCTGCACCAGGCACAGCGCCGCGCCTGCCGGTGCGGGCTGCTGTGCCGTGCATTGCACGTGGTCGCGCATGCCTTGCAACCAGGGCTGGGCCATCAGGCGCTGCAGGCCTGCGTCGCTGCCGTGCAGGCGCAGCATGTCGCCCAGCGTGCGCGGGCGCAGGCTGTACCGCGGAAAGCTGATGCCAATGTCATCCGCCCCCAGTTGCACCAGGGCGCGGTGCAGCTTGGCGACCAGCGCTCCCAGCAGATGGGCATGGCTGAACTCCGGGTCAGGCAGCAGCGTGATGTCGATGTAGTGCGTGGTCATGGCGCTCAGCTCGCATCGCCAAACACACCGCCGCGGATCAGCACGGCCATCACGAAATGCTGCTGCTCCACTGACGGCGCCTTGTCCCTGAGCAGCCAGTCGTCCAGCAGGGTGTAGAAGTCCTGCTTTTGCTTGGGCTGGCGGTAAGCCTTGCCCTGGGTGGTGACGGAGCCATAGGGCTCGACCGCGATGGGGCCCAGGTCCTGCGCGCCGTCGTACCAGGTGTCGATGGTGCGCAGGGCGTTGCCGATTTTCTGGGAGTGGATGGCGGCGACTTCCTGGCCTTTTTCGCCGATCTGGTAGAGCGTCTTGCTCTTTTTGGTGCCGCTCTTGTCGAGGATCAGTTCCTGCGACGGAAAGACTTCCTGGCCAGCGCCCAGCCGCACGAAGGCCGTGATGTGCAGCAGCACATGGCGCTGGCCTGCCAGTCCGTCGGCGATCACGGCGCCCAGCGATTGGACTTGTTCGTCGAGTCCCTCCAGCTTGCGCAGGTTCTGCGCCAAGGCGTCGAAGGACCACGCCTTGGCCGCCTTGCCGTCCTGGAGATGGACCACCTGCACTTGCACGCTTTCCGCGCCCACGCGGTTGCGCCACAGAAAGCGGCCGTTGGCCAGGTTGGCCGCATAGCGGTTGGCTAGTTCCGTGAATCCTTGGGCCGCCACGTACGTTTGCACGGTCTGCGCCAGCTTGGCCTGGTACTCGGCGCTGTTGCAGGCCGAGGGCATGCCCGCGCCGGCCAGCACGCGCAGCGTGAACTGCACCTTGAGGGTGTCGGCGTCGGGGGGCAGGGCGGCCACGTCCACGGTTTGCAGGTTGGGGTTTTCGATGGCGGCGTCGAGCTTGGCGGGGTCCTGGTCCTTGGTCTTGAGGCGGTTGGAGATGGTGCCGCGCACGGACTTTTCCTGTAGCCGCACGGGTGCCCAGGACGCGGATGCGGCCTGGTCTTCCCAGCGGCCTGCGTGGAAGACGGCGTCGGAGGGGTCGAGCTTGCGTTCGAAGGCGAGGACGGAAGCGGTCTTGAGAGCGTTCGACATGGTGATCAATCCTTGGGCAAAAGGTTGTGAAATTCGGCGCAAAGCGGGCGGCGCTCAGGTGTAGGGATAGGCGTCATCGTCGTCATCCGCCTCGGTGTCGGCGGTATCTGCGGCGCCATCGGTCTGCGCCGGGTCGGGCGCGTAGCCATTGCGGCAGCGGTACAGGCCCCACGCCTCGTCGGTTTCGGCGTGCCAGAGCAATTGCTCCAGATGCGTGAGGCGGTGAGGGCTGATCCATTCGCCCAGGGAGTACACCGACTCCACGAAGCGCAGCGGCGTCGTGGCATCGCGGGTGTTGAGCACTTCGCCCGCCGCATGCCGGGGTGACAGCGCCGCATAGCCCACGGGGATGGGAACGGTCCAGCCGCTGCCGGGGCCGCGCCAGGGGTCGGCCCAGGGCTGCTTGCCGTCGGCGGGCGCAGGCTGGCCCGGCGCGGGCGCCACGGGCTCATGGTTGAAGCGCGCGGCATGCAGCCAGGCGTCGAGCAGCGTGGTCTGCGGGGCCTTGGCGCGCAACCGATGCAGGCGGTCTGCCAGCAGATCGTCCCGCCCCACCAGGGCGAAGCCGGGCAGCCACTGGCGCCGCCATTCGCGGAACTGGCGGCTGCGCTCGGTGGCGTCTTCGGCCAGCACGGACAGCCTGGGGCGCACTCGCCGGCCCGGCGCGGCGCGGGTGGGCAGCAGGCTGCCGCCCGCCACGCGCATCTGCGACAGCACCTCGCCGGCCTTGTCGGCCCATTGCTGCATCCGCTCGCCCGCGCTCTGCACCAGGGTGGCCGCCGTGCCTGCGGCGCGTTTTTCCGAGACGGCGAAGACCAGGGAGATATCGAGGTGGATGCGGCCTTCCTCGACGATGGCGGCCGTGCTGCCGTCCTTGTCCACCGGGTTGCGGGTGAGGTTGAAGCTGCGCACATAGCCCTGGGTCACCTGCTCCTGGTGGTGGTGGCAGATCACGCCCACCGCATGCAGGCGCAAGGGGATGCCGGCCTGCGCCAGTTTGCGTTCCAGCGCCCACATCAGGCCGGTGAAGGCCGTGATTGACGGGAAGCCGTGGGTGAGCGGGCTGGAGATGGCGTTGGCGTTCTGTACGCGCAGATGGGGGAAGACAAGAAGCGCTTGTGGAGACTGGTTCATTGCGAGTCCTCCCCGTCTTCAATCCGCTTGCGCAACTCGCGCAACTGCTGCACAAAACCATCCTCATCGGTCAGCAGCTCTTTCTTCCACTCGCGTGCCTCCGCGTCCCCCACGGGCAACTGACCAAAGAGCTGGCTGTTGAGCCAGTTGGCAAAGCGCTTGCCCACCTCGCCGGGCCAATCCATCCACAGCCATTCGCGCGCGAAGTCAGCTTCATCCCGCAATTCGGCACGCAAGGGGTCCAGCCACAGTTGTTCTTCCCGCACCAGTTGGCCGAAGCGCTCTGCATCGCGGCTCCACCCGGGAGCCAGGGCTTGCAGGACCTCGCCGGCGAGCGACACCATCTCGTCGATCAGCGCATCGATCAGCGACTCGCGCTTGTCGCGCGTTGGCAGATTGGGCGGCGGGTCGGTGGCCAGGAAAGCGCGCAGCTCACGCACCGCCCGGCGCACCTCGGGGCGTGCGATGAACATCTTGTCGAAGACGGAATTGGCGTGCACAGGCAGCCGGATCTCGCTGCTGCGCCAGACGGGCGGCAGTGATGCCAACAGATAGTTCACCCCGCCACGCTCGCTGTTGAGCTGCGAAATATTCTGCGGCTTGGTGCCGCCCATCTTCTGGACGGCCAGGTCCGGATAGTCATGGAACACGCCATCATGCGCCTTGCGCTCGCGCCGCGCCTGGCGGGCGGCCTTGTTGGCCTCGCCAAAGCGGTCTTCCTGCACCTGGGCGTGCACGGCATGGGCCAGCGAGGTGGCGAACAAGGGCGCCAGCAGTTCATAGCCACCGTCGTCGCAGGCGTCACTGCCGGTCAGCCAGTACAACTGCTTGGCCCGCGTGTGCGAGCTGGGGCCGCCGGCGCGCGGCTGGGTCAGGCCCACGAAGGCATCGCGCAGGCCCGCGGCCTGTTCTGCATCGTCATGCAGGGCCTGGAGCGCGCCCTCGTCCTGCGCCAGCAGCGCGGCCAGCAGGCTGGTGCCGTCCACTTCGAGCTTGAGGAACTTGTAGACGTCGAGCGCCGCCGCATTGCCCACCACGTCGCCCGCGAAGGACGTCCTCAGCGCGTGGCTGCCCAGTTCCTGCAACGCGGGCAGGCTGGCCGGCTCCACGTAGAGATTTGTGCCGCGCGCGTCGGGGTGTATGGGTTTGAGGGAGTGGGTGACGGCCTGGATTTGCGTCACCCGCCGGGCGGCATCTTCCAGCCAGGTGGCGCACTGGTGCTGAACCCGCAGCTCCTGCCGTTTGGGATCATCTTCGCCGAGTTTGTCCAGCTTCGCCTGAAGGCGCTCCTGGATGAAGCCTGCGATGGCGTCATGCCATCGCATGGCGCTTGGGTTAGGTGGCATTGCTTCTCCTTACCGAATAACGGTAAAACGGTATAAAATCCGAGGCCGACATATATGGCGATCACTTCCTTCAAGTGTCCGGAAACCCAGCGCCTGTTCACGGGCGGCAAGACCCGCCGTTTTGCCAACATTCAAACCGTTGCGGAACGCAAACTCGCCCAGTTGGACGCTGCAGCGACGCTTGACTTCCTTCGTAGCCCGCCAGGTAATCGGTTGGAGGCGCTGACGGGAAATCGACGGGGCCAGCACAGCATCCGCATCAATGACCAGTGGCGTGTCTGCTTTGTCTGGACGGCAGAAGGAGCGGCCGACGTGGAAATCGTGGACTACCACTGACAAGCAATGGCAATCCGCGGTGGCCGCAAAGGCAAGTTTGAAACCGGCGCCTCCCGGCAATGAGGGGCACAGGAGAAAGACATGCTCAAGAACGGCATGCGACCCATTCACCCAGGTGAAGTCCTGCGCGAGGACTATCTCAAGCCCATGGACATGAGTGCCAACGCCCTGGCCAAACAGCTTCATGTTCCCGCCTCCCGAATCAACGACATCGTGCTGGAACGCCGTGGCATCACGGCCGATACGGCCTTGCGGCTGAGCCGCTTCTTCGGCGGCGATGCACAGTCCTGGCTCAACCTGCAGACTGCCTATGACCTGCGCTCGGCTGAACTCGATGAGGACTTGCAGGCGTCCGTGAGGCAGGTGCATCCGATGCCGCTTCATCCTGCCTGATCCTCAGTTCCGGCCCACAAAGCCCAGCACGCCATGCCAACGCCAGCCCTGCGCCTTATCCGGCAGGCTGGCTATCGCGTACTTTTTTGCGCACGCATCCAGCGGCCTCCCCGTATCCTGCGCCAGGGCCGCCAGCGCCTGCATCAGATCCACCCGCCCCCAGGGCGTGACGGAGTCCTGTCCAGTGAAGCGCAGCGGCTCCGGGTGCAGCAGGTCCTGCACAGGCACATACAGCGTGTCACCCCGCCGCTGGCCATCCACGACGCGGTGCAGGTGCAGGCGCTCTTCCTCTTCATCCGGCAAAAACACCACCTCCGCCCGAGGCAGCGGGTCGTAGCGAAAACGCTGGAACTGCGGCAGCAGGCCGGTGAGCCACAGGCGCGCAGGATGAGCCCAGTGCAGGCTGGCGTCGCGCAGCACGGGCGGGGCGTGCGGGCTGCCGGCTTCGCGCGGCAGCATGGCGTCGTGCATGCGGGCATGTTCCAGGTCCACGAGGTGCCTGCCGGGGTGCAGCGGCTCATGGGCGACTTCAATGCGCGCGCGGGCGTCCACGGGCCATGGCACTTCGCCTTTCGTGTGCTTGGCCAGCAGCGCTTGCAGATCGTGCGATCGCAAATGGAAGTGCCTGGCCGTATCCGCCTTGTCCAGCACCGGATCCATCTCGAACCCCGGCTTGCAAAATGCCGCCTCGCCCGGCTTTTCGTAAGCACGCAGATTGCTGCCCAGCACCCGCAGGTTGGCCTCGACCACCGCGCCCGGCCGATGGCGCCGCACGCGCCCGGCCAGCTGGATCAGCGAGCGCATGGACGAGGGTTCGACCACGGCCCAGTCATAGTCGTGGTCGCGGCCCACTTCGGTGACGGGCGAGCCGAGCACGATGAACAGCTGATGCGGCTCGGGGCTGGCATCGATCAGCGCGCGGATGGCCGGCCTTTGGAAGACGGGGTCGGCGCCGTCCGGGGAACGCCGGTCCAGCACGGTGTCCAGCTGCCGCTCGATGCTGGAGCGCGCCAGCAGCGGAAACTGCGAGTGGTAGACGCACAGGTGCACGCGCACGCCCGGCGCGGGAGCGCCCTGGCCGTACATCGCCAGCGCCACGTCGAACAGCGGTTCGATGTTGGCCATGCGGATCAGCCCGAAGCTCACGCGCTTGCCGCTGACGGGGTCGATGCCGTGGTTTTGCGGGCGCTGGTGCAGCTGCCAGGCGTGCTCCAGCGCGATGCGGGCGAAGTCGCGGCGCCGTGTCGCCCGGTCGGCGTCGCGCCATTCGGCAGGCAGGGGCACGATGGTGGCAAGGCGCCGCACTTCGGCCTTGGCGAGCTGGGCCACGCGCTTTTGCACGAAGCTCCCGTGGGCCGCGCGAAACGCGGGGCCATCGGCGCAGTCCAGCGCCTGTTGGTGGAACTCGTCCATCCACAGGCAGCAGATGGCGACGGGCTCGCCAGGCCGCTCGCCACGGTGCCGCTGGTGGACCTCGCGGCCGGCGCGGTAGGCAAGGTACAGCCCCTGCACCAGCGCCGGGGGCAAGGTGGCCGAGGACAGCAGCACGCGCGATCCGAGCAGCCCCGCCCAATGCACCAGGCGCGTGAGCGCGGGCAGGTCGGCCATGTCGAAGTCGTCGGGCTCGTCCAGCACCAGGTCGCTCGTCATGAGCCGCAGCATGGGGGCGATCTGGCGGCCGCCGCGCAGGCTTTCCGTGGCGGGCGTCAGATGGTCCACGGTGCAGGCCAGCACGGGCGCGGCGATCAGCGCGCGCACCTGGGCATCGTCGGTCAGGCGTTGCAGCAGCGGGTGCTGGTCATTGCCTTCGAAGAGCACCTGGCCGCCTTCGTCGAGCAGCGCCTGGCGCGATGCCGAGCCTGTGGCTTCGGCCTGTGCCTCCCAGTGCTCGAACAGCGCGCGGCTGGCGGCGCCTCCGACCTGGATGGCGAGCTGCTCGTCACCCAGGCCCAGGTCGTTCTGGAACACGCGCCCGGTTTGCAGGGTGAGCGTGCGCAGGCCGATGGCGAAGGCGCAGCGCAGCCCCACGCCCGGATCGGCCAGCGCGTTCATGATGCGGGCGTTGCCCAGCGTCTTGCCGCAGCCCGTGGATGCCATGTTGACGATGAAGACGCCCTGGCCGGCGCTGCGCTGGCGCACGCCGGCCGCCAGGTCGGCGGCCTTGTCCTGCCACTGGAAGCGCGGGTTGGCGCTGCGCTTTTTGAGTCCCCGGTGGTTTTGCAGCGCCGGCAGGCTGCGCGCCAGTGTGGGCAGCGAGCGGGCCACCAGCGTGGCATGGGCCTGCACGCCCAGCAGGTGTTCGTCCAGTGTCTGGTTGAAGGCCGGCCCCGCGCCCTGGTCTTTGCGGGTGTTGGCGTACAGCGGATAGCCGGGGTTGCGGTAGGGCTTGCGCCGGGCGTCGTCCTCGATGCGGGAGTAATGGTGGTCGGCCAGCATCAGGCACAGGCGCGACACATGCAGGGTGAAAGGGTCGGCCAGGGCCTGTGCATCCATGGACCGGGCCATCAGCTCCTGCAACTTGTGCGCATAGCGGGCGGCCTGCTTGCGCCAGGGCGCGGTGGACACCGGAAGGCCGCTCGGAAAATCCCAGTAGGCGCGGGCCTTGGCGGCATCGGCTGCTTCGCGCGGCTCATTCCAGTCGGCACTGATGCACTCCAGCAACCGCTCGATCTCGTTGCTGTTGACGAAACGGGGGCGTGCGCCGAAGCGTGAACACTGGCGGCGATCAGACGCCAGTTCGTCATCGGGCTCCTGCCGCCCAACCGGCACGGGCATGCAGGGCAAGCGATGGTGGGTCAGCACCAGCCAGGCCACGGCCTGGGCCAGCGGAGCGTTCTGTAGCGCGGCAAAGGGCAGCAGGTTCTTGGCCTGCGGCTCATCGATGCCGTCGCGCAGCAGCGGCTGGATCCACTGCCTCTCGAATGCCTGGGCGTCGCCGGCGTCTTGGGCCAGCCTGTGCAGCCAGCCCGCATCATCGTCACGGCCCACGAAAGCCTGGAACAGCCGCACGGACACCCACTCATGGCGATAGTGATTGCGCTCGCGCAGGCCCGGTTTTTTCAACCGGTCCTGGAACGCCCGGGTGGCCTTGCCCAGGTCGTGCACCAAGGCGGCCAGCGCGGCCAGCGCCGTCATCAGCGGCAGGTGGTGCCAGTGGCTTTCGTCTTCGGCGCGCAGTACGTTGCGGGTGGTGGTGTTGGTGGGCACGGCCCCTTCGGCATTGAACTGGCGCGCGTCGCCCACGATCCACAGCAGCTCGCTGTAGTCGCGTCCGCGGATCCAGTGGCAGGCCACGGCCGTGTTCTTGCGCGCGCTCTGGCGCAGCAGCTTGCGCAGGGTGTCCAGGCCGGCCTGGGTGATGGGCGTCTGCCAGCTGCGGTCGCCACGGCGTTCGGCGAACTGGTCGAGGATGCGGCGGGTTTCGGCCAGGGCCCGCTTGCTGCATTGGGACACGAGCAGCACGTTCATGGGAGCGATTCCTGCGCCATGCGCGACGTGTCGATGGCAATATGCTTGAGCGTGTCGATGATGAAGTCCAGCGATTCGCCGCGCGTGAGCGCTTCGATGCACTGGCGGCGGAACTGCTGCTCGTCGTCGCCGCGCATGGCCGACAGAAAAGCCTGCGGCAGGATGGCCGCGTCCTTGACCAGATCGGCCGCATCGAACACCAGGCCGCCGCGCCGGGTCTTGCCATGCAGCACGGCCAGCCCATGCGGCAGCCCCAGCACCCAGGCCGCCGTGGCGCCCAGGCCATAGGCCAGGTAATTGCCGTGGTCCAGAAAGCGGTTGGCGGCATCGGTGCCCGTGCCGCGCTTGGCGCGCGTGAAGTCCCCATAGCCGACGGCATCGACGGCGAGCTTGAACAATGCCTTGGTCAGTCGCGCTTCGTCGGTGAGCAGGGTCATCACATCGGGCGCTTGGGCCATCAGCGCCGTGAATTGCTGCACCAGGGCCTTGAGGCGCTCGATGTCTATCGCGAATCCCGCTTCGCGCAAGGGGCGGGTATTCCATTCGGACAGCAAACGCTGCAAGCGCCAGGTCTGCAACTGCTTGGCCGCATGCAGGCGCAGCGCATCGTCAAACCAGAATTTCACCCAGGCTTGCAGATATTCGGTGGGCCGGTATTCGCTTTGCGGCGTGAGCCAGGCCATTTCCACGTCCACCTCGTTGGCACTGAACAGCGGGGTGCCGCCACCTCCGCAAAAGCCGACCAGCACGCCCGCCTTGGCCAGCTCGCGCATGGCGGCCTGGGTGATGGATGTACCCGTGCCCAGCAGGATGCTGGTGGTATTGGCGATGGGGATATTCCAGTACAGGCTTTTCTTGCCGGTATCTGTCACGTATTCCACCCGGCCGCCATTGACCAGGACACGGCAATGCTCCAGGTAGTAGATGTTGGCGCGCTTGGAATGAAGAATGGTCTTGAGATCCTGGCTTTTGATGTCCTGCATTGCAGCCTCCCCCCTCGCCATTTTGTATCAGGCTTCCAATAACCTTAGTGCATTGGCCGCAGGCATGAAAAAAGCGCCTCGCTTTCACGAGGCGCCTTTGCTTCCGATGAGACACAGGTCACCAATGCTCACTGCATTTGCCGCAGATTCCCGATCCGCACCAGCATCTCGGTGAACATCTGCATGTCGGCCCTCAGGTCCGGCAGTTCCTTGTATTCCAGCGCGTTGTGCGCCGTGTATTTCTTGCCGGGCATGGCGGGACCGAAGTTGATGGCGTTGGGCATGAACTTGGCGGTGGTGCTGCCGGCCGTGGACACGGGCCGGGCGTCCAGGCCGGTGGTGTCGCCGAAGATGTTGAGCAGGGTGGCCAGCCAGGCGCCCTTGGGGTCGCGCGCCATCCAGTTGCCCTGGGTGTATTGCAGGGTGAGGGGAACCTTGGCGGCCGCGCTCCAGCGGGAGATGCGCTGCTGCACCTCGGCCTGCAGCTGCTCGGGGGTCTTGCCGCGCGGCATGCGCACGTTGGCGGTGACTTCGAGCTTGCCGTCCGCGGCCTTGATGAGGTTGGGCGACAGGGTCAGCGGGCCCATGAAGTCGTCCGCATAGGCCACGCCCAGCTGCTTGCCGAGGTAGTCCAGGCCGAAGGCGCCGTTGATGTAGCGCACGGCCTGGCTGTAGGCATTGGCCTGGATCAGGGCCGCGCCCTGGGCGGGCATGAGCACCTGCTGCAGGAACAGGGTCAGGCGCGGCACGGGGTTGACGCCTTCCTCGGGGCGCGAGCCGTGGGCCGATGCGCCCGTGACCTTGACGGTGGCCGTGGTGCCGCTGCGCTGGATGTCGATGGCGAACGGCCCGCCCTGCCCTGCGTAGCTGGTGGTGAAATCGGCCTTGGCGGCCTCCAGGCGGGCGGCGATGGCCGCGATGGCGGCTTCGTCGCTGGCGGTGATGCGGGCCGTCGCGGTCTGGGCGATGGCGTTGACCGAGGCGGCACCCGCCATGGCGGTGATGGCCGGCAAGGAGGCGCCAGCGGGGTGGGCCTTCACGTCGTCGAACACTGCCTTGAGCGCGCCCGAGCCTTTTTCGGCGACGACGGCGGGGTACTTGCTGTCCAGCACGATGTTGTAGGCCGGCAGGGTGGTCTTGCCCTGGTAGTACTTCATGGCATCGCCACCGGTTTCCTCGGTGGTCTCGATCATGAGGCGGATGCCGCGCGACAGGGGCAGGCCGCTGTCCTTGACGGCCTTCATGGCGAACAGCACGGTGGCAATCGATCCCTTGTCGTCGATGGTGCCACGCCCGTAGAGCTTGTCGCCCACGCGCGTGACCTTGAAGGGGTCGATGGCCTGGCCGTCCAGCACCCATTCGGCGGGAACGACGGGCACCACGTCGGCATGGGTGAGGATGCCGAATTCATCGGCGCCGGCGTCCGTGGCACCGGCCACGTTCGCGGGCAGCGTGACCTCGAAGATGCGGTTGTCCACATTGCGGTACTGCAGGCCGAAGTCCCTGGCCATCTGCTGCACCAGCTCGCCAAAGGCGAGGATGGCCGGGCTTTCGTGCGGCGGCACCTGGGGGTCGCGCACGGTGGGCAGGGCGACCATGCGCTCGATGCTGGCCAGCACGGCCTGCTCCTGCGTCAGCCGCGTGTACAGGCCCAGCAGGCGGGCGATGTGGGTGAGGTCGTCGCCCTCAAGGGCCGCGCCTGCCGCATGGCGCTGCACGGCCTGGGCGACTTCGGGCTGGCTGGCGGCGGCATGGCGCAGGAAGCCGGCGAAGTCGGCGGGGGCGGGCTGGGCCTGGGCCAGCGCTTGCAGCGCGGGCTTCTTGAGGGTGTCGGCGCCGGCCGCGCCGCTCCACGCCAGGGCCATGCTCATGGCAAGGGCCAGGGTGGAGGCTTTGAACGGGTGGTTCTTCATGGTCGGTCTGTCGTTGAATGCTGAGTCCGCAAGAATACGGGCTTCGCAGGCGCCTCCAGGACAGGGCGCGCTCGCAAATCGCGCCAGATTCCACCCCAGGCTAAGCCTGGGCTGCAGGCGCGATGGACAACGGGATGGTCACGGGCCCGTCGTTGACCAGATGCACCTGCATGTCGGCGCCGAAGCGTCCCGTGGCGACCTCGGGGTGCAGGGCACGCGCGCGCTGCACGATGTAGTCGTACAGGCGCTCGCCATCGGCCGGCGGCGCGGCGCGCGTGAAGCTGGGGCGGTTGCCGCCGCCGGTGTCGGCGGCCAGCGTGAACTGGCTGACGATGAGCAGGCCGCCGCAGGCGCCCTGTCCGTCGAGATCCTGCACGCTGCGGTTCATCTTGCCGGCCTCGTCGGCGAAGATGCGCAGCTTGAGCATCTTGGCCAGCAGCCGGTCGGCCTCGGCCTCGGTGTCGCCGCGCTCGGCGCAGACCAGGGCCAGCAGGCCGGGGCCGATGCGGCCGGCGGCCTGGCCGCCGATGTCCACGCGCGCCTCTTTCACGCGCTGGAGAATGCTGATCATGGTCGGGGGCTCTCGTCGATGGGTGGGGAAGAAGTGTCCGCCTGGCCTGCCGCCTCGATGGCGGCCTCCATGGCGGTCTGCATGCCCAGGGGCAGCAGCTCGATGCGCGCATACAGGCCGGGCACGGCCTGCAGCAGCTCGGCCTCGATCTCGGTGCGCAGCCGCGCGGCGCGGGCCACGCTCCAGTCGCCAGGCACATGCATGTGCAGGTCGGCAAAGCTGCGCTCGCCCGCACGGCGGCTGGAGATGTTGTCGAAGACCACGCCCTGCTCGCGCCGGGCGTGGCGGTCCAGCACGGCGTCGATGCGCAGGCGCTCGGGCGCGTCCAGGGCCTGGTCCATCAGGCCCTGGGAGGACTGCCAGACCAGTTGCGCGCCCTGCACGCAGATGTTGAGCGCCACGGCAATGGCCACCGCCGCGTCCAGCCACAGCCAGCCGGTGAGCGAGGCGGCCAGCAGGCCGATGACGACTCCGGCCGAGGTCCAGACATCGGTGAGCAGATGGCGGGCGTCGCCCTCCAGCGCCATCGACCGGTGCCGGCGCGCCGAACGCAGCATGGCCACGGCCAGCAGGCCGTTGAATGCCGAGCTGACCACCGACAGCGCCAGGCCCCAGCCCAGCTGCTCCAGAGGCTGCGGGTTCCACAGCCGCGCGACGGCGGCCCAGGCGATGGCCAGGCTGGCCCCGATGACCAGGATGCCCTCGAAGCCCGCGGAGAAATACTCGGCCTTGTGGTGCCCATAGGGGTGGCCGGTGTCGGCGGGCCGCCTGGCGATGGTGACCATGGTCAGCGCGAACACGGCGCCGGCCAGGTTGACGAAGGATTCGAGCGCGTCCGACAGCAGCCCCACCGATCCCGTCAGCCACCAGGCCAGGGTCTTGAGCACGATGGTCAGCAGGGCCACGGCCACCGAGAGGCGCAGCAGGCTGTGCGGCGCCATCCAGGAGGCGTCGGCGACGGAAGCAAAAGAGGAGGGGTTCTCGGCCATGCTGCGCGGCGGTGGGTGGGATTGCCCCGGATTAGACCACCGCCTGCGCGGCGCCGCATGCCAGAATCCGCGCCATGAACTGGTGGCGGCGATCGGCATGGTGGGTGCTGGCCTGGGCCCTGGCCGCGGGCTGCGGCGCGGCCTGGCTGGCGCACGCCCGCCTGCAGGCGCTGCGCGAGGTGTTCGACACCGATGCCCGCATTGCCCACCGGCTGCTGAGCCAGCGCATGGTGCAGCACGACGCCATCCTGGGCACGCTGGCCTTGCTCCAGCCGCGCCAGCCCAGTGCCGAGGAGGCTTCGTGGAAGCAGTTGCCGCGCCTGTATCCCCAGGTGCTCGACGTGGCCCGCCGTGGCGCCGCCGAGGGCGCGCCCTGGCCCGCGCCCTGGCCCGCGGGCATGGCCGAGGCCGAGCGCCGCTCCCAGGCCAGCGGCCATGCCGAACTGGCCCTGGCCGACCTGGCCCAGGGACGCCTGTACCTGGTGCAGGCCGGCCTGCCCGCCAGCTACGCGCTGCTGCTGGACCTGCGCGCCACCATCCCGGCCGATGAATGGCCCCTGCCCCCGGCCACCAGCACCGTGCGCGCCTGGCTGACCCTTGGCGGGCAGGACTTCGTGATCCAGGAAGGCGGGCCGCTGCACCGGGAGCCGCCCGGCTGGGCCGGATGGTCCTGGCAGGCCAGCAAGACCCTGGCCTCGCCCAGCCAGCCGCTGGTGCTGCATCTGCGCCAGCCGCTGAGCGCCGCAGCGCTGCCCTGGACGGCCATGCTGGGCTGGGCCGCGGGCTGTGCCCTGCTGATGGCCTTGCTGCGGTCCCTGCTGCGCCAGCGCGTGGCGCAGCGCCGCGCCGAGCAGTTGCTGCGCCTGGGCCAGGTGGCGCGGCTCAATACGCTGGGCGAGCTGGCCGCCGGCATGGCGCACGAGCTGAACCAGCCGCTGACGGCCGTGCTCTCCAGCAGCCAGGCCGCAAGGCGGCTGCTGGCCGAGGAGCCCCCCGAGATCGACGCGGCGCGCCAAGCCATGGCGCAGGCCGCCGATCAGGCCAAGCGCGCATCGGCCGTGGTGGGCCGGCTGCGGCGGCTGGTGGAACGGCCGGGGGCCGTGCAGCCCGCCGAGGCGCTGGACCTGCCCCAGGCCGTGGCCGAGGCCCTGCACCTGCTGGAGCCCGAGCTGCGCCGCCGCCAGGTGCAGGCACAGGTCCGCGCCGCGCCGGACCTGCCCCCTGCCCAGGCCGACCCCGTGGCCGTGCAGCAGATCCTGCACAACCTGCTGCTCAACGCGCTGCAGGCGATGGAGACGCAGCCGCCCGCCAGCCGCCACCTGCGCATGGACATCGCACTGCGCGACAACCGGCTGCTGCTGGCCGTGCAGGACAGCGGCCCCGGCGTGGCCCCCGACATGCGCCAGCGCCTGTTCACCCCCTTTGCCACAGGCCGCGCCCAGGGGCTGGGCCTGGGGCTGACGCTGAGCCAGAGCCTGGCCGAGTCCATGGGCGGCAGCCTGGCGCTGGGCGCATCCACAACACCCTCCACGGTCGGCGGAGCGCGCTTCGAGCTGCTGCTGCCCGTCGCTTCCACCGACCCCGTTCAACCGCCCGCCCCATGACCACCGCACCCGCCCAGGAGCTTTCCCCGCTGATCCATCTGGTCGATGACGACGAGGCAGTGCGCGACAGCCTGGCCCTGCTGATCGGCACGGTGGGCCTGCGCGTGCAGCGCTGGGCCGATCCGCTGCAGTTTCTCGCCGGCTTCGATCGCCAGAGCATCGGCGCCATCGTGCTCGACGTGCGCATGCCCGGAATGGGAGGCCTGGCGCTGCTGGCCCGGCTCATGGACGAAGGCGTGGACCAGCCCGTCGTCATGCTCACGGGCCACGGCACGGTGGACATGTGCCGGCGCGCCTTCAAGGCCGGTGCGGCCGAGTTCCTCGAAAAACCGGTGGACGACGAACTGCTGATCGAGGCCCTGCAAGGCGCCGTGCGCCAGCATGTGCAATCGCGCGAGCGCCAGCAGGGCGACCGCGACGCGCAGCAGCGCTTTGCCCAGCTGTCCGCCCGCGAGCGCGAGGTGCTGGCCCTGATCGTGCAGGGCCTGACCAACAAGGAGATCGGCCGCAGCCTGGAGCTGTCTCCGCGCACGGTGGAAACCCACAGGGCCAACCTGTTCGCCAAGCTGGAGGCGCCCAGCCTGGCGCAGTTGATCCGCCGCTATGCCCGTCTGGCGGACGGCTCGCCCGGCGGCTGAGCCGGCCCCTTCTTCGGCCCCTCCGTATTTCTACGCAGCGCCGGGCGTAGCCGTCCGAATGGTGCGTGGCGGTGGCGTTTCCTACAGTGCATGCATGCCGCCAGGGCCCCGCGCCCCGGGGTCCATCCACCCTCAAGGAGAACCACATGCCACGCCCCGCCACCGCCCTCGCCGCCCTTGCCACTCTCACGCTGGGCCTGATCGCCACCGCCGCCCAGGCCGAGGCCGTGCGCACCGAAAAGAACATGTCGCTGGAGCTGGCCAACCAGATCGCCGCGCGCAGCGTGGCCGCATGCGCTGCCGACGGCCATGCCGTCACCGCCACCGTGGTGGACCGCGCCGGCACCGTGCGCGCCGTGCAGCGCGCCGACAATGCCGGCCCGCACACGCTGGAAGCCAGCCGCCTGAAGGCCTACACGGCCGCATCGGCCAGGAACAGCACGCTGGCCATCATGGAAGGCGCGCAGAAGAACCCCGGCGCCGCCAATCTGGTGAACATTCCCGGCTACCTGCTGCTGGGCGGCGGCCTGCCCGTGAAGGCGGGCAGCGAGGTCATCGGCGCCGTGGGCATCGGCGGGGCGCCGGGCGGCCACCTGGACGACAAGTGCGCCCAGGCCGCGCTGGCCCAGGTACAGGATCTGCTGAAGTAGGCCGGCCGCCGCCCTGCCGGTGCCAAGGCCTTTGCAGGCCATGCGCGGCGAAAAAAATACAGGCCGCGCAGGCGGGCGCGGCATGCCGTCGGCTGCAAGCTGTTTATGGCGTCAGCGCCCGCTCACATCTGGATGCGACGCTATCAAAAGTGTTTCGATTCAGCTATAAATAGCCCCTGCGGGGGGATGCATGGCAGAGAAAGTCGACGCGCAACATCCGGTGGCCAACGATGCGCTGCTGCAGCTGATCGCAGATACGGCGCCAGCCATGCTTGCCTATTTCGATGCCCGCACGCTGCGCTGCCGCTTTGCCAATGCCCACTATGCGCGCAACTTCGGCCTGACGCCTGCCGAGGCCGTCGGCAAGACGGTCAGCGAGATCGTCGGAGCCTCCGTCTGGCAGCGCATCCAGGCCCATGTGGAGCGCGGACTGCGCGGCGAGCATGTGCGCTACGAGCGCGAGGTGCCCCAGCCGGGCCGCCCGCCCCGCCATATCGAGACCCTGCTGCTGCCGCATTTCGACGGCGGCGTGCTGCAGGGCACCGTGGTGCAGATCACCGACGTCAGCCGCCACCACCATGCGGCGCGCCAGATGCGCGACAGCGAAGAGCGCATGCGCAAATTCACCGAGGCCACGACCGAGGCCATCGTCATGCACCGCGACGGCCAGATCCTGGACGGCAACGAAGCGCTGTCGCGCCTGACCGGCCATGCGCTCGAGGAGCTGATCGGCCACCCCGTGCTGGACTTCATCTGCCCCGAATTCCGGCTCTACGCGCAGCAGTACATGCACAGCGGCCGCGAAGACCGCTTCGATGCCGCGATCGTGCACCGCGACGGCCACCGCGTGCCCGTGGAGATCGAGGCCAAGACCATGCCCGACAGCGACGGCCCATACCGCATCGTGCTGCTGCGCGACATCACGCTGCGCCAGCTGGCCCAGGAACGCATGGACTTCCTGGCCCAGCACGACCAGCTGACCCAGCTGCCCAACCGCGTGCGGCTGAACCAGCTGCTGCGCCAGGCCCTGTCGCTGGCGGGCGTGCACCAGCGGCGGCTGGCCGTGGTGAGTATCGATCTCGACCATTTCAAGACCATCAACGATTCGCTGGGCCACCATGCGGGCGACCTGCTGCTGTGCGAGGTCGCCCAGCGCCTGCGCGGCAGCGTGCATGCGCACGACCTCGTGGCGCGCGTGGGGGGCGACGAATTCGTGGTCGTCTTCACGGCCGACCCCTGCCCCGAGGCCGCCGAAAGCCAGGCCGGCCAGTTGCAGCGCATCATCGAGGCGCCCTGCAGCATCGCGGGCACGCCGCTGGTCATCTCGCCGTGCATGGGCATCGCCATGTACCCCGGCGACGGCCAAAGCCCCGAGGAACTGCTGAGCCATGCCGAGACGGCCCTGCAACTGGCCAAGCACAACGGCCGGCGCAGCCTGCAGTTCTACGCACCGGACCGCGCGGGCCAGGCCACCAACTTGCTGATGCAGGAACAGGCCCTGCGCCAGGCCCTGCAGCGCAACGAGTTCGAACTGCACTACCAGCCCCAGACCTTCACCGCCGACGGCCGGCTTGCCAGCTTCGAGGCGCTGGTGCGCTGGCGCCATCCGCAGCGCGGGCTGGTGCTGCCCGGCGAGTTCATCGGCTTTGCCGAGGCGCGCGGCCTGATCTCAGACATCGACCGCTGGGTCATGCGCGAAGCCTGCCGCCAGGCGCGCCAGTGGCAGGACGAAGGCCTGCCCCCCGTGGCCGTGGCCGTCAACGTCTCGGCGCTGGAATTCCGCCAGCGCGACATGGCGCGCGAAGTGGCCCAGGTGCTGCAGGAGACGGGGCTGGAGCCGCGCTGGCTGCACATCGAGCTGACCGAGTCCACGCTGATGCACACCAGCGGCCAGGTGCACGAGACGCTGCTGGCCCTCAAGCAGCTGGGCGTGGGGCTGTCCATCGACGACTTCGGCACCGGCTATTCCTCGCTGGCCTACCTGCGGCGCCACCCCATCGACCAGCTCAAGATAGACCGCTCCTTCATCGCCGACGTGCCGGGCAGCGAGGACGGCACGGCCATCGTCACCGCCATCGTGCAGATGGGGCGCAGCCTGCACCTGGACATCGTGGCCGAAGGCGTGGAAACGCCGGAGCAGCTGGACCTTCTGCGCAGGCTGGGCTGCGGCATGATGCAGGGCTACCTGGTCGCCCCGCCGCTGCCCGCCGACAAGGCACGCGAGTGGCAGGTCCGGCAATCTCAACACTGTCACTGACACCACAGACAATAGCGCATGGTTTTGCATCACAACACACCGCAGGCCTCCCGCGCCGGCACCACCTTGCATACGGATTCCCAGCGCGCGCTGGAGCATGTGCAGCAGCTCTACCGCGAGCAGATCGACCACCTGCGCTCGGCCATGCAGCGCTTCGTCGGTGGCGAAACGCCGGCCGCGCCCGTCCATGCCTACTACCCCTTCGTGCGCCTGCACACGGCCACCGTGGCGCGCGCCGACACGCCGCTGGCCTACGGCTTCGTCGAAGGACCTGGCACGCACGAGGCCACGCTGACGCGGCCCGACCTGTTCGCGCGCTACTACGCCGAGCAGTTCCGCCTGCTGCTGTCCAGCCACGGCGTGCCGCTGGAGGTGGGGCTGAGCGACAAGCCCATCCCCATCCACTTCTCGTTCGCCGAGAACGACCACATCGAGGGCACGCTGTCGCGCGAACGGCGCCTGCTGATGCGCGACGTCTTCGACCTGCCCGACCTCGAATCCATGGACGACGGCATCGCCAACGGCACCTGGCGCCCCCAGCCCGGCGAGGCCCTGCCGCTGTCGCTGTTTACCGCGCCGCGCGTGGACTACTCGCTGCACCGCCTGCGCCACTACACGGGCACCCAGCCCGAGTGGTTCCAGAACTTCGTGCTGTTCACCAACTACCAGTTCTACATCGACGAATTCATCCGGCTGGGCCATGCCGAGATGGCCAGGGAAGACAGCGAGTACATCGCCTTCATCGAGCCCGGCAACGTGGTCACGCGGCGCGCGGGCCTGCCGGCACAGGCCGCCGACGAGCTGGGCGTGCCGCCGCCGCGCCTGCCGCAGATGCCGGCCTACCACCTGGTGCGCGCCGACCACAGCGGCATCACCATGGTCAACATCGGCGTGGGCCCGGCCAACGCCAAGACCATCACCGACCACATCGCCGTGCTGCGCCCGCACGCCTGGATGATGCTGGGCCACTGCGCAGGCCTGCGCAACAGCCAGCAGCTGGGCGACTACGTGCTGGCCCATGCCTATGTGCGCGAAGACCATGTGCTGGACGAGGAACTGCCGCTGTGGGTGCCCATTCCCGCGCTGGCCGAGATCCAGCTGGCGCTGCAGCAGGCCGTGGCCGACGTGACGCAGATGGACGGCCCCGACCTCAAGCGCATCATGCGCACCGGCACCGTGGCCAGCACCGACAACCGCAACTGGGAGCTGCTGCCCGACAACCTGCCCCAGCGCCGCTTCAGCCAAAGCCGCGCCGTGGCGCTGGACATGGAAAGCGCCACCATCGCGGCCAACGGCTTTCGCTTCCGCGTGCCCTATGGCACGCTGCTGTGCGTCTCCGACAAGCCGCTGCACGGCGAGATCAAGCTGCCCGGCATGGCCAACCACTTCTACCGCGAACGCGTGGACCAGCACCTGCGCATCGGCATGCGCGCCATCGAGATCCTGCGCGAAGGCGGCTCCCAGCGGCTGCACAGCCGCAAGCTGCGCAGCTTCGCCGAGGTCGCCTTCCAGTAGGCCGCAGCCCGCCGCGACGCAGCCCTTCAGGCCAGGCCATGCCCCCCGTGCTGCCCCAGCTGGACTTCTTTTCGGTGACCATGGCCGTCGCCCTCAACATGATGGCCATGTCGGCGGCGCTGCCGCTGGCCATGGGCCGCAGCATCAGTCCTGCGGCGCGCCATGCCCAGCATTTCTTCATGGCCCAGGCCCTGGCATGGCTGTTCATCCTGACCGCCAGCCGGCAGCCGGAGGGCTCGCTGCTGCGCGCCATCCTGCCCCTGGGCGCCGTGTCCTGCGCCGCCTGGGCGCAGTGGCAGATGGGGCTGGCCCTGCGCGGCTGGCTGGGGCCGCGCCACCCGGCGCTGGTGCGCGGCCTGGCGCTGTGCTGCGCCCTGGCGCCGCTGGGCTTCGTGCTGCTGCAGCCCCAGGCCACCGTGCGCACCGGCTGGTTCAGCGCCCTGCACGGCCTGAGCCTGCTGCTGCTGGCCGGCATGTGCCTGGCGCCGCGCAGGCCTGCGGCGCGCAACTGGCGCTACATGATGTGCGCCGTGGCCTCATGCATGGCGCTGATGCTGCTGGTGCGCAGCTACCTGGCGCTGGCCACCCCGTGGCTGCCCAGCTTCACGGCGGACAGCGGGCCCAACCAGCTATTCGCGCTGATGACCACGCTCAGCGGCACGCTGCTGGCCGTGGCCGTGCTGGTGGCCTGGCGGGACGAAACCCACCAGCAGCTGCGCGACATGGCGCTGCAGGACCTGCTGACCGGCCTGCCCAACCGCCGCGCCCTGCTGGAGCAGGCGCCCGCCATGCTGGCCCGTGCCCAGCGCAGCCAGCAGGCGCTCGCCCTGGTCATGCTGGACCTGGACCATTTCAAGCATGTCAACGACGAACATGGCCACGCCGTGGGAGACCAGACGCTGTGCCTGTTCGCCGGCCTGCTGCGCCAGCAGCTGCGCAGCGACGAGATCGCGGCGCGCTGGGGCGGCGAGGAGTTCTGCCTGCTGCTGTACACCTCGGCCGAGGGGGTGGACAGCCTGTGCGAGCGGCTGCGGACAGCGCTGCGCCAGTCCTCCCGGCAGTCGCTCGGTTTCGAGGTGCGCTTCAGCGCGGGCTGCGCCCACGCACCCCAGGTCTGGAGCGGCCTGTGCCTGGACTTGCTGCTGCCCCCCGCCGACGCGGCCCTGTACGCAGCCAAGCGCCGCGGGCGCGACTGCTGGACGCTGGTGCGCATGAGCCCGCCCGATGCCACCGGCGCCACGGCGCCTGCGGCCTAGTGTCCCGACGGGAAATTTCGCCAGTCGCGCAGGTGGCGCGGCAAGCCGGGGCAAACCCGTAGGACGCAGCGATTGCCGCTACGATCGGCGCATCGCATTCACTTTGTTCGTTTCGAGGAGACTGGAAGTCATGGCAATTCAAACCGTCGGCATCATCGGCGCAGGCACCATGGGCAACGGCATCGCGCAGGCCTGCGCGGTATCGGGCATCGATGTGGTCATGGTGGACATCTCGGACGCAGCCGTCCAGAAGGGCCTGTCCACCGTCTCGGGCAGCCTGGACCGCCTGATCAAGAAGGAAAAGCTGACCGAGGCCGACAAGGCCGCGGCCCTGGCGCGCATCAAGACCTCCACCGACTACGCCGCCCTCAAGGGAGCGCAGCTGGTCATCGAGGCCGCCACCGAGAACTACGAGCTCAAGGTCAAGATCCTCCGGCAGCTCGATGGCCTGCTGGACGCCGACGTCATCGTCGCCACCAACACCTCGTCGATCTCCATCACCCAGCTGGCCGCCGTGACGGCCCGCGCGGACAAGTTCATCGGCATGCACTTCTTCAACCCCGTGCCGATGATGGCGCTGGTGGAGATCATCGTCGGCCTGCAGACCAGCGACGAGACGCACGCCGCCGTCAAGGCCCTGGCCGAGCGCCTGGGCAAGAGCCCCATCACCGTCAAGAACGCCCCCGGCTTCGTGGTCAACCGCATCCTGGTGCCCATGATCAACGAGGCCTTCTTCGTGCTGTCCGAGGGCCTGGCCTCGGCCGAGGACATCGACGCCGGCATGAAGCTGGGCTGCAACCAGCCCATCGGCCCGCTGGCCCTGGCCGACATGATCGGCCTGGACGTGTGCCTGGCCGTGATGGAGGTCTACCTCAAGGAATTCGGCGACAGCAAGTACCGCCCCTGCCCGCTGCTCAAGGAAATGGTGGCCGCCGGCCGCCTGGGCCGCAAGACGGGCCGCGGCGTGTACACCTACTGACGAGCGGCGTCCCGCAGCAGCATGAAGGCGAAGGAGGCAGACTCCTTCGCCTTTTTTCTGCGGCGCCCTGCCGCGAGCCAGGCGTCGTCTGCGCGACTGCGCCCTGCACAGCGCTCCACTATGGTTGCAGCGCAGGAGACACGCATGGACATCGACACCCCCACCCCGCCCCCCGAAGGCTGCATCAGCTGCGAAGTGCGCGGCCATGTGCTGCTGATCGGCATCAACCGCCCCGCCAAGCGCAACGGCTGGACGCCGCCCATGTTCCAGCAGCTGGCCGAGGCCTACACCCGCCTGGACGACGATCCCGAACTGCGCGTGGGCGTGCTGCATGCCTTCGGCGACCACTTCACGGCAGGCCTGGACCTGCCGGTGATGGCCGAATTCCTGCGCACGGGCAAGAAGGCCATACCGCAGGGCCTGGTCGAGCCCCATGACTACGGACTGGCCGGCTACCGCCGCCGTGCCAAGCCCATGGTGGTGGCCGTCAAGGGCATCTGCTTTACCGTGGGCATCGAGCTGATGCTGGGCGCCGACATCGTGGTGGCCGCCGACGACTGCCGCTTCTCCCAGCTCGAAGTGCAGCGCTGCATCATGCCCACGGGCGGCGCCACGCTGCGCATGGCCGAGCGCGCGGGCGTGGGCAACGCCATGCTGCACCTGCTGACGGCCGACGAATTCGACAGCGCCGAGGCCTACCGCCTGAATTTCGTGCAGAAGGTGGTGGCGGCCGGCCAGGAACTGGACGAGGCCTTTCGCATCGCCGAGCGGATCTGCGCCCAGGCCCCGCAGGCCGTGGTCGCCACCCGGCTGAACGTGCTCAAGGCCATCGAGCTGGGCCAGGCCGCCGCCGTGGCCGATTTCATCCCCGTGCAGCAGCGTCTCGCCAGCAGCGAGGACGCCGCCGAGGGCGTGCGCTCCTTCATCGAAAAGCGCCCGGCGCGCTTCACGGGCCGATAGCCCCCGACCCCGAGCCTGGCGGGGTTTTTCGGCAAATAAATTGTGCACAATCAAATTGCCAGCAATAATTTGATCCATGCCACGCACCGACCTGCCCATCGACACCGCTGAACTGCTCAAGCTGGACAACCAGGTCTGCTTTGCGCTGTATTCGGCGTCGCTGGCCATGACCAAGCTGTACAAGCCCCTGCTCGACGCCATCGGCCTGACCTATCCGCAATACCTGGCCATGCTGGTGCTGTGGGAGCGCGACGGCCTGACCGTCTCGGAGATCGGCGAACGGCTGACCCTGGACTCGGGCACGCTGACGCCGCTGCTCAAGCGCCTCGAAGGCGCGGGCCTGCTGGCGCGGCTGCGCGATGCCGGCGACGAGCGCCGCGTGCGCATCACGCTCACGCAGCGGGGCCGCACACTGCGCGCCGACGCCGAGAAGATTCCCTCCTGCGTGCTGCAAAGCACCCAGTGCACGCTGCCCGAACTGCAGGCCCTGACCCAGCAGCTCGGCACCCTGCGCGAGCGCCTGGCGCCGCGCGGCAATGACTGAAGACGACCCGACGATTTCCTCCACCCGTCCGCACTGCCGGATATCTTTGCCAAAGGAAGACACCATGGCCCAGCTCGAAAAAGTCCTGTACACCGCCCGCGCCCACACCACCGGCGGCCGCGATGGCGCCTCGCGCACCGATGACGGCCGCCTGGACGTGACCCTGTCCTCGCCGGGCACCAGCGGCACGGGCACCAATCCCGAGCAGCTGTTCGCCGCGGGCTACTCGGCCTGCTTCATCGGCGCCATCAAGGCCGTGGCCGGCAAGCAGAAGATCGCCCTGCCCCAGGACCTGGCCATCGACGCCGAAGTGGACCTGGGCACCATCCCCAACGCCTACGGCATCGCCGCGCGCCTGAAGGTCAGCCTGCCCGGCATGGACCGCGCCCAGGCCCAGGCCCTGGTCGATGCAGCCCACCAGGTCTGCCCCTACTCCAACGCCACGCGCGGCAACATCGACGTGCAGATCACGCTGGCCTGACCGGGCCGGACCGGCCTGCGGCCGCAGGCAGGGCACTCGAAATCGCAGGCCGGCGCGGCGACAATCGGCCCATGTCCGCCACACCGCACGATCCCGATCTCAACGCCCTGCCGCCGGCCAGCCACGCCTATGCCCGGCTCACGCCCGACGTGGTGCTCGACGCCCTGGCCGCCGTGGGCCTGTGGGGCGATGGCCGCCTGACGGCCCTGGCCTCCTACGAGAACCGCGTCTACCAGGCCGTGCTCGACGACGGCCGGCGCGTGGTGCTCAAGTTCTACCGCCCGGGCCGCTGGAGCCGCGAGCAGATCCTCGAGGAGCACGCCTTCAGCGCCGAACTCGCCGCCGCCGAAGTGCCGGCGGTGGCGCCGCTGGTGCTGCAAGGCGCCACGCTGCACCGCCATGAAGGCTTCGACTTCTCGGTCAGCCCCTGGCGCGGCGGACGTCCGCCCGAGCTCGATGACTTCGAGGTGCTGGAATGGACGGGGCGCTTTCTGGCGCGCATCCACACCGTGGGCGCGGCACGGCCGTTCGCGCACCGCCCTGCGCTGGACCTGGCCAGCTTCGGCCAGGACTCCATGCAGTGGCTGCTGTCCAACCGCAAGATCGCGCTGGAAGTGGAATCCGCCTGGAAGGCGGCCTGCCAGCAGGCACTGGCGCTGATGGCGCCCGCCGCCGACGGCATGAGCGCGGCCGGCCACTTCGGCCTGCAGGCTGCTGGCACCCTGCGCCTGCATGGCGACTGCCATCCCGGCAACGTGCTGTGGACGCCGCTGGACGACGAAGGCCGCGGCGGCCCGCACTTCGTGGACCTGGACGATGCGCGCACCGGCCCCGCCGTGCAGGACCTGTGGATGCTGCTGTCGGGCGACCGCGCCCAGCGCACGCGGCAACTGGGCGCCCTGCTGGACGGCTACGAGCAGTTCCGCCCCTTCGACCGGCGCGAGCTGGCCCTGATCGAGCCGCTGCGCACGCTGCGCCTCATCCACTACAGCGCCTGGCTGGCGCGGCGCTGGGAAGACCCCATCTTCGCGATCAACTTTCCGTGGTTCGGCACCCCCGACTACTGGCGCGGCCAGGTGGACATGCTCAACGAGCAGATCGAGGCCATGCAGCAAGAGCCGCTGTACGCCTGAGCCGGCCTGCGCGGGCATCTGTCATTTTCCGGCTACGAATATTTACAAATTGTCTCCCAGCCCGCACAGGGCCTGCGCTTGCCAAGCTTTAGCAGTATCCTCCGCGGGATATTCCTCCGGCCATGCCCTACTCCGCCTTTCTCCCGCCGCCCAATCTGCTGCAGCCTTTGCCGGCTTCGCAGACCGTGCTGGTCGTGGACGATGTTCCGGACAATGTGGCCGTCATCTGCAATGTGCTGCGCGGCATGTGCGACCTGGTCGTGGCACACGATGGCGAGGAGGCGCTGAACCAGGCGCGCCAGCACCAGCCCGACCTGGTCCTGCTGGACATCCGGATGCCCGACATGGATGGCTTCGAGGTCTGCCGCCGGCTCAAGGCGGACATGGAGACCATGCACATCCCCGTCATCTTCCTCACGGCCCTGACCGAGCCCCATTGCGAGGAACTGGGCCTGAACCTGGGCGCCGTGGACTTCGTCACCAAGCCCTTCCGCGCACCGGTCCTGCAGGCCCGGGTGCGCAACCATCTCGAAATCACGCGCCAGCGCCAGATGCTGCAGCTGCTGTCGCACAGCGACGCGCTCACCGGCGTGGCCAACCGGCGCTTCTTCGGCGCGCAGCTGGCGCGCGAATTCCTGCGGCTGCAGCGGCTGAGCCAGCCGCTGTCGCTGGTCATGATCGACGTGGACCACTTCAAGGAATACAACGACCACTATGGCCACCTGGTGGGCGACGAATGCCTGGCCCAGCTGTCCCAGGCCATCCTGGGCGTGCTGCACCGTCCCGGCGACATGCTGGCCCGCTATGGAGGCGAGGAATTCATCTGCACCCTGCCCCATACGGACCTGGAAGGCGCGGTGCAGGTGGCCCATGGCATCGCGCAGGCCGTCACGGCGCTGGCCGTGCCGCACGCGGCATCGCCCCTGGGCAAGAACTTGACGGTGAGCATGGGCATTGCATGCATGGTGCCCTCGCCCGACAGCAGCGCCCAGCAATTGCTGGCCCAGGCCGACCGGCGCCTGTACCAGGCCAAGAACGCGGGCCGCAACCGCGCGGTGTGGGACGAAGGCGGCGGCCTGCCGCCCGGTGCCAACGCCGGCAAGGCGCGCTGAAAGATCAGCAGCGGCCTTCGACGCGGCAGGCCGGCACCACATTGCCGCTGGCATCGCGCCATTGCACAGGGCCCTGCCCGGGCTCGGGTGCAGATGCGGGCGCCGGGGCGGGTGCCTGCTGCGGCTGGCCGGCGCTGCGCGGATCGTGCAGCACCGTGGACGAGCCCACGCCCACGCCGACCCGCGCACCGCCCACGCCGGTGGATGCGCCCACGCCTGCGCTGCCCAGCACCTGTCCGCTCTGGTTGACCCCCACGCCGACGCCCACCGGGCCCACCCCCGTGCCCACGCCGGCGCTGAGTCCGCCGCTGCCCAGGCCGACACCGACGGAGACCGGCCCCACCGGCACGCCGATGCCCACGCCAGCGCCCACCGAGCCGCAGCCCGCCAGCAGCAGGGCACAGGCGGCGGGCAGCAGAGCCCAGGGCTGCCAGGCGCGGCAGCGGGCGGCGGAACGCAAGAAGGCAGAAGCAGGCATGCAAGGCTTTCGTGGAAATGCAATCGGTGGACACAGGGTACACCTGCACGCGGCAGCCGTGTGACAGCCTGATGCCCGGGCCCCTGCCAGGGGATCGCACGGCTTGCCATGCCCTGGACACGCAAGCTTCTTAGAATTCACCCATTGATCCACGGGTCATTCCGGATTCCGCGCGCTCCCGTGCCGGGCCATGGAGCGCCCGCAGGCGCCGGTCCGGCGAACCGGCGCCCTCCGCTTTTCTTTCGCCTTCCCTCTATGCAAACCCGTTGGCCACCCTATGCATGGGTGTGTTTTTCCATGTGCGTGGGCGTCATGGGCACGGCCCTGGCCAGCCCGCTGTACCCGCTGTACCAGCAGGCCTGGGGCCTGCAGCCCAGCCACATCACGCAGATCTTCGTGGCCTACATGTTCGGCGCGCTGGGCAGCCTGCTGTTCCTGGGCCGGCTGACCGACCGCTTCGGCTTCGTCGCCGTGCTGCGCGCGGGCCTGATCCTGATGACGCTGGGCGTGCTGGCCTCGGTGCTGGCCTGGAACGTGCCCAGCTTCGCCCTGGGCCGCGTGGTGATCGGCGTGGCCTCGGGGCTGATCACGACCTCGGCCTCGGTGGGCATGACGCGGCTGAACAACCGGGGCGACCTGCAGCGCGCCGCGGCCACGACCAGCCTGACCATCGCCTTCGGCTTCGGCCTGGGCCCCGTGGTCGGCGGGCTGATCGCCCAGTGGCTGCCCTGGCCGCTGGTCACCGCCTACGTGCCTTCGCTGGGACTGGGCCTGCTGGCCATCTATGCGCTGTACCAGGTGCGCATCCCCGAACCTGCCGACCTGAAGCCGGCGCAGGCGCCTGCCCTGCACTGGCGCGACTTCATGCCCACCATCACGCTGCCCGCGCCGCGCTTTGCGCGCCACTATGCGCTGGGCGGCATGTGCGCCTTCTGCGCCTTCGGCATGTTCAGCCTGTTCGCTTCGCTGGCGCCCAGCTTCATGCAGCGCATGGTGCCCTGGCACGGACCGGCCGTGTCGGGCCTGTCCATCGGCGTGATCCTGTTTCTTTCGGCCGGCTTCCAGTACCTGGCGCGTCCGCGCCCGACCAAGGGCTCGGCCATCCTGGGCTTTGCCTGCCTGGTGGCCTGCAACCTGCTGCTGCTGGTCAACAATTTCGCGGGCTCGGCCCTGCTGTTCGCGCTCAGCGTGATCGCCACGGCGGCGGGCCACGGGCTGTGCAATCTGGCCGGCATGTCCATCGTCAACAAGGTCTCGACGCCGGCCACCCGCACGGGGCTGCTGTCCACCTACCTGGTCATCGGCTATGTGGGCACCATCGTGCCCATCCTGGGCCTGGGCTGGCTGTCGGACCACATCGGCCTGACGCGCGCGCTGGCCGCCTACTGCGTGACCATGGGCGCCCTGTCGGGCTGGCTGGGCTGGATGTGCTCGCGCACCCCCACCCTGCCCATGCCGCAGCATTGAGGCTTCAGCGAAAGTGCGGCCCCGGCCCGCTGCCGGCCAGGCAGTCGCCGTCGTTGCGCAGCGGGCAGACCTTCAGCGACAGGCAGCCGCAGCCGATGCAGCCATCGATCTGGTCGCGCAGCTGGGTCAGGCCGCGGATGCGCGCATCCAGCGACTCGCGCCAGCGCGCGGACAGGGCGCTCCAGTCGGCCTGCGTCGGCGTGCGGCTGCGGGGCAGGCTTTGCAGGGCGTCGGCGATCTCGGACAGCGGCACGCCCATGCGCTGGGCCACCTTGATGACGGCCACGCGCCGCAGGACCGAGCGCGGATAGCGGCGCTGGTTGCCCGGCGTGCGCAGGCTTTCGATCAGGCCCTGGCGTTCGTAGAAATGCAGGGCGGACACGGCAATGCCGCTGCGCCGCGCCACTTCGCCGATGGGAAGCACGGCAGGCCCATCATCGGGGCCGGAAGAAGAAACGGTCATGGAAGATGCAGACATGGAACAACGCAATAGGCGCAAGGCCAGTAGGCCCAAAGCCAGCCTGCATTTGACCTCAATATTGGTTGAGGTTTCACACTGTCCGGCATTCCAACTTTCTTCCAGTCCGCATGCAGCACGACGCGATTTCCGCTTCCGTTCCCGCCCCCAGGCTCCACCACCTGCGCCCCGACGGACTCTACGACGCCACGCCCAACGGCTACACCCACGTGGTCGCCGTCGAGGGCCCCGCACAATGGGCCTTCGTCTCGGGCCAGGGCGGCGAGAACCAGCAGGCCCACCTGCCCGACAATTTCGCGCAACAGGCCCGGCAGGCCCTGTCCAACCTCAAGCTTGCGCTGCAGGCGGCGGGCGCAGACATGGGCCAGGTGGTCAAGCTCACGCTGCTCATCGTCGACCATTCGGTGGAGCGCTTCAACGACTGGCAGGACGCCGTGCGCGAGCACTGGGGCGAAGGCGCGCCGGGCGACGAGCGGCCGCGCTTTCCCGCCTGCACGCTGATTCCCGTGCCCAAGCTGGCGCTGCCCGGCATGCTGATCGAAGTCGATGCCATCGCCGCACTGCCTGCCGCCGGCCCCCAGGCCCGGCCGCCGCTGTGGGTCTGAGACGGCCGCTTTCTCCGCGCCCCCCTCTTCCGACACGACAACCCGTTTTCCCATGAGCAGTTCGACCCAGGCCAAGCCCTTTCCCACCACCGCCATGCCGCCCCCCGCCACACCCGTGCTGCCCCAGGGCACCCTGCTGCTGATGGCCACGGCCTGCGGCCTTTGCGCGGGCGCCAACTATTTCAACCAGCCGCTGCTGCACTCCATCGCCGTGGACCTGGGCATCAGCGAGGCGCGCGCCTCGCTGACGGTGACCATGGCCCAGGTCTCCTATGCGCTGGGCCTGCTGCTGCTCGTGCCGCTGGGCGACATGCTGGAGCGCCGCCGCCTGGTGCTGGGCCTGATGCTGCTGGCCGCCCTGGGCATGCTGGCCAGCGGCATGGCGCACAGCTTCGGCCTGCTGGCGGCCGGCACGCTGATGACGGGGTTTTTCTCGGTCGCGGCCCAGGTGCTGGTGCCCATGGCGGCCAGCTTTGCCGCGCCCGGCGCCAGCGGGCGCGCCGTGGGCCTGGTCATGAGCGGCCTGCTGATCGGCATCCTGGCGGCGCGCAGCGTGGCCGGCGTGCTGTCCGACCTGGGCGGCTGGAATGCCGTCTACTGGGCCGGCGCCGTGGCCACGGCCGGCGTGGCCCTGGCCCTGCGGCGCGTGCTGCCGCAGGCGCGGCCGGCACAGCGCATCGGCTACGGCCAGGTCATGGGCTCGCTGCTGACCTTGCTGCGCGAGCAGCCGCGCCTGCGCAGCCGCGCCCTGATCGGCGGGCTGGGCTTTGCCACCGTGAGCGTGCTGTTCTCCACCATGGCGCTGCTGCTGGCGGGACCGGCCTACCGGCTGGGCGATGCGCAGATCGGCCTCATCGGCCTGGTCGGCGTGGCGGGCGCGCTCATGGCCAACATGGCAGGCCGGCTGGCCGACCGGGGCCTGGAGCAGCGCACGACGCTGGCCGGCGGCCTGCTGATGCTGCTGGGCTGGGGCGCGCTGTGGCTGGGCGCCACCAGCCTGTGGTGGTTCCTGGCGGGCCTGCTCATCGTCGATGCCGCGCTGCAGGCCCTGCACATCAGCAACCAGAACGTGATCTATGCCCTGGCACCGCAGGCGCGCTCGCGCATCAACGCGGTCTACATGACGGGCTACTTCATCGGCGCCTCGCTGGGTTCGGCCGTGGGCTCCTACGTCTGGCTGCACCGGGGCTGGCCGGGCGCCAGCATGGCGGGCGTGGCGCTGAGCCTGGCCACGCTGGCCGTCATCGCCTGGGACCGCACACTGGCGCGCCGGGCCGCATAGGCCTGCACCAGCCTGCGGCCCGGGCGGGCGCCGCAGGCACCACATGCGTGCACGCAGGGCCAGGCCGTGGGGAGCGCATTGCACCAAACGCGCGCAGCCTGCACCAGCCGGGCGCATCGGGCCTGCGCCCCCACTGGCACGCTAAATGCATGAAGAGGGGCATTGCCGCCATCCCGCCCGCCCGACTCTTGATGCCCGCCACGCTACCGACCACTGCTGCGCCTGCCGCCACCGCCGGCTGGCAGGCCCTGCTGGAGCTGCGCTTCGAGCGGCGTGCAGCCCAGGGCACGGTGCTGGCGCAGGCACGCCACAGCGGCCCCCTGCGTGTTCAGAAACCGCTGCATCCCGAAGGGCCCGGCATCTGCCACGCGGTATTGCTGCATCCGCCGGGCGGCATCGCCGGGGGCGACCAGTTGAAGATCGATGTCTGCGTGGCACCCGGCGCCCACGCCCTGCTGACAACACCCGGAGCCACGCGCTGGTACAAGGCCCAGGGCCGGCCCGCCGCGCAGCATGTGCGGCTGCGCGTGGAGGAAGGCGCCACGCTGGAATGGCTGCCCCAGGAAAACATGCTGTTCGCGGGCGCCGACGCCACCATGGCGCTGGAGCTGGAGCTGGCGCCCGGCGCGCGCGCCATCGGCTGGGACGCCGTGGTGCTGGGCCGCTACGGCGCGGGCGAGCAATGGCGGGGCCACGGCCCCGCCGCAGCGGCGCGCCTGATCCTGAACAACCGCCTGAGCCACGGCGGCCTTCCCCTGTGGCTGGAGCAGGGCGAGCTGCGCTCCACCGACACGCTGCTGGACAGCCCCGTGGCCTGGGCCGGCTTTCCGATCCAGGCCAGCCTGTGGGCCGTGGCGCCCGGCGGCGATGTGCCATGGGCCGAACTGAACGAACGGCTGGCCACCGCCCTGCCCTGGAATGACGAGCTGCGCGCCTGCGCCAGCCTGCTGGCCGGCCGGGGCGGTGCGCCGTCCATGCTGCTGCTGCGCGTGCTGGCGCGGCGCATGCAGGCCGCGCGCGCCGTGCTGCACGAAGGCTGGCGCCTGCTGCGCCCGGCCCTGCTGAACCAAGAAGCCCGCCCTCCCCGCCTGTGGGCCACCTGATCAACGGAGACTGACCAATGGAACTCACGCCCCGTGAAAAAGACAAGCTGCTGCTGTTCACCGCCGCCCTGGTGGCCGAGCGGCGCAAGGCGCGCGGCCTCAGGCTCAACTACCCCGAGGCCGTGGCGCTGATCAGCGCCGCCGTGCTGGAGTGGGCGCGCGACGGCAAGACCGTGGCCGAGCTGATGCACCTGGGCACGACGGTGCTGACCCGCGCCGACGTGATGGACGGCATTGCCGAAATGATCCCCGACATCCAGGTCGAGGCCACCTTCCCCGACGGCACCAAGCTGGTCACCGTCCACCACCCGATCATTTGAGGAGATCCGCCATGTTCAGCCCCCGCCTTCTGCTCGCCCCGGCCCTGCTGGCCGCAGCCACCGCCGCCAGCGCCCATACGGGTGCAGGCGCCCACCTGCATGCCGGCGACGGCGCCGTGCAGGCGCTGATGGCCGGGCTGTCCCACCCCATCGCCGGGCTGGACCACCTGCTGGCCATGGTGGCCCTGGGCCTGTGGTGCGGCCTGGTGCTGCAGCGCCAGTGGCTGCCGCCCCTGGCCTTCGCGGCCTGCATGGCGCTGGGCCTGGCGCTGACCCGGACCGCGCTGGAGCTGCCGGCCGTCGAGCCCATGGTGGCCGCCTCGCTGCTGGCCTTCGGCCTGTTGCTGATCGCCCAGCGCCGCCTGCCCGTGGCCCTGGCCATGGTGCTGGCCGGCGCCTTCGCGCTGTTCCACGGCTATGCCCATGGCGAAGTCTTCCCGCATGCGCTGGCACCGGCCGTGTTCTGGGCCTACATGGCGGGCATGGTCGGCACCACGCTGATGCTGCATGCGCTGGGCGTGGCCTTCGGCCGGGCCCTGCGCGGCGGCGGCGCGAGCGCCTGGGCCGCGCGCCTGGCCGGCGTGGCCGCCATGGGCTATGGCGCCGTGGCGCTGGCCGGCTGAATGCGGGAGCCCTCGATGACCGAGCGCACCATCCCCGGCGAACTGCTGGCCGAGCCCGGCGAGATCGTCCTCAACGCCGGCCGGCCCGTGCAGGCCGTCACCGTGACCAACACCGGCGACCGGCCCGTGCAGATCGGATCGCACTTCCACTTCTTCGAAGTCAACGAGGCCCTGCGCTTCGACCGCGCCGCCACGCGCGGCTGGCGGCTGAACATCGCGGCCGGCACGGCCGTGCGCTTCGAGCCCGGGCAGGAGCGCACCGTGGAACTCGTGGAAATCTCCGGCGACCGCATCATCTTCGGCTTCAACGCCAAGATCATGGGCAGGCTTTGAAGTACCCCCTGAGCGGCTACGCCGCTTCCCCCGTTGCACGGCGCCCTCTCTCGCTTCGCGGGAGGGAGACGACACCTTCGGTGCGGGGCGGCGCGGCCGGCATAGGCCCTTCCTCGGTGTCCCCGGGTTGGACCACGCCGGTTTTACGTACAACGAGCAACGCATAGCGTCGTAGACAACAGAAAGGGAATGCTATGGCAAGCATCACGCGCCAGGCCTATGCCGAGATGTTCGGCCCCACCGTGGGCGACCGCCTGCGGCTGGCCGACACGGCCCTGGTCATCGAGATCGAGAAGGACCACACCATCTACGGCGAGGAGGTCAAGTTCGGCGGCGGCAAGGTCATCCGCGACGGCATGGGCCAGAGCCAGCGCATGGCGGCCGACTGCGCCGACACCGTCATCACCAATGCCGTCATCATCGACCACTGGGGCATCGTCAAGGCCGACATCGCCATCAAGAACGGCCTGATCGCAGGCATCGGCAAGGCCGGCAACCCGGACATGCAGCCGGGCGTGACCATCGTCATCGGCCCCGGCACCGAGATCATCGCGGGCGAGGGCATGATCGTCACCGCCGGCGGCATCGACACCCACATCCACTTCATCTGCCCGCAGCAGATCGACGAGGCGCTGACCAGCGGCGTGACCACCATGATCGGCGGCGGCACGGGCCCGGCCACGGGCACCTTCGCCACCACGGTCACGCCCGGCCCCTGGCACATGGAGCGCATGCTGCAGGCCGTGGACGGCTACCCCATGAACATCGGCCTGCTGGGCAAGGGCAACGCCAGCCAGCCCGCGCCCCTGCGCGAGCAGATCGCCGCCGGCGCCATCGGCCTGAAGCTGCACGAGGACTGGGGCTCCACGCCCGCCGCCATCGACTGCTGCCTGGGCGTGGCCGACGAGACCGACACCCAGGTCGCCATCCACACCGACACGCTCAACGAGGGCGGCTTCGTCGAGGCCACGGTGGCCGCCTTCAAGGGCCGCACCATCCACACCTACCACACCGAAGGCGCAGGCGGCGGCCACGCGCCCGACATCATCAAGGTCTGCGGCGAAGCCAACGTGCTGCCGTCCTCGACCAATCCCACGCGCCCCTACACGGTGAACACGCTGGACGAGCACCTGGATATGCTCATGGTCTGCCACCACCTGGACGCCTCCATCGCCGAGGACATCGCCTTCGCCGAAAGCCGCATCCGCCGCGAGACCATCGCGGCCGAGGACATCCTGCACGACCTGGGCGCCTTCTCCATGATCTCCAGCGACAGCCAGGCCATGGGCCGCGTCGGCGAGGTCGTGCTGCGCACCTGGCAGACCGCGCACAAGATGAAGGTGCAGCGCGGCAGCCTGCCGGGCGACAACGCGCGCCACGACAACTTCCGCGTCAAGCGCTACGTGGCCAAGTACACCATCAACCCCGCGCGCACCCATGGCATCGCCCATGTCGTGGGCTCGGTGGAAGTGGGCAAGCTGGCCGACCTGGTGCTGTGGCGCCCTGCGTTCTTCGGCGTCAAGCCCAGCCTCATCCTCAAGGGCGGCAGCATCGCCAGCGCCGCCATGGGCGACCCCAACGCCAGCATTCCCACGCCCCAGCCCGTGCACTACCGCCCCATGTTCGCGGGCCAGGGCAGCGGCGTGGCGCCGGCCAGCCTCACCTTCGTCTCCCAGGCCGCGCAGCAGGCCGGCGTGGCCGCCCGCTACGGCCTGCGCAAGCGCACCGTGGCGGTGGAGCACTGCCGCAGCGTGAGCAAGCGCGACATGGTGCACAACGACTGGCAGCCCGACATCAGCGTCGACCCCGAGACCTACCAGGTCGTCGCCGACGGCCAGCTGCTGGCCTGCGAGCCGGCCACCGAGCTGCCGATGGCGCAGCGGTATTTTCTGTTTTGATCAACATGCTCAACGTCAACAAACACATGCCCCAGGGCGCAGGCCTCGCTGCCGTGCTGATCCAACGCGCCGCCACGCTGGAGCTGGACTGGGACATGCGCCAGAAAAGCCGGTTCGCGGCGCAGGACTGCACCGGGCGCGAACTGGCCGTGGTGCTGGCGCGCGGCAGCGTGCTGCGCGGCGGCGATGTGCTGGTGGCCGAGGATGGCTCCCTGGTCGCCGTGCGCGCCGCGCCGCAGGCCGTCTTGCGCGTGACGGCGGCCACGCCGCTGGGCCTGCTGCGCGCGGCCTACCACCTGGGCAACCGGCATATCCCGGTCGAAGTGACTGCCGACCACCTGCACCTGGAAAACGACCCCGTGCTGCACGACATGCTGCTGCGCCTGGGCGCCCGGGTGGAGCTGGTCGATGCGCCCTTCGAGCCCGAGGCCGGCGCCTATGGCGGCGGCCACCGCCACGGCCATGACGAGAGCTTTGCCGAGGACCAGGCGCTGGCGCGGAGCGTGTATGCGCTGCACGACCATGGCCACGGCCATCCGCATTCCCACGGACACGGACACGGACACGGGCACGACCAAGACCACGAACATGGGCATGGACATGGCTGCTGCGACCACGGCCACCATCACCCGCATGGCTGAGCTGTCGATCCAGGGCCTGTGCACTCTGCTGCACCTGGCCTCTCCGCAATTGCCCGTGGGCGGCTTCAGCTACTCGCAAGGGCTGGAGGCGGCGATCGAGCACGGCCTGGTCACGGATGCCGCCACCGCCCGGGCCTGGATCGGCGAGGCGCTGGCGCAGGGCTTCGCGCGCTGCGAGGCGCCGCTGTGGCTGCTGCTGCGGCGGGCATGGAGCACGGGCGACGGGGACGGCGTGCGTGCCTGGAACCAGTGGTTCATCGCCAGCCGCGACAGCAGCGAGGCCCGCGGCGAAACGCTGCAGATGGGCTGGTCGCTGCACAGCCTGCTGCACGCCGTGCAGTGGGGCGGCCCCGGCTTCGCGCCACGCCTGGCGCAGCTGGGCGACATGGCGGACGGCCCCGGGCTGGCCTATCCCACGGCCTTCGCCTGCGCCTGCGCGGCCGTGCGGGCGCCCGAGGACCATGCCCTGCTGGCCTATGGCTTCGCCTGGCTGGAAAACCAGGTGGCCGCGGCCATCAAGGCCGTGCCACTGGGCCAGGTGGCGGGCCAGCGCCTGCTGCTGGCCCTGCATCCGGCGCTGGCGGACATGGCGCGCGAAGCGGCGGCCCGCGCCGATGCCATACCGCCCCGGCTGGACACCATGCTGCCGCAGTGGAGCCTGCTGCAGGCCCGGCACGAACACCAGTACTCCCGGCTTTTCCGCTCCTGACCCATTTCCCGAGCCCACCATGAACCACCGCACCAAGAAACTCCCCCCGCTGCGCGTCGGCATCGGCGGCCCCGTCGGCTCCGGCAAGACCACGCTGCTGGAGATGCTGTGCAAGGCCATGCGCGACCACTACGACCTGGTCGTCATCACCAACGACATCTACACCAAGGAAGACCAGCGCCTGCTCACGGTGGCCGAGGCCCTGCCGCCCGAGCGCATCATGGGCGTGGAAACGGGCGGCTGCCCGCACACCGCCATCCGCGAGGACGCATCGATCAACCTCGAAGCCGTGGACCGCATGCTGCGCCAGTTTCCCGAGGCCGACATCGTCTTCATCGAAAGCGGCGGAGACAACCTGGCCGCCACCTTCAGCCCCGAGCTGTCGGACCTGACCATCTACGTGATCGACGTGGCCGGTGGCGAGAAGATCCCGCGCAAGGGCGGGCCGGGCATCACCAAGAGCGACCTGCTCGTGGTCAACAAGACGGACCTGGCGCCCCATGTGGGCGCCAATTTGCAGATCATGGAAGCCGACACCCTGCGCATGCGCGGCGCCAAGCCCTATGTGATGGGCAGCGTCAAGAGCGGCGTGGGCCTGCGCCAGGTGATCGACTTCATCACCGGGCGCGGCCTGCTGCCGCCCATGCCGGCACCGGATTGACGCAAAAAGCCGGCGCGGGCGGGAAGCCGGCACCGGCGCGGGCACCGGCAGGGACGGGCCTGGACGGACTCAGGCCAGCAGCGCGTTGACGCGCCTGACGTAGGCGGCCGGGTCCTCGGGCATGCCGCCCTCGGCCAGCACGGCCTGGTCGAACAGGATGTGGGCCAGGTCATGGAAATGCACCGAGCCGTCGAGCTTCTTGACCAGCGGATGCCCGGGGTTGACCTCCAGCACCGGCCTGGACTCGGGCGCCTGCTGGCCGGCCTGCTTGAGCAGGCGCGCCAGCTGCAGGCTCATGCCGCCGTCCTGCACCACCAGGCAGGCGGGCGAGTCCACGAGGCGGGTGGTCACGCGCACATCGTCGGCCTTGTCCTTGAGGGCTTCCTTGAGCTTGGCCAGCAGCGGCTTGAAGGCCTCGGCCGCCTCCTCGGCGGCCTTCTTCTCCTCCTCGTCCTGCAGCTTGCCCAGGTCCACGGCGCCCTTGGCCACGGACTGCAGCGGCGTGCCGTCGAACTCGTTGAGGTAGCCCAGCGCCCACTCGTCGACGCGGTCGGCCATCAGCAGCACCTCGATGCCCTTCTTGCGGAAGACTTCGAGCTGCGGGCTGTTGCGCGCGGCGGCCAGCGTCTCGGCCGTGATGTAGTAGATGGCGTCCTGGCCTTCCTTCATGCGCGCCTTGTAGTCGGCCAGGGACACCTGGGGCGCGTCGCTGCTGGTCGAGGCGAAGCGCAGCAGCCTGGCGATGCGCTCCTTGTTGGCGAAGTCCTCGCCCAGGCCTTCCTTGAGCACGGCGCCGAATTCCGCGTAGAACTGGCTGTACTTGCCTTCCTTGGCCTTGTCCTCCTCGCTGACCACGTCGGTCACGCCGTCGGCATCGGTGGCCGCCTCGTGGCGGTCATGCTTGGCCAGGTCCTCGAGCATGGACAGCACGCGCTTGGTCGAGCCATCGCGGATCAGGCGCACATCGCGGCTTTCCTGCAGCAGCTCGCGGCTGACGTTCAGCGGCAGGTCGGAGGAGTCGATCACGCCCTTGACGAAGCGCAGGTAGCCGGGCATCAGCGCCTCGGCATCGTCCATGATGAAGACGCGCTTGACGTAGAGCTTGACGCCGGCCTTCTTGTCGCGGTTGTACAGGTCGAACGGCGCCTTGGCGGGGATGTACAGCAGCTGCGTGTACTCGGTGTTGCCCTCGACGCGGTTGTGGCTCCAGGTCAGCGGGTTCTCGAAGTCGTGGCTGATGGCCTTGTAGAACTCCTGGTACTGCTCGGCCGTGATGTCCTTCTTGGGCCGCGTCCACAGCGCGCTGGCCTTGTTGACCGTCTCCCACTCGCCGGTCTTCACCATGCCGCCGGGCTGGTCGTTCTCGCCTTCCTTCCACTCCTCCTTTTCCATGAGGATGGGCAGGCTGATGTGGTCGGAGTACTTGGAGATGACCTGCTTGAGCTTCCAGCCGTTGAGGAACTCCTCGGCCTCGGGGCGCAGGTGCAGCGTGATGCTGGTGCCGCGCTGGGCGCGCTCGATCTGCTCGACCTCGAATTCACCCGTGCCGCCGCTGGTCCAGCGCACGCCCTCGGACGCGGGCAGGCCCGCGCGGCGCGTCTCCACGGTGATCTTGTCGGCCACGATGTAGCCCGAGTAAAAGCCCACGCCGAACTGGCCGATCAGCTGGGAGTCGGCCTTCTGGTCGCCCGACAGCTTGTCCATGAAGGCCTTGGTGCCGCTCTTGGCGATGGTGCCCAGGTTGTCGATGGCTTCCTGCGCGCTCATGCCGATGCCGGTGTCGGCAATGGTCAGCGTCTTGGCGGCGGCGTCGAAGGACACGCGCACCTCCAGATTGGGCTGGTCCTCATAGAGGGCGGCATTGTTCAGCGCCTCGAAACGCAGCTTGTCGCAGGCGTCCGATGCGTTGGACACCAGCTCGCGCACGAAGATCTCGGGGTTGGAATACAGCGAATGCGTGACCAGGTGCAGCAGTTGTGCGACTTCGGCCTGGAAGGAATGGGTTTGCTTGCTCATCATGCAGACGGTGGTCCTATGGGTTCACAACAAAAAATCAGCCCCTATCTAGGGCCGCCACCCACATTATCAAGACCCCGCCTGCGCCCCGGTTTGCGAACGGCCCCGCGGCGCGGCCGAAGCCGGCCGGCCCCGGCCCTGTTGCATCGCGGCAACGGGAATCCGCTGCATCGGTCCGCAAACGCCCAACTTTACGAAACAGAAACCAAACGCGACTGATTCGCACCAACAATTCGCGCCAGCCTTCATCGGAGCGAATATGAACAAATTCCAACAAATCCTCCCCCCCGCGAACCTCACGCAGCTGGCCCTGGCGGCCGGCCTGTGCCTGGCAGGCAGCGCGGCCCTTGCACAGTCCACGGCGACCCTGGGCACCGTGACCGTGACGTCCACGACCGAGGCGCCGGTCAAGACCGACAGCGCCTCGTCGGCCAAGTTCACGGCACCGCTGGTGGACACGCCCAAGACGGTGCAGGTCATCAACGAGGAAATCATCAAACAGACCGGCGCCACCAGCCTGCAGGACGCGCTGCGCTCCACGCCCGGCATCACCTTCGGCAACAGCGAAGGCGGCAACCCCTCGGGCGACCAGCCCTTCATCCGCGGCATGGACGCCCAGGCCAGCACCTTCGTGGACGGCATGCGCGACATCGCGGCCGGCACGCGCGAGGTGTTCAACCTGGAAGCCGTGGAAGTCATCAAGGGCGCGGACTCGGCCTACGCAGGCCGTGGCGGTGCCGGCGGCTCCATCAACCTGGTGACCAAGAAGGCCAGGAACGAGAACTTCATCACGGGCGACGTGGGCCTGGGCACCGACAGCTACCGGCGTGCCACCATCGACGCCAACCGCGTGCTGGGCGAAGGCGTGGGCCTGCGCCTGAACGCCATGGTGCACGACGCCGACGTGCCCGGCCGCAACGGCCCCGAGAACAAGCGCTGGGGCATCGCCCCCACGGTGACCTTCGGCATGGGCACGCCCACCGAGGTCTCGCTGTCCTGGCAGCACCTGCAGACCGACAACATCCCCGACGGCGGCGTGCCCTACCTGTACAGCAACGCGGCGGCTGCCGGCCTGCGCGGCGGCAGCGTGGTGCGCCCCACCTACGGCGGCAACCGCGACAACTGGTACGGCCTGACCAGCCGCGACTACGAAAAGGAAAAGAGCGACCTGTTCACGGCCACCGTCGAGCACAGGTTCACCGACACCCAGAAGTTCCGCAACAGCCTGCGCTACAGCAAGACCGAGCAGGACTACCTGTGGACCCAGCCCGACGACAGCAAGGGCAACGTGGTCAACGGCTACGTGTTCCGCCGCGGCAATGCGCGCGTGGCCGACATCAAGACGCTGCAGAACCTGTCGGAGTTCACGGGCAAGGCCCAGACCGGCAGCGTGGGCCACAGCTACGCCTTCGGCCTGGAGCTGTCCAAGGAAAAGGCCGAGTCCCGCACGGCTGCCGTGCAGACCACCAACACCACCTGCACGGCCGCCAGCCTGTGGTGCGCCTCGCTGAACAACCCCGACAGCAGCCCGCTGTGGAACCTGCCCGTGACCCTGGGCTCCCCCAGCCACAACCAGATCGACACCGTCGCCCTGTACGGCTTCGACACGCTGAAGTTCAACGACCAGTGGCTGCTCAATGCCGGCCTGCGCATGGACCACTACAAGATCAGCTCCGCGGCCCCGGCCGGCCGCAACACGCCGGCCTATGACCTGGGCCGCTCGGACACCTTGTTCAACTACCAGCTGGGCCTGGTCTACAAGCCGGCCGCCAACGGCAGCATCTATGCCAGCATCGGCACCTCCTCGCGCCCCGGCGGCTCCATGCTGGGCAACGGCAACGAGGACCTGGGCATCTCCACCGACCAGCTGGCCAACCTCGCGCCCGAGAAGACCCGCTCGCTGGAACTGGGCACCAAGTGGGACCTGATGGAAAAGCGCCTGGCGCTGACCGCCGCGCTGTTCCGCAACGACGTGACCAACGCGCGCATCACCGAGAACGGCGTCACCTACATGGGTGGCAACAAGGTGGTCAACGGCGTGGAGCTGGGCTTGTCGGGCAGCGTGCTGCCGGGCCTGAGCGTCTTCGGCGGCTACACCTACATGGACAGCGAGCAGAAGAACGCGGGCGCGGGCAGCGTGGCCAATGGCCAGCCCTTCCCCAACACGCCCAAGCACAGCTTCAGCCTGTGGACCAGCTACAAGCCCATCCCCAAGCTCACCATCGGCCTGGGCATCTATGCCCAGAGCAGCGTGAACCAGGGCTACATCCTGTCCACGGTGGATGGCGGCATCGTCACCAAGGGTGCCAGCGGCTATGCGCGCTATGACGCCATGCTGGCCTACCAGATCGACCGCAACCTGACCGTGCAGCTGAACCTGTACAACCTGGGCGACAAGGTCTACTACAGCGGCGTGCGCTCGCCCCACTACGCGACCATGGCCGCAGGCCGCTCGGCCGTGGCCTCGCTCAAGTGGACATACTGAGCGCCCCGGGCGGCTGCGCGGCGGCTTGACGCTGCGCAGATTCACCTCGAAGCCCCGCAGGCCATGTCCGGCCCCGGGGCTTTTTCATCGGACACTCCAGGGTTCAGACCCCAAGGACCGCCTGCCATGATGCTCCGCATACCCGCCCTGCTCAGCCCCGACGAAGTGCGCCAGTGCCGCCAGGCGCTGGAACAGGCCGCCTGGCAGGATGGCCGCGCCACGGCCGGCCACCTCGCGGCCCAGGTCAAGGCCAACCTGCAGCTGCCGCTGGACAGCCAGGCCGGCCAGGCCATCGGCAACCTCATCCTCGACAAGCTGGGCGCCAGCCCGCTGTTCATGTCGGCCGCCCTGCCGCTGAAGGTGCTGCCGCCGCGCTTCAACCGCTACGAGGGCGGCGGCACCTACGGCAACCATGTCGACAACGCCATCTTCACCATCCCGGGCACGGCCATCAAGGTGCGCAGCGACGTCTCGACCACGGTGTTCTTCAGCGACCCCGAGGAGTACGAGGGCGGCGAGCTGGTCGTCGAGGACAGCTTCGGCCACCAGAGCGTGAAGCTGGCCGCGGGCGATGCCATCGTCTACCCGGGCACCAGCCTGCACCGCGTCAATCCGGTCACGCGCGGCACGCGCTACGCCAGCTTCTTCTGGACCCACAGCCTCGTGGCCTCGGACGAAAAGCGCCGCCTGCTGTTCGACCTGGACCAGCAGATCCAGCAGCTGTCCGTGCGCCACCCGGGCGACCCCAGCCTGTCGGCGCTTTCGGGCACCTACCACAACCTGCTGCGCATGTGGTCGCAGGCCTAGCAGGCCGTTTTCAGCGGGCTGCGCCATCGCCCGGCACGGCCTCAGAAACGGTACCTGAGGTTCAGCGCCACATTGCGCGTGGCCGCGTAGTAGCCGGTGTAGAACGTGGTGTCCAGGCCCTGCAGGTACTTCTTGTCGAAGAGGTTGTTGAGATTCAGCGTGGCCGACCACTGCCGGTCGAAATCGTAGCGCGCCATCAGATGGACCACGGCATAGGCCTTTTGCCCGGCGGTGACGGTCTTGCCCAACTGCCAGGGCGTGGCCGAGAAATGGATACGGTCCTGCCAGTTCACGCCGCCGCCCAGCGTCAGGCCGCGCCAGGCGCCACCGAAGCGGTAGCTGGTCCACAGCTTGGCCATCTGGCGCGGGAACACCGTGCGTATGCGCTGGCCGTGCGCGTCCTCGGTGGTGTTGTAGTTGTAGCTCGCGCCGATCTGCCAGCCGCGCGCGATCTCGCCGTTGATCTCCAGATCCACGCCCCGGGTCCGGGCCCCCTTGACGGCGCGGTAGGCCGCCAGCGCGGGCGACGTGCCCGGCACGGTCTGCCCCGCATCGACCTCGGCCAGGTTGTCCTGCCGCACCCAGTACAGCGCCGCCGAACCGGCCAGGCGGCCACCGGCGAATTCGCTCTTGATGCCCAGTTCGTAGTTGTCGCCCTCGCGCGGATCGAGCACGGCGCCGTGGCGGTCGCGCTGGCTCTGGGGCTTGAAGATGCTGGTGTAGCTGGCGTAGAGCGAATGGTTGCCGTCCAGGTCGTAGACGACGCCGCCATAGGGTGTGACGGCCCCGTTATCGCGCATGCCGATGACGCTGCTGCGCGGCGCCAGCGCGGGCGGGGCATAGAGGGTGGACAGCCGGTAGCGGTAGTTGCTCACGCGGGCGCCCAGGATCACGGACAGATCGTCGCGCGGCTTCAGGCGCAGCACGCCGTAGGCACCGTACTGTTGCTGCCATGTGTCGTAGTCCATGAGCTTGTCGGCAGCCACCACGGGCAGGCCCGTTTCATTGTTCCAGCGATAGATATTGATTTCACGGCCTTCGATGTCGTCGTCGGCAGGCTCATGCTGGTTGTCGTATTCGGCCCAGTTCAGCCCCAGCACCGCCTCGTGGCGGCGGCCCCACAGCTGCAGCGGCCCCTGCACGGAGGCATCGATGCCGGTCTGGCGCTGCCACGCGCGGCTGTAGCCGCCGTACAGCATCACGCCCTCGCCCGTCGCGCGGTCCGGAAATCCCCAGCTCGCATCGGCCGAGGAACCGCTGCGCTTGCCGCGCAGATGGTTGGCCGACAGTTTCAGCAGCCAGCCCTGGGGCAAGGGCTTTTCCAGAGTGGCGAACAGGTTGTAGGCCTCGATGCGGTTGGTGTTCCAGCGCGCGCCGGCATTCGCCGACGGGCTGAAATCCGTGGGCGAGCCATCGCTGTAGAACAGCGGCAGTCCGCTGCCGGAGCCGCCGCGCGGGTTGCTGTTCTGGTAATGCAGGCCCGCCGTGAGCAGGGAGCCGTCCGGCAGGTCCATTTCCGCCACCCCGTACAGCGTCTGCCTGCTTTCCTCGTAGTGCCGCACATGGGTGCCGCCCCGCTCGGCAGCGGCCACGAGGCGTGCGCGCACGCGGCCATCCCCGGCGAGCGGCCCGGACAGGTCGATCTCGCCACGGCGCCGCCCCCAGGAGCCCAGGCCCGCCCCCGCATAGCCCTGGAAATCGCGCGCAGGCTTCTTGCGCACCAGGTTGATGGTGCCCGAAGGGTCGCCCGCCCCCACCAGCAGGCCGGCCGCACCCCGCAGCACCTCGACACGGTCGTAGATCACCAGGTCCGACTGTGTCTGGGGAATGTTCTGCGTCACCACGTCGATGGCTGTGGCAATGCCGTCGAACTGGTAGTTGTCCACCGCATAGCCGCGCGAGTAGATGGTGTAGCGGCTGGCACCGATGTTCTGCACCGACAGGCCGGGCGTCTGCTCCAGCACCTCGGCCAGGCTGTCCATGCCCTGGTCGTCCAGGCGCTGGCGCGTGATCACGCTCACCGACTGGGGCGTCTCGCGTATCGAAAGCGCCAGCCGCGTGGCGGTGCTGCTGGGTCCGCTGGCCGCGTAGCTGCCCGAGCCTTCGGTGACGGCGCTGCCCTCGGCCTCGGCGGTCACGGTGACGGTGGGCAGCGCCGTGCCCATGCGCGGCGCCGGCTGGGCCTGCTCCACGCGGCGCAGCGCATAGCCGCCGCTGCCCTGGGCAACGGCCTGCCAGGGCGTGCCGGCCAGCAGGGCCTCGAACGCGCCGTCCACCGTATAGCGGCCGCGCAGGCCCGGGCTGCGCAGGCCCTCTGCCTGCGCGGCCGTGAAGATCAGCGCCACGCCGGCCTGGGCCGCGGC
>JBHIXF010000025.1:0-75634 GCA_041984925.1 Comamonas sp.
CCGGCGCCGCGCAGCGATCTGGGCCGTGGCGCGACGGCGGCCTGGATGCCCTGGCCGGGCCGCCACCGCATCGAACTGCTCGATGCCGCAGGCCAGGTGCTGGACAGCGTGCAGATCGAGGTGCGCGGCGCGGGCGTGGTGGCCTCGCGCGCCGGCGGGCGCTGAGGCCGCGCTCAGCCGCAGGCGCGGAAACCGGCGGCCGTGAAGGCCACCAGCTCGTCGATCACGTGCTCCACGGGGTCGGCGCGGTGGCTCCCGTCCAGCATGCGGCTCACGCGGCCATTGTCCGAGCGGATGTACATCATGGCGCCATACATGCACTCCAGCCGCCACTGGAAATCGCGCTGCGCCAGTTGGGGCAGCGCCTGCCGCAGCAGGGCAGCGAAACGCCGGGCGGTCGCGTCATAGGCGGCGAACACCACCTCGCGCACTTCCTGCTGCGGATCGACCGAGCACAGCGCGGTGACGCGGTTGAAGTCGGCTTCGCCCTCGCGGTAGGCCGCGCGCAGGGCCGGGGCGATGAAGGCGCGCAGTATGTCCTCGACGGACGCCGGCTGCTCCGACCGTTGCAGCGCTTCGAGCAGCGCGTGGCGCTGTGCGTTGACGGGTGTCACGCGTTGCTCGAACAAGGCCTTGAGCAGGCCCAGCTTGTTGCGGAAGTGGTAGTGGATGGCGCCCGTGTCCACATCGGCCAGCGCCATGACGGCACGCAGCGAGGTGCCGGCGTAGCCGTGGCGCGCGAACAGTTGCTCGGCTGCCTGCAGCAGGCGCTCGCGGGCCTGCGCGCGCGGTTCCCCGGCCGGTGCGTCGTCGTCATGTGAGGTCATGGCTGGCGATCATAGCCAGCGGCGCTGCGGCTGCCTCCGGCGGATTGGGGGAAGGTATTGATTCAGTCGACTGACTGAAATACCATGTGCAACTGGCATTCATGATCCACCGAGGAGACAAAACCATGACAACCCGCAAGTGGCTGGCCGCGCTGATGGCGCTGGGCTGCACCGTCGCCGCCGCGCAGGAGGCTTTCCCGTCGCGGCCGCTGACCCTCATCAATCCCTGGGCGGCCGGCAGTTCCACCGACGTCATGGCGCGGACGCTGGCCGAGGAACTGCGCAAGCAGTTGGGCCAGAGCGTGGTGGTGGTCTCGCGCGAAGGAGGTTCGGGCGTGATCGGCATGAATGCCCTGGCCCAGGCGCCAGCCGATGGCCTGACGCTGGCCTTCACGCCCATGACGCCCATCACCGTGCAGCCGCACTACGTCAAGGGCTTGAAGCTGGGCCCCGACAGCGTGCAGCCGCTGTGCGGCGTGACAGAGAACATCCTGGGTGTCAGCGTGCGTGCCGACAGCCCGTTCAGGACCATCGGCGATCTGGTGGGCGCGGCGAAGAAGGGGTCGCTCAGCTATGGCTCGCCAGGGCCGAATTCGGCCCCCTTCCTGGCCATGGACCAGCTCGCGCGTGACCAGGGCCTCCAGCTTGTGCACGTGCCCTACAAGGGCGATGCGGGATCGATCCAGGAGCTGCTGGCCGGCCGCCTGGACTTCGTGGGCAGCATCGCCGCTTCGGCCGCACCCCAGGTGCGCGCGGGCAAGCTGCGCCTGCTGGCCGTTGCCTCCGAGCGTCGCCATCCCGCTTTCCCCGAGGTGCCCACCTTCAAGGAGTTGGGCATGGCCGTGCAGGAGGAGTCGTTCGCGGGCCTGTTCGTGCCGCGCGGCGTGCCGCAGGGCGTGCTGGCGAAGCTGGACGAGGCCTGCGCCAGCGCGGCGCGTTCCGACGCGGTCAGGCAGGTGGCCCAGCGCGGCGATCAGGTGGTCTTCCACCAGGACCGCCGCCAGTGGGAGCGGCGCATCCACGAAGAGTACCGCAAGCAGGGCGCGGCAGCCGAACGCCATCCCGCCCCATGAGGCTGCGGCCCACGGCCGGGCCTTGCCATTCCATCGCTTTCAGACGCATTGCACCCATGACAGATTCCTGCCTGCCTTCCATCCGCCGCGTGGTCACGGCCAACGACGCACAGGGCCGTTCCTTCATCGCCGAGGACGGCGCCTCGCCGGCCGTGCGGCTGGTCGAGGAGCGTCCCGGCTACCGCATCACCAACCTCTGGCGCACCGACACCTCGCCTGCCCAGATCCAGGCGCCGGACACCATCGCCCTGCACCAGGGTGTGGCCCCTCCGCCCTTTGGCACGGTGCTGCGCATCCTCGACATCCCGCCCGAGCCCGCCGACCCGCAGGAGCTGCAGCGCGCGCTCGATGCCACCTTCGCGCGCATGTACGGCGATGCCCACCGCGATGTGAAGCCCGGCGAGCATCCCGGCATGCACCGCACGGATTCGGTGGACTACGCCCTGATGCTCGAAGGCGAGCTGGTCGCCATCATGGACACCGAGGAAACCGTGCTGCGCGCCGGCGACGTGCTGATACAGCGCGGCACCAGCCATGCCTGGGCCAACCGCTCGGGCCGCCCGGCGCGCATCGCCTTCGTGCTGGTCGCTGGACAGTGAACAGCGCCTAGGCCCGGTCCGGCTCGCGCGCCGGAAAGGGCAGGTCCGCGGCCTGCGCAGGCCCTGCCAGCGGCACCTCCTGGCGCGGGCGCACGAAGCACTGCTCGACCACCTCCTCGCCCCACTGCCGGCCGGGAAACTCCTCGGCCAGCGTGAAGCCCTGGGTTTCGTAGAGGCGGCGGGCCGCATCCAGCCCCCGGAAGGTCCATAGCCGGGTGGCCTCGAAGCCCTGGCGGTCGCAGAAGTCCAGCGCCTGCGCCAGCAGCTGCCGGCCGACGCCGGCGCCACGCACATCGTCGTCCATGATGAACCAGCGCAGGTGCGCCTGTCCCGGTCCCAGGTCCTCGCCGTCGATGGCCACGGAGCCCACGATGCGCTCGCCGTCCAGGGCCGTCCACAGCTGGTTGCAGGGCCTGTCCAGCCGGGCCACGAACTCGGCCAGGCCGGCCGCGACCTTGCTTTCGAAGAAAGCGCCGAAGCCTGCGTGGCGGGCATAAAAGCGTGCATGCATCTCCACGATGCGCCCCACGCTGCCGGGCCGGTAGCCCGGCTCGATGCGCACCATCGCCTGTGCCGGCAGCGACAGCTCCTGGCGCTGCGATTGCAGCGCCTGCGCGTACAGGCTAAGGCCCAGGGCCACCGCCTGCTGCTGCGGCCGCTGCAGGCCCTGCAGCGCCGTATCCACCTGCCGGCGTGCAAAGGCTTCGATGGATTCCCGCGTGCGCTGGCCCTGGGCCGTGAGGGCCAGCAGCTTGACGCGGCCATCACGGCCGTCGCTGGTTTCCTGCAGCTCGCCGGCCTCGATCAGCTTGCGCACCATGCGGCTGATGCTGGACTTGTCCAGGCCCAGCGTCTGGGACAGATGCATGGCCGCCAACTGGCCATGGGCGCCGATTTCCAGGATGGCATGCACGGCCGAGGGCGGATAGTCGGTCGCCGCCAGCGTGCCCTGCATGAAACCCAGCTCGCGCACCATCTGGCGCGAACTGGTTCGGATGTCGTCCACCAGTGAAAGTCCGGGCCGTGCCATGTCCTGCTCCTGAGGAAGGGGCGATGAAATAAGTTGCATGGTGCAACTATATGGTCGATTCCACGAACATGCAATGGGGCGCGGGAGAGAGAGGCGACCAGGGGCAGCGAGGCACTCAGTTGACCATCAGGCGGAACGGCCAGACATAGGCCTGCAGCGTCACGAAGATGCCCATCAGGCAGGCCAGGGCGATGGAGTGGAAGAACACGTAGCGCAGGATGTCGCCCTCGTGGTTGAACCAGCGCGTGGCCGTGGAGGCGACGACGATGGACTGGGCATCGATCATCTTGCCCATCACGCCGCCCGAGCTGTTGGCCGCGCCCATGAGGTTGGGCGACAGGCCCAGTTGTTCCGCCGCCACCTTCTGCATGCCGCCGAACAGCACGTTCGATGCCGTGTCCGAGCCCGTGAGCGCCACGCCCAGCCAGCCCATCAGCGTGCCGAAGAAGGGGTAGAGCACGCCCGTGTTGGCGAAGGCCAGGCCCAGCGTGGTGTCCGTGCCCGAATAGCGCGTGAGCGTGCCCAGGGCCAGCATCAGCACGATGGTCAGCAGCGAGTAGCGCACCAGCCAGATCGTGCGCAGGAACTGGCCCGCCAGCTGCACCGGGTTGTATTTCATGACCAGGCCGCCCACGATGGCCGACAGCAAAATGCCCGTGCCGGTGGCCGACAGCAGGTTCAGCGTGTAGATGGCGCCTTCCTTGGTGGGCTGGCGCACCACGGGCGGCACCTTCTCGACCAGGTTGTGCAGGCCTTCCATCGGAAAGGCCGGGGCGAAGATGCCGTTGAGCGCGGCCTTGACCGAGGGCAGGCCCCAGATGAAGACGAAGACCGTGAGGATGGCCCAGGGCGTCCAGGCGCGGACCACGTCGGCGCGCGGGTGCTGGGTCACGGCCCGGGGCGCCTGGGCCTCGCCGCCGCTTTGTTCATGGCCCTTGAGCGAGGTCGAGCGCCAGATGGTCCTGGGCTGCCACACGCGCAGGAAGGCGACGATGCAGACCATGGAGACGATGGCCGCGATGATGTCCACGAGCTCCGGGCCGATGAAGTTGGACACCAGGTACTGGGGAATCGCGAAGGACACGCCGGTCACGAGGATGACGGGCCAGATCTCCATCATGGCCTTGCGCCCCGCGAAGGCCCAGATCAGCCAGAACGGCACCAGCACCGAGAAGAAAGGCAGCTGGCGCCCCACCATGGCCGTGACCTCCATGAGGTCGTAGCCATGCACCTTGGCCAGCGTGATCACCGGCGTGCCCAGCGCGCCGAAGGCCACGGGCGCGGTATTGGCGATCAGCGACAGGCCCGAGGCCGCCAGCGGTGAAAAGCCCAGGCCGATGAGGATGGCCGCCGTCACGGCCACGGGCGTGCCGAAGCCGGCCGCGCCCTCGAAGAACGCGCCGAAGGCGAAGGCGATCAGCAGCAGCTGTATGCGCCGGTCCTCGGTGATGCCGGCGATGGAGTCCTGCAGGATCTTGAAGCTGCCGTTCTTTTCGGTCAGCTGGTGCAGGAAGATGATGTTCAGCACGATCCAGCCGATGGGCAGCAGGCCCGTGAAGCCGCCGAACAGCGCCGCGCGCCCGGCCATGCCGGCCGGCATGCTGTAGACGAAGATGGCGATCACCAGCGCGGCCACGAGTCCCGCGCCCGCCGCCAGATGGGCCTTCATGTGCAGCAAGCCCAGGCCCACCAGCATCACCACGACCGGCACGGCCGCAAGCAGGGTGGACAGCCACATGTTGGACAGCGGGTCGTAAACCTGTTGCCAGACCATAGGAATTTCTCCTTTTTGGGCAAGATTTTGGCTTTGTACCTTCGGGATGGTCCTGCGTCGAGGCGGACGGCGCACTAGCGTTAGAGCGTGTGATGCACTTCGACGCACCCGCGTTGGCTCTGCGCGCTGGTGATCGCAAGGCGCAGTGTGCCGCCAAGGCTGATGCCTTGGCAAGCGCTGCAACGCGGCGAGCGCCTGCGCGCAGAGCCAACCCGAAGGGAAAGCCGGGAAAGGGGCCCGGCTCTTCGTTGCAGCCCGCTTGCGGTGTGGCAACCGCGGCGCGTGCTGCGCCTCGTTCCGGGCCCCTTTCCCGGCTTTCGCGGGCACGTCAAAGTGCATCACACGCTCCAGCCCTTGCCTGGCAGGTGATGGAGAAAATTTCAATCGGCGCGCAAATCTCTTCAACCCCTGGCGCATGTCTGCAACCCGGGCTGCGCACTACCATGCTCGGCAGTTCCGCCACAGGCGGCTCCCAACCAGGCATTGACAACGACGTGGCAACCGACCTTTCCAAAATCACCTGCATCGAAGACCTGCGCGCCGTGGCCCAGCGCCGCGTGCCGCGCATGTTCTATGACTACGCCGACTCGGGCTCCTACACCCAGGGCACCTACCGTGCCAACGAGGACGACTTCCAGAAAATCAAGCTGCGCCAGCGCGTGGCCGTGAACATGGAGGGGCGCAGCACGCGCACCACCATGATCGGCCAGGAGGTGGCCATGCCCGTGGCCATCGCGCCCACGGGCCTGACCGGCATGCAGCACGCCGACGGCGAGATCCTGGGCGCGCGGGCGGCCAAGGCCTTCGGCATCCCCTTCACGCTGTCCACCATGAGCATCTGCTCCATCGAGGACATCGCCGAGCATACGGGTCGCCACCCGTTCTGGTTCCAGCTCTACGTGATGCGCGACCGCGGCTTCATGCAGCGCCTGATCGAGCGCGCCCGCGCCGCCAACTGCTCGGCCCTGGTGCTGACGCTGGACCTGCAGATCCAGGGCCAGCGCCACAAGGACATCAAGAACGGCCTGTCCACGCCCCCGAAGCCCACGCTGCGCAATCTCGCCAACCTGGCGACCAAGCCCCGCTGGTGCCTGGGCATGCTGGGCACGAAGCGCCGCAGCTTCGGCAACATCGTCGGCCATGTGGATGGCGTGGCCGACATGAGCTCGCTGTCGTCCTGGACGGCCAGCCAGTTCGACCCCAGCCTCAACTGGAGCGATGTGGAACGCATCAAGCAGCTCTGGGGTGGCAAGCTCATCCTCAAGGGCATCATGGACGCCGAGGATGCGCGCCTGGCGGCCGACAGCGGTGCCGACGCGCTCATCGTCAGCAACCACGGCGGCCGCCAGCTCGACGGCGCGCCGTCCTCCATCGAGGCGCTGCCGGCCATCGCCGAGGCGGCCGGCAAGGACATCGAGGTCTGGATGGATGGCGGCATCCGCAGCGGGCAGGACGTGCTCAAGGCGCGCGCCCTGGGCGCGCAGGGCACGATGATCGGCCGCAGTTTCCTCTACGGCCTGGGCGCCTATGGGCAGGACGGGGTGACCCGCGCGCTGCAGATCATCCAGAAGGAACTGGAGACCACCATGGCCTTCTGCGGCCACACGCGGATCGACAGCGTGGACCGCTCCATCCTGCTGCCGGGCACCTATCCCCGCGGCTGAGCCGCGCGGACCGCCGCCAGGCGCCCCGCCGCATGCAGCACGGCCAGGATGGACGCGGTCACGATGTTGGCATGGCGCCCGGCGCCGAAGCGCGTGCCGGCCACGCCGGGCAGGGCTGCCTCGACGATGGCCAGCGCCGTGGCGCCCGCGCCCTGGCCCAGGCTGCGTTCCTCGTAGTGGTCGATGCGCAGCGCCGCCCCCAGGTGTTGGCCCACCGCAGCCGCCACGGCGTCGATGGGCCCGCTGCCCTCGCCATGCCAGTGCAGGCGCACGCCGTCGGCGCGGGCCACTTCGAGCGCGATGCCCTGGCCCCGGGCGCTGTCGAGGAGCTGGTGGCCGCAGTAGCGCCAGGGCAGGTCTGCGGGCGCGAGGTAGGTGGCCTCGAACAGCGCCCAGAGGTCTTCGCTGGCCAGCTCGGCCTCGCTGGCATCGGCCTGTCTTTGCACCACGGCGCTGAACTCGACCTGCATGCGCCGGGGCATGGCCACGCCATGGTCGCGCTGCAGCAGGAAGGCGATGCCGCCCTTGCCCGACTGGCTGTTGACCCGCACGATGCTGTCATAGGTGCGGCCCAGCTCCTGCGGGTCGATGGGCAGGTAGGGCACGCGCCAGGGCGCATCGGGCCGCTGCACCGCGAAGCCTTTGGCGATGGCATCCTGGTGCGAGCCCGAGAAGGCTGTGAACACCAGGTCCCCGACATAGGGATGGCGGGGGTGGATGGGCAGGGCCGTGCATTCCTCGGCAATGCGCGCCACGGCCGCGATGTCCGAGAAGTCCAGGCCCGGCGCGATGCCCTGCGTGTAGAGGTTCAGCGCCAGCGTCACCACGTCGAGATTGCCGCTGCGCTCGCCATTGCCGAACAGGCAGCCTTCCACGCGCTGGGCACCGGCCAGCAGCGCCTGCTCGGCGCAGGCCACGCCCGTGCCCCGGTCGTTGTGCGGGTGCACGGACAGCACGATGTGCTCGCGCCGGTCCAGCCGTCTGTGCATCCATTCGATCTGGTCTGCGAAGACGTTGGCCGTGCTCACTTCCACCGTGGTCGGCAGGTTGATGATCATGGGCCGCGCCGGACCTGCATCCCAGGCGCGGATGGCCGCGTTGCAGACGGCCAGCGACACGTCGAGCTCGGCCATGCAGAAGGTCTCGGGCGAGTACTGCAGCACCCACTCGGTTTCGGGGTGCGCATCGGTGAGCTGGCGCAGCAGCGCGATGTGGTGCTCGACCATGGCGATGATCTGCGGCACTTCCATGCCGAACACGATCTCGCGCCAGGCCGGGGCAATGGCGTTGTAGAAGTGCACGATCACGCGGCGCGCGCCCGCCACGCTGTCCACGGTGGCGCGGATCAGGTCCTCGCGCAGCTGGGTGATGACCATGGGTGTCACATCGTGCGGGATCAGGCCCTCGTCGATCAGGTGGCGCACGATGCCGTAGTCGGTCTGCGAGGCCGAGGGAAAGCCGACCTCGATCTCCTTGAAGCCGATGCGCACCAGCTCATGGAACAAACGCAGCTTGCGTTCGCGGTTCATGGGCTCGAACAGGGCCTGGTTGCCGTCGCGCAGGTCGGTGGACAGCCAGATGGGCGCCTGGCGCAGCTGGCGCGAAGGCCATTGGCGGTCGGGCAGGTCGATGGCGGGAAAAGCGGGATATCGGGATGCGGGATTCTTGAGCATGCGGGCCTTGCAAAAAGGGAGCTGGGATGCAGCCGCCGGCTCGGCCGGCGGCCCCGCTCCCCTGGCTTCTCCTCGGGAGAAGCTGCGCCAGGCCGGGATCAGGGGGAGTCGGTGCGAAATGCGGCGCCTGCGCGGGCGCCCGGACCCCGGCCAGCGGCCAGGGATAGTCGGGTGGGCAAGGGCAGGCGGTGCATGGGCGGCAGGCTCGGGGCAGGGAAAAACGGAACAGGGTCGAGCTTAGGCCGTGGGGGAGGTGTCTGTCTCTATAGAATTTGTCATCTTCTATATTGAAATGGACAAAATGCCGCACGCGTCTTTCCGGCCCGTCTCGGCCGCCGTGCCCTGCGCCCACGCGGGCCTGCCCGAGCTGCAGGCTGCGGCACCGCTGCCCGTGACGGGGGTGGCCGCCGACTACCCGGCAGGGATGGAGATCCAGGAGCATTCCCATGCCTGCTGCCAGTTGCTCTACGCCGTGCAGGGCGTGCTGGAGGTGCGTGCGCCCAGCGCGCGCTGGGTGGTGCCGCCCACGCGCGGCGTTTGGCTGTGCGCGGGCGTGCCGCATGCGCTGCGCATGCGGGGTGCGGTGCAGGTGCGCAGCCTGTTCGTCGATGCCGGGGCTGCCGGCGGCCTGCCTGAGGCGGACTGCGTGATCGACGTCTCGCCCTTGCTGCGCGAGCTCATCAGCGAAGTGGCGCGCTGGCCGGCGCAGGCCGCCCGCACGCCGCGCGACGGCCTGGTGGTGCAGTTGCTGCTGCAGGAGCTGCGCCAGCCGCCCCTGGTGCCATTTCACCTGCCCTGGCCGCAGGACGCGCGCATGGCCGGCGTCTGCCGCGCGCTGGCCGAAGGCGGCGACGGCGCGGGCCTGGCCGCCACGGCCGGCGAATGGGCCGGGCGGCTGTCCATGGGAGAGAAGACCTTCCATCGCCACTTCCTGCAGGCCACGGGGCTGAGCTTCGGGCGCTGGCGCCAGCGCGCACGGCTGCTGTCCTCCATGCAGGCATTGCTGCAGGGGCAGCCCATACTGCAGGTGGCGCTGGCGGCCGGGTATGAAAGCCACAGCGCCTATTCACTGGCCTTTCGCCGCCATTTCGGCCTGTCGCCCTCGGCCTTCGGCGAGGGCGGACGGTCCTGAGCCGCCAGCGTCTTTGGCGAAGGCGGTGCTGCCTGCCTGCGCGCACCTGGCGCGCCTGCCCCGGCGTGGGCGCCGCAAGGCTTGCGGCCGCGGCCGCTCTTTTCGCTGCCGGGCGGGACCGGCCTCGCAAAGCGTGTGCGCCCGGCCCGCGGTCTGCGGCTATGCTGGCCGGCGCCCCGCAGCTGCATCCTCCTTCCATCCGCTGCGCGCCTTATTCCTTGTCCCCATGCTTTCTTCCCTTCAAGACCTGAGCTGGCTGTGGGTGCCCGTCGTGCTGTTTGCCGCAGCGGCACAGACGGTGCGCAACACGGCCCAGCGCTCGCTGACTGCCGAGCTCGGCACCTTGCCCGCCACGCTGGTGCGCTTTCTCTACGGGCTGCCGTTTGCCGGCCTGTACCTGCTGGCGCTGCACCTGGGCGGCGATGGCGGCTGGACCCTGCCGCGGTTTTCCTGGGCCTACCTGGGCTGGATCGCGCTGGGCGCGTTCTTCCAGGTCGCGGCGACGGCGGCGCTGCTGCTGGCCATGAAGGAGCGCAACTTCGCCGTGGCCGTCACCCTGTCCAAGACCGAGGTGCTGCAGGTGGCGTTGTTCGCTGCGGTCTTCCTGCACGAGCTGCCCACGGCCATCGCCCTCGTGGCCATGGCGCTGGCCACGCTGGGCGTGCTCATCCTGTCGCTGCCGCCGCGCGGGCAGATGCTGTCGCTTGCGGCCTGGGCCAGCCGCTCGGCGCTGTATGGCCTGGCCTGCGGCGCCTGCTTTGCCATCGCCACCGTGGGATACCGGGGCGGCGCCGTCGAGCTGGCGCGGCTGGGCGAGGCCTCGCCCTGGCTGTCGGGCGCCTGGGGTGTGCTGATTGCCCAGCTCATGCAGACCCTGGGCCTGGGCGCATGGATCGCGCGCCGACATGAAAAAGGCCTGCGCCCCATCTTCCGCGCCTGGCGCGTCTCGCTGCTGGCCGGCGGCATGGGCGCGGCCGCATCGCTGGCCTGGTTCACGGCCTATGCCATGCAGGGCGCGGCTTCCGTGCGCACGCTGGGCATGGTCGAGGTGGTATTCAGCTACATCGTCTCGCGCCGCGTGCTCAGCGAAAGCCTGAGCCGCAATGAAAAGATCGGCATGTGCCTGATGGTGCTGGGGCTGGTCCTGATCTGCGCGACGGCAAGCGCTTCCTGAGCCGCAGCGGCGGATGCCTTCCAGGTCTTTGCGCTCCGCAAGCTGTATGGATGCACAGTTGCCGCAATAATGGCGGCGTGCCCGAAACGACATCGACGATCCCCCCGGCCCCGGCAGGCACGGACCTGCAGCGCCGCATTGCCCACCTGGACATGGATGCCTTCTATGCCTCGGTGGAGCTGCTGCGCTATCCGCAGCTCAAGGGCCTGCCCGTGGTCATCGGCGGCGGCCGGCGTGCGCACGATGAAGCCCTCGATGCGCGCTATGCAGGGCGCCTGCACGAGATCCCGGTCGGCGAGTTCGCGCGCCTCAAGGACTATGTGGGGCGGGGCGTGATCACCACCGCCACCTATCCCGCGCGCCAGTTCGGCGTGGGCTCGGCCATGGGCATGATGAAGGCTGCGCGCCTGTGCCCCCAGGCCATCCTGCTGCCCGTGGACTTTGCCGAGGTGCGGCGCTTTTCGCGCACCTTCAAGGAGATCATCGTCTCCATCGCGCCGCAGATGGAGGACCGGGGCGTGGACGAGGTCTACATCGACTTCACCGAGGTGCCCGGCGGCCAGCGCGAAGGCGGCCGCGTGCTGGCCCGCCTGATCCAGAAATCCATCTTCGACGCCACGGGCCTGACCTGCTCCATCGGCGTGGCGCCCAACAAGCTGCTGGCCAAGATGGCCAGCGAATTCAACAAGCCCAACGGCATCTCCATCGTCCAGCCGCAAGACCTGCAGGGCGTGATCTGGCCGCTGGCCTGCCGCAAGATCAACGGCATAGGGCCCAAGGCCGATGCCAAGCTGCAGGCGCTGGGCATCCGCACCATCGGCGAACTGGCCGCGCAAAGCCTGCCCCAGCTCGTGCAGTGGTTCGGCCGATCCTACGGGCACTGGCTGCACGGCGCGTCCTGGGGGCGCGACGAGCGGCCCGTGGTCACGCACAGCGAGCCCGTCTCCATGAGCCGCGAAACCACCTTCGAGCGCGACCTGCACGCCGTGCGCGACCGTGCCGAGCTGGGCGCCATCTTCACCGACCTGTGCGAGCGCCTGGCCCAGGACCTGCAGCGCAAAGGCTACATGGGCCGCACCGTGGGCATCAAGCTGCGCTACGACGACTTCAGGACCGCCACGCGCGACCACACGCTGGAGCTGCCGATGGCCGATGCGAAGACGCTGCGCCACGCCGCCGGCCAGTGCCTCAAGCGCGTGCCCCTGAACCGGCGCCTGCGCCTGCTGGGCGTGCGCGTGGGCAATCTCGTGCGCACGGCCGAGTGGGAGGCCGCCGCCGGCGATCCGCTCGCACGCGAGCAACTGCTGCGCGGCGCCGCGCAGTCCGCACCCGACAGCGACCCCTACACGCCCCAGCTGTTCTGAGGCACCACCACATATTTCACCAGACGCTGGGGAAAACCATGCACCAGAACAGAGCATCGCTTTGCGGCATGCCTGCTGTGCGATGATTTCGATTGTGTGAAATTGTGTATCCGACACCTGGTTTCCGATGCGTTCCATGGGCTGCGCGCTGCCATTTCACAAAAACAACACAAGAAAAAGGAGCGGTAAGCATGCGCATGAATCTGCCTGTCACACAGCGCAATTACGACTTTCCTGGAGACGAACTGCTGGTCTCGGTCACCAACACCAAGGGCGAGATCACCCATTGCAATCCGGCGTTCGTGCGGGTCAGCGGCTACTCGTACGAGGAACTGATCGAGCAGCCGCACAACCTCATCCGCCATCCCGACATGCCGGCTGCGGCCTTCAAGGACCTGTGGCGCACCATCGCCCACGGCTACCCGTGGACGGCCCTGGTCAAGAACCGGCGCAAGAATGGCGATCACTACTGGGTGCGCGCCAATGTCACGCCCATCATGGAAGGAGGCAGGCCGCGCGGCTACCTGTCGGTGCGCACCAAGCCTTCGGCCGCGGAGATCGAGGCGGCCGAGGCGCTGTACGCGCGCATGCGCGCCGAGGCCGAGTCCGGCAAGCTGACGCTGCGCCTGCGCGGTGGCGAGCTGCGCCGCCTGGGCGTGGCCAGCCTGTGGCAGCGCTGTGGCGACCTGGGCCTGATGGGGCGCATGGCGCTGATGCTGGCCGCCATGGGCCTTGCCGCCATGGCGCCGGACCTGCTGGGCTGGCAGGGGCCGGCCGCCTGGGGCACGCGCCTGGCCGCGCTGGCGCTGGGCGGCGGCTTCGTTCTGTGGCGCTTCAAGCAGCGCTGCGTGGCGGGCCTGGAGCAGGCCAGCCGCTTCGCGGCCGACATCGCCAGCTGCAATCTGGGCACCGACCTCAGCCATGGCTTCAGGGGCGACATGGGCGCGCTGATGCTGCGGCTGCAGCAGATCCAGATCAACCTGCGCGCCGTCGTCGGCGACGTGCGCGCCGAGATGCGCGGCTTCGCCACCACGGCCCATGAAATCGCCCAGGGCAGCCATGACCTCGCGCAGCGCACCGAATCGCAGGCCACCAGCCTGCAGCAGACGGCGGCTTCGATGGAGGAGATCTCGGGCACCGTGGCCCAGACGGCCGACACGGCCCAGCTCATGGCCGGGGAAAGCGACCAGAGCCTGCAGGTGGCCGGTAAGAGCGGCGCGGCCATCAAGGAAGTGGGAGCCGCCATGGAGAACATCCGCGCCTCGTCGCGGCGCATGGGCGAGATCATCGGCGTGATCGAAAGCATCGCCTTCCAGACCAATCTGCTGGCCCTCAATGCCGCCGTGGAGGCGGCGCGCGCCGGCGAGCAGGGCCGCGGCTTCGCGGTCGTGGCGGGCGAGGTGCGTGCCCTGGCGCAGCGCAGCGCCTCGGCGGCCAAGGAAATCAGCGGCCTGATCAACCGCACGGTGGACGGCATCAACGACGGCAATGCCCGCATGGATGCCGCCGGCCGCACTATCGACGGCATGGTCGATGCCGTGGCCCGCGTCAGCGACCTGGTCCATCAGATCAGCATCGCCACGCGCGAGCAATCCGTGGGCATCGCCCAGGTCAATGATGCCGTCGCCCAGCTCGACTCCGTCACCCAGCAGAACGCGGCCCTGGTCGAGCAGTCCGCCGGCGCCGCCGGTTCGCTGCGCGCCAGCGCGCAGTCGCTGCAGCGGTCGCTGGAGGTGTTTACGCTGCGGTGAGGTGGGCGGCGCAGGCGGGGAGCCTACTGCCGCGCCGAGCGGACGTTGGCTGGCAGCGCGCCGGGATGGCTGGTGCGAAACGGATTGATGTCCAGGCCGCCGCGCCGCGTGTAGCGTGCGTAGACCGACAGCTTGATGGGGCGGCAGCGGCTCCAGATGTCCATGAAGATGCGCTCGACGCACTGTTCATGGAATTCGTTGTGGTTGCGAAAGCTCACCAGGTACTGCAGCAGGCCTTCCTGGTCGATCTGCGCGCCGCTGTAGCGGATCTGCACGCTGCCCCAATCGGGCTGGCCTGTCACCAGGCAGTTGCTTTTGAGCAGATGGCTGACCAGGGTTTCGCTGACGGGCGCCTCATCGTGGTTGGCGCGCAGCAGTTCGGGGGCCGGCTGGTAGTGCGTGCATTCCACGTCCAGGCGGTCCAGCAGCAGGCCGTCGAGCTCCTGCACCATCTCCTGGTCGAAACGGTCCAGTCCGATGATCTTGACGCCGATGCTGCCGCCTTGCCCGCTGCCGCGCCACAGGGCCTCGGCCAGGTCGGCGCGCAGCCGGGACTGGACCTCGGCGGCATCGGCCAGGCGGGTGTTGTTGAAGCTGTTCAGGTAGAGCTTGAACGATTTGCTTTCGATGAGATTGGGCGTTTCGCAGGGGATCGTGAAATGCGCGAGCGCGACCTGGGGCTTGCCGCGCAGGTTCAGCCAGGACAGTTCGAATGCGGTCCACAGGTCGGCGCCGAAGAAGGGCATCTGGCTGCCATGCAGGCCGATTTCCTCGCGCTTGGGGGCGCGCGGCAGGGGATACAGCAGGCCGCTGTCGTACTGGTCGGTGTAGGCCGAGGATTTGCCCAGCTGGGATTGTTCTGGAGTGTTCATGGGGGAGGCCGGCCTTGCCGGCGCTTTGTCAGGGTCAGTGGAATTCGCGCTCGCGCAGCCACTTGGTGGCGATCCACTTTTCGCCGCGGCGCACGGGAGCGCCGCCATGCAGGGTGCGCGTGGAGGGGTCGGGCCGCTCGTAGCTGAAGAACACGGCGTTGCCGCGGCGCGGCACCACCTGCAGAGGCACTTCCGGGAACACGGTGCCGCCGCCTTGCTCGGGCTCGTTGAGGTACATGACCAGGGTGCCCACGCGCTGGCCGCCGCGCTTGATGATGGTCGGGGTTCCGGGTTCGTGGGGTGCAAAGTAGTCGTGGTGGGGCTTGTACTCCGCGCCCGGGCCGTAGTGCAGCACCTGAAGGCCTTCGCCGTTTTCCAGCGGCCAGCGCAGCAGGCGCGCAATGCGTTGTTCAAGCCGCTGCACGACGTCGGTTTCTCCGCGCTGGAAGAACATGCCGTCGCTGGTGCGGTCGTCGTTGATTTCCTCGCCGCCGCTTTGCGTGGCGACTGTCAGGGAGCGCGCCATGCGCGGGCGGGCCGCAGCGATGATGGCTTCGCATTCTTCGTCGGACAGCAGGTTGCCGAAGACGACGATGCGGGGATTGTGCAGGCTCACCAGCACCTGCACGCGGCGGTCTCCCACGTCGATGCTGCAGGGGTCGTCCTGCAGGTCGGGCTCGGGCACGGGCGACGCCTGCGGCCTTGCCGCAGGCTGGGACGGGGGCGCGGCCGCAGGCAGGGCGGCGCCTGCCAGTTCCAGCGCTTGGCGGGCCAGTTCTTCGCTCCAGCCCACATCGCGCATGGACTTGAGCAAGGCGGCACCGGCCATGCCGGCCGCCTTTTGCTCCTGCACCCAGTGCATGAGTTCAGGTGTCAGCCCGGGCGGCAGCTCCGGGGGGGTGGATTGCGCAGGGGAGAAGGGGCTCATGGTGTGCATTGCGGCCCTTGCCGCGGTGTGTGGACTCCATCGGCCTTGCAGGCAAGGCCGGCCGAATTCGTGGGGCTCAGTCCGCTGTCTTGCGGCGGAATACGAGCCGCCGGGGCGTGGACGCGGCGGGCGCCAGTGCGTAGCCGTCGAGATCAAAGGCTTCAAGCTCGGCCACGCTGTGCGCCCGCTGCTGTATTGCAAATCGTGCCATCAGGCCGCGCGCGCGCTTTGCGTGGAAGCTGATGATCTTGTAGGAGCCGTTCTTGAAGTCTTCGAAAGCGCATTCGACCACGGGCGCCTTCAGTTGCGTCGAGTCTACCGATTTGAAATATTCCTGCGAAGCCAGATTGATGATGCTGCGCTCGGCAGCAGGCTGTTTGGCGCTGCGCTGATTCAGGTATTGCGCGATGCGGCTGCCCCAGAACTGGTAGAGGTTGGCGCCATGCGCCGTTTCCAGGCGTGTTCCCATTTCCAGGCGGTAGGGCTGCATGCGGTCCAGCGGCCGCAGCGCGCCGTAGAGGCCGCTGAGGATGACGAGGTGCTGCTGGGCCCATTCCAGGTCGTCGCTGTCCAGGCTGCGGGCCTGCAGGCCTTCGTAGACATCACCGTTGAAGGCCATCACGGCCTGGCGCGCATTGTCGGCCGTGAAGCGGGGGCTGAAGGCCTCGTAGCGTGCGACATTGAGCGCGGCCAGCTTGTCGCTGATGCCCATGAGTTGCGACAGCTGCTGGGGTGACTGGCGGCGCAGCACTTCGATCAGTTCCAGGGACTGCTCGCTGAAGGCGGGCAGCGTATGCGGCAGATGCGCGGGCAGCGGCGTGTCGTAGTCCAGCGATTTGGCGGGGGAGAGCAGCAGCAGCATGGCGATGGGTGTGTCAGGTGGATAGGAAGGCAATGGCCAGGTCTGAAAAGGACAGGGGCCGTGAAGGCCCCTGTTTCATTGCTGCCCGGTATCAGGCGCTGGCGGCATCGAGCTGCCGCTCGAACGGCAATTGCAGATTGCCCAGGTCCTTGCGTGTTTCCACGAGGATCAGCGGACCTTCGTCGGGCACCACGACAGGAGGCCGCTCACGCGGGACGTGCACGGGCTTGGGCTCGGCCGCGATGGCCGCCTGGGCGGCCGCGATCTTGTCCGGGTCGGAGCTGATCCACTGCAGGCCGCAGGCCTGGGCCAGGGCCTGCAATTCGTCCGTGGGCAATGCGTAGCCCTGCACTTTGGGCATGGCGCGGCCAGCCGTCTCGGCCACCGGCGGCAGTTGGACGGGGGCTGCGGGCTGCACTGCGGCAACGGGTGCTTCGGCGGGGGCGGCAGACGGGGCCGCCTCCAGGCCTGCAGGCGCGGGATCGGCCGGCTGCAGGGCGGCGGCTGCCTGCTGCGGCGCTGCGTCTGCGGGCGCCGGCTCGGCTTGCGCAAGCGTGGCTGCGGTGCTGGTGGCGTTGAAGTAGCTGCGGCGGGCAGGCTGTTGCTCCTGTGCGCCGTCATGGGCGGGCTCCACGGCCTCCACGGCCTCGAAGGACGCAGCGGCTTCGGCATCGCGTGCCGGGCGTTCGCCGCGTTCGCGTCGGTCGCGGCCGTAGCGGTCGCGCGAGCGGCGCTGGCGCACGGGCTGCTCTTCTCCGGTGGCCGCAGTGGCATGTGCCTGGCCTGCGTCGTGCGAAGACAGCTCCTGCGCCTCGTCGGATTCAGCCAACGCTGCCTCGACAGGGCGCGGCTGGCGCTCGGCGCGCTCGCTGCGTTCTGCGCGCTCGCGGCGGCCTTCGCCACGGTCCTGGCGCTCGCCGCGCGGCGCGCGTTCGCCACGCGCTTCGGTTCCCGCGAAGCCTTCGGCCACGACCGGGGCCGAGGCTTCCATCGGCTGGCGGCTTTCGCCGTCGCGGCCGCGCTCGCCACGGCCGTTGCGGCGCTCGCCCCGTTCATTGCGCTCGGTGCGCTCGGCGCGGTCATTGCGCTGTTCACCGCGCTCGGCATCGCGCTGGGGTGCGCGGCGGTTGCGGCCTTCGGCGCTGCCCTGGCGTTCCGCTGCGGCGGCACCGTTGCGATCGCCGCCGCGCTCATTGCGCTCACCGCGCTCGTTGCGGCGGCCCCGGCCGTCATTGCGTCCGTCGCGGCGTGCTTCACGTGCGGGGGCTTCGGCGGCGGGGGCTGCAGGAGGTGCCGCCACCGGCGCGGGTGCGGGGCCGAAGCCGAACAGGTTCTTGAGCCATGCGAAGAAGCCCTGTTCACGCACCACCGGCCGCGCTGCCACAGGCGCTGCAGGCTGGGCGGCGTCGCGTTGCGGTGGGCGCTGGCCGGCGCCCGGGCGGCTGCGGCCGCCTTCGGGGCGCGGCTCGGCGATGGGGGCCGGCACGTCGGGCAGCACACCCTTGATCACGGGGGTCTGCTTGTTGGTGGGCTCCTGCGATCGGCGCGTCACGGTGGTTTCGGCGTCGAGTTCCTCGGCCAGCTTGTAGCTGGCTTCCATGCTTTCGAGGCGCGCGTCGTCGTGCTTGAGCCGCTCGAGCTTGTAGTGCGGCGTGTCCATGGTCTTGTTGGGAACCATGATCACGTTGACGCGCTGCTTGAGTTCGATCTTGGTGATCTCTCCGCGCTTTTCGTTGAGCAGGAAGCTGGCCACTTCCACGGGCACCTGGCAGTGCACGGCGGCCGTGTTGTCCTTCATGGACTCTTCCTGGATGATGCGCAGGATCTGCAGGGCCGAGCTTTCGGTGTCTCGGATGTGGCCGGAGCCGCCGCAGCGCGGGCAGTTGATGTGCGCGCCTTCGGACAGGGCGGGCTTGAGGCGCTGGCGGCTCATCTCCATCAGGCCGAACTTGCTGATGGTGCCGAACTGCACGCGGGCGCGGTCCTGGCGCAGCGCGTCGCGCAGGCGGTTCTCGACTTCGCGGCGGTTCTTGCTCTCCTCCATGTCGATGAAGTCGATGACGACCAGGCCGCCCAGATCGCGCAGGCGCATCTGGCGTGCCACTTCATCGGCGGCTTCCAGGTTGGTGCGGGTGGCGGTTTCCTCGATGTCGCCGCCCTTGATGGCGCGGGCCGAGTTGACGTCGATGGACACCAGTGCCTCGGTGTGGTCGATGACGATGGCGCCGCCCGAGGGCAGGGTCACGGTGCGGGCGTAGGCCGACTCGATCTGGTGCTCGATCTGGAAGCGGCTGAACAGCGGGGCGTCATCGCGGTAGCGCTTGACGCGGGCGGCATGCTCGGGCATGACGTGCTGCATGAACTGCTGCGCCTGCTCGTAGATGTCGTCGGTGTCGATCAGGATGTCGCCGATGTCGCTGTTGAAGTAGTCGCGGATGGCGCGGATCACCAGGCTCGATTCCTGGTAGATCAGGAAGGCGCCCTTGGCCGAGCGCGCCGCGCCGTCGATGGCGTTCCACAGCTTGAGCAGGTAGTTCAGGTCCCACTGGAGCTCGGGCGCGGTGCGGCCGATGCCGGCGGTGCGCGCGATGATGGACATGCCCTTGGGGTATTCGAGCTGGTCCATCGCCTCCTTGAGTTCGGCGCGGTCCTCTCCCTCGATGCGGCGCGAGACGCCGCCGCCGCGCGGGTTGTTGGGCATCAGCACCACATAGCGGCCCGCCAGCGAGATGAAGGTGGTCAGGGCCGCGCCTTTGTTGCCGCGTTCTTCCTTCTCGACCTGGACGACGAGTTCCTGGCCTTCGCGGATGACGTCGTTGATGCGCGCCTGGCTGGGCGAGACGCCTTCGGCGAAATACTGCTTGGAGATTTCCTTGAACGGCAGGAAGCCGTGGCGGTCTTCGCCATAGTCCACGAAGCAGGCTTCAAGGCTGGGCTCGACGCGCGTGACGACGGCCTTGTAGATGTTGCCCTTGCGCTGCTCGCGTCCTTCGATCTCGATTTCATAGTCGAGCAGCTTTTGGCCGTCGACGATGGCAAGACGCCGCTCTTCGGACTGGGTGGCGTTGATGAGCATCCGTTTCATGATGCGTTTCCTTTGTTCGTTTTTTCGGGGGCGCGCCGGGGGTGCAGCCAGTGCTGCCAGACCGTCACGCCTTTGACTTGTAATCAAAGACAGGCTCGCAGGGAGCCGAGATGCCGGACTGACGCGTCGAAACGAAAGGAATCGCCGGATGCCTTGATGCCTGAGACCTGTCTCAGGTCAGCAACGGGGGCAAGGGCAGGGGGACGAGAGCGATGAGGGAGGCACGCCGTCCAGCTTCGCGCGAAGCTGCTGCACGTGCAGGGCAGGCGGGAGGCTTGGGGGCGGCAATGATCCTGGGCGCAGGCGTTTTCCTGCTCCACAGCGTGACCATCCATGCCCAAAAGATCCACATGCTCGCTTTGATCCGCTGGCAGCGGCGGACGCCGGGTCCGACACCCTCTGCCAGCTTGAGATTCCGTATCAGTGTTTCAATTTGTCAGCCACAACCGGTGCAACGCCGACTTCGCAGGCCATCTTTTCCTGCGGTTTCGCGTGCATGACACCGGACGGCATCGACCTGCCTGTGCGGGGGAAATGGCTGTATGGACTAAACTCCATGCGAATCAACCACTTATAAATAGCTCGGCACAGGTGAAACACATTATAGAGGGCAAACCGGCGGAGAACCGTTGCCTGGATGCGGCCATTGCCGCCGTGCGCATGATCGAAGTCGATGCCGATTCCGCAGGACAGCGGCTGGACAACTTTCTCATTCGCCATCTCAAAGGCGTCCCCAAGACCCATGTCTATCGCATCATCCGCAGTGGCGAGGTGCGCATCAACAAAGGGCGGGTGAGTGCGGAAACCCGTGTCTCGGCGGGCGATGTCGTGCGTGTGCCGCCGGTGCGCATTTCTGAAAAAGTGGCGGAAAAGGCCGAGCGTCAGGCGCCGCCCAGGGATTTCCCCAGTCTGCTCGAGGACGAGCATCTGATCGCCATCGACAAGCCGGCCGGCGTGGCCGTGCATGGCGGCTCGGGCGTGAGCTTCGGCATCATCGAGCAGCTGCGCCAGGCGCGGCCCCAGTGCCGGTTCCTCGAACTGGTGCATCGGCTGGACCGTGAGACCTCGGGCATCTTGCTGGTGGCCAAGAAGCGCTCGGCCCTGACCCATCTGCAGGACCAGTTCCGCGAGCGCGAAACCGGCAAGACCTATCTGGCCCTGGTCCAGGGCCATTGGCCGGCCAACCGCAAGGTGATCGATCTGCCGCTGCACAAGTACCTGCAGGCCGACGGAGAGCGCCGTGTGCGCGTGACCACCGCCGATGACCCTGACGGCATGCGCTCCGTGACTCTGGTGCGGGTGCGCAGCACGCTGGCGCCGCAGCCTTTGCGGGGCCTGCCTGCCATGAGCCTGCTGGAGGTGACGATCAAGACGGGGCGCACCCACCAGATCCGCGTGCATCTGTCCAGCCAGGGGCATCCGATTGCGGGCGACGACAAGTACGGCGACTTCGATCTGAACCGCCGCCTGCACAAGCAGGGGCTCAGGCGCATGTTTCTTCATGCATGGCGGCTACAGTTCACGCATCCGGCCAGTGGTGACAGGGTGGAGCTGCGCGCCGAACTGCCCGAGGAGCTGGCGGCCTTCGTCCGCTGACATCGACCCGATTTCCTTGCAGACATGACTATTTCCGGTTCTTCAGACATGCAACGTGCGCGCCGCTTCGACCTGATCGCCTTCGACTGGGATGGCACGCTGTCGGACTCGACGGCGGTGATCGTCAAATGCATACAGGCGGCCGTGGCCGACGTGGGTGGCACGCCGCCCACCGACGCCCAGGCTTCCTATGTGATCGGCATGGCGCTGATGCCAGCCCTGGCGCGTGCGGCGCCCGACGTGCCGCCGCACAAGTACCCTGAGCTGGGCAACCGCTACCGCCATCATTTCTTCCGCCACCAGGATGACATCAGCCTGTTCGCGGGGGTGCTTCCCATGCTGGCGGCGCTGCGCGAGAGAGGGCATCTGCTGGGCGTGGCCACGGGCAAGAGCCGCCGCGGCCTCAACGATGCGCTGCAGGACCCGCAGCTGCGCGGCATGTTCGATGGCTCGCGCACTGCGGACGAAACCGCCGGCAAGCCCCATCCGCTGATGCTGCAGGAGCTGATGGCTGAATTCGGCGTGGAGCCCGAGCGGGTGCTCATGATCGGCGACACCACGCATGATCTGGAGCTGGCCCGCAATGCCGGCTGCGCCAGCGTGGGCGTGGCCTATGGCGCGCACACCACCGAAGGCTTTGCCGCGCTGGGGCCGCTGTATGTGGCCGAATCCGTGGGTCAGCTGCATCAGTGGCTGCTGGACCATGCATAGCCCGTCAACCTGGTGTCAGCGGCGGATGCCATGCTTGGATGGAGAGCATCCATGACGGACGGCCAGCAGCGGATGTTCCTGTGCCCTGGCGAGGCCTTGCAGGAAGGTGGCCTGGCCGTGCCGTTCGATGTGGTCTATGGCGGGCAGGCCTGCCGGGCGTTCGCCATCCGCTTCGAGGGGCAGGTGCATGCCTACCTGAATCGCTGCACGCATGTGGCCATGGAAATGGACTACCAGGCCGACCGTTTTTTCGATGACTCCGGGCGCTGGCTGCTGTGCGCCACCCATGGCGCCGCCTATGCGCCCGATACCGGCGCCTGCGCCGGCGGCCCGTGCCGCGGCGGCCTGGTGAAAATCACCCTGAGCGAAAGCGAGGGCGTGGTGCACTGGCATACTGGCCCCCACCTGAAACCTGTCGAGTTCTGACATGACTTCCCCGATTCCACCGCAAAATCCTGGCTCTGCGCAGCACCCGGCCCCGGGGGCTGACCTGTGGGCCAGGACCACGTCCACCGCAGCCCCTGCGGCCACCGCCCAGGGGGGCTGGGAGCGCGATGTGCTGGAAAAGCTGGTCTTCGCCACCATCAACGAGCAACGTGCCGCCCGGCGCTGGCGCGTGTTCGGCCGCCTGCTGTGGGCGGTGCTGATCCTGGTCGTCCTGTGGGCGCTGTTCTTCAAGGACACGGCGGCCACTGCCAGCTCCTCTCCGCACACCGCCGTGGTCGAGGTCAAGGGCGAGATCGCCTCGGGCGCCGATGCCAGCGCGGAGTTCGTCGTCGCCGCCATGCGCAGCGCCTTCGAGGATTCCGGCTCGCGCGCCGTGGTGCTGCTGATCAACTCGCCGGGCGGCAGCCCGGTGCAGGCCGGCATCATCAATGACGAAATCATTCGCCTCAAGGGCAAGTACGACAAGCCCCTGTATGCCGTGGTCGAGGAGACCTGCGCATCGGCCGCCTACTACATCGCTGCGGCGGCCGACGAGATCTTCGTCGACAAGGCCAGCATCGTCGGCAGCATCGGCGTGCTCATGGATGGCTTCGGCTTCACGGGCACGATGGAAAAGCTGGGGGTCGAGCGCCGTCTCCTGACCGCCGGCGAGAACAAGGGCTTCCTGGATCCGTTCAGCCCCATGTCGGAAAGCCAGCGCGCCCACGCGCAGCAGATGCTGGGGCAGATCCATTCGCAGTTCATCAATGTGGTCAAGGCCGGCCGCGGCGAGCGCCTGCGCGAGACGCCGGAGACCTTCAGCGGCCTGTTCTGGACCGGGCAGCAGGCCGTCGACATGGGGCTGGCCGACAAGCTGGGCAGCCTGGACTATGTGGCGCGCGAGGTCGTCAAGGCCGAAGAGGTGGTGGACTACACGCGCCGGGACAATGTGGCTGAGCGGCTGGCCAAGCGCTTCGGTGCCGCCGTCGGCACAGGCGCGGTGCAGACGCTGCGCTCCAGCCTGCCGGCGCTGCGCTGAGCTTCGCACTGGCGCATGGACAAAGGCCCGCGCTCCGGGCAGGAGCGCGGGCCTTTGCGTCTCGCGGTCCGCTTCAGCGTCCTATCGAGAACACCGTCGGCGTCCGGTTGTCCGGGGCTTGCCGGTTCTGGCGCCATTCCCGCACCAGGCGGCTTTCGAGGCGGGCGTTTTCCAGCGTCAGTCCGCAGGCCAGTGCGAGCCGGGTGTTGGGCTGCAGGGTTTGCAGCAAGGCCTGCCACAGCGCGGCGTTGCGGTAGGGGGTTTCTATGAACTGCTGCGTCTGTCCGTGGCGCAGCGCCAGTCCTTCCAGTTCCTTGATGCGCTGCACGCGCTCGCCCGCATCCTGGGGCAGGTAGCCGACAAAGGCGTAATTCTGGCCGCTGAGGCCGCTGGCGGCCAGTGCCAGCAGCAGCGATACCGGGCCGGTCAATGGAATCACGCGCAATCCCATGTCATGCGCGGCCCGCACGATGGAGCTGCCAGGGTCGGCCACGGCGGGCATGCCCGCTTCGCTGACCAGGCCCATGTCGTGGCCGGCGAGCAGCGGCGCCAGCAGCGGCCTGGGATCGAAGACCGCGCTGCCCTTGGTGCCATGGTCTCCCTTCTTGTGGGCTTCGCGCGGCAATTCCGTGATGTGCTGGGCCTGCAGCGGCTGGACCAGTGGATGCAGCGTGTCGATGCGCTTGAGATAGGCGCGGGTGCTCTTGGCGTTCTCGCAGATCCAGTGGGCCAGGCGTGCGGCGGTGCGCAGCGTTCCCTCGGGCAGCACCTGCGTCAGCGCTGTCTGTGTGTCGCAGCCGAAGTCCAGGGGGGCGGGGACGAGGTAGAGCGTGCCGTGCTCCGCAGTCGTGGCTGGGGTGGAGGGCGTGGCCTGGTTCATGGCAGCACGGCTCCCGCCGCGCGCAGCAACTGGCAGGTGCGGATCAGCGGCAGTCCGATCAGTGCCGTGGGGTCGTCGCTGACGATGGCGTCCAGCAGGGAAATGCCCAGCCCTTCGCTTTTGGCGCTGCCGGCGCAGTCATAGGGCTGCTCGGCGCGCAGGTAGCGCTCGATCTCGGCATCCTGGAGCTCGCGAAAGCGCACCTGTACCGTGACCACCTCGGTTGCGGCGAAACCTGCCTCGCGGCAGACCACGCTGACGGCCGTATGGAAATCCATGTGGCGCCCGCTCATCAGGCGCAGCTGCTCGGTGGCGCGTTCGTGGCTGCCCGGCTTGGACAGGGGTTGTCCGTCAAGCTCGGGAACCTGGTCTGATCCGATGACGATGGCGCCGGGGTGCAGGGCGGCCACGGCCTGGGCCTTGGCGTGGGCCAGGCGCAGGGACAGGGCGCGCGGTGCTTCGCCGGGAAGCGGGGTTTCGTCCACCTGGGGGGAGACGGTGTCGAAGGGCAGCCGCAGCCGCTGCAGCAGTTCGCGCCGGTAGCGTGATGTCGAACCAAGGATCAGGGGGCGCGCCAGGCCTGCGGCCGGGTGCGTGGCGGGGAGGGAATCTTGCATGCCCGGATTCTCTTACACTGCCTGCATGAGCAAGGAATTTTCTGCAGCCCGTCTCGATGTGCGCGCTTTTGCGCAGTCGCAGGGGCATCTGCAAGGCCAGGCGCCGCTGTCGGCCTTCTCGCGTATCGCGCAGGACGCCGTCCAGGAGGGTGGCCAGGTGCATTGGCAGGCCGAAGGCGAGCTGGTCGAGCAGGCGGGAGGCAGCGGCCAGGTGTGGCTGCATCTGAGCGCTGACGCGGTCGTGCCCATGACCTGCCAGCGCTGCATGGCGGTGGCGCTTATCCCCCTGGAGGTCGACAGGTCTTTTCGCTTTGTGGCCGATGAAGCCACGGCCGAGGCCGAGGACGACGACAGCGAAGAGGATGTGCTGGCACTGAGCCGGGAGTTCGATCTGCTGGGACTCATCGAGGACGAGCTGCTGATGGAACTGCCCGTGGTGCCGCGCCATGATGTCTGCCCGGCTCCTGTTAGCATGCAGTCCAGCGACGCCGACTTCCTGCAGGCGGGCGAGGAAAAGCCCAACCCCTTCGCCGTGCTGCGCGGGCTGGACGTGGGCAGAAAAGCCGACTGAAGCTGCGGCCCGGAAAAATGACAGAAGCTGGCAAAACCGATTGCGCTATAATCGACGGCTTCGCGCGAAACCCCCTCGTGTCTTTAATGGGCTGATCGCGTTTTTACCAACCCTTTCAAGATACACAGGAGCCATCATGGCTGTTCAGCAAAACAAGAAGTCCCCCTCCAAGCGCGGCATGCACCGTTCGCACAACGCACTGAATGTGCCTGGCATCGCTGTGGAACCCACCACTGGTGAGACCCATCTGCGCCACCACATCAGCCCCAATGGCGTGTACCGTGGCCGCCAAGTGCTGAAGAACAAGTCCGAAGCCTGATCTTCGGCATTTCCCGCAGGGCCCGTGGCTACAATTTTCGTAGCACGGGCTTTTGTTTTTCTGATTGCTGCTTGTTCCATCTCAAGCCTTGCAGCAGGCTTGCCACTAGTCGCTCATGATCACTTTGGCTGTTGACTGCATGGGGGGCGACCACGGTCCCCGTGTCACGCTTGCGGCGTGCCGCAAGTTCCTCGATTCCCATGCCGACGCCCGCCTGCTGCTGGTGGGGAAGCCCGAGGAGCTTGCCGGCCTGGTGCATGAGCGTGCCAGTGTGGTCGCTGCCACGGAGGTGGTGGGCATGGATGATCCGGTGGAAGTCGCCTTGCGCAAGAAGCGCGACTCCTCGATGCGCATCGCCATCCAGCAGGTCAAGGACGGGGCTGCCGTTGCCGCCGTCTCGGCGGGCAACACCGGTGCGCTGATGGCGAGTTCGCGCTATCTGCTCAAGACGCTCGATGGCATCGACCGGCCGGCCATCGCGACGCAGCTGCCCAACGCCAGGGGCGAGGCCACCACCGTGCTGGATCTGGGGGCCAACGTGGACTGCTCGGCCGAGCATCTGCTGCAGTTTGCCGTCATGGGATCGGCCCTCGTGTCGGCGCTCAAGAACGAGGATGCGCCTGCGGTGGGCCTGCTCAACATCGGCGAGGAGATGATCAAGGGCAGCGAGGTCATCAAGCGTGCGGGCGAGCTGCTGCGCGCGGCCGGCAAGGCGGGCCAGCTCAATTTCTACGGCAACGTCGAGGGCAACGACATCTTCAAGGGGACGGCCGAGGTGGTGGTCTGCGACGGCTTCGTCGGCAACGTGGCGCTCAAGTCCTCCGAAGGGGTGGCCTCGATGATCTCGGGCATTCTCAAGCAGGAGTTCAAGCGCAGCATCTTCACCAAAGTGGCCGCGATCGTTGCCTATCCGGTGCTAACTGCCTTGATGCGGCGTGTCGACCACCGTCGCTACAACGGCGCGGCCCTGCTGGGGCTCAGGGGGCTGGTGTTCAAAAGCCATGGGTCGGCCGATGCCTTGGCTTTCGAGTACGCGCTGAACCGCGCGTATGATGCGGCCCGCAACAACCTGCTTGACCGTGTCCGGGCCCGCATTGCTGCAGCCCAGCCTTTGCTGCTGGCTGCGCAGGGTGAATCTGGAACGTCGGCGCCCTAATACAGATGAGACGTTACGCACGCATCACCGGCACGGGCAGCTACCTGCCGCCTCGCCGACTCACCAACCACGATCTGGCCGCCGATCTGGCCGGGCGCGGTATAGAGACCTCGGACGAATGGATCGTCGAGCGCACCGGCATCCGTGCGCGCCACTTCGCCGCTGCCGACGTGGCCAGCAGCGATCTGGCCCTGGAGGCGTCGAAGAAGGCGCTGGAGGCGGCCGGCCGCCAGCCCCAGGACATCGACCTGATCATCGTCGCCACGTCGACGCCCGACATGGTGTTTCCGTCCACGGCCTGCATCCTGCAGGACAAGCTCGGTGCCCATGGCTGCGCTGCCTTCGATGTGCAGGCTGTCTGCAGCGGCTTCGTCTATGCACTCACGGTGGCCGATGCCATGATCCAGTCGGGTGCGGCGAGCCGCGCCCTGGTGGTGGGGTCCGAGGTGTTCAGCCGCATTCTCGACTTCAATGACCGCACGACTTGCGTGCTGTTCGGCGACGGTGCCGGCGCCGTGGTGCTGGAAGCCTCCGAGCAGCCCGGCATCCTGGCCTCGGACCTGCACGCCGACGGCCGGCATGTCGGCATCCTCTGCGTGCCGGGCCACGTTGCCGGCGGCCAGGTGCTGGGCGATCCGCTGCTCAAGATGGATGGCCAGGCCGTGTTCAAGCTCGCCGTGGGCGTGCTCGAAAAGGCGGCACGCGCCACCCTGGACAAGGCGGGCCTCACCGATGCCGACATCGACTGGCTGATTCCGCACCAGGCCAACATCCGCATCATGCAGAGCACGGCGCGCAAGCTCAAGCTGCCCCTGGAGAAAGTCATCGTCACCGTCGACCAGCATGGCAATACCTCGGCGGCCTCGATTCCGCTGGCGCTCGACCATGGCGTGCGCTCGGGCCAGGTCAGGCCGGGCCAGACCGTGCTGCTCGAAGGCGTCGGCGGCGGCTTCACCTGGGGTGCCGTGCTGCTGAAGATGTAGGTGGAGCATGGCGCTAATGTCTACCGGCAATCTTTCATTTTGAAGAAACATGAAGAAGTTCGCATTTGTCTTTCCGGGCCAGGGCTCGCAGTCCGTGGGAATGCTCGACGGCTGGGGTGACCATCCCGTCGTGGCCCATACGCTGGCCGAGGCCTCGGACGCCCTGGGCGAGAACATGGGCCAGTTGATCCAGCAGGGGCCCAAGGAGGCGCTGGCATTGACCACGAATACCCAGCCCGTGATGCTGGTGGCCGGCGTGGCTGCCTGGCGGGTCTGGCAGGCCGAGGGCGGGGCGCTGCCCGATGCGGTGGCCGGCCATTCGCTGGGCGAGTATTCGGCGCTGGTGGCCTCGGGCGTGCTGACCCTGGCCCAGGCCGCGCCGCTGGTGCGCCTGCGTGCCGCAGCCATGCAGGAGGCGGTGCCCGTGGGAACGGGTGCCATGGCCGCCATTCTCGGCCTGGATGCCGACAAGGTCCGCGCAGGCTGTGCGCAGGCCACGGCCGCCATGGGTGGGGCCGAGGTCGTCGAGGCCGTGAACTTCAATGATCCGGCGCAGACAGTGATCGCCGGCAGCAAGGCGGCCGTCGAGAAGGCCTGCGAGGTGCTGAAGGCGGCCGGGGCCAAGCGCGCGCTGCCGCTGCCGGTGTCGGCCCCGTTCCATTCCAGCCTGATGAAGCCTGCCGCCGAAAAGCTCAAGGCCGCGCTGGCTGCAACCGCCCTGGCCGCACCGCAGATCCCGGTGATCAACAACATCGATGTCGCCGTGCAGCAGGATGCCGATGCCATCCGCGATGCGCTGTACCGCCAGGCATTCGGCCCGGTGCGCTGGGTCGAATGCGTGCAGGCCATCAAGGCCCGCGGCATCGGCCATCTCGTCGAATGCGGTCCCGGCAAGGTGCTGATGGGCCTGACCAAGCGTATTGACGCCGACCTGACGGCGGCAGCCCTTTATGACCAGGCCACGCTGGCCGACGTGAAAGAATCCCTCGCATGACTGAGAACCAGACCCCGATCCAGACCGCCCTGGTGACCGGCGCATCGCGCGGCATCGGCGCCGCCATCGCGCTGGAGCTGGCGGCACGCGGCTATCGCGTGATCGGCACGGCCACCACGGATGGCGGCGCGGAAAAGATCAGCCAGGCACTGTCGGCCTATGAAGGCTGCCGCGGTGTGAACCTCAACGTCACCGACGGCCCGGCCGTGGAGGCGCTGATCGACTCCATCGTCAAGAACGATGGCGGCCTGCATGTGCTGGTCAACAACGCCGGCATCACGCGCGACACCCTGGCCATGCGCATGAAGGACGATGACTGGGATGCGGTGCTCGACACCAATCTCAAGGCGGTTTTCCGCGTCAGCCGCGCTGCCATCCGGCCGATGATGAAGCAGCGGTTCGGCCGCATCATCAGCATCACCAGTGTGGTTGGCGCCTCGGGCAATCCCGGCCAGGCCAACTATGCTGCCGCCAAGGCTGGCGTGGCCGGCATGACGCGCGCCCTGGCCAGGGAGCTGGGCAGCCGCGGCATCACCGTGAACTGCGTCGCCCCGGGCTTCATCGCCACCGACATGACGGCCGAGCTGCCCGAGGAGCAGAAGAAGGCCCTGAAGTCCCAGATCGCCATGGGCGAGCTGGGCCAGCCCAGCGACATCGCCCATGCCGTGGCCTACCTCGCCTCCAAGGGGGCTGGCTACGTCACGGGCCAGGAATTGCACGTCAACGGCGGCATGTACATGTAAACCAGCCGGCTGCGGTGGCGCTCTTGCCAGAAGCCGGCGCAGCTTGCAACCATGAGGCCGTTTCCTCGCGACGGCCGGCGGCAGAGGGCCTTTGGCCCGAAGCGGCTAGAATCGCGGGTTCATTCACAACCCCCAGAGGGAAACCATGAGCGATATCGAAGCACGTGTCAAAAAAATCATTGCCGAACAACTCGGCGTTGAAGAGTCTCAAGTCACCAATGAAAAGGCCTTCGTGGCTGACCTGGGTGCTGACTCCCTGGACACGGTGGAGCTGGTGATGGCCCTGGAAGATGAATTCGGCATCGAGATCCCCGACGAAGACGCGGAAAAGATCACGACGGTGCAAAACGCCATCGACTACGCCAACACCCACCAGAAGGCCTGACAGGGCCCTGACCCGAGCGATCAGCAGAAGGTTTTACGCATGAGCCGTCGTCGCGTTGTCGTGACCGGCCTGGGTTGCATCTCTCCCGTGGGCAACACGGTGGGCGAAGCCTGGGCCAATCTTTTGGCCGGCCAGTCCGGCATTGACCTCATCACCAAGTTCGACGCCTCGAACTTTGCCTGCAAGATTGCAGGCGAGGTCAAGGGATTCGATGTGGAGTCGTACATGAGCGCCAAGGATGCGCGCTCGATGGACACTTTCATTCACTACGGTATCGCGGCTGCGGCGCAAGCTGTACAGGACGCCGGCTTGCCCACGGGCGAGGCGTTGTCCGAAGACCTTGCCACGCGCATAGGTTGCGTGATCGGCTCGGGCATCGGCGGCTTGCCGCTGATCGAAAATACCCACGCGGAACTGGCTGCGCGCGGACCGCGCCGCATCACGCCGTTCTTCGTGCCCGCCTCCATCATCAACATGGTGGCTGGCCATGTGTCCATGCGCTTTGGCTTCAAGGGCCCCAATCTGGCCGTGGTGACCGCCTGTACGACCGGCTTGCACTGCATTGGCGAAGCCGGCCGCATGATCGAATACGGCGATGCCGACGTGGTGATTGCCGGCGGCACTGAAGCCACGGTGTCGCCGCTGGGCGTCGGCGGCTTTGCTGCCATGCGTGCGCTGTCCACGCGCAATGATGACCCCAAGGCCGCATCGCGCCCCTGGGACAAGGACCGCGACGGCTTCGTGCTGGGCGAAGGCGCCGGCGTGCTGGTGCTGGAAGAGTACGAGCATGCCAAGGCCCGCGGCGCCAGGATCTACGCCGAGCTGGGCGGCTATGGCATGAGCGCTGATGCCGGCCACATGACGGCGCCCAACATGGACGGCCCGCGCCGTGCCATGCTGTCGGCTCTGCGCAATGCCGGCATCAATGCCGACCAGGTCGATTACCTGAATGCGCATGGCACCTCGACGCCCCTGGGCGACCTCAACGAGACCAATGCCATCAAGGCGGCCCTGGGAGAGCATGCCCGCAAGATCGTGGTCAGCTCTACCAAGTCCATGACGGGCCACCTGCTCGGTGGCGCCGGCGGCATCGAGAGCGTGTTCACGGTGCTCGCGCTGCACGAGCAGAAGATCCCGCCCACCATCAATCTGGACAACCAGGATGCCGAGTGCGACCTGGACTACTGTGCCAACACGGCGCGGGATGCCAGGCTCGAAGTGGCCGTGAAGAACAATTTCGGCTTCGGTGGCACGAACGGCACCCTGGTGTTCAAGCGCATCTGACCGCACCGGGTTCCAATCAACCCGCTTCCGGCGACGGAAGCGGGTTTTTTTGCGCCGTCACGCAGGCAGGCACCTGTGCAATGCCGCGCCGCTTTGTCACACTGTGGACATGACGCACCGCCACCTGCCACCCGCCGTAAGCCTGTCTCTGGCCCGGCCTGCCATGCTGGCGGTGGCGCTGCTGGCGCTGTGGCTGATTGCTGCAGCGCTTTTGTGGGCTTGGGCCGCGCAGCCACAGGCGGGCGGCCTGCGCATGGGGGTGTCCGCCTTGGCCGCCTCGGGGGCCGCGGCCGGGTTGCTGCACGGCTGGCTCGGGCTGGGCGAGGGGCGGCTGACCTGGGATGGGGCGCAGTGGCTGTGGCATGCGCGCGGCGCAAAGGATGCCGGCGTCCCGGTATCCCTGAGCGTCCGGGCCGATGGCGGAGGCTGGATATGGATTCGGGCTTGCCCGGCCGGCGCTGGCGGCTGGTGGCTGCTGCCCTGCCGCGGCCAGAGCCCGGACGCCTGGGGTGAATTGCGCCGTGCTGTATATTTCCCCGCCAGACCTTCCGATCGGCCGCAGTGACTGCGCCAGGGCCTTGCGGCCCGCTCTCCTCGATTTCATGACGCCTCCCGAATTCCCGCCATCTTCTGCAGACACCGATCTGGTCCTGGTCGAGCGTGCCAACGCAGGGGATATGCGGGCTTTCGAGCTGCTGGTGATCAAGTACCAGCGCCGCATAGAGCGATTGGTCGGACGCATGGTGCGCGATGTCGATCTGGTGCAGGACATCACCCAGGAGACCTTCATCCGCGCCTACCGTGCGCTGCACCAGTTCCGTGGCGAGGCGCAGTTCTACACCTGGCTGTACCGCATCGCCGTCAATACCGCCAAGAAGGCATTGCTGGACATGAAGCGATCGCCGCTGATCACGGAGAGCGCGTTACACAACGGTGATGACGATGATGAAACTTCCCGGCTGAGCCAGGAACTAACCACGGACGAGACGCCCGAAACGGTGCTGGCGGCCCGTGAAATCGCCGAGGCGGTCAACGCTGCCATGGAGGCCCTGCCCGAGGATCTGCGCCAGGCCGTGACGCTGCGTGAGATCGAAGGCCTCAGCTACGAAGAGATCGCGATTGCCATGGGCTGCCCTATCGGTACGGTGCGCTCGCGCATCTTCCGCGCCCGGGAGGCGATTTCGGCCAGGGTCAAGCCTTTGCTGGAGCGCCAGTCGGGCAAGCGTTGGTAGTCAGGGCACATTTTCGGGAAACCGGGTTCCAGAGCAGATGAGCAGGTGATGGCATGAATGACGATCTGAAGAAGCTTGAGCAGTTGTCGGCGCTGGCCGATGGCGAGCTGTCGAGCGAGCAGCTGCAGGCCGCGCTGGCCTATGCGCAAAGCGATGCGGGTCAGCAGGCGTGGCGCATGTACCACCTGGTGGGCGACGTGCTGCGCTCCCCCGAACTGGCGCACCACAGCCGCAACGATGTGCTGTCTGGCGTTCGCGCCCGGTTGGCGCTGGAGCCCAGGCCGGCCCTGGTCGCCGTGGCCAGCGAGCAGCTCGAGCAGATTGCCCGCCCCGCCCAGGATCGCGCCGTGGCCAATGGAGCCCCCGTGCGCGATGCGGCGAACGCCTCCGTTTTCCGCTGGAAGATGGCGGCCGGCTTTGCGTCGGTGGCGGCCGTGGCGGCCATCGGCTGGAGCGTGATGCTCGGCGCGCCCCCGGGCTCGGGTGCGCCAGGCCAGGGGCCAGCGCTGGCCCTGGTGGAGCCTGTGCCCGCAGGCTCTGCGGCAGGCGCCCAGGATGTGCCGCTGGGTGCGACGGCACAGTCTTCGTCGGTGGTGGCCGTGGCCGGCCCCAACGGGCAGAGCGTGATGCTGCGCGATCCGCGGCTCGATGCCCTGCTGGCGTCCCACCCCCAGTACAGCGGCCCGGCGACCCTGCAGATGCCGGCCAGCTTCCTGCGCAACGCCGACTTTGCAGCCGGCTCCCGGCCGTCCCAGCGCTGATTGCCGCCGCCTGCGCCTTGACCGCCCGCCGCCTGGGCCCGTGCGGGCGGTTTCGTGCGCCCGGTTTCGCGCGCCCGGTTCGGCCATTCCAGCGCGCGGCCACGGAACTAACCCCAGCGTATCGCTTCTGAGCCATGGTTGGCTGCACCGCGGGCTTTGCGTTGCGCCAAAATGGGCGCGTGCAACCGCTGCGGCGGTTGTCCGTTTTCCATCCAGAGGCATTCAATGAAAGAAAACGAAAGGATGAGCATGACCACAGTTCGATGGAAGGCGCTGCAGTCGTGTGCGCTGGCGGGCGCGCTGGCGCTTGGGGCCGCCTCGGCGCTGCTGCCTGCGGGAGCGGCCCATGCGCAGGCTGCGGCCGCTGCCCGGGGCTTGCCCGACTTCACCGATCTGGTCGAGCAGGTCGGCCCGTCGGTGGTCAATATCCGCACGATGGAGAAGGTGTCGGCGAATTCCGCCGAGTCGCTGGGCATGGACGAGGACATGCTGGAGTTCTTCCGCCGCTTCGGCCTGCCGGTGCCCAATATGCCGCGCCGTCCGCAGCCGCGCTCGCAGCAGCCCGATGAAGAGCAGCCGCGCGGCGTCGGCTCGGGCTTCATCCTCACGCCCGATGGCTACGTGATGACCAATGCCCATGTGGTCGAGGGGGCGGACGAGGTCATCGTCACGCTGACGGACAAGCGCGAGTTCAAGGCCAAGATCGTGGGCAGCGACAAGCGCACCGACGTGGCCGTGGTCAAGATCGCGGCCACGGGCCTGCCTGCCGTCAGGATCGGCGACGTGAACCGCCTCAAGGTCGGCGAATGGGTGATGGCCATCGGCTCTCCCTTCGGCCTCGAGAACTCGGTGACGGCCGGCATCGTCAGCGCCAAGCAGCGCGACACGGGCGACTACCTGCCCTTCATCCAGACCGACGTGGCCATCAATCCCGGCAATTCAGGGGGGCCGCTGATCAACATGCGCGGCGAGGTCGTGGGCATCAACAGCCAGATCTATTCGCGCTCGGGCGGCTTCATGGGCATCAGCTTCGCCATTCCCATCGACGAGGCCGTGCGCGTCAGCGACCAGCTCCGTGCGACGGGCCGTGTCACGCGCGGGCGCATCGGCGTGCAGATCGGCCCGGTGACCAAGGAGGTCGCAGAGTCCATCGGCCTGGGCAAGGCCCAGGGGGCCATGGTGTCGGCCGTCGAGCCGGACTCGCCGGCCGCCAAGGCCGGCATCGAGGCCGGCGACGTGATCATCAAGTTCGACGGCAAGGCCATCGACAAGGTGGCCGATCTGCCGCGCATGGTGGGCAATACCAAGCCCGGCACGCGCAGCACGATCACGGTGATGCGCCGTGGCGCGGCCAAGGACCTGTCGATGGTCATCGGCGAGGTGCCGCCCGACGAAGCGCCGCAGGCCAAGGGCAAGGCCGATGCCGGCAAGGGCGGCACGGTGGTCTCGCAGTCGCTGGGCCTGACGCTGGGCGAGCTGACGCCAGCCCAGAAGAAGGAGCTGGGCATCAAGGGCGGGGTGCGCGTGCTGGGCGCTGCCGACGCGGCGGCCCGCGCAGGCCTGCGCGAAGGCGATGTCATCCTGCAGCTGGCCAACATCGAGGTCACCGGTCTCAAGAGCTTCGAGGCGGCGCTGGCCAAGGTCGACAAGTCCAAGCCCGTGATCGTGCTGGTGCGCCGCGGCGATCTGGCGCAGTACGTGCTCATACGCCCTGCCCGTTGAGCCCGCATGGCAATGTGGTTTCCTTCAAGCTGGGGAATACCCTGAATGCCCCGCTTGAAGGCCTGCCATGCCCATGGGGGCATTGGGTAGAATGCCCCACCAAAGCGTGACGGCATGAGACGCCGGAATCCTGTTTTTCAGGGCTTTTGCCGCAGTGCAAAAACGCTCCGATTTCCAGGGTTCGACCGGCGAGGAATGGTCTGTTGCTGTTGTTGATAAGTTGTTGATAAGTAATTGTGGCAAATCAAGCAAAGCGCTTTACGGGCCTTGTCGGGTCTTGGTTTGCGGCCCTTTTTGCCTACAATAAAGTCCCAACTATCGCAGTTGCCAGAGATTGTTGGTTCGGGGCGCGTCGTTCATGGACGCGCCCTTTTTTCTTGCGTGCCGACCCTGCCGTTTTCCACCCTCACTAGCAGTTCTTCTCGTTGATGAATCACATCAGAAACTTTTCCATCATTGCGCACATTGACCATGGCAAGTCGACGCTGGCCGATCGCCTGATCCAGCGCTGCGGCGGCCTGGCCGAGCGCGACATGGAGGCCCAGGTGCTGGACTCGATGGATATCGAGAAAGAGCGCGGCATCACCATCAAGGCGCAGACTGCCGCCCTGCAGTACAAGGCCAAGGATGGCCAGGTGTACAACCTCAACCTGATCGACACGCCCGGCCATGTGGACTTCTCGTACGAAGTCTCCCGTTCGCTGTCTGCCTGCGAAGGCGCGCTGCTGGTGGTCGATGCCTCGCAGGGCGTGGAAGCCCAGACCGTGGCCAACTGCTACACGGCCCTGGACCTGGGCGTGGAAGTGATGGCCGTGCTCAACAAGATGGATCTGCCGCAGGCGGATCCCGACAATGCCAAGGCCGAGATCGAGGACGTGATCGGCATCGACGCCAGCGACGCCATCCCCTGCTCGGCCAAGACGGGCATGGGCATCGATGAGATCCTGGAGGCCGTCGTGGCCAAGGTGCCGCCGCCCAAGGGCGACCCGGGCGGTCCGCTGCGCGCCATGATCATCGACAGCTGGTTCGACACCTACGTGGGCGTGGTGATGCTGGTGCGCGTGGTGGACGGCGAGCTCAAGAAGGGCGAGCGCTTCAAGATGATGGCCACGGGCGCGGCCTACGAGGCCAACAACCTGGGTGTCTTCACGCCGGCCGACGTGCCGCGCGATGCGCTGCGCGCGGGCGAGGTGGGCTACATCATCGCGGGCATCAAGGAGCTCAAGGCGGCCAAGGTGGGCGACACCATCACCCTGGAAAAGAAGCTGCCCAACAACCTGGGGCCGGCCTCCGAGGCGCTGCCCGGCTTCAAGGAAATCAAGCCCCAGGTGTTCGCGGGCCTGTATCCGACCGAGGCCAGCGAGTACGATCAGCTGCGCGATGCGCTGGAGAAACTGCAGCTCAACGATTCGTCGCTGCAGTTCGAGCCGGAAGTCTCCCAGGCGCTGGGCTTCGGCTTTCGCTGCGGCTTCCTGGGCCTGCTGCACATGGAGATCGTGCAGGAACGCCTGGAGCGCGAGTTCGACCAGGACCTGATCACCACGGCGCCCAGCGTGGTCTACGAGGTCGTCAAGGGCGATGGCGAGGTGATCCAGGTCGAGAACCCCTCCAAGATGCCCGAGGCCGGCCGCATCCAGGAGGTGCGCGAGCCCATCGTGACCGTGCACCTGTACATGCCCCAGGACTATGTGGGGCCGGTGATGACGCTGGCCAACCAAAAGCGTGGCGTGCAGATCAACATGCAATACCACGGCCGCCAGGTCATGCTCACCTACGAGATGCCGCTGGGCGAGATCGTGCTGGACTTCTTCGACAAGCTCAAGTCGGTGTCGCGCGGCTATGCCTCCATGGACTACGAGTTCAAGGAGTACCGCGCCTCGGACGTGGTGAAGGTGGACATCCTGCTCAACGGCGAGAAGGTCGATGCGCTGTCCATCATCGTGCACCGCTCCCAGGCCACGTTCCGCGGCCGCGCCGTGGTGTCCAAGATGCGCGAGATCATCAGCCGCCAGATGTTCGACGTGGCCATCCAGGCCGCGATCGGCGCCAACATCATCGCGCGCGAAACCGTCAAGGCCATGCGCAAGAATGTGCTGGCCAAGTGCTATGGCGGCGACATCACCCGCAAGCGCAAGCTGCTCGAAAAGCAAAAGGCCGGCAAGAAGCGCATGAAGCAGATCGGCTCGGTGGAAGTGCCCCAGGAAGCGTTCCTGGCCATTCTGCAAGTGGAGGATTGATGCAAGCCATGCAATGGATTACGGCTGTCGTGCTGGCGGCCTTCGTGGGCTACATCGGGGCCTGGTATACGGGCGTCATCGAGGGCAACTTCGCGCTGCTGCTGTTCCTGGCCACCGTGGTCACGGGCCTGTACTGGATCGCCGAGCGGCTGTACTTCCTGCCGCGGCGCCGCCAGGCGGCGCTGGCGCTGGAGCAGTCCGCGGCGGCGCGGCGCGCCGAACTCGACCGCATGGGCATTGCCAAGACCGACATCGAGGTTTCGGAGGAGGCCAAGGGCCGCATCCTCATGCAGCCCTGGTGGCTGGACTGGACGGCCGGCCTGTTCCCCGTGATCGCCATCGTCTTCGTGCTGCGCTCCTTCCTGTTCGAGCCGTTCAAGATTCCTTCGGGCTCGATGATTCCGACCCTGCTGGTCGGCGACCTGATCCTCGTGAACAAATTCACCTACGGCATCCGGCTGCCCGTGCTCAACACCAAGATCACGCAGGGCACGCCCCTGCAGCGCGGCGACGTGGTGGTGTTCCGCTATCCGCCCCAGCCCAGCCTGGACTACATCAAGCGTGTGGTCGGGCTGCCCGGTGACGAGGTGGCCTACCTGAACAAGCGCCTCACGGTCAACGGCAAGGAAGTCGCCGTGGCCGAGCTGCCGGACTTCTTCGACAAGGATGCGATGCGCTACTTCAAGCAGTACGAAGAGTCGCTCGGCGACAAGCCGCACCGCATGATCGTCAACCAGGATGTGCCTGCCTTCATCCAGGGAGCCAGCGGTTTCGCGTACCGCGAGAACTGCCGCTACAGCGTCGAGGGCGTGACCTGCAAGGTGCCTGAAGGCCAGTACTTCATGATGGGCGACAACCGGGATAATTCGCTGGATTCGCGCTACTGGGGCTTCGTGCCCGACAAGAACATCGTCGGCAAGGCCTTTTTCGTCTGGATGAACTTCGGGGATTTCAAGCGCATCGGCAGTTTCCATTGAGGCATGGCACATGCCCGAGGCCCCGGGCGAACGGGCATGTGCCAACGAGGTTTGTGCAACCGAGGGAGAAAAAAGCATGTTCACATCGACCACAAGACGTTCGCGCCAGCGCGGCCTGTCCTTCATCGGACTGGTGTTTTTGATTGCCATCGGCGTGGGCCTGGCAGCGGTTGTCGCACAATCGCTGCCTATCTTCATTGAGTACCAGGCCATCACCAAGGCCGCGAACAAGGCGGCGCGTGAGGGCAGCACGGTGGCCGATGTGCGCGCCAGCTTCGACCGCTCCGCCGCCATCGACGACTTCAAGTCCGTGACCGCGTCGGATCTCGAAGTGACCAAGATCAACGAGCGCGTGGCCGTCGGCTTCGAGTACTCGCGCGAGATCCATCTGGTGGGCCCGGCCTACCTGACCTACCGTTTTAAAAAGCAGACCCAATAGGTGCCACCTTCACTGAACGCGCTGCAGCAGCGGCTGCAGCATCAATTCGCCGATCCCCAGCTGCTGCTGCGTGCCACCACGCACCGCAGCTTCTCTGCCGACAACAACGAGCGCCTGGAATTCCTGGGCGACTCGGTGCTCAATCTCGCCATCTCCAGCCTGCTGTACGAGCGGCTGGCCGCCCTGCCCGAAGGCGATCTTTCCCGCGTGCGCGCCAACCTCGTCAAGGAAGGCACGCTGCACCAGATCGCGCTCAAGCTGCAACTGCCCGACCTGCTGCGCCTGGGCGAGGGCGAGTCCAAATCGGGCGGCAAGCAGCGGCCCTCCATCCTGGCCGATGCCGTCGAGGCACTGATCGGCGCCGTCTACCTCGATGCCGGCTATGCCGCTGGCGAGAAGGTCGTGCGCCTTCTTTTCGAGGGCGTGGACATCAACCCCCATATGCGCGCGGCCGAGAAGGACGCCAAGACGGCCTTGCAGGAATGGCTGCAGGGCCGGCGCATGAAACTGCCGCAATACCAGGTGGCGGCCACCACGGGCGTGGCCCACCGCCAGACTTTCGAGGTGGAATGCACCATCGCCGAGCTGCAGCTGCAGGCCCGGGGAACGGGTGCCTCGCGCAGGGCCGCAGAGCAGGCCGCCGCTGCCGCCATGCTCGAACTACTGAAAGCACGACACGCATGAACCAAGACAAGCCTTCGCCGCCGGCCCAGTCCGCTGCCGACCTCGACGCCATGCTGGCCGCAGCCAAGCCCGGCAGCGGCACCACGGTGCGGGCCGGGCAGGCCCTGCCGCAAGCGCCGTCCGATGGCGGCGCGGCCGAGCCGCTGCCCGCCGGGCCGCAGCGCTGCGGCCTGATCGCCATCGTCGGCAAGCCCAATGTGGGCAAGTCCACGCTGATGAATGCGCTGGTCGGCCAGAAGATCAGCATCACGTCGCGCAAGGCCCAGACCACGCGCCACCGCATCACCGGCATCCGCTCGCGTGCCGCGACGCAGTTCATCTTCGTCGACACGCCGGGCTTTCAGACCAAGCACAGCACGGCGCTGAACAAATCGCTGAACAAGACCGTGATGGGCGCCATCGGCGATGTGGACCTGATCCTGTTCGTCTGCGAGGCCGGGCAGTTCACGCTGGCCGACGCCAAGGTGCTGTCGCTGTTCAAGCCCGGCATCCCCACGCTGCTGATCGCCAACAAGCTCGACACCGTGGCGCGCCGCGCCGAGATCGCGCCCTGGCTCAAGGGCATGCAGGAGCGCCATCCCTTTGCCGAGTTCGTGCCCATGTCGGCCAAGAACAAGGGCGACATCGAGCGCCTGTTCGGCATCTGCGAGAAATACCTGCCCGAGCAGGACTGGATGTATTCCGGCGACGAACTGACGGACCGCAGCGAGCGCTTCCTGGCGTCCGAGACCGTGCGCGAGAAGCTGTTCCGCTTCACGGGCGACGAGCTGCCCTACACGTCCACCGTGGTCATCGACAAGTTCGAGGAAGAGGCCAGCAAGCAGCACAAGCGCTTCATCCGCGTGGCGGCCACCATCGTGGTCGAGCGCGATGGCCACAAGGCCATGGTCATCGGCGAGAAGGGCGAGCGCCTCAAGCGCATCAGCACCGAAGCGCGCCAGGAGATGGAAAAGCTCATGGACGCCAAGGTCTTCCTCGAAGTCTGGGTCAAGGTGCGTTCGGGCTGGGCTGACGATGAAGCCCGGGTGCGCTCCTTCGGCTACGAGTGAGCCCGGCTCACGCACCTGCACGGCCCTGCATTCCTGTCCATGGCTAGCGCCAAGCGCGTTTCCGAAGAGCCGGCCTTTGTGCTGCACAGCTACGACTGGAGCGAATCCAGCCTGATCCTGGAGGTGTTCACGCGCCACCGGGGCCGCGTGGCGCTGGCTGCCAAGGGCGTCAAGCGGCCGACCTCCAACTTCCGGCCGGTCCTGCTGCCGCTGCAGCCCCTGCGGCTGAGCTACAGCCTTGGTGGCGAAGGCAATGCCGACATCCACACCCTGAAAGGCGCCGAATGGGTGGGCGGCCATGTGATGCCCCAGGGCGATGCGCTGATGTCGGGCCTGTACCTCAACGAACTGCTGATGCGCCTGCTGGCGCGCGACGACCCCTACGCGGCACTGTTCGACATCTATGCCGGCGTGGTGCGCGTGCTCGCAGGCCAGCACGGCGATGCCATCGAACCCGTGCTGCGCGCCTTCGAGCTGCTGCTGCTGCGCGAGCTGGGCCACCTGCCGGCGCTGGATGCGGCACGCGCCACGCGGGCGCCGCGGGCCGCGGCGCAGCGCTACGCCCTGGTCGGCGAGGGTGGAATGCGCCAGGCCCTGGCCGGCGAGCGCGCCGCGCTGGCCGGCGCGCACTGGCGGGCCATCGAACAGGCGCTGCAGGCGCGCGAGCCGTTCACCGCCACCTTGCGCGTGCTGGCCCAGCCCGAGCTGGCACTGGCGCTCAAGCCCCAACTGAGGGCGCTGCTGCAATACCATTGCGGCAGTCCCATGCTGCGCACCCGCCAGCTGATGATGGATCTGCAATCCCTATGAACCCACCCCATGCTTTGCAGCGCACGGCGCTGTCGGTCAACGTCAACAAGGTTGCGCTGCTGCGCAACACGCGCCATCTGGGCATTCCCAGCGTGACGCGGGCCGCCAGGATCTGCCTGGAGGCTGGCGCACAGGGCATCACCATCCATCCGCGTCCCGACCAGCGCCACATCCGCGGCGAGGACGTGTACGCCTTGCAGGAACTGATGGCGCAATGGCCGGGCGCCGAGTTCAACATCGAGGGCAATCCGACGCAGAACCTGATGGACTACATCCGCGCCGCGCGTCCGCACCAGGCCACCTTCGTGCCCGATGGCGAGGACCAGTTCACCAGCGACCACGGCTGGAGTTTTCCGCAGGATGCCGAGCGCCTGAGGCCGCTGATCGGCGAATGCCGCCAGCTGGGCGTGCGCGTCAGCCTTTTCATGGACCCCGTGCCGGCGCAAATGGCCGCAGCGCGCGCCGTGGGCGCAGACCGCGTCGAGCTGTACACTGAGCCGTATGCCGCCGCCTGGGGCACGCAGGACCAGGACCGCCAGCTGCAGGCCTATGCGGCGGCGGCGCAGGCGGCGCTGGATGCAGGGCTGGGCATCAATGCGGGCCACGACCTGAACCGCGACAACCTCGCGGCCTTCGTGGCGCGCGTGCCGGGCCTGCTGGAAGTGTCCATCGGCCACGCCTTGATCGCCGACGCGCTGGAGCTGGGCTATGCCGAAACGGTACGCGCCTACCAGCAGTGCATAGACCGGGGCATGCAGGAGCGCCAAGGCCTTGGCGCCTGAAGGCCCGGCGCATTTCCGAGGTGAATCCATGATCTACGGCATAGGCACCGACATCTGCGACGTGCGCCGCATCCGCGCCAGCCTGGAGCGCCACGGGGACCGCTTCGCCGAAAAAGTGCTGGCCGAGGGCGAGCTGGCCACCTGGCGGGCGCGCCGCGCACGCTGGCCCGAACGCGGCATCCGCTTCGTCGCCACGCGCTTTTCCGCCAAGGAGGCATTTTCCAAGGCCATCGGCCTGGGCATGGTCATGCCCATGACATGGCGCAGCTGCGAGGTCGTCAAGCTGCCCAGCGGCCAGCCCAGCATCGTGCTGCACGGCGCGCTCAAGGACTGGTTCGAGGCCCGCGGTCTGCAGGTCCACCTTTCCGTGACCGATGAAAGCGACTATGCGGCCAGCTTCTGCGTGGTCGAAACCCGAGAGAGCAACCATGACTGAGCACGCACCCCTCATCATCGACATCGCCGGCACGCAACTGAGCGAAGCGGACCGCCTGCGCCTGGCCCACCCGCTCGTGGGCGGCATCATCCTGTTCACGCGCAACTGGCAAAGCCGCGAGCAGCTCGTGCAGCTGTGCGCGGACATCAAGGCGGTCAAGCCGGACCTGCTGATCTGCGTGGACCACGAAGGCGGGCGCGTGCAGCGCCTTCGCACCGACGGCTTCACCCACCTGCCACCCATGCGCGCGCTGGGCCAGATGTGGATGGACGACGGCAAGGGCCGCAGCCACCGCGAAGGCAGCGGTGCGCTGGCGGCCATGAATGCCGCCACGGCGGCCGGCTATGTGCTGGGCAGCGAGCTGCGCGCCTGCGGCGTGGACTTCAGCTTCACGCCCGTGCTGGACCTCGATTACGGCGCCAGCAGCGTCATCGGCGACCGCAGCTTGCACCGTGATCCCCGCGTGGTGGCGGCCCTGGCCAGAAGCCTGATGCATGGCCTGCTGCAGGCCGGCATGGGCAACTGCGGCAAGCATTTCCCGGGCCACGGCTTCGTCAGGGCGGACTCGCATGTCGACATCCCCGTCGATGGCCGCAGCCTCACCGCCATCCTGGGCGAGGATGCCGCTCCCTACCCCTGGCTGTCCAGCGTGCTGACGGCCGTGATGCCGGCCCATGTGGTCTATCCCAAGGTGGACAGGCGCCCGGCCGGGTTCTCCGCCAAGTGGCTGCGGGACATCCTGCGCGGGCGCCTGCGCTACGACGGCGCCATCTTCAGCGACGACCTCAGCATGGAAGGCGCGCGCCGCATCGACGGACGGCTCATCGGCTACACCGAGGCGGCACTGGCCGCCCTGCAGGCGGGTTGCGACATGGTGCTGCTGTGCAACCAGAGCCTGGGCCTGGGAGAGCATGTCGACGAACTGCTGCAAGGCATGGCGCAGGCGCAGCGCGAGGGGCGCTGGCTGCCCGATGCCGACAGCGAGTCGCGCCGCCTGGCCCTGCTGCCCGAGACCGTGCCCCAGCCCTGGGACGATCTCATGCGCCAGCCCGCCTATCTGCAGGCCCTGGATCTGCTGCCCTGAGCGGACAGCGCCCTGCGCGGGCCGCCCGCCACAGCGCGCGGCCGGCCCCAAGCCGCGATTGAGCGCCGCGGCCGGCACGCACGCTGGCATGATGCAGGGCTTGGCCGGCGTGGCAGGCATGCCGCAGTGTTCAACAGGAGAGTTTCCCGATGCGCGTTGGCGTGCTGACCGGTGGCGGCGATTGCCCCGGCCTGAATGCGGTGATCCGTGCGGTCACCAAATCCCTGATCAACCACGGGCAGTGCGAGGTGCTGGGCATCGCCGACGGCTTCGAAGGCCTGATGCTCGATCCCCCGGCCGTCAAGCCGCTGGGCTGGGACGAGGTCTCGGGCATCCTGCACCAGGGAGGCACCATCCTGGGCACCAGCAACAGCGCCAATCCGCTGCGCGACGCCGATACGCTGGCCCGTGTCTCCCGCAACGTGAGCGGCCTGGGGCTGGACGTGGTCGTGGCCATTGGCGGCGATGGCACGATGAGCCTGGCCCATGCGCTGGCCGGGCAGGTGGGCATGGCCTGCGTGGGCGTGCCCAAGACCATTGACAACGACATCGCCAACTGCGAGCGCAGCTTCGGCTTCGACACGGCCGTGGCCACGGCCACGGAGGCGCTGCGCCGCATCGAGAGCACGGCCAACAGCCACCACCGCGTGATGATCGTCGAGACCATGGGCCGCCATGCGGGCTGGCTGGCGCTGGAGTCCGGCATCGCGGGCGCGGCCGACATCATCCTGCTGCCCGAGATCGACTACGACCTGAAGGCCGTGATCGACGTCTGCCGGGCGCGCGAGCAGCGCCAGCGCTACACCATCATCTGCATCGGCGAAGGCGCCAAGGAAAGCGGTGCCGGCCTGACGGTGCGTGAGCGCATCGAGAAAAGCCCGGACCCCGTGCGCCTGGGCGGCGTGGGCCATGTGCTGCGCGAGCGGCTGCAGCCCCATCTCCGAAGCGAGGTGCGCACCACGGTGCTGGGGCATCTGCAGCGTGGCGGCGATCCCACGCCCTTCGACCGCGTGCTGGCCACGCAATTCGGCCACCATGCCGCGCAACTGGTGCAGGCGGGCCGCTTCGGCCGCATGGTCACGCTGCAGGGCGGGCGCATCGACAGCGTGGAGATCTCGCGCGTGGCCAATACCCAGCGTACCGTGCCGCTGGACCACGGCCTGCTCACCATGGCGCGCGACATCGGCATCTGCCTGGGCGAGCCCCAGCGCGCCTGAGCCCCGCATGTGCCATGCTTGGCGGCGTGGCCCGGACGGGCAAAGACAGGAGGACACACCATGGACATGGCTGGCGACGAAGCGGCATTCGCACATGCCTGGCAGCGCACGTGGCAGGCGCTGGGCACCGCCGCGCCCGGGCCGCTGCTGCAGCGCCTGCTGAAAGCCTATGCCGAGCCGCAGCGCCACTACCACACGCTGCAGCATCTGGGCGAGGCCCTGGCCTTGCTGGAGCCGGCGCTGCCACTGGCGCAGCGGCCCGGCGAAGTGCAGCTGGCCCTGTGGTTCCACGATGCCATCTACGACCCCCGCGCCACGGACAACGAAGCGCGCAGCGCCGAATGGGCCATGGCCGCGATGCATGGGCAGGGGCTGCCGGCCGAATCCGCCCGGCGCGTGCAGGCCCTGGTGCTGGCCACCTGCCATGCGGCACGGCCGCAAGGGGTGGATGCGCAACTGCTGGTCGATGCGGACCTGGGCATCCTCGCTGCGGCGCCACAGCGATTTGCCGAGTACGAGCGCCAGGTGCGGGCCGAGTACCAATGGGTGCCGCTGCCGCTGTACCGCGCCAAGCGCCGCGAGGTGCTGCAGGGATTCCTGGACCGTGGCGCCATCTACAGCAGCGCGCATTTCCATGAACGCCTGGAGGCCCGGGCGCGCCGCAATCTGGAACAGGCCCTCGCTTGACAGGCCGCGCCTTCGGCCTCCCCCTATGATTGAGGCTGCCGCAGGCCGCACGCCTGTCTTTTCCCTCTTTCCCAGGCTTTGCCTGGCCTTCCGGATGCGCCGATGACCACCCTAGGAACCCCCCTCTCTCCCCACGCCACCAAAGTCATGCTGCTGGGCAGTGGCGAACTTGGCAAGGAAGTGCTGATCGCCCTGCAGCGCCTGGGCGTGGAGACCATTGCCGTGGACCGCTACGCGAATGCGCCGGGCCAGCAGGTGGCCCACCATGCGCGCACCATCACCATGAGCGATCCGGCCCAGCTGCAGGCCTTGATCGAGGCGGAAAAGCCCGATCTCGTGGTGCCCGAGATCGAGGCCATTGCCACGCCCACGCTCGAAGCGCTGGAGGCGGCCGGCGCCGTCACCGTGATTCCCACGGCCCGTGCCGCGCGCCTGACCATGGACCGTGAAGGCATCCGCCGCCTGGCCGCCGAGACGCTGGGCCTGCCCACCAGTCCGTACCGCTTCTGCGATTCCCGCGAGGAACTGCAGGCCGCCATCGACGGCACGGATGGCCGGCCCGCCATCGGCTTTCCCTGCGTGGTCAAGCCCGTGATGAGCAGCTCGGGCAAGGGCCAGAGCAAGCTCGACGGCCCCGGCGATGTGGCCAGGGCATGGGAATACGCCATGGCCGGCGGCCGCGTGAGCCACGGCCGCGTCATCGTCGAGGGCTTCATCGACTTCGACTACGAGATCACCCAGCTCACCGTGCGCGCTAAGGGGGCCGATGGCCAGGTGCAGACGCATTTCTGCGATCCCATCGGCCATATCCAGCAGTCGGGCGATTACGTGGAAAGCTGGCAGCCGCATCCCATGCACCCGGCCGCGCTGCAAAAGTCGCGCGACATCGCCAAGGCCGTGACCGATGACCTCGGTGGCCTGGGCCTGTTCGGCGTGGAACTGTTCGTCAAGGGCGAGCAGGTCTGGTTCAGCGAGGTCTCGCCGCGCCCCCATGACACCGGCCTGGTGACGCTGGCCACGCAGTGGCAAAGCGAGTTCGAGCTGCATGCGCGCGCCATCCTGGGCTTGCCCGTCGATGCATCGCTGCGCAATCCCGGAGCCAGCGCCGTGATCTATGGCGGCCAGGATGCCGAAGGCCTGGTCTTCGATGGCGTGGACGAGGCCTTGGCCGTGCCCGGCACGGACCTGCGCCTGTTCGGCAAGCCCGAGAGCTTCGTCAAGCGCCGCATGGGCGTGGCCCTGGCCCGTGCCCGGGACGTGGAGCAGGCGCGCGCCAACGCCAAGCTGGCCGCCGGCAAGGTCAGGCCGCGCAAGCCCTGACGGGCGTTGCGCTGCGCACGGCCCTGGCAGGCTGCCGCATCCGGCTTCGGTTCCCACCAGGCAGCGAAGTCGGTGTCCCCCAGCGGGCTGCAGGCCATTTTTCCGAGCCCGCCAAGGGGCGATGGCCCTTGAAGCGGCTGTGCTTGCGCACTCAGAGCCGTTTTTCAACGGCCTGCGGATCGGTGGTATGTGCGGCCGGCTGCGGAGGCTGGGGGTCATGCGGCGTGGTCAAGCGCATGGCGCGCGCTTCCTCGCCGGGGCTGGCATGCTCGCCGTCGGCGCCCAGGCCGCCTTTCCAGCGCTTGACCACGCGCTGGAAGATCAGCGAATTGGGAATCTGCAGCAGGTTGGGTGCGCCGTCGGGCGCATGCGCATCCTGCAAGGTGGTGTAGAGCATGTTGATGTCGATCACGCGGCCCTTGGCGCCAGGTTTTTCGGCCGTGTCCAGCACCTCGATGTAGTCGCCCAGGCGAAAGGGCCCGACGACCACGATGAGCACGGCGCAGAACAGGTTGGACAGCACGCTCCAGGCTGCGAAGAAGGCCACGGCGCCCACCGTGGCAAAGCCCGTGAACGCGGTCCACAGCACGGTGGCCGAGACACCCAGGCGCTCGAGCACCAGCGGCACGGCGGCGGCGATGAGGATCCAGCGGAACACGCCGCGCAGCGGCACCAGCAGTTCAGGCGGCAGCCCGTAATGCGTGCCTGCGCGGGCGATCAGGCGCCGCACGATGCGGTTGAGCAGCCAGGCGGCCAGGATGATCAGAAAGATCTGGAACCCGGGGATGATGAACTCCAGCCATTCCTGCATCCATTCCGGCAGGTGCATTTGAAGACGGCGCATAAACTCAAGCATTCAAGAACAGGGAATCCGCGTTGCACTGCGCGGGCGCGCGGCGGCGCCGCGGCCCGCGTCCAGCCGTCATCGTAAGCGGTGATGCAAGGCCCGGTGCTCAGCTGCGGCGCTGTTCGACCGTATCCATCTGCATTTCGAAACTGAAGAATCGGTCGCGACCCTGGGCCTTGGCCGCATAAAGGGCCTGGTCGGCCCGCATCAGCATGGACTCGGCACTGGTGTACTCGTCGGGGATGCAGGTGGTGATGCCGCCTGACAGCGTGAGCACCGATCCGCCGGAGGCCTCGGGGTGGCGTATGCCCAGCACGCGCAGCATCTGGCCCACGGCGCGCGCGAACGTCATGGCGCCCGAGCGCGGCGTGCGCGGCAGGATCAGCGCGAACTCCTCGCCGCCATAGCGCGCCGCCACGTCGCGCGGGCGCACGCAGACCTCGCGCAGCAGCCGCCCCACCTGCTTGAGGCATTCATCCCCGTGGACATGGCCATAGGTGTCGTTGTAGAGCTTGAAATGGTCCAGGTCGCAGAGCATCAGCGTCAGCGGCAGGCCCTCGCGGCGGGCCGACGCAATCTCGGCATGCAGGATGCGGTCGAAGCCGCGCCGGTTCACCAGGCCCGTGAGCTGGTCGAGTTCGACCATCTCGTTGAGCTTCTGGTTGGCTTCGTGCAGCTCGGCCGACAGCGAGACCAGGCGGCGGCGCATATCCAGCAGCCGGCGCATGGCGCGCAGCTTGGCGACAAGCACGATGGGTTTGACGGGCTTGACCAGGTAGTCGTCGCCGCCGGCCTCGATGCCGCGCCACACGTCCAGGTCGTTGTCCAGTCCCGACAGGAAGATGATGGGCGTCCACTCGCCGGGCTCGGCCTCGCGCAGCTGGCGCGCCACCCAGTAGCCGTCCTCGCCGGGCAGGCGGATGTCCAGCAGCACCAGGTCGGGACGCTTTTCGCGGAACAGGGTCAGGGCGCTGGGGCCGTCGGCGGCCTCCAGCACGCGCGTGACGCCCGCGTGCAGCAGCTCGCGGACCAGCGAGGTGCGTACCGAGGCCTGGTCTTCGACCACCAGCACGCAAAAGGGCGAGGACTCATCGGCCGTCCTGGCGAAGCGTGCTCCCGTGGGTTCGATGGCGGGCGCATCGGCGTAGGCGTTGGGCAGCGGAGGGGAGTCGACGGGTAGGGCCTTCATGGCTGCACGACGGGGGGTGAATGAGTGCAGGGCGCAAGCGGCACCGTGCAAATGACGCAAGTGTAAGTCGCCTGCCGTTTTTGCGCCCGTTTGGTGTGGTAATGCGTACTGTGGCGGCGGCAGCCCGGACCGGTGGCTGTGGGCGCCAGGGGCCGGGCTGGCGCGCCGGTGCAAGAAAAAGCCGCCGGCGCCCTGCGCGGGGCGGCGGCGGCAGCCTGCGCTCGCCCGTTGCGGGCGTGCGACCGGTCTCAATGCTCGCGGCGCAGTGCCGGGAAAAGGATCACGTCGCGGATGCTGGCGCTGTCGGTCAGCAGCATCATCAGGCGGTCGATGCCGATGCCGCAGCCGCCCGTGGGGGGCATGCCGTATTCGAGGGCGCGCACGAAGTCGTGGTCGAAGTACATGGCCTCGTCGTCGCCGCCGTCCTTGGCCTGGACCTGGGCATTGAATCGCGCGGCCTGGTCCTCGGCGTCGTTGAGCTCGGAAAAACCGTTGCCGAACTCGCGGCCGGTGATGTACAGCTCGAAGCGTTCGGTGACTTCGGGGCGTTCGTCATTGGCGCGGGCCAGCGGCGAGATCTCGGTCGGATGCTCCATGATGAAGGTCGGCTGCCACAGCTTTTCCTCGACCACTTCCTCGAAATACAGTACCTGCAGGCTGGCCAGCGAGCGCGTGGACAGGCGGTCCTTTTCTTCGTTCATGCCCAGCTTGCGCAGGGCGTTGGTCAGCCATTCGCGGTCGGCGACCTTGTCGCCGGCCTCGGTGTACTTGACGATGGCCTCGGGGATGGTCAGGCGCTGGAAGGGCTGGGCCAGGTCCACGGGCTTGCCGCCGTAGGTCAGCTGCAGCGTGCCCACGGCCTTCTGGGCGGCGTCGCGCACCAGGGCCTCGGTGTAGTCCATCAGGTCGCGGTAGTTCCAATAGGCCGCGTAGAACTCCATCATGGTGAACTCGGGGTTGTGGCGCACCGAGATGCCTTCGTTGCGGAAGTTGCGGTTGATCTCGAACACGCGCTCGAAGCCGCCGACCACGAGGCGCTTGAGGTACAGCTCGGGCGCGATGCGCAGGTACATCTCCTGGTCCAGCGCATTGTGGTGCGTCACGAAGGGCTTGGCGTTGGCGCCGCCGGGGATGGGGTGCAGCATGGGGGTCTCGACCTCCAGGAAGCCGTTGTCCACCATGAATTCGCGGATGCCCGAGACGGCCTTGCTGCGTGCGATGAAGCGGCGGCGCGCCTGCTCGTCCATCATCAGGTCCACGTAGCGCTGGCGCACCTTCTGCTCCAGGTCGGCCATGCCGTGGAACTTGTCGGGCATGGGGCGCAGGCTCTTGGTGAGCAGGCGCAGCGTCTGCACCTTGACCGACAGCTCGCCGGTCTTGGTCTTCATCAGCGTGCCTTCGGCGCCCAGGATGTCGCCCAGGTCCCAGCGCTTGAAGGCCGCATAGACCTCCTCGCCCACGGTGTCGCGCGTGATGTACAGCTGGATGCGGCCATGCGTGGGGCCCAGCGAGCCGTCCTGGATGGTGGCGAAGCTGGCCTTGCCCATGACGCGCTTGAGCATCATGCGTCCGCCCAGGCTGACCTGCACGGCCTCGGCGTCGAGCTGTTCGGCGCTCTTGTCCGCATGGGCCAGTTGCAGGGCCTCGGCGCGGTCGGCGGGCTTGAAGTCGTTGGGGAAGGCCACGCCGCCCTGTTCACGCAAGGCCTTGAGTTTTTCGCGGCGCTCGGCGATGAGTTGGTTTTCGTCCTGGGGGGCGGTCGGGTTGGCCGCGGAGGGAAGGTTTTGTTCGGTCATGAGTGAGCGCCAGCGCAAAAGGCCAAAAAAAGGCCAGGAAAAGGCCAGGAAAAGGGGCGGTTCGACGGCGAAGGCGATGCCGGCAACTGCCGGGAAGCCGTGCAGACGGCGGGGCCTTGGCGGCCCAAGCCGGCGATTTTAAGTTTTTTGCCGGCGCGCCGGGCGGCTCATTCCCAATGGGGGGCTGCGATGCTGCGGTATGACGATGGCCAGGCTGCGATCCGTCATCGGCCCGGGTCCTCCGAGGCAGGCCGTATGCCGCTGCGTTCGAGCAGGTCGGCCACCAGCTCCAGCCGCACCAGCGGGCTGTCCAGCGCCATCAACTGCTGCTTGAGCGCCAGGGGCAGCGGCAGCAGTTCGCTCCAGCGGTTGGCGACCCAGCCGCAGTCGGCCAACTGCCGGGCGAGCGGCCATTGCGCATGGTCGGCATCGCTGGCGCGCGCATGCAGCTGCATCAGCACCTGGGCCAGCGCCTGGGCCGCGCCGCGCAGGTGCCCGGGCACGGCGACGCTGGCGTCTGCAGGCAGCATCTGCACATCGGCCACCCACAGGCCATGGGGCAACTGGCGGTGGTCCAGGATGCGGAACCGCTGCCGGCCCTCGCATTGCATCTGCAGCAGGCCGCTGTGGGGCTGCTGCAGATGCAAGATGCCGGCCAGTGTTCCGACAGGGTGCAGTTGCTCCACGGCAGCGCCTGGCTTGCGGACCTCGCTGCCGGACTGCAGCGCCACGACGCCGAAGGGCGCCCCCGCGCGTTCGCACTTGCGCACCATGTCCAGGTAGCGCACCTCGAAGACGCGCAGGCTCAGCAGGCCCTGGGGAAAGAGCACGGTGCCCAGCGGGAACAGCGGCAGGGACTGCAGGCTGCCGGCTGGAGAGGGTGGGGCGTTGAAGGGGGCGGTCATGTGGCGGGCCGGATGCGCCCGCTATCATCCCATGTCGTGTGGCTGCCGTGCCGGGCAGCCGTCTTCCACTCCCTCCAGCGTCGCAACAACTCCATGCTTTTCCAGATCCTTAACTTTGTGCTCGATGTGGTCGTGGGCTTGCTGACCGGCGTCTGCCTGCTGCGCGCCTACATGCAGGCCCAGCGCATTCCTTTCGGCAATCCCGTGGGACAGCTGGTGTTCGCCCTGTCCGACTGGCTGGTGCTGCCGCTGCGCCGCGTCATCAAGCCCTCGGGGCGATGGGACATGTCCAGCCTGCTGGCGGCCTTTGCGCTGCAACTGCTGCAGTTCGTGCTGCTGTGGCTGCTGATGGGGGGGCGCTCCAGCGTGGCGGCCCTGCCGTGGCTGGCGCTGTGCGGGCTGGCGCGCGTGGCGCTGTCGGGCCTGGTGGGCGTGCTGCTGGTCTACGCCATCCTGTCCTGGGTGCAGCCCCAGTCGCCGCTGTTCGGGGTGCTGCAGCGCCTGGCCGAGCCGCTGCTGCGTCCCATCCGCCGCATCGTGCCGCTGATCGGCGGCATCGATCTGTCGGCCCTGGTGGCCCTGGTGCTGCTGCAGGTGGCGCTGATGGTGCTGGCCTATGTCCAGAGCTCGGGCCTGATGCTGCTGATCTGATCGTCGCGGGGCAGAAAAAAGCCGCCGCAGGCGTCAGCCTGCGGCGGCTTTTTAGTGTGTGCGGTGCGCTGCGTTACTGGACCGCGTCAGCAGGCAGCCGCTGCAGCATGGCCAGCGAGCCGGCGATGCGGTCGCGCAGCTCGCGGCGGTCCACGATCATGTCCACGGCACCCTTGTCCTGCAGGAATTCGGCGCGCTGGAAGCCTTCGGGCAGCTTGACGCGCACCGTGGTCTCGATCACGCGCGGGCCGGCAAAGCCCACCAGGGTCTTGGGCTCGGCAATGACGATGTCGCCCACGAAGGCGAAGCTGGCCGAGACGCCACCGAAGGTCGGGTCGGTCAGCACCGAGATGTAGGGCAGCCCCTTCTTGGCCAGGCGGGTCAGCGCGGCATTGGTCTTGGCCATCTGCATCAGGCTCAGCAGGCCTTCCTGCATGCGCGCGCCACCCGTGGCGGTGAAGCAGATGAAGGGCACTTTCTGCTCGATGGCGGTTTCCACGCCGCGCACGAAGCGTTCACCGACCACCGAGCCCATGGAGCCGCCCATGAACTCGAATTCGAAGCATGCCACGACCACATTGATGCTTTTGACGGCGCCGCCCAGCACCACGAGCGCATCGGTCTCGCCGGTGTTCTCCAGCGCTTCCTTGAGGCGTTCGGGGTACTTGCGGCTGTCCTTGAACTTGAGTGCATCGACGGGAATGACTTCCTGGGCGATCTCGTAGCGGCCTTCGGCGTCCAGGAAATGGTTCAGGCGCGCACGCGCGCCGATGCGGTGGTGGTGGCTGCAGCTGGGGCAGACATTCTGGTTTTTCTCCAGATCGGCCTTGTAGAGCACGGTCTCGCAGCTCGGGCACTTGATCCACAGACCCTCGGGGATCTGCTGGTGGCGATCCGTGGGGTTGGTTTGCTGGATTTTGGCAGGCAGGAGTTTTTCAAGCCAGGACATGGTGTTTCCTTTTCAGGCGCAGGGCATGCGGCACCAGGCCGCATGCAAGGGCTGCATTATGCGTCTTATGCGTCGAGTGCCTTGCGCACGCCGCGCAGGAAGTCGATGGTCAACGGGACGATCTTTTCGTGCGGCTGGCCGTCAAGCATCTCGATGATGCGGCTGCCGATGACCACCGCGTCGGCCACACGGCCGATGGCCTGGGCCGTGGCGGCGTCGCGGATGCCGAAGCCCACGCCCACGGGGATGCTCACATGCTCGCGGATGCGCGGCAGCATGGCCTCGACGGCCGAGGTGTCGAGGGCTCCCGAGCCGGTGACGCCCTTGAGCGAGACATAGTAGACGTAGCCGCTGGCCACGCGCGCCACCTGCTGCATGCGTTCGGTGGTCGACGTGGGTGCGAGCAGGAAGATCAGGTCCATGTCGCGGGCCCGCAGCTGGGCCGCGAACTGCTCGCATTCCTCGGGCGGGTAATCGACGATGAGGATGCCGTCCACGCCGGCCTCGGCCGCATCGTCGACGAAGCGGTCCTGGCCGTGGACCTGGTCATAGCGCTCGACGGGATTGGCATAGCCCATCAGCACCACGGGGGTGGTCTGGTTCTTCTGCCGGAACTCGCGCACATAGGCCAGCACCTGCTGCAGGCCCACGCCGTTGGCGATGGCGCGGTCGCCGGCCTTCTGGATGGTGGGGCCATCGGCCATGGGGTCCGAGAAGGGCACGCCCAGCTCGATCACGTCGGCGCCCGCCTCGACCATGCCGTGCATCAGCGACGGCGTGATGGCGGCGAACGGAAAGCCTGCGGTGATGTAGGGGATCAGGGCCTTGCGGCCTTCCTGCCTGAGTTTGTCGAATGTCGCGGTGATGCGGCTCATTGAGCGGCTCCTCCCTTCACCGTATGGCCCCGCATCGAGGGACGATCGTAGTAATCGGCGCCCGACAGGTCGGCCACGGTGCCGATGTCCTTGTCGCCGCGGCCGGACAGGTTCACGAGGATGGACTGGTCGGCGCGCATGGTCCGCGCCAGCTTCATGGCATAGGCCACGGCATGGCTGGATTCGAGTGCGGGAATGATGCCTTCGGCGCGGCACAGGTAGTGGAAGGCGTCCAGCGCCTCCCGGTCGGTGATGCCCACGTACTCGGCCCGGCCGAGCTCCTGCAGCCAGGCGTGCTCCGGGCCGACGCCCGGATAGTCGAGGCCGGCGCTGATGCTGTGCGTCTCGGTGATCTGGCCGTTCTCGTCCTGCAGGATGAAGGTGCGGTTGCCGTGCAGCACGCCGCTGCTGCCGCGCTGCAGCGATGCCGAGTGCTTGCCGCTGTCCAGGCCTTCGCCTGCGGCCTCCACGCCGATCAGGCGCGTGCCTTCGTAGGGGATGTAGGGGTGGAAGATGCCCATGGCATTGCTGCCGCCGCCCACGCAGGCGACGACGGCGTCGGGCTGGCGCCCGGCGCCGAGGAACTCGGGCATCTGTGCCAGGCACTCCTGGCCGATCACCTTCTGGAAGTCGCGCACCATGGCCGGATAGGGGTGGGGGCCGGCCACGGTGCCGATGATGTAGAAGGTGTTGTCCACGTTGGCGACCCAGTCGCGCATGGCTTCGTTGAGCGCGTCCTTGAGGGTGCGGCTGCCCGACTCCACGGGCACCACGGTGGCGCCCAGCAGCTTCATGCGGAACACGTTGGGGCTTTGGCGCTTCACGTCCTCGGCACCCATGTAGACGATGCATTCGAGGCCGTAGCGCGCGCAGATGGTGGCCGTGGCCACGCCGTGCTGGCCGGCGCCGGTCTCGGCGATGATGCGCGGCTTGCCCATGCGCCGGGCCAGCATGGCCTGGCCGATCACGTTGTTGATCTTGTGGGCGCCCGTATGGTTGAGATCCTCGCGCTTGAGGTAGATCTGGGCGCCGCCCATCTCGCGCGACATGCGCGCCGCATGGTAGACGGGCGAGGGGCGGCCGACGAAATGGGCCAACTCGGACTGGAATTCCGCCACGAACTCGGGGTCGTTCCGGTATTTGGCGTAGGCGTCGCGCAGCTCGGTCAGCGCGTGTGTCAGGGTTTCGCTGGCAAAGCTGCCGCCGAAGCGGCCGAAGTGGCCGGATGCGTCAGGGTACTGGTATTCGAACATGGCTGGTCTGCAAAAGTGGGTCATCCGCCGCGCGCACTGCGGCGATGAAGCGGTCTATCTTGCCGGCGTCCTTGATGCCCTTCAGGGGCTTGCCATCAGGGCCATCGGCCTCGACGCCGGAGCTGACATCAACGGCCAGCGAGAGTCCTCGCGGGCGCACTTGCAAGATGCCATCGGTCACGTTTGCAGGCGTGAGTCCACCAGACAAAACGAGGTGAGAGGCAACGTTTGGTGGAAGGAGTGACCAATTGAATGCTTTTCCGCCGCCGCCATAACCGTCGACATGGGCATCGAGCAGTATGGCCTGGGCTTTCGAGTAACGCTGGGCGTATTCTACGAGGTCGAAGCGGGCGGCATCGGGGCCTAGGGGAATGCGGGCCGCACGCAGGAAGGCGCGGGCACCGCCACCCGTCGCGGCCAGGCACTCGTCCGGGGACTCGTCCCCATGGAATTGCACGCAGGCGCCGGGGATGGCGTCGCAGGCGGCCAGCACGCTGGCCGCGCTTTCATTGACGAACAGCAGCACCGGCGTCACGAAGGGGGGAAGGCGCCGTGCCAGCGCGGCGGCGCGCTGCACTGTCACGGCGCGCGGGCTGGGGGCGTAGAGCACGAAGCCCACGGCATCGGCTCCAGCGGCCACGGCGGCATCCACGTCCTGCTCGCGCGTGAGGCCGCAGATCTTGATGCGGGTACGGCGGGCGGAAAGCGGGGCGTTCTTCTTCATGGGAGCCAATCATAGGCGGGCGTGCGCGATGGCAGCCCCCATGCGGGGTCGTAGACCGGGCCCAGGAAGTACAGGCCGTCCGGCGAGAACGTGGGGGCGGCGGCATCGCGCGAGCGCGCCTCCCGCACCTGCTGCATCCACTGCGGCGCATGCAGCCCCTGGCCGACGGCGATCAGGCAGCCCATGATGTTGCGCACCATGTGGTGCAGGAAGGCGCTGCCCTCGAACTCGAAGCGCCAGTAGCAGCATTGCATGGGCGCATCGCCGGGGCGCATGGCGCTGGCGGCTGCCGCCTGGGCGCCGTCGCCCGCCATGCGGCGCGTGATCTCGATGCGGTGCAGCGTCTTGACAGGGGTCTTGGCCTGGCAGCCCGAGGCGCGGAAGGAGCTGAAGTCATGTTCACCCAGCAGATGCTGCGCCGCCGCCTGCATGGCCATGCCATCGAGCGCGTGGAACACCCAGCCCACGCGCCCGGCCTCCACGCTGGGGCGCACGGGGGACTGCAGCAGCACGTAGGCATAGCGCCTGGCCGTGGCGCAGGCGCGCGAGTGGAAGGCTTCGGGCACGGGCTGGGCCCATTGCACGGCGATGTCGGGCGGCAGGAAGGTGTTGGTGCCACGGACCCAGGAGAAGGGCGCGCGGTCCAGCGGCGTGTCGAAATGCACGACCTGCATCAGGCCGTGGACGCCGGAGTCGGTGCGTCCCGCGCAAATCGTGGCCACCTCTTGCGCAGCAAAGCGGCCCAGGGCCGCTTCGAGATGGTCTTGCACGGTGTTGCCGGATGGCTGGCTCTGCCAGCCGTTGTAGCGTTGGCCGTTGTAGGCGACGCCGAGGGCTACGCGCATGGCAGTCCCTTGGGCATGGGGTTGGTGTGTGTCAATCTCGATTTCCGTTGTGCGATGCACCACCCTCATTTGCGTAGAGCGGCCATCCCGCAGGGGATGGCCGTGAAGCCGTTCGGGAGGCTTTCTTATTCTATTTCCGCAAGAAGGCGCTGCGCCTGGGCCTTGAGTTCTCCATGGGCCTCGGAGATGACTTCCTCGATCAGGGTGCGCGCACCGTCGCTGTCGCCGATGGCATTGAACTCCTGGGCCAGGGCCAGCTTGGTGGCCAGCGGATCTTCAGGCGCTGCCGGTGGCGTGGCGGTGGCGGCAGCCTTGTTGCCGTCGCCCAGGTCCAGCGACAGTTCGCCCAGGTCGAATTCCAGCGACTCCGCGGGCTCGGGCACCGTCTTGGCCGCCGTCTCCAGCACGCCCGGGCTCTGCGGCACGGGCGCGGCGGCGGGGCTGTCGCCGCTGAACTCGAGCGAATCCAGGGACAGCGGCTCGGTGGAGGCGTAGCCGCGGTGGGTGACCGCCTGCGCCAGCGAGGTGGGGGCCGCGGCGGACAGGTCCTTCATGGCCGGCGCCTGGGCCGCAGGCTGGGGCGATTGCGGCTGGGGTTCGAAGTCCAGCGCATCCAGCGACAGCGATTCCGTCTGGGCATCGGACAGCGGGGCATGGGTGGTGCTTTGCTGCGCGTTGGTCTCCAGCCATGCCGTCGGTTCGTTCTTTGCGGCAGGCGCGTCCGGCTGCGCTGCCGTGGAGGGCGCGTCGGTCTGGCGCAGCGTCGGCTCGAGCGCGGCGAAATCCTGTTCGCTGGGCAGCGGCGCCGGTGCGGCCTGGTTTTGCGGGGCGGGCAGGCTGGCATCGGCCAGGCCGCCGGGCAGGTCGATGTTGAGATCCAGGTCCATGTCCATGTCCAGTCCCATGGGCTGGGTGGCCGGGCCTTCGCGATGGACCTGCGGTTCGTGCGCGTTCGCCAGCAGGCCGGCGCCCAGCGCAGCGGCTCCCGCGGCCCCTGCTGCGGTGAACGCGCCCGTGCCCGGGCTGGCGGCCGCCAGGGATGCGGCCGAGCCTTGCTGGTAGAGGGGGTTGCCGGGTTCGAGGATGCGCCCCTGGTCGGCCATGCGCAGCCAGTCCGCGCCCTTGCCCTGGGTCAGCCCGTGCAGCGTCTGGGCCACGGCCTCGAAGGCCTTGCGGTCATTGCGCTTGGCATAGATGTCGCCCAGCTTCAGGTGCAGGGCCGTGCGCGCCGGGTCGGTGCGCAGGGCCTCCTTGAGGATTTCCTCGGCCTGCAGGTCGCGGCCGTAGGCCAGGTAGACATCGGCCTCGGCCACCGGGTCCACATCGCCCGCATCCAGCTGGCTGGGCGAGTAGTGCATGGAAGTGCCCGACAGCTGGCTCGATGTCCCGGTATCCACCCGCTGGCCGCCGCTTGCGCCGAAGAAGGAGTCGCCTGCAAGCTGGCTGTCGCCGAACGCGCTTTCGCTGGCGGCCGCCGCAGCACGGCGGCGCTGGACCACGCGGTAGCCGCCATAGCCCAGCAGCAGGGCCAGCAGTGCGGCGCCGGCCAGCGGGATGGTGGAGTCTTCGAGCAGCGAGTCGATGAAGCCGGGCTCCTCGATGGGGGCTGCAGGCGCGGGTGCCGGCTTGGGTGGTGCGGCGGGAGCGGGGGCTGGTGCCGGCGCAGGCGCAGGCGGCGCAGCCTCGGGGGCGGTGGCAGGGTCTGCCGTGGCGGCAGCGCCATCGGCCGTGGCGGCAGGCGCGGCGGGCTCTGCGGTTGCGGCAGGTGCGGCGGACGCGTCAGGCGCAGCAGCGGCTCCCACGGCCGCGCCCGGGATGGCCACGGCGGCGCCCGGGGCTGCTCCCGCACCGCCGGCGGCAGGCGCTGCCGTGCCGGCGGGCGCCGTTTGGGTGGCCGAGGCGATCTTGCCCAGTTCGGCCATGTTGCGCTGCAGCTCGGCTTCGCGCGAGGCCTGTTCGTCCGCCTGCTTTTGCTTGGCCAGGCGCTCGTCGGCATCCACGCCCTTGACGGCGCCCTTGGTCAGCGTGAGCTTGTCAGGCGCTGCCGTCGTCGGCTTGCGGTCTTCGACCTGGGCCTGGACACTGCCCGAGGCTTCGCGGTTGGCCGATGCCACCGTGGCGGCCGGGGCGGCGCTGGCAAGCTGGCGCCGGAACTGGTTGAAGTCGCGCGACTGGGCTGCGACGATCTGGCGGGCTTCGCGCGGCGAGGTCGCCTGCGCGGCGGCCTGGTCGGGCACGCTCAGGACCGCGCCGGCGCGCATGCGGTTGACGTTGCCCTTGACGAAGGCATTGGGGTTGGCGCGCAGCATGGCCACCAGCATCTGGTCCAGCGAAATGCCTTCAGGCAGATGGGCGGCGGCGATGCGGCCTGCCGTATCGCCGGGCCTGACGCGCACTTCGGCAGCGGCCTGCGCCGGTGCGCGTTCGCGGGCTGCAGGCGCGGCCTTGCGGGACGGGGCCTGGCCTTCGTCTGCGGGCTGCACGGGCGCTGCGGCCGTCGCCGCCCGGCGGGCGGGCGCAGAGGCGGAGGCTGCGGGAATCTGGGCCGAAGCGGTCACGGACGGCGCGGGCCGCTGCAGCACGGGCGGATCCAGCAGCAGGGTGTAGTTGCGCTGCAGGTTGCCGGAGGACCAGTTCGCATCGATCACCACGTCGACGAAGGGCTCGTTGACGGGCTGGGGGCTGCTGAGCCGCAGCACCGCCGATCCATCGGCGCGGCGCTGCACGGTCACGCGGATCTGGCTGGCCGTGGCGTTGTATTCCATGCCCTGTGCACGGAAGACGCCGGGAGAGGCAATGCCGACCTTCAGGCTTTCGGCTTCGGCTGCGCTGAGCTGGGGAACCTCGATCTCGGCGCGCAAGGGCTCGCCCAGTGCCGACTGCACGTTCAGCCGTCCCAGGGCCAGGGCCCAGGCGTCAGAGGCCGTCAGGCCAGCGGATACAAGGGCCGCGGCGGCCAACGCAGAGAGTTTCCAGCGATGCATAAGGCGTCAAACCTGTTGGTGTGCACAGCGGCGGGCGTTATGGTTCTTCTGGATGTGCCCGCGTATGCACATGTAAATAAAAGGAATGGATGAAATAAACCGGGTGCAGACAGTTGGCGCCGTCTCCCAAGGCGCCTGGCTCGCATTGTCGGCCACGCTATCGGATCGTGAGCGATTGGTGCGTGGCCCCGCCCGCTAGTTGTTGTCCAATGGCAACGTGGGGAAACACAATGTATCTTTCTTGTTTGTAGGTAACGACCTACAGGCAAGGAAGGTACTGGGGGCATTTTGCCCAAATGGCCAGGGACCAAATGTCAAAAAAGCGCCATGCCCCGGCTCCGGGGCATGGCGCTTTGCGCTGAAGCAAGCCCGATCAGGCGGCCAGCAGGATGCGCAGCATGCGGCGCAGCGGCTCGGCGGCGCCCCACAGCAGCTGGTCGCCGATCACGAAGGCGGACAGGTACTCGGGGCCCATGTTGAGCTTGCGCACGCGGCCCACGCCGACTTGCAGGCCGCCGGTGATGGCGGCCGGCGTCAGCTCCTTGACGGTGATGGCGCGGTCGTTGGGAACCCACTTCACCCAGGGATTGCCACCCTTGATGAGGGACTCGAGCTCCTCGAGCGGCAGGTCTTTCTTGAGCTTCAGGGTCAGCGCCAGGCTGTGGCAGCGCATGGCGCCGATGCGCACGCACAGGCCGTCGACGGGGATGGTCTGCTCGGTGCCCAGGATCTTGTTGACCTCGGCCTGGCCCTTCCACTCTTCCTTGGACTGGCCATTGTCCAGCTGCGCGTCGATCCAGGGGATCAGGCCGCCGGCCAGCGGCGCGCCGAAGAACTCGGTGGGCACGTCGGTGCGGATGGTCTGGGCCACCTTGCGGTCGATCTCCAGGATGGCGGAGGCGGGCGTGGCCAGCTCGCCGGCCACGGCGGCATGGACCACGCCCATGCCCTTGAGCAGTTCGCGCATGTGGTTGGCGCCGCCGCCGGAGGCCGCCTGGTAGGTCATGGAGCTGACCCATTCCACGAGGCCGGCCTTGAACAGGCCGCCCAGGCCCATCAGCAGGATGGAGTTGGTGCAGTTGCCGCCGATCCAGTTCCTGCCGCCGGCCGCCAGCCTGGCCTTGATCAGATCGTCATTGACCGGATCCAGCACGATGACGGCATCCTTTTCCATGCGCAGCGAGGAGGCGGCATCGATCCAGTGGCCGTTCCAGCCCGAGGCGCGCAGCCGGGGGAAGACTTCCTTGGTGTAGTCGCCGCCCTGGCAGGTGATGATGATGTCGCATTGGGCCAGCTCGGCAATGTCGTTGGCATTGCGCAGCTCGGTGTGGTTCTTCGCCATGGCCGGGGCCTTGCCGCCGGCGTTGGAGGTGGAGAAGAAGACGGGCTCGATCAGCTCGAAGTCGCCCTCGGCCTGCATGCGGTCCATCAGCACGGAGCCGACCATGCCGCGCCATCCCACCAGACCTACCAGTTGCTTATCTTGTGGCTTGCTCATTTGAAACGCCCTTTCAGTGTGAAAACAGTGCTTGACCAAGACTGTTGTCGCCCGGCTCGTCTGGGCCAGGTGAGGGCGCACGACGAACCGGGCTGGGTCAGCCTTTGATTGTCGTAATGGTGGTGGAAGCGATTGCGCGCACGGCCACACCGGCCGTGGCGGCGGATGCAGTGTTCAGCGGAAGGAACGGGTGTGCGGCAAACATGTGAGCAGCCATTCTAGCGAATATGTCCGCCGATGGCTTTGCGGTTTTGATGATTATCTTCGTCGAAATGACGAAAAATGGATATCGAATTTGACGTTTTGCCATGCGGGGCAAGCCCGCATGGCGTCGGTTCGGGATCAGCCCAGGGCTTGCACCACGGCGTCGCCCATCTCGCGCGTCGTGGCCTTGGTCGTGCCTTCGCTGTAGATGTCGGCCGTGCGCAGGCCCTGCGCCAGCACCTTTTGCACGGCAGCCTCGATGCGCTGGGCGGCGGCTTCCTGGTTCAGCGAAAAGCGCAGCATCATCGCGGCCGACAGGATGGTGGCCAGCGGGTTGGCGATGCCCTTGCCCGCGATGTCGGGGGCCGAGCCGTGGCTGGGCTCGTACAGGCCCTGGCCCCTGGCATTCAGCGAGGCCGAGGGCAGCATGCCGATGGAGCCGGTCAGCATGGAGGCTTCATCCGAGAGGATGTCGCCGAACATGTTGCCCGTGACCACCACGTCGAAGCGCTTGGGTTCCTTGACCAGTTGCATGGCGGCGTTGTCGACATACATGTGGTCCAGCTGCACGTCCGGGTACTGCTGGCCCACTTCGGTGACCACGTCCTTCCAGAACTGGAAGGTCTCCAGCACGTTGGCCTTGTCCACGCTGGTCACGCGCTTGCTGCGCTTTTGGGCGGCCTGGAAGGCCACGTGGGCGATGCGCTCGATCTCGGGCTTGGAATAGCGCATGGTGTCGAAGGCTTCCTCTGCGCCGGGGAAGTGGCCGTCGGTGGCCACGCGGCGGCCGCGCGGCTGGCCGAAGTAGATGTCGCCGGTCAGCTCGCGGATGATGAGGATGTCCAGTCCCGCGACCAGCTCGGGCTTGAGGCTGGAGGCATGGGTCAGCTGCTCGTAGCAGATGGCCGGGCGGAAGTTGGCGAACAGGCCCATGTGCTTGCGCAGGCCCAGGATGGCCTGCTCGGGGCGCAGGGGGCGGTCCAGCGTGTCGTACTTCCAGTCGCCCACGGCGCCGAACAGCACGGCGTCGGATTCCATGGCCAGCTTGAGCGTGGATTCGGGCAGCGGATGGCCAGAGGCTTCGTAGGCGGCGCCGCCCACGGGGGCGGTCTGCATGTCGAAGTCCAGGCCCAGCGCGCCCAGTACGTTCACGGCTTCCGCGACGATTTCGGGGCCGATGCCATCACCGGGCAAGACTGCGATTTTCATGGTGTTCCTTTGAGAGACTGTTCGGATGGTGGAGGGCCGCCGGCGGCTTGTGCAGCAGCGCCCGCGGCCCGTGGAAACGTGGGAGGTCGAAGGATCAGTGCTTCTGGACGAGGGTGTGGGCCAGCCAGGGCTTGGTGGCCAGGCGCTCGGCCTCGTAGGCGCGGATCTTGTCGGCATGGCGCAGCGTCAGGCCGATGTCGTCGAAGCCGTTGAGCAGGCAGTACTTGCGAAAGGCGATCACGTCGAAGGGGATCTCCTCGCCCTGCGGGCGCACGATCACCTGGCGCTCCAGGTCGATGGTCAGCTCATAGCCGGGGAAGGCCGCGACCTCGTTGAACAGCAGGTCGATCGTGGCTTCGGGCAGCACGATGGGCAGCAGGCCGTTCTTGAAGCAGTTGTTGAAGAAGATGTCGGCGAAGCTGGGTGCCAGGATGGCGCGAAAGCCGTACTGGTCCAGGGCCCAGGGCGCGTGCTCGCGGCTGGAGCCGCAGCCGAAGTTCTTGCGCGCGATCAGGATGGAGGCGCCCGCATAGCGGGGCTGGTTGAGCACGAAGTCCGGGTTGGGCTTGCGCGATGCCGGGTCCTGGCCGGGCTCGCCATGGTCCAGGTAGCGCCATTCGTCGAACAGGTTCACGCCGAAGCCGGTCTTCTTGATCGACTTGAGGAACTGCTTGGGGATGATGGCGTCGGTGTCGACGTTTTCGCGGTCCATGGGGGCCACGAGGCCCTTGTGCACGGTGAATTTCTGCATGGGGTGTAGTCCGGAAAAACTCGGGTCAGGCGAACCTGCGGATGTCCACGAAATGGCCGTGGATGGCGGCGGCGGCGGCCATGGCGGGGCTTACCAGATGGGTGCGTCCGCCCGCGCCCTGGCGGCCTTCGAAGTTGCGGTTGCTGGTCGATGCGCAGCGCTCGCCGGGCTCCAGGCGGTCGGCGTTCATGGCCAGGCACATGGAGCAGCCGGGCTCGCGCCACTCGAAGCCCGCGGCCTTGAAGATCTGGTCCAGGCCTTCGCGCTCGGCCTGTTCCTTGACCAGGCCGGAGCCGGGCACGACCATGGCCAGCTTGATATTGCGCGCCACTTTCCGGCCCAGTTTCTTGACCACGGCGGCGGCTTCGCGCATGTCCTCGATGCGGCTGTTGGTGCACGAGCCGATGAAGACCTTGTCCACGAAGATATCGTCGATGGCCTTGCCGGGCTCCAGCGCCATGTAGGTCAGCGCGCGCTCGATGGCGCCGCGCTTGCTGGGGTCCTTTTCCTTGTCGGGATCGGGCACGATGGCGTCCACGCCCAGCACCATCTCGGGCGAGGTGCCCCAGGTGACCTGGGGCACGATATCGGCCGCCTGCAGCTCGACCACGCGGTCGAAATGCGCGTCGGCGTCCGAATGCAGCGTCTTCCAGTAGGCGACCGCCGCGTCCCATTCGGCGCCCGTGGGGGCGAGGGGGCGGCCCTTGACGTAGCTGATGGTCTTGTCGTCGACCGCCACCAGGCCGGCGCGCGCGCCGCCTTCGATGGCCATGTTGCACACCGTCATGCGGCCCTCCATGCTGAGGTCGCGGATGGCCTCGCCGGCGAACTCGATGGTGTAGCCCGTGCCGCCGGCCGTGCCGATCTTGCCGATGATGGCCAGCACGATGTCCTTGGCGGTGATGCCGGGCGCCACCTTGCCATTGACCTTGATCAGCATGTTCTTGGCCTTCTTGGCCAGCAGGGTCTGGGTGGCCATCACATGCTCGACCTCGGAGGTGCCGATGCCGTGGGCCAGCGCGCCGAAGGCGCCGTGCGTGGAGGTGTGGCTGTCGCCGCAGACCACCGTCATGCCGGGCAGGGTCGCGCCCTGCTCGGGGCCCATGACGTGCACGATGCCCTGACCCTTGTCCATGAAAGGGAAGAAGGCGGCGGAGCCGAACTCGCCGATATTGGCGTTCAGCGTGGTGATCTGCTCCTTGCTGATGGGGTCGGCGATGCCGTCATAGCCGCGCTCCCAGCCATCGGTGGGCGTGTTGTGGTCGGCCGTGGCCACGACGGAGCTGATGCGCCACAGTTTGCGGCCGGCCATGCGCAGGCCTTCGAAGGCCTGCGGGCTGGTGACTTCGTGGACCAGGTGCCGGTCGATGTAGAGCACGGAGGTGCCGTCGTCCTCGGTATGGATGACATGCTCGTCGAAGATCTTGTCGTAGAGGGTGCGTCCCATGGCGTTCTCGAATGGTTGGGGTCGTGGGGGGAAAGTCCGGAAAACGTTCGCGGGGCCCTGGAGGCCTCAGGAAGCGGTGGCTGGCGGGCTCAGATGCTCCACCAGCAGGCGTGCCGTGACGGGCAGCGCATCGAAGTCGCGGGCCACGATGCTCAGTTCGCGGCGGGCCCAGTCGTCGCTGAGCTCCAGCGCGCGCAGATGGCCCACGCCATGCATGAGCTCGAAAGCCCGGTCGGGGATGAGCCCCACGCCCAGGCCGTTGTCGATCATGCGGCACATGGCGTCCAGGCTGGTGACCTGGATGCGCTGGTGCAGCGCATGCCCGGCCTGGGCCTCAGCGGCCCGCATGGCCAGGCTGATGGAGGAGCCGGCCTGCAGGCCCACGATGTCCCACTCCAGCACATCGGCGAAGGCCACGTGGCTGCTGTGCGCCAGCGCATGCTGCTCCGGCACGACGACGACCAGGCGGTCCTCGCGGTAGGCGCGGCGCTGCAGCGCCGGCGCACCCTGGCCATTGGCCGACGGCGTGTGCGCCATGGAGCAGATGCCGATGTCGGCCGTGCCTTCCTGCACTGCCGCGATCACGGCAGGGCTGAGCTGCTCCTGCAGGTCGATCTTGACCTGGCCATGCTTGCGCGCAAACGCGCCCAGATCCTCGGGCAGGAATTGCACGATGGCCGACATGTTGGCATGCATGCGCACATGGCCGCGCACACCGTCGGCGTACTCGGACAGTTCGCCCTGCATGCGTTCCAGGCCGTACAGCACGTTGCGCGCATGGTGCAGCAGGCTCTCGCCTGCGGGCGTGAGGGTCACGCCGCGGCTGTGGCGGTACAGCAAGGCGGTGTCCACGGTGGCTTCGAGGTCGGACAGGCGCTTGCTCACGGCAGAGGCGGCGATGAACTCGCGCTCTGCGGCGCGTCCTATGCTGCCCAGTTCGCAGACGGCAACGAACAGCTGAAGGGAGGTGAGGTCTATGCGCCGTGCAAAACTGCGCTCGGAATTCTTCATGGGGTGGGGCTCAGGCTTCTCATTAGGAGAAGATGTTTCGATTTTCTCCGATAAAAAACCGGCTTGTCATCTTCAAATGCGATGTCTTCGCTCGGTGTGTGTGATTGCATTGCGATGGTTGCCATTCCTTGCGGCGATGGGATGGCTGCAGTGAAAGAATTTGTCGATGAATGCATCCTTTGCTTGCATGGATTGCTGCAAAAATAAGAGCGTATGAAAGACCAAGATTTGAAGGGTGCGGGCACTTGCCCGCCCCGTGCCCTGCGCGGGGCTGCGCTGTTGCTGGCGGCGGCCCTGTCCTGCGCAGGTGCCTCGCCCGCCCTGGCCAAGCCTGCGCAGCAGTCGGCCAGACCGGCTGCCAAGCCTGCGGCCAAGGCAGCATCCAAGCCCGCCGCCAAAGCCCGGCCGAAGACGGCCGTGGCTGCCAAGGGCAAGCAGCCCGCGAACAAGCGCGCGGCTTCTGCGGCTTCTGTGGCTCCCGCCAAGGCGGCGGCCGTGGGGGCTGCCGGCGTGGCGGCTGGCGCGGCGGGCGCTGCGGTCGCGGCCTCCGCGACATCGGCGACATCGGCGACATCGGCGCCGGCCGCAGCCCCCGAGGGCGGCATCGGCGCGGCCGAACTGGCGGTGCTGCAGCAGCGCGCGGAGCAGGGCGATGCGAGCTCCCAGTACGCGCTGGGCACGCTCTACAAGCGCGGGCAGGGCAATGCCCAGGCCGCGGCGCAATGGATCGAGAAATCGGCGCAGCAGGGCTACGCACCCGCGCAATCCGATCTGGGGCTGATGTATGCCAATGGCCGTGGCGTGGCGCGCGATGACGCCCTGGCCGTGCAGTGGTACCGCAAGGCGGCCGAGCAGGGCGATGCCGTGGCGCAGAACAACCTGGGCCTGATGCTGGCCGAGGGGCGCGGCGCCGCCAGGGATCCGGCGCAGGCGGTGCAGTGGTTCCTGCGTTCGGCCGAGCAGGGCGAGGCGGCCGGACAGTACAGCCTGGGCGTGATGTATGCGACGGGCCGCGGCGTGGATGAGGACGCCCGGCAGGCGCTGCGCTGGTTCGTTGCCGCCGCAGGCCAGGGGCATGTGGATGCCCAGTTCAACGCCGGCATGCTGTATGCCGAAGGCGGGGCCGTGGAGCGGGACATGGTCCAGGCCGCGCACTGGCTGGAGAAGGCGGCCGAGCAGGGCAATGCGGCGGCCCAGTCCAATCTGGGCGTTCTCTACGCCAATGGCCAGGGAGTGGCCGCCAGCGACGAGCAGGCCGCGCGCTGGCTGCTGCGTGCGGCGCAGCAGGGCGATGCCCTGGCGCAGTCGAACCTGGCCAGCCTCTATGTGGCAGGCAAGGGGGTGGAGCGCAGCCCCTCGCAGGCCTATTTCTGGATGCTGCTGGCCTCGGCGCGCGATGCCTCGCTGGCCAGCAAGCGCGACAGTCTGGCCAAGCCCCTGAGCCCGGCCGAGCGCGTGCGGGCCGAGCGCCAGGCGGCCGCGTGGAGGCCCGTGGTGGCAAAGCGCTGACCCTTGGGGGCGCGCACAGAAAAAAACGCCTCGCAAGAGGCGTTTTTCGTTCGTGCCGCGCAGTTTCAGCTGAAGAAGCTCTTGAGGCGGTCGGTCCAGCTTTCGCCGCTGGGAGAGTGCTTGGAGCCGCCCTTCTTGAGCGACTCCTCCAGTTCGCGCAGCAGCTTGCGCTGGTATTCGGTCAGCTTGACGGGCGTCTCCACCACGATGTGGCAGTACAGGTCGCCCGGATAGCTGGAGCGCACCCCCTTGATCCCCTTGCCGCGCAGGCGGAACTGCTTGCCGGCCTGCGTGCCTTCGGGAATGTCGATCGCGGCCTTGCCCGAGAGGGTGGGCACTTCGATCTCGCCACCCAGCGCGGCCGTGATGAAGCTCACGGGCACCTTGCAGTGCAGATCGTCTCCGTCGCGCTCGAAGATGTCGTGGTCCTTGACGCGGATCTCGATGTAGAGGTCGCCCGAAGGCCCGCCATTGGTGCCCGGTTCGCCGTTGCCGGAGGAGCGGATGCGCATGCCGTCGTCGATGCCGGCGGGAATCTTCACTTCCAGCGTCTTCTGGCGCTTGACCTTGCCCTGGCCGCCGCAGCTGGTGCAGGGCTCGGGAATGATCTTGCCGGTGCCGCGGCAATGCGGGCAGGTCTGCTGGACGCTGAAAAAGCCCTGGCGCATCTGCACGCTGCCCATGCCATTGCAGGTGGTGCAGGTCTTGGCGCTGGTGCCGGGCTTGGCGCCGCTGCCATGGCAGGTGTCGCAGCTGTCCCAGCTGGGAATGCGGATCTGCGCGTCCTTGCCGCTGGCCGCTTCCTCCAGCGTGATCTCCATGGCATAGCTCAGGTCGTTGCCCCGGTAGACCTGGCGGCCGCCGCCGCGCCGTCCGCCCTGGCTGAACATGTCGCCGAAGATATCGCCAAAGGCTTCGGCGAAGCCGCCAAAGCCTTCCGCGCCGCCGCCCATGCCGCGGTTGGGGTCCACGCCGGCATGGCCGTACTGGTCATAGGCTGCGCGCTTGCTGCTGTCGGAGAGCATCTCGTAGGCCTCTTTGACCTCCTTGAACCTCTCCTCGGCCTCGCGTGCCGCATCACCCTGGTTGCGGTCGGGGTGGTACTTCATCGCGAGCTTGCGATAAGCCTTCTTGATGTCGTCTTCCGAGGCGTTCTTGGCAACGCCGAGGGCCTCGTAGTAATCGCGTTTGGACATGGTATTTGCTAGCCAATCAGAACAGTAACGCCGCGCCGACCCCTTGGGCAGGGCGGGCGCGGCGGCAAGAGGTCTCTACCGGACCACGCCCTGCGTTCAGTCCTTCTTGACTTCCTTGACTTCGGCATCGACGACATTGTCGTCGGCGGCAGCGGAGCCTGCTGCGGATGCGCCTGCCGCACCGGCGGCTGCCGCAGCGGCGGCCGCGGCCGGGTCGGCGCCGCCGGCGTCGGCATACATCTTCTCGCCGAGCTTCTGGCTGGCGGTCATCAGTGCCGTGGTCTTGGCGTCGATGGCATCCTTGTCTTCGCCCTTGAGCGCTTCTTCCAGTTCCTTGGAAGCGGCTTCAATGGCCGACTTCTCGCCGGCATCGAGCTTGTCGCCATGCTCGGCCAGGCTCTTCTTGACGCTGTGCAGCGCGGCTTCACCCTGGTTGCGGGCCTGGATCAGCTCCAGCTTCTTCTTGTCGTCGGCGGCATTGAGCTCGGCGTCCTTGACCATCTTCTGGATCTCGTCCTCGGACAGGCCCGAGTTCGCCTTGATGGTGATCTTGTTTTCCTTGCCCGATGCCTTGTCCTTGGCCGAGACGTTCAGGATGCCGTTGGCGTCGATGTCGAAGGTCACCTCGATCTGGGGAACGCCACGCGCCGCCGGCGGAATGCCTTCGAGATTGAACTCGCCCAGCAGCTTGTTGCCCGAAGCCATCTCGCGCTCGCCCTGGAACACCTTGATCGTCACGGCCGGCTGGTTGTCGTCGGCCGTCGAGAAGGTCTGTGCGAACTTCGTCGGGATGGTGGTGTTCTTGGTGATCATCTTGGTCATCACGCCGCCCAGGGTCTCGATGCCCAGGGACAGCGGCGTCACGTCCAGCAGCAGCACGTCCTTGCGGTCGCCCGACAGCACCTGGCCCTGCACGGCGGCGCCCACGGCGACGGCTTCGTCGGGGTTCACGTCCTTGCGGGGATCCTTGCCGAAGAATTCCTTGACCTTTTCCTGCACCTTGGGCATGCGGGTCATGCCGCCCACCAGGATCACGTCATGGATGTCGGACACGGACACGCCGGCGTCCTTGATGGCCGTGCGGCAGGGAGCGATGGTGCGCTCGATCAGATCCTCGACCAGGCTTTCCAGCTTGGCGCGCGTGAGCTTGATGTTCAGGTGCTTGGGACCCGAGGCATCGGCCGTGATGTAGGGCAGGTTGATGTCGGTCTGCGAGGAGTTGGACAGCTCGATCTTGGCCTTTTCCGCAGCTTCCTTCAGGCGCTGCAGGGCCAGCACGTCCTTGGACAGGTCGACGCCCTGTTCCTTCTTGAACTCGGTGATGATGTAGTCGATGATGCGCTGGTCGAAGTCCTCGCCGCCCAGGAAGGTGTCGCCATTGGTCGACAGCACCTCGAACTGCTTTTCGCCGTCCACGTCGGCGATCTCGATGATGGACACGTCGAAGGTGCCGCCGCCCAGGTCATACACGGCGATCTTGCGGTCGCCCTTCTCGGTCTTGTCCAGGCCGAAGGCCAGGGCCGCCGCCGTCGGCTCGTTGATGATGCGCTTGACTTCCAGGCCCGCGATGCGGCCGGCATCCTTGGTGGCCTGGCGCTGCGCGTCGTTGAAGTAGGCGGGCACGGTGATGACGGCCTCGGTCACGGCCTCGCCCAGGTAGTCCTCGGCGGTCTTCTTCATCTTGCGCAGCACTTCGGCGGAAATCTGCGGCGGAGCCAGCTTCTGGCCGCGCACCTCCACCCAGGCGTCGCCGTTGTCGGCCTTGACGATGGAGTAGGGCATCAGGTCGATGTCCTTTTGCACTTCCTTCTCGTCGAACTTGCGGCCGATCAGGCGCTTGGCGGCGTAGATGGTGTTCTTGGGGTTGGTGACGGCCTGGCGCTTGGCCGAGGCGCCGACGAGGATCTCGCCGTCTTCCTGGTAGGCAATGATCGAGGGCGTGGTGCGTGCGCCTTCGCTGTTCTCGATCACCCGCGTGGTGTTGCCATCCATGATGGCCACGCAGCTGTTGGTCGTGCCCAGGTCAATACCGATGATTTTTCCCATTTTGTGTTCTCTCCGCGATCTGTGAAATGTTTGAATGACTGCTAACTGTGGCCGGCGTGCGCCGCTTCAAGGGGCGTCGGCCCTTTTTTGTCGGCGCTGCCTGCGGCGCCCGCTTACTGCGGCTGGGCCACGGTCACGAGGGCCGGGCGCAGGATGCGGTCGGCGATCAGGTAGCCCTTTTGCAGCACGGACACCACGGTGTTGGCCTCCTGCTGGGCGGGCACCATGCTGATCGCCTGGTGCAGGTGGGGATCGAACTTCTCGCCGGCGGCCGGATTGATGGCCACGACCTTGTTGCGTTCCAGGGCCGAGAGCAGCTGGCGCAGCGTGGCGTCGGCGCCTTCGCGCAGCTGCTCTGGCGTGGCCTGCTGGATGGCCAGGGCGGCGTCCAGGCTGTCGCACACGGGCAGCAGGCTTTCGGCGAAGCTTTCGATGCCGAATTTGCGGGCCTTTGCCACTTCATCGTCTGCGCGGCGGCGCACGTTCTCGGCCTCGGCCTTGGCGCGCAGGAACTGGTCTGCCAGCTCGGCGCTCTTGGCCTTGAGCTCGGCCAGTTCGGCCTGCAGGCGCTCCAGTTCATCGGCGGCATTGGCCGCCATCGCGGCTTCGACTTCTTCCGGGGCTGCGTCTTGCAAGGGATTGGAGTTGTGTTCAGACATGGATAGAGACTTCAGCTACAAAAACAAAGACAAAGCGAGCGTTCGCCAGGCGCTGGCGATTGCACGATCTTGCATCGATATGTGAACGGATCGGCGGATTTTCAAGGCCTTCGGCCTCTGCCGCTGCAGGACAGGCGCTCACGGTGCCGGCAAAAGCCCGGCAGCAGGCCAAAACCCTGCGGCGTGCAAGGGTCTCGGACAGGGCTGAGTGTACAGATGGAACGGGGCTGCGCTAGAATCCAATGCTTTGCCTTGCCGCACCGCTACGGACGCAGTGGGCGGCGTTTTCCCAAAAGGAGTCGATATGCGTCATTACGAAATCGTTTTGTTGATCCACCCGGATCAGAGCGAGCAGGTTCCCGCCATGCTGGAACGCTACAAGGGCATGATCACCGCTGGCGGTGGCAAGGTCCATCGCGAAGAAGACTGGGGCCGTCGCCAACTGGCCTACATGATCAACAAGCTCGCCAAGGCCCACTACCTGTGCCTGAACATCGAGGCCGACCAGGCTGTGATGGCCGAGCTGGAGCATGCCTTCAAGTTCAATGACGCCGTGCTGCGCCACCTGACGGTCCAGAAGAAGAAGGCCGAAACCGCTCCTTCCTCGATGATGAAGACCGTCGAGCGCGAAGAAGCCCGCAAGGCCAGCCAGACCGAACAGGCCTGAGCCCCGACCTTCAAGAACCTGAAGGAGTGGAAAACCACGTTGCGCTGACGGCCGCCATCGCAGAGCTGCAGGCTCTGCGCTATACGCCGGCAGGGCTGCCTGCACTGGACCTGCGGCTCGAACACGAGTCCAGGCAAAAGGAAGCGGGAAGCGAACGCAGCGTCACGGCATCCGTCAAGGCGGTGGCCTTCGGCGCGCTGGCTGAAAAGCTGGCCCGCCAGGCCATTGGCAGCCAGTGGAAGTTCCAGGGCTTCCTGGCAACGCCCCGCAACGGCAAGCTGCTGGTTTTGCACATCCAGGACATTCAACAAAACTAATTTTCAAGAGGTCCAGAAATGGCCACGTTCAAGAAATTCAACAAGGACAAGCGCCCCAAGCGCAACACGCAGTCGCTGCTGTTCAAGCGCAAGCGCTTCTGCCGCTTCACCGTCGCCGGCGTCGAGGAAATCGACTACAAGGATGTCGACACCCTGCGTGACTTCATCGCCGAAAACGGCAAGATCGTGCCCGCTCGCCTGACCGGCACGCGCGCCATCTACCAGCGTCAGCTGAACACGGCCATCAAGCGCGCCCGCTTCCTGGCCCTGGTTCCCTACTCTGACCAGCACAAGATCTAAGGAGTAACAACCATGCAAGTCATTCTGCTCGACAAGGTTGTGAACCTCGGCGGCCTCGGCGACATCGTCAAGGTCAAGGACGGCTACGCCCGCAACTTCCTGATCCCCACGGGCGCTGCCCGTCGCGCCACGGCTGCCGCCAAGGCCGAGTTCGAAGCCCGGCGCGCCGAACTGGAAAAGCAGGCCGCTGAAAAGCTGGCCGCTGCACAGCAGCTGGGCGAGAAGCTCAACGGCGTGAACGTCAAGCTGACCCAGAAGGCCGGCGTGGACGGCCGCCTGTTCGGCTCGGTCACCAATGCCGACATCGCCGAAGAGCTGACCAAGGCCGGCTTCAACGTGGCCAAGTCGCAAGTGCGCCTGGTCAACGGTCCCATCAAGACCGTGGGCGACGCCACCGTGGTCGTGGCACTGCACACCGACGTCAGCGTCGAAGTGACGGTGTCGGTCTACGGCGACCACTCCTGATCCGGGGCCTGCCCCGTATCGCCAAGAAGCCGCCTTCGGGCGGCTTTTTGCTTTGCCCCGCCCGGCTGATGGCGGCCGGTGGCGCAGCCTTTTGCCTGCCGCTACGATGGCAGCCTTGTGTCTAGGAATCCCATGTCGTCCGTAATGCCCCCGCTCGATCTCGATGATGATGCGTTTGCGCCGCTGCCTTCTGGCGAGCACGACCAGCAGGTCGCCCAGTTGCGCGTTCCGCCGCACTCGATGGAGTCCGAGTCCAGCGTGCTCGGTGGCCTGCTGCTGGACAACAATGCCTGGGACCGCGTGGGCGACATCCTGGTGGATGGCGACTTCTACCGGCACGAGCACAAGCTGATCTACGAGGCCATCGGCAAGCTGATCAATGCCAGCAAGCCGGCCGACGTGATCACCGTCTACGAGCATCTGCAGGGCATGGGCAAGGCCGAGGAGATCGGCGGACTGCTCTACCTCAACCAGCTGGCCCAGTACGTGCCCAGCGCCACCAATATCCGGCGCTATGCGGAGATCGTGCGCGAGCGCTCCATCCTGCGCAAGCTGGTGACGGCCAGCGACGAGATCGCCACCAATGCCTTCAATCCGCAGGGCAAGACGGTGGAGCGCATCCTGGACGAGGCCGAGCAGAAAATCCTGGCCATCGGCGAGGAGGGCGCGCGCAACAAGCAGGGCTTCCAGTCGCTGGACACCCTGGTGGTGGACCTGCTGGACCGTGTCCAGGAGATGGCCGACAACCCCATGGACGTGACCGGCGTGCCCACCGGCTTCGTCGACCTGGACCGCATGACCAGCGGCCTGCAGGCGGGCGACATGGTGGTGCTGGCGGCCCGCCCCTCGATGGGCAAGACCTCGTTCGCGGTGAACATCGCCGAGCATGTGGCGCTCAACGAGGGCCTGCCGGTCGCCATCTTCTCCATGGAAATGGGCGCGGCCCAGCTGGCGGTGCGTATCGTCGGCTCCATCGGCCGCGTCAACCAGGGCAATCTGCGCACGGGCAAGCTCAGCGACGACGAGTGGCCGCGCCTGACCGAGGCCATCGAGCGCCTGCGCACGGTGTCGCTGCACATCGACGAGACGCCGGGCCTGTCGCCCACGGAGCTGCGCGCCAACGCGCGGCGCCTGGCGCGCACCTGCGGCAAGCTGGGGCTGATCGTGGTCGACTACCTGCAGCTGATGAGCGGCTCGGGAGCCGGCAGCGCCGACAACCGGGCGACCGAGCTGGGCGAGATCTCCCGGGGCCTGAAGATGCTGGCCAAGGAGCTGCAGTGCCCGGTGATCGCCCTGTCCCAGCTCAACCGCTCGGTGGAGCAGCGCACCGACAAGCGGCCCATGATGTCCGACCTGCGCGAGTCGGGCGCCATCGAGCAGGACGCGGACATCATCATGTTCATCTACCGCGACGACTACTACAACAAGGACAGCAAGGAGCCGAACATCGCCGAGGTCATCATCGGCAAGCAGCGTAACGGCCCCACGGGCACGGTCAAGCTGTTCTTCCAGAAGAACCAGACGCGCTTCGAGAACCTGGCCGTGGGCTATGGAGGCGGCGACGAGTACTGATGGGGCTGTCGCTGCCGCTCCATGAAAAACGGCCCTGACGGGCCGTTTGTCCTTGGTGGAGGGCGTGACGCCTAGGTGCGCCAGGCCTGGACCAGCAGGCCGGCCACGCACACGCCCAGGATGGCGCAGGCCCAGGCCAGGCGCTGGGCGCCCGTGCGCAGCGCGCCCACGGTGGCGACGATCTGCGCATTCTGCTCGGCCAGCTTCTCGATCAGCTCCAGCGACTGGCGCTGGGACTGTTCCAGCTGGGCGATGCGTGCTTCCTGTGCCTGGATCAGCTGCAGCGCCTGCTCGCCGGCCGAGCGGGGTGCCGGCAGCGGCTCGCGCTCGCTGGCGGCGGCGTCGATCTGCTGCGCGGCTTCCTTCTTGCGCAGCAGGCTCTTGGCCGCCTTGACGACCTGGGGCGTGGCCTCGATGACATCGCCCCAGGGCACCATTTTCAGCGCGGTGATCCAGCTGATCGCCATGGCTTACAGCACCTCGCTGGCGAAGTCCGCCAGGCGCGAGCGCTCGCCGCGCGCCAGCGTGATGTGGCCGCTGTGGGGCCAGCCCTTGAAGCGGTCCACGGCATAGGTCAGTCCCGAGGAGCCTTCGGTCAGGTAGGGCGTGTCGATCTGGGCGAGGTTGCCCATGCAGATGATCTTGGTGCCCGGGCCCGCGCGCGTGATCAAGGTCTTCATCTGCTTGGGCGTCAGGTTCTGCGCCTCGTCGATGATGACGTACTTGTTCAGGAAGGTGCGTCCGCGCATGAAGTTCATGCTCTTGATCTTGATGCGGCTGCGGATCAGCTCGTTGGTGGCCGCACGGCCCCACTCG
>JBHIXF010000026.1:0-73254 GCA_041984925.1 Comamonas sp.
GGGTGGCCGTTTTTGCTTGGTCTGTCGCTCCCACACAGCACAGCAGCGAGGGCCGGTGCGTGAAGGCCGCGTGGACCCGCCGAACTTGAAAGGCCCCTGCCTCCCGCCCGATGGCGGTCGCAGGGGGCGGGTGTCCTCAGGCATCACGCCGGGTCCTTGAGGCTGCGCTGCGCGCGCTCGCAGATGCGGCGCGTGGCGGGCACGGGCGATTCCCGCAGCCACCGGGCGCACAGCGCCCGCACCCAGTCCGGCCGGCTCTTGGCCGCATCGTTGAGCCAGTTGGCCACCGAGTCCTGCACATAGGGGGAGGCATCGGCGCGCAGCGGCTCCAGCAAGGGCAGGGCGATTTCCGGCTGCTGCTTGAGCGCCGGGATATGGCTGCACCAGACGCCACGCGGGCGCAGCGCCTCGCTGGCGAAGCGGCGCAGGCGCTCGGACGGGTGGTCCGTCCAGCGCGACAGCGCGTCCACCGCCTGCGGCAGGTCAGCGGCCAGATGCGGGCGCAGGCCCATCCACGACCACTCGCGCACGCCGAAATGCGCATCATCGGCCAGCGGCTGCACGAGATCCAGTCGCTGCTGCAGCGTCAGGCCGGGCCGGGCGCCCGCCATGAAGCAGGCCCAGCCGCGCGCCGTGTCCGAGCGGTGCGTGAGGCAGCGCTGCCAGCCCGCCTGGCCCAGCGTCTGCCACAGCAGGCCGCCCACGCATTCCATGCGCTTGAGGATGCCCAGCTGGCCCAGTGCCTGCGCCGTGTCCTGCAGCTGGTCCCAGTCTTCGGGGAACACGGCCTGCAGCAGCATCGCCTGGTCCACGGCCAGGCTCTCGGTCAGCGTGGCGGTTTCGATCTCGCCCTGCGACAGGGCCCGCAGCAGTTCGGGCGTGATGTCGGCGCTGCGGCTGGCGCCCTTGCGGCGGGGGAGCGATGCCGTCATGCAGGAGCCTTCATGCCTGCCGCGGCCTTGGTCAGCAGCTTGGCCAGTTGCCCGCGTTCGGCTGGCGAGAGGCTGGCAAACAGGCCGGCGATCCAGGCGCTGTGCTGGGCAAACAGCCTGCGCGCCAGTTGCCGGCCCTTGGTGGTGAGCCGCACGCGCAGCGCGCGCCGGTCGATGGGGTCGGGCAGGCGTTCGGCCAGTGCCTCGCGCTCCAGCCCATCGAGCAATCCGGTCACCGTGGCGCGCGTGATGCCGGCCTGCTCGGCCAGGTGGTTGGGGGCCAGCCCCTCGCCGGCGGCTTCCAGCAGGAACAAGAGCACGAAGCGCCCTTCGGACAGGCCGTGGGGCGCCAGCAGCGCCGCGCAGTCACGGTCGATGCGCGCGGCCAGCGACAGGGTCTGGAAGCACAGCCGGATGCTGTCCACATCGGGCAGCTGGCGGCGCTCGGCTTCGGCCAGCAAGGCCTGGTATTTCTGTTCGAGTTGCATGCGGCAAGCATACAGTATGGTGGCTAACCATAGGCGCTTGCCTCGGTGGATGCCTGCGGCCGGGCACGAGGGCCGCGCTTTCGGCGCAACCGCCGCAGGCCGATCAGCACCCCCGTGGCGCTCAGTGCCAGGCCGCCGAGGCTGAAGGCCAGCAGCAGCGCATCCCACAGCGGGCGGCGCTGCAGCAGCGGCAGCCAGTCCCAGCTGTGCAGCATGGCGAACAGCCAGCGCTTGACGCGCTGGCTGCGGTCCATCCGGCCCAGGACCTGGCCCGTGTGCGGATCGATGTGCACCCAGCTGCCTGCCGCATCGCCGAAGACCACGCGCAGCAGGGGCAGGGGCTTGTCATGGCCGCCCATCATGGTGTGCTCGGCGCGCTCGTACCAGTACAGGTCATGCGCCGTCAGCCATTCGCCGCGCAGCACGGGCGCATCGATCAAAAGGGCGGCACGGGCCAGCAACACGTCGCGCTGATGGGCCACGGGGACCGCGCTGGCGCTGTCCAGGACCCGGGGCGCACCGGCCGAAGCGCGGGCCAGCACCTCGGTGCGGCCGGCTGTGCGGATCCAGCGCAGCTCGCGGACCTGGCTGCCCGCGGCTTCCAGCAGCGCCTGCGGCGCGGCATCGCCCTGCGCGACGCGCAGCGGCCCTTCCTGCCATGCGTCCATGCGCAGCGGCGGCGTGCCGGCGTCGAACAGGCGCCAGGGGTTCATGGACATGAGCCCGCTGAAGATCCATGCCAGCGTGGCCAGCGCGAACAGCAGGCCCGCCGCATGGTGCCAGCGCATGGCGCGGCCCGGGTAGGGCGTGCGCCGGCCGCTGCGGTAGGGCTGCCTGAACCGCCAGCGGATCACGCCGACCACGGTGCCCGTGATGGCCACGGCGATGCCGATCAGCGACAGCCCATTGACGAGGTCCGCCCAGTAGGGGTCGAAGGCATTGCCCCGGAACATGTACAGCCAGTGCAGCCAGGCGCCCAGGTAGTTCCAGCCGCGCTCGCTGCGCGTGGCGTCGCGCACCACCTCGGCCGTCGTGCCCGAGATGTAGAGCAGCGTGCCCCCGGCATCGTCCAGCTGCACGCGGTGCAGGGGGCGGTGCATGTCGAGTGCGCGCGAGTGGCTGAAGGCATCCTCATCCACCGTCCCCAGGTAGCAAAGCTCCTGGCCAGGCCCCGCAAAGGCCGCGGCGCTGGCCAGGGCCTGTGCCTGGGTCGTGCCGCGCAGCACCTGGCCATTGAGCGCGTCGATGGCCACGGGCTGGCGCCGGCCCTCGGGCGTGGCCAGGTAGCTGGCCCGGCCGGCGCTGCCCGCATGCAGGCGCAGGTCCTTGAGCGGGCCTTCGATGCCGGCCGCGCGCAGGGCCTCGGCGGGAGCGAGCAGGGCGGCATGGCCATCGAGCGGCGGCAGGTGGCGCAGCCGCTCGGCCTCGGTGAGCTTGGGGTAGCCCACGTACATCATCACCATGCCCGAGACGAACCACAGCGCGAAGAACAGGCACGCGGCGATGCCCAGCCAGCGGTGCAGCAGGAACAGCCAGCGTTTGAGGTGAAGGCGCATGGTGTGGCCCCGTTCAGAAGGCGATGCGCAGGGCGATGTCGGCCGTGCGTGGCGTGCCCAGGTAGGCCATGGTGCTGGTCAGGCTGGCGGCGTAGGTGCGGTCCGTGGCGTTGCGCAGGCGTGCGACCACGGTCATGCGCGTATCCAGCCTGTAGCTCAGTCCCAGGTCCAGCAGGGTATAGGCGGGCCAGGACAGGGTGTTGGCCGCATCGGCATAGATGCCGCCGATCCGGCGCAGCCCGGCATTGACCTCCAGCGCGGGCGTGATGCGGTAGCTGGTCCAGAGATTGAGCACGCTGGACGGCGTGTTCGCGGGCCGCTTGCCGGCGAGGGACACCCCGCCTTGCCGGTAGTTGTCGTAGCGCGCATCCACATGGCTCCAGTTGCCCTGGATGGACCAGCGCGGCGTGGGCGCCAGGCCCAGCGACAGCTCCACGCCGCGCGAGGACTGCTCACCCACCAGGACCGTGCGCGTGGCGTCCTGCGGGTCCTGGGTGGAGATGTTGCGGCGCGTGATGTGGTAGGCGGCCAGCGCGGCCGTGCCCTTGCCCTGCCAGAAGGACAGCTTGCTGCCGGCCTCGAACTGGCGGCCCGTGGTCAGCCCGGTGTTGTTGATCGCGTCGGCGAACGAGGCGCCCATGAGCATGCCCGACGGCGGGTCGGCGGCCGTGGAGAACTGCGCATAGAGATTGGCCTCGGGCGTGGCGTCCCAGACCAGGCCCACGCGCCCCGTCGTCGGGCTGTAGCCGCGGCTGTAGCGGGCGGGAAGGGCGGGCGTGACCTCGCGGCGGTTGGTCAGGTCCACGTCGATGCGCTCGTGCCGCAGCGCCGTCAGCAGGTGCAGGGCAGGCGTCAGGGCCGTGCGGTTTTCCAGGTACAGGGCGGTGGTGGTGACCTTGTTGTCCCGGTCGGGCCTGAAGCCTGGCGCCATGCCGGGGATGCCGTAGAAGTTCTCCGTCGTGAAGTCGTAGGGATCGACCGTGCCCACCGTGCCAGAAAGGCTGTTCGGAAAGCGCGTCTGCCGGTTCACGCTCACGTCCAGGCCGAAGGCCCATTCGCTGCGCCGGCCGGCCAGCTCGCCCAGGTAGCTGCCTTCGATGCGGTCGCCCACCATGCGCTGGTCATGGCGCTGCAGAAACGCTGCCGAGCGGATGACGGCGCTGTTGTCCGGCGTGAAGCGGTAGGTTTCCACGTTGCGGTAGTCGCGCAGCGCGTCGTAGGCATAGAAGGTGTTGCTGAATTTGAGCCGGTCGCTGGCGCGCCATTCGGTGATGGAGCGCAGCCACTGCACGCGCTGGGCGTACAGGCCGTCGGCGCTGTTGTAGTTCTTGCCGATGGTGCCTTCATCCACGCGCGCCTGGCCCCGCAACGGGTTGAGCAGCGGCGTGCCCCAGTAGGGGCGGTCCACGCGCTCGTGCTGGGCCTCATAGGCCAGGGTATGGCTCAGGCCACCACCCAGATCGGACAGCAGCGAGGCCGCCAGTTGCGTGGAGCGCGACTGCGTGCCGCCCACCCAGCTGCCGGCATCGCGGTGGTTGAGGTCCAGCCGCAGGTAGTGGGTGCTGCCCTGGGCGTCACCGGCATCGCCCAGGCGGCGGTTCAACCCCACCGACGCCTCCTTGAGGCCATGGCTGCCCAGGCGCAACTGGCCTTCGGTGAAGCTGTCGCGCTGGGCCAGCTTGGTGATGTAGTTCAGCGTGCCGCCGACGCCGCCCGCGCCGTAGAGGAAGCTGGATGCGCCGCCGATGGCCTCGACACGGTCATAGATCCAGCTGTCCACGGGACGCGCCGCGATCGAGTACTGGAGGTTGATGCCGTTGAACAGCTGGCTGACCGAGCCCGTGCCGAAGCCCCGGTAGCTGATGCCGATGTTGCCGGGCGGGCTGTAGGCCGTGACGCCCGGGATGGAGCGCAGGATCTCCTGCGTATCCTGGGCGCCGCGCGCCTCGATGGCGGCACGGTCCACGATGTGCACCGAAGCCGGTGTCTCGCGCGCCGTCAGGCCCAGGCGGCTGCCTGTGCCCACGGTCTTGTCCAGCGGCAGCGGGCCATTGGCGTCGGGGACTGCCTGGTCCGCCACCTCGACGGTGGGCAGCGCCGGGGCGGCCTGGATCTGGGTCTGGGCTTGGACCTGAGCATGGGCTCTGGGAGAGGGAGCCCATGCCAGGCCAGCGCAGCACAGCGCCATGGCCAGGGGATGGGGGCGGAAAACGGGGGCGGACGGGCGCGCCTGCGCCGCCACCAGGGGGAAGGGGAAAGAATGCACGAACTGACTCCGGGTCTTGCGCCGCGCATGCGGCGCGGTCCCGCGTGCGCCATGGCGGAGCGGGAGGGCCGGACCTGCCTGGGCAGTTCCGGCGGCGATTCAAGAGGACAGGGGAGTCAGTGAAGGCGGGCCGCGCGCCGGCAGGGGGGCGCGCGTGACGGATGCGATGTGCGCCGCCACCAGGGGCTGCAGCGCGCGGGCCAGCGGCTGCTGGCGGGGAGGGGCCATCTGCGGCAGGGCCGGCGGCGGCGCGCCGGCGGTCAGGCACAAGGGGCAGTCGAGCTGATGGTGGCCCATGCCCGGCGCGGCGCTGTCGCCCTGCGCCACCAGCTTGATGTCGCCGCTGGCCGTGCAGACCAGCTCGAAGCCCTGGGGGTGGACCAGGGGGGATGCCACGGCAACGCCCAGCGTCAGTGCAAACCAGGCCAGGATCAGCCGGGTGAGCGACAACGATGAGCGCAGTGCGTGCATGGAGGGCGATTATGGCTTGGCGGCAGGCCGGGGCGCGGCCGTGAACAGGCTGCCGCCGAGCCTGGTGCCCGCCTGGATGCCGCGCTTGGCGAACCAGCCCTGGTTCATCTCCAGCACGTAGCGCACGGGCTTGGCAGAGCAGTGCGAGTCTTCCGTCATGGGCTTCATGTCGGCCAGGTTGACGATGGTGCCGTCATCGGCGACGAAGGCGGCGGTCAGCGGCAGCAGCGTGTTGCGCATCCAGAAGCACTGCACTGCAGGCGTCTCGAAGACGAAGACCATGCCCTCCTGCTGGGGCATCTCCTTGCGGAACATGAGGCCGATGGCGCGTTCGCGGTCCGAGGCCGCGACCTGCGCATCGATGCGGTGGATCCCCGCCGTCAGTTCCACGCGGCGCAGGTGCATCTGGGGCTCGCCCTGGGGCTGTGCCGAGGCCGTGGTGGCGCCTGCGGCCAGGCAGGCCGCCATGAGCAGCCCTTGCCACAGGCGGCGCGGGAAAGAAGTCTGAAGAGGCATCGAGAGCTTGGTCATCCCGCACATTCTGGCGCAGCCATGGGCGGCCGTGAAAACAAAAAAGCCCGCAACACGGAATTTGCGGGCTTTTTTGCGCGGCGGCCTGCCGGCCCCCGCCGCAGTCGCTCAGGCCGTGGCCTTGTGCGACTTCTTGGTCGAGCGCTTGGCGTGCTTGGTGTGCTTCTTGGCACCGTGCTTGGCGACCTTGGCCTTCTTGGCGGCCGGAGCGGGAGCGGGAGCGGCTGCGGAAGCGGCCATGGGTGCCGACATCGGCGCTTCGGGTGCTGCAGCGGCCTGTGCGAAGGCGCCTGCGGCAAACGAACCGGCGATCAGGACAGCGAGGAGTTTTTTCATATGTGCCATTTCCTTGAAAAGCGGTGAAAGCCAAGTTGAACCGGATGCGGTGCGAAATTCTTGATGCACCGCAGTTGCTCAACGTTCCTACTGTATCGCCGTTGACAGGAGGCGCGCTTGTTTGTCGTTAGAATTTTCTGCACCAAATCTGTGCCCCCGATGGGGATGCATTGCGGCCCCTTTTCCTTTCCATCCATTGCTTTGCGCCCAGCGCAGCCGCCAACGGGAGACCTACCCCCATGACCAGCTTCCAGCACATCCAGGTGCCGGCCGACGGCCAGAAGATCACTGTCAACGCCGACATGTCGCTGAACGTGCCGGACCAGCCCATCATTCCCTTCATCGAAGGCGACGGCACCGGCGTGGACATCACGCCCGTGATGATCAAGGTGGTCGATGCCGCCGTGGCCAAGGCCTACGGCGGCCAGCGCAGGATCCGGTGGATGGAGGTCTTCGCCGGCGAGAAGTCCACGCGCATCTACGGCCCCGACGTGTGGCTGCCCGAGGAGACCATGCAGGCGCTGCGCGAGTATGTGGTTTCCATCAAGGGGCCGCTGACCACGCCGGTGGGCGGGGGCATCCGCTCGCTGAACGTGGCTCTGCGCCAGGAGCTGGACCTCTATGTCTGCCTGCGCCCGGTGCAGTACTTCAAGGGCGTTCCCTCTCCGCTCAAGGAGCCCGAGAAGACCGACATGGTCATCTTCCGCGAAAACTCCGAGGACATCTACGCGGGCATCGAATACGAGGCCCGCAGCGCCAACGCCAGAAAGCTCATCGACTTTCTTTCCAGGGAAATGGGCATCAAGAAGATCCGCTTTCCGGAGACCTCGGCCATCGGCGTCAAGCCCGTGTCCATCGAGGGCACGGAGCGTCTGGTGCGCAAGGCCATCCAGTACGCCATCGACAACGACAAGCCCAGCGTGACCCTGGTCCACAAGGGCAACATCATGAAGTTCACCGAAGGGGGCTTCCGCGACTGGGGCTATGCGCTGGCGCAGCGCGAGTTCGGCGCACAGCCCATCGACGGCGGCCCCTGGCTCAGGTTCAAGAATCCGCGCACGGGCCGCGACATCGTCATCAAGGACTCCATCGCCGACGCCTTCCTGCAGCAGATCCTGCTGCGCCCTGCCGAGTACTCGGTGGTGGCCACGCTCAACCTCAACGGCGACTACATCTCGGATGCGCTGGCCGCCCAGGTCGGCGGCATCGGCATCGCGCCGGGCGCCAACATGTCCGACTCCGTGGCCTGCTTCGAGGCCACGCACGGCACGGCGCCCAAGTACGCGGGCAAGGATTACGTGAACCCGGGCTCCGAAATCCTCTCGGCCGAGATGATGCTGCGCCACATGGGCTGGCGCGAGGCGGCCGACCTCATCATCAGCGCGCTGGAAAAGGCCATCCAGAGCAAGCAGGTGACCTATGACTTCGCCCGCCTGATGGACGGCGCCACCCAGGTGTCGTGCTCGGGCTTCGGGCAAGTGATGATCTCCAAGATGGATTAGGCCGCGTTGCGCGGCGGCAGCGCCGGTGCAAGGCCGGCTGCGCCGCCACGCATTGCCCCGCCTCAGCGCGGGGCAATGGCGACAGGCACCGTCAGCTGCGCGCTGCGCCCCAGCGAGTCCCTGGCCACCACCAGCAATGCGTAGTTGCCAGCCACAGGCAGGGGCCACTGCACGCTGATCGCAGTGCCTTGCGCGGCGAACACCATGCCCAATGGGGCTCCGGATATGGACACGGACACGGAAGCCGCTCCCGTTGCGGACACGCCTATCGATGAGGACAGCGGCAATCCCGCCGTGCCCTGCAAGTTGCCGGCCGACAGGGTCAGCCCCGCTGTTGCCGCCGTGCCGGCCGCAACCCTGACCGTGAAGATGCCCGTGCCGCTCAGCCCGCTCACCGTGTCCCTGGCCACGACCCCGACGCTGTAGTTGCCCGCCACCGGCTTGGACCAGCTCACCAGCCCCGTGCTGCTGATGGACATGCCCGCAGGAGCCGCCGACAGGCTGTAGCTGACGGTATGCGAGGCCGTGGCGGCTGCGTTGAAGGACAGCGCCACGTTGGCCGTGCCATTGATGGTCGTGCCCGTCACCACGGGAGGCTGTGGCGCGGAGATCCTGAGGGTGTAGACGGCCTGGCCCGACAGGCCGGTCTTCGTATCCTTTGCCATGGCGGTGACGGCGTAGGTGCCCGCCACGGGCGCCGGCCATGTCACGATTCCCGTGGATGCCGCCACCGACATCCCGGCTGGTGCGCCTGCCAGGCTGTATGCGAGGGCATTGGCGCCCGTCGCGGAGACGGTGAAGCTCAACGCCCTGCCCGCATCGCCCGAGATGGCCGCCGCCGCCACGACAGGGGCTGCGGGCGTGGAAGCGGACGTGACCAAGGCATTGACCAGGTCCGAGGCGTTGGGCGTGCCCAGGCCTGTGAGCTCATCGTAGCCGGCCCGGGCCGAGCAGGTGGCGCAGGTGCCATGAGAGCCGCTGGTGATGTCGGCGAACGCCCTGGCATAGCCGATGGGCGTGGCAGCCACCTTGCCGTAGAGCAAAGGCTGGGTGGCTCCCAGCGCCGGCAGTGCCGATTGCTGACGGACGGCGTTGGCGACCGCCACCAGGCCTGCCCACATGGGCGAGGACAGGCTGGTGCCGCCCGCGCTGACCCACTTCACGGAGGTCGAGCCGGAAGGAATCACGGCCAGGAAGTGGCCTTTGAGAGGGTCTGCGTTCATGGCCACGTCGGCCACCGTGCGGCGGCCCAGGCTGCCCACGACAGGAACGCCGCTTTGCTGATAGCTGGCGGCCGCCACATAGGCGCTGGTGCCGCCGCCGGTTCCCGACCAGGCGGCCTCGGAGCGGATGCCCGTGCCGGAATAGGTCAGGGACGTGCCGCCTACGGCCAGCACCTTGGCGGAGACGGACGGCCACATCACGCCGGCGCCCGAGTCGCCCGTGGCGGCAAGATAGGTCATCTGGCCGGCTCCGAACACCGAGTCCACCGAAGAGGTCCAGCTGCCTTCGGCGGTGCCGAAACTCATGGAAACCACGCCCGGTCCCATCGAATTGGCCAGTTGCACGGCGGCCAGGAGGCTGTTCGTGGAAGCATCGGGCGCTTCGATCAGCACGATGCGGGCCATGGGCGCGATGGCGTGGGACCACTGCACATCCAGCGCGATCTCCGTGGCCCAGCCTGCATCGTAGGCCGGCACGGTGGACGAGGGCCGCCCTGCCGTGCTGCTGTAGGCCACTAGCAGCTCGCACCCCTTGGGCGAGGCGGCAGCCAGCGGCAGGGATGCCCCGGCAGGCAGCACATTGCTGGAACAGCCCGGAAGGCCGAACTGCTGGTTGAAGCTGGCCAGCTCGGCTGCCACGTTGGGGTTGTGGTGGGCGTTGACGAGATAGATCGTCTGGCCGGCCCCCATTTGCGCCAACTGGGCTGCGGTCCACAGGCTTGCGGCAGATGGCAGCGCGGGAAATCCGTAGGCGGCCCGCACCTGCGCCGGCGTGTAGGTCACGAACGAGCTGGAGGCCTGCGGCGTGGGCGCAGCCTGGGATGGCGCGGCATCCTGCCCGGCCAGTCCGCTCTGCGCGGCCAGCAGGCGCTCCGGAGTCAGCCTGCGGGTGGAGATCGAGCGGATCGGGGCGGACAGGCCATGGTTTGCCGGCGGCCACAGGCCCGAGGTACCGGCCGTGGTGCCACTGTCGGGCGGCCTCACGAACGTCGGCGCGATATGGAACTGGGGCTGGATCATCGATGCGCCTACCGACTGCTCCAGTATGGCGACATCCTCGATGGTGGTCGTGGCCGATGCCACGGCAGCGGCTTGCGGCGGCGCCGCGCCCGGGGTGTCCTGCGCGCCGCCGCATGCGGCCAGGCTTGCGCACAGCGCAGCAACGGGCCACCAGCGCGTGGCTGTTTCGGGAAAGTGCAAGCGCATCGCAGTGCGTGGGGCCATGGGTATCTCCGGCAATGGGGCCAGGCACGGCATGTGTCGCAGCCGCATTCAGGTGCCGTTGGAAACCGGGACCTGGAAGCCCCGCTGCCATGCCCGCGCGCCATGCAGCGCAGCGGAGCCGGAGAAGGCTTTGCGACCCCGACTTCCGTGCGGGTGTGCTGATGCGCAGATTTTAGGCGAGGATAATATTTTTATCAAATAAATTTATCGTTTTTGCTGTTTTTGGTGCGCGATTCAGCCACGTGCTGGCAAATCGCATGCGCCTGTGTCGCAGCCCGCCTGGCCCGGCGTGGCCTGATGGCTGCTGGTCCCGGTGGCCGCATCTGCCTTGAGCGCCGCGACTTGCCGCACCCATTCCCCCAGTTGCCTGGCCCAGCCGTCGGCATCGCCCAGCCAGGGGCCGATGTCGACGCGCTGGATGGCGCGCTGGCCCGGCTGATCCGGTTCGGGGTGGTCGAATTCGAGCGCAAAGGTCGGAAAGCCTTGGCCTTGTGCCAGGTTCAGCCATTCACGCGCCTGGGCGATATGGGCCTGGGTGGCGCTGCCCGACAGGCGCTGGAAGGCATCGGTGAAGGCTGCCGCGTCCAGGCCCAGGTGCTGGGCCAGTTCCAGCAGCACGGCCGTGTCGCTGATGCGCCTGCCCTCGACATAGTGGGCCTTTTGCTGGCGCGCCAGCATGTCCAGGCCCCGGCCGGCGATGTCCTCGGCGGCGAGCAGCGCCGTGGTCGGGGGTTCCGAGTCCAGCACGGCGCCCAGGTCGTTGAGCAGGCCGTCGAAGTAGGCCGCGCCGAAGGGCTGGCCCGTCATCTCGGCGATGCGCTGGTCGTGCGGCATCACATGGCTGCGCCAGTCGGCCGTGATGGCGCGCGTGTGCGGGCCCGTGAGCATGCCGCCGCCATGCCATTGCAGGCTGACGCCGGGCACCTCGCGCGCGGCCTGGACCAGGGGGGCGGCAGCGTAGCACCAGCCGCACAGCGGATCGAATATGTAGTGGAGGACAAAGGTCGGCTGCGCGTTCGTGGTCATGTCAGGGGGGGTGGAGGAAAAGGCGTCCACTGTAGCGCCAACGGCTTGGCCATGGCAGGGCAGGGCTGCAGGCAGAATGTGCGGCTGACATCTGCGATTGCACTGCATCTCCATGCGCCTGAAGACCCCGCCGCGTCCTGGTGCCCAAGCGCCCAGTCCCCAGTCCGTCGCCCGGCGCGGCATGCTGGGCTTTTTGCTGTTCTGGCTGCTGGTCATGGGCGTGCTGTACTGGGCCATGCAGCTGTATCTCAAGCCGGCCGGCGCCAAGGTCCAGGCCGACGGCACCGTGGTCATCGCACGCGACCGCGACGGCCATTTCCGTGTGGAAGGCGCCGTCAATGGGCAGCCGGTCCGATTCCTGGTGGACACGGGCGCCAGCATGATCGGCGTGACCGATGCGCTGGCCGGCCGCGCCGGGCTGGAGGGCGGCGAGCCCGTGCGCTTTCGCACCGCCAATGGCGAGCGCGAGGGCCGCATGGTGGTGGCCGACCAGGTGCGCGTGGCCTCTCTGGTGGTCAGCGGCCTGCGGGTCGGCACGGGTTATACGGGCAGCAGCGAGCAGGACGCGCTGCTGGGCCAGAACTTCCTGCGCCAGTTCGATGTGGAGATGCGCGGCGACCGCATGCTGATCCATCCGCGGGGCGGCAGGCCGTCGTCACGGTGATCCTGGCGCCCCGGCTGCCCGCGCGGTGCGGCCATGCGAGAATGCGGGCATCCAAGGTCGGCAGGCATGTCCGGCGTGCGCAACGGATGAAGGCGCACGGCGGCTGCCGCCGGTGCGTGTCGAGGCTCGATCCACTTTCCTGGTGCCGGTGCCGGCCGGTGAGGCCGGCTGTTTCAGCCTCCCGCAGGATTTCCAGATCGCCGATTGCCCGTGTCCCACCGCCAGCCCATCCGTGTCACCGACCGCCACCAGTTCGACTGCCTGATCGATGCCCGCTCGCCTGCCGAGTTCGAGCATGACCATATTCCCGGCGCCATCAACTGCCCCGTGCTCGACAACGAGGAGCGCGCCCGCATCGGCACCATCTACAAGCAGGTCAGCCCCTTCGAGGCCAAGCGCCTGGGCGCGGCCATGGTCTCTGCCAACCTGGCCCGCCATCTGCATGAGACCTTCGCCGACAAGCCCGCCAATTGGAAGCCCCTGGTCTACTGCTGGCGCGGCGGCCTGCGCAGCGGCTCCATGGTCACCTGGCTGCGGCTGGTGGGCTGGGATGCCCAGCAGCTGGCCAATGGCTACAAGGCCTACCGCAGCCATGTCATCTCGCTGATCGACCAGCTGGTGCCGCAACTGCGCCTGCAGGTGCTGTGCGGCGCCACCGGCAGCGCCAAGACGCGCGTGCTGCGTACGCTGGCCGAGGCCGGTGCGCAGGTGCTGGACCTGGAGGGCTATGCCCGCCACAAAGGCTCGCTGCTGGGCAACCTGCCCGGCGTGGAGCAGCCCAGCCAGAAATACTTCGAGACGCTGCTGGCGCAGCAGCTGGAGACTTTCGACCTGTCACGTCCCGTCTATGTGGAAGGCGAAAGCGTCAAGATCGGGCGCCTGTCCCTGCCCATGGGGCTGGTGGAGCACATGCGCGAGTCGCCCGTGATCGAGATCGAGGCCACGGCCAGCGCGCGGCTGGACTACCTGCTGCGCGACTATGCCTATCTGGGCGACGATGCGCAGGCACTGGCCGACAAGCTGGGCGGGCTCAAGGAGTTGCAGGGCAGCCAGACCGTCTCGCGCTGGCAGGCCTGGGCCCATGAGCGCAGCCTCTCCCCGCTGTTTTCCGAACTCATGGCCCTGCACTACGATCCGCATTACGCGCGTTCGCAGGAGCGGCATTTTTCCGGCTGGCGTGCGCGCCGCACCGTGCAGGCCGCCGACCTCAGCGAGGCCGGCATCGCCGAACTCGCAAGCCAGGTGCTGCGCCTGCCTTGTGCCCAGCTGCGCTCAGGGGTGTGAATCGGCCAGCACCGGATACAGCGACAGCAGCAGCAGGCCGGCCATGCACCAGTTGAAGCGGCGCAGCGCCTGGGGCGAGCGCAGCGCACGCCCCACGGCGCTGCCGAACAAGGTCCAGACGCTGACGCTGGGGTAGTTGACCATGCCCAGCACCAGCGCGGCCAGCACCAGGTTGACGAAGAAATCCTCGCGCGGCGTATAGGTGGCGATCACGCCGATGGCCATGATCCAGGCCTTGGGGTTCACCCACTGGAAGGCCGCCGCCTGCCAGAAGCCCAGGGGCTTGGCGCCCGCGCTGCCGCCGTCGATGCCCGCGCTGCCTGCGATCTTCCAGGCCAGCCAGACCAGGTAGGCGGCGCCCACGTACTTGAGTGCGGTGTAGATCGCCGGCAGGCGCTCGAAGACCGCGCCCAGCCCTGCGCCCACCAGCAGCACCATGACCACCACGCCCAGGGTGATGCCCAGCATGTGGGGCACGGTGCGGCGGTAGCCGAAGCTGGCGCCCGAGGCTGTCAGCATCACGTTGTTGGGTCCGGGCGTGACGGAGCTGACGAAGGCGAACATGGCCAGCGGCAGCAGGAACGAGGTGGATTGGGCGTCGAAGGGCATGGTGTCTGCTGTCTTTGAGGAAAGGGTGGGGATCTGCGGCCCTGCGCAAAGGGCCGTCATTTGCATGCTACGCGCTGAATTCAGTACAGTAGCAGTACACTTTCTCATGACAATCTGCAAACTGGCCTGCTCATATGACCCGGACACCTGAACCTGCAAACCCCATGGACCGCGGCGCACCGGCGGTTGGCTGGCAGCCTCTGCGCTCGTCCGGCCAGTCGCTGGTGGAGCAGCTCGTGGAGCATTACGGCCGCCTGATCCGCAACCATGGGCTGCGCGCGGGCGCCCGGCTGCCCTCGGTCCGCTCCCTGGCCGACGAAGCAGGTGTCAGCCGTGACACCGTGGTGCAGGCCTATGACCGTCTGGCGGCCCAGGGGCTGGTGCATTCGCGGCGCGGCTCGGGATTTTTCGTCAGTGCCCTGCGCCGCGCCCAACCCGGCCCGCAGCCCAGTGCGCCGACCGCGCTGGAGCAGGGCGCGGCGTTCGATACCACCTTCCTGCTGCGCAGCATGTTCCGAGAGGGCATGGAACAGTCCGGGGGCGCAGGCATGCTGCCGCCCGACTGGCTGGACCAGGAGATGCTGGCCTCGGCGCTGCGGGCGGTGGGGCGCAGCGCGGGTGCCAGCCTGCTGTCCTATGGTCTGCCGCAGGGCTACGCGCCGCTGCGCCAGCAGATTGCTTCCGTCCTGCAGGCCCAGGATGTGCCAGCGCACCCCGAATCCAATCTGATGACGGTGGCCGGCGTGACCCAGGGCCTGGATCTCATCGCGCGCAGCCTGGTCCAGGCTGGCGACACGGTGCTGGTGGAGGACCCGGGCTGGTTCCTGATCTTCGGCAGGCTCACCTCGCTGGGCGTGAACGTGGTCGGCGTGCCCCGGCTGCCCGGCGGGCCCGACGTGCAGGCGCTGGAGCGCCTTGCGCGGCAGCACGCGCCCAAGCTGTTCATCCTCAATACCGCCGTGCACAACCCGACCGGGCAGACCTTGTCGGCAGGCACGGCCCACGAGATGCTGCGCATCGCCGAGCGCTACGGCTTCCTGCTGGTCGAGGATGACACCTATTCGGACTTCCTGCCCGGCACGCCGGTGCGCCTGGCCGCTTTGGACCGGCTGCAGCGCGTGCTGCTGGTCGGCGGCTATTCCAAGACCCTGGCGGGCAGTCTGCGTGTGGGCTATGTGGCGGCGCACGCGGATCTGATCCGCCGGCTGACCGACCTCAAGCTGCTTGGCGGATTGACGTCGGCCCTGCCGGGCGAGCAGGTGGTGCACCGGGTACTGGCCGATGGCCAGTACCGCAAGCATGTGGAGCGGCTGCGCGAGCGTGTGGACCGCGCGCGGGTGCGCTGCCTGCGCATGCTGGAAGGACTGGGCTGCCGCGCACCCCATGAGCCGCAGGCCGGCATGTTCGCCTGGGTCGATTGCGGCATGGATTCGGAGGTGCTGGCCCGCCACGCGGCCGCGCAGGGCCTGCTGCTGGCGCCGGGCCTGCTGTTTTCGCCGCGCCAGGCGCCCGGCAGCATGCTGCGGGTCCCCGTGCCCATGGTCGATCAGCCCCAGGCCTGCAGGATGCTCGGCCATCTGCTGCAGCGCCACCGCGGTGGCTGAAGCGGCGCGCAAAAAAAGCCGCCAGGGCGCGGTGCCCGGGCGGCTGATTGCCGGTCGGTCCATCCCGGGCAGGCCCGGGGCGGGGCTGGCGGGCCTCAGATGACCTTGGCGATGGCCTGGCAGACGTAGTCGATGTTCTTGCTGTTGAGCGCGGCCACGCACATGCGGCCGGTGTCGGTGCCGTAGACGCCGAATTCGGAGCGCAGGCGCACCATCTGGTCCTTGGACAGGCCGGAGTAGCTGAACATGCCGATCTGGGTGGTGATGAAGCCCATGTCCTGCTGCACGCCGGCGGCCTTCAGGCCATCGACCAGCTTCTGGCGCATGGCCTTGATGCGCACGCGCATCTCGCCCAGTTCCTTCTCCCACAGCGCGCGCAGCTCGGGGTTGTTCAGCACCGCGGCCACCACGGCGCCGCCATGGGTGGGCGGGTTGGAGTAGTTGGTGCGGATGACGATCTTGAGCTGGCTCAGCACGCGGGCCGCTTCTTCCTTGTCATTGGCCACCACCGACAGGGCACCCACGCGCTCGCCGTACAGGCTGAAGCTCTTGGAGAACGAGGTCGACACGAAGATGTTCAGGCCGGCGGCCACGAACTTGCCGATCACGGCGCCGTCCTCGGCGATGCCGTGGCCGAAGCCCTGGTAGGCCATGTCCAGGAAGGCCACCAGGCCCTTGGCCTTGACCGCGGCGACGACCTGGTCCCATTGCTCGGCCGTGATGTCGTAGCCGGTCGGGTTGTGGCAGCAGGCATGCAGCACGACGATGGTGCCGGGGGCCGCAGCATTCAGGTCCGCCAGCATGCCTTCGAAATTCACCTTGCGGTTGGCCGCGTCGTAGTAGGCGTAGGTGCCCACCTCGAAGCCGGCGTTCGTGAAGATGGCCTTGTGGTTTTCCCAGCTCGGGTCGGAGATCAGCACCTTGGCGTCGGGGCTGATCTTCTTGAGGAAGTCGGCGCCGATCTTCAGGCCGCCCGTGCCGCCGATGGCCTGCACCGTGGAGACGCGGCCGGCCTTGACGACGTCGGAATCGGCGCCGAACACCAGGCCCTTGACGGCCGCGTCATAGGCGGCGATGCCGTCGATGGGCAGGTAGCCGCGTGCGGATGGCTTGTCCATCATGGCCTTCTCGGCGGCCTGCACGCACTCGAGCAGGGGCAGCTTGCCGTTATCGTCGAAATACACGCCCACGCCCAGGTTGACCTTGTTGGGGTTGGTGTCGGCAGCGAACTGCTCGTTCAGACCCAGGATGGGGTCGCGGGGGGCCATTTCGACGGCGGTAAACAGAGACATGAAAACGTCCTTGGGAAGTCTTGGAAGACTGGGAGGTGGAAAAAACGCGGGCTAGCCCCAAGCTGCGGTAGGCTTTCGGGTTAACCCACGAATTCTAGCTATGTAGGTGGCCCGCGGCCACCCTCAAGAAAACACCACGCCATGCACGAAACTCCTGATCCCTCCTGCGCACCGGCGGCCACCGGCCGGTTCGTGCACTTCGACGGCTCGCCCTTCGAGCTGTTTCAGCCTTATGCGCCGGCCGGCGACCAGCCTGCCGCCATTGAAAAACTGGTCGAAGGCATCAATGATGGCGAGGCCTTTCAGACCCTGCTGGGCGTGACGGGCTCGGGCAAGACCTACACCATGGCCAACGTCATCGCGCGCCTGGGCCGGCCAGCCATCGTCTTTGCGCCCAACAAGACGCTGGCCGCGCAGCTGTACAGCGAGTTCCGCGAATTCTTTCCCAAGAACTGCGTCGAATACTTCGTCAGCTATTACGACTACTACCAGCCAGAAGCCTACGTGCCCCAGCGCGACCTGTTCATCGAGAAGGACAGCGCCATCAACGAGCACATCGAGCAGATGCGCCTGTCGTGCACCAAGAGCCTGATGGAGCGGCGCGACGTGGTGATCGTTGCCACCGTCTCGGCCATCTACGGCATCGGCGAGCCCGAGAGCTACCACCGCATGATCATGACGCTGCGAACGGGCGACCGCATCAACCAGCGCGACGTCATCGCGCAGCTGATCCGCATGCAGTACCAGCGCAACGACCAGGACTTCAGCCGTGGCAAGTTCCGCGTGCGCGGCGATACCATCGACGTGTTTCCGGCAGAGCACTCCGAACTGGCCATCCGCATCGAGCTGTTCGACGACGAGGTCGAGAGCCTGCAGCTGTTCGATCCGCTCACCGGCCGCGTGCGCCAGAGCATTCCGCGCTTCACCGTCTATCCGAGCAGCCATTACGTCACGCCGCGCGACAAGGTGCTGGCCGCCGTGGAAACCATCAAGATCGAACTCGATGGCCGGCTCAAGCAGCTCGTGGCCGATGGCAAGCTGGTCGAGGCCCAGCGTCTGGAGCAGCGCACGCGTTTCGATCTGGAGATGCTCACCGAGGTGGGCCACTGCAAGGGCATCGAGAACTACACGCGCCATCTGTCGGGCGCGGCGCCCGGCGAGCCGCCGAGCACGTTGACCGACTATCTGCCGCGCGACGCCATCATGTTCCTCGACGAGAGCCACCAGATGATCGGCCAGCTCAACGCCATGTACAGCGGCGACCGCTCGCGCAAGACCACGCTGGTGGAATATGGCTTTCGCCTGCCTTCGGCGCTGGACAACCGCCCGCTGAAATTCGAGGAGTTCGAGCGGCGCATGCGCCAGGTCATCTTCGTGTCCGCCACGCCGGCGGAGTATGAGAGGACCCATTCCGGTCAGATCGTCGACCAGGTCGTGCGCCCCACCGGCCTGATCGATCCCGAGATCGAGGTGCGCCCCGCCACCCACCAGGTCGATGACGTGCTGCAGGAGATCCGCCTGCGCGTCGAGCGCGATGAGCGCGTGCTCATCACGACGCTGACCAAGCGCATGGCCGAGCAGTTGACGGAGTACCTGGGCGACAACGGCGTCAGGGTGCGCTATCTGCACTCTGACGTGGACACGGTGGAGCGCGTGGAAATCATCCGCGACCTGCGCCTGGGCGCCTTCGACGTGCTGGTCGGCATCAACCTGCTGCGCGAGGGACTGGACATCCCCGAGGTGTCGCTGGTCGCCATTCTCGATGCCGACAAGGAGGGCTTTCTGCGCGCCGAGCGCAGCCTGATCCAGACCATCGGCCGCGCCGCGCGCAACCTGCATGGCAAGGCCATCCTCTATGCCGACCGGGTGACCGAGTCGATGAAAAAGGCCATCGGAGAGACCGAGCGCCGCCGGGCCAGGCAAATCCTCTTCAATCAAGAAAACGGCATCGAGCCCAAGCAGATTGTCAAGCGGGTGAAAGACCTGATTGATGGGGTCTACAGTGAAAAAAGTGGCAAGGAAGCGGAACGTCTGCAGGCGCGGCAACTCGAACGGGCACGCGTCGAGGACATGTCCGAAAAGGATGTGGCCAAGGAGATCAAGCGTCTGGAAAAGCAGATGCTCGAACATGCGCGCAGCCTGGAATTCGAACAGGCGGCGCGGGTGCGCGACCAGCTGGCGCTGCTCAGGGAGCAGTTGTTCGGCGCCTCTCCCTCTCAATCCGCCTGAGTGTCGACGAGGTTTGGAGCTGTGGTGATTGGTTACCCGACAAATTTGATGGGGAATGTGGTATACTCGGGTTAAACACTCAACAACAACACACTTCGATGAAAAGAAGGGCTCTGAACCTTTTGAACGAGGCGGAGTAAGGGCGGAGACTGTGCCCGACTCTGGCCGAACGCCGGAGAGGGTGTTTCTGTAACGTACAAGCCTGACTGAAGGAGCTCGTAATGCGTCTCACCACCAAAGGCCGGTTTGCGGTCACTGCCATGATCGATCTGGCCCTGCGCCAGAACAATGGCCCTGTCACGCTGGCTGCCATCAGCCAGCGGCAGCAGATTTCCCTGTCGTACCTGGAGCAGCTGTTCGGCAAGCTGCGCCGCCATGAACTCGTCGAATCCACGCGCGGACCCGGCGGTGGCTATACGCTTGCGCGCAAGGCCGGTGACATCACCGTGGCCGACATCATCGTCTCCGTGGACGAACCCATCGACGCCACCCAGTGTGGCGGCAAGGAAAACTGCCTGGGCGAGGCCGGCCGCTGCATGACCCATGAGCTGTGGGCTGCGTTGAACCAGCGCATGGTCGAGTTCCTCGACTCCGTGACGCTGCAAAAGCTCGTGGACGAGCAACTGGCCAAGGGCATCCAGATCGAGGACAAGCCCGTCGTGCGCCGCGCGATCTCGACCGCTCCGGTGGTCAAGCCCATCCGTGTGAATGCACCGAATTCGGTGTTCGCGCTGGGCAACGCGTTCGCCAAATCCTGATTGGCGACACGCCGAGGGCAGGTCGGCTGCCGCGCATGGCTGTGTGCCGCGGTCGTGTCTGCCTGGATGGATTCGCCCCGGTTCATTGACCACGCCCGTCCCCACCTGTTCACACCTGTTATTTGCCAGCCGCAATTTTGATAAGAGCCAGTCATGGACATGACCCCGCATTTCCCCATCTATCTCGACTATGGCGCAACCACTCCTGTGGATCCGCGCGTCGTGGACGCCATGATCCCCTGGCTGCGCGAGCATTTCGGCAATGCCGCCTCGCGCAGCCACGCCTGGGGCTGGGAGGCTGAGGAAGCCATCGAGAAGGCCCGCGGCCAGGTGGCGGACCTGATTGGGGCGGACCCGCGCGAAATCGTGTGGACCAGTGGCGCGACCGAGTCGATCAACCTGGCGATCAAGGGCGCGGCCCACTTCTACCAGGGCAAGGGCAAGCACCTCATCACCCTCAAGACCGAGCACAAGGCCGTGCTCGACACCATGCGCGAGCTGGAGCGCCAGGGCTTCGAGGTCACCTACATGGACGTGCAGCCCGATGGGCTGCTCGACATCGAAGCCTTCAAGGCTGCGCTGCGTCCCGACACCATCCTGGTCAGCGTGCTGTTCGTGAACAACGAGATCGGCGTGATCCAGGACATCCCGACCATCGGTGCGCTGTGCCGCGAAAAGGGCATCCTGTTCCATGTGGATGCCGCGCAGGCCACGGGCCGCGTCGAGATCGACATGGCCAAGATGCCCATCGACCTGATGAGCATGACCGCGCACAAGACCTACGGCCCCAAGGGCGTGGGAGCCCTCTATGTGCGCCGCAAGCCCCGCGTGCGCCTGGAGGCGCAGATCCACGGTGGCGGCCATGAGCGCGGCATGCGCTCGGGCACGCTGCCCACGCACCAGATCGTCGGCATGGGCGAGGCCTTCCGCATCGCCAAGGAAGAGATGGCCGAGAGCAACGCCAAGGCCTATGCGCTGCAGCAACGCCTGCTCAACGGCCTCAAGGACCTGGAGCAGGTGTTCATCAACGGCAGCATGGAGCACCGTGTGCCGCAGAACCTGAACATGAGCTTCAACTTTGTCGAGGGCGAGTCGCTGATCATGGGCATCAAGGGCCTGGCGGTGTCCTCCGGCTCTGCCTGCACATCGGCCAGCCTGGAGCCCAGCTATGTGCTGCGTGCCCTGGGCCGCAGCGACGAGCTCGCGCACAGCAGCCTGCGCATGACCATCGGCCGCTTCACGACCGAGGAAGAGATCGACTACGCGATCAGCACCATCCGAGCCAATGTGGTCAAGCTGCGCGAGCTCAGCCCGCTGTGGGAGATGTACAAAGACGGCATCGACCTCAGCACTATTCAATGGGCGGCACACTGACGGCTGCATGCATCACGAATTGAAGAGGTAGACATCATGGCTTATTCCGACAAAGTGGTAGACCACTACGAAAACCCCCGCAACGTGGGCTCGTTCGACAAGAACGACGAGTCCGTGGGCACCGGCATGGTGGGCGCGCCTGCCTGCGGCGACGTGATGAAGCTGCAGATCAAGGTCAATCCCGAAACCGGCGTCATCGAAGATGCGCGCTTCAAGACCTATGGCTGCGGCTCGGCGATCGCTTCGTCGTCGCTCGTGACCGAATGGGTCAAGGGCAAGACCCTGGACGAGGCCGCCGCACTCAAGAACAGCCAGATCGCAGAAGAGCTGGCCCTGCCGCCCGTGAAGGTGCATTGCTCCATCCTGGCCGAGGACGCCATCAAGGCGGCGGTGGACGATTACCGTGCCAAGCGCACGGCGGTGGTGGCCGCCTGATATGGCGATCTCGCTGACCGATTCGGCGGCCCGCCATGTGAGCCGCTATCTGTCGCGCCGCGGCAAGGGCATAGGCGTGCGCCTGGGCGTCAAGACCACGGGTTGCTCGGGGCTGGCCTACAAGCTGGAGTATGTGGACGAGCAGTCGCCCGAGGATGTGGTCTTCGAAGACCATGGCATCAAGGTGCTGGTGGACCCCAAGAGCCTGGCCTACATCGACGGCACGCAGCTGGACTTCGTGCGCGAAGGCCTCAACGAGGGTTTCAAGTTCCACAATCCCAACGAGCGCGATCGCTGTGGTTGCGGCGAGAGCTTCCGTATCTGAGCGGTACCGGCGGCCGCCCGGCCGCCGCTGATTTCCCCATCTTGAAGAAACCGCCACCGCTTCGGTGCTGGCGGTTTTTTAACGACGACATGAACCTGCAATCGGACGATTTCGAGCTGTTCGCGCTGCCCCGCCAATTCGCGCAGGAACGCAGCGTGATCGATGCGCGCTGGAAAGAGCTGCAGCGCGAGGCCCATCCCGACCGCTTCGCGGCCCAGGGCGCGGCGGCGCAGCGTGTGGCCATGCAATGGTCGGTGCGCATCAACGAGGCCTATCAGTGCCTGAAGGATCCGCTCAGGCGCGCCGCCTACCTGTGCGAGCTGCGGGGCGCACCCGTGCGGGCCGAAGACAACACGGCCATGCCCAGGGCATTCCTGATGCAGCAGATGGAGTGGCGCGAGGCGCTGGACGAAGCCCGTGACGAACGGGCACTCGACGCGCTGGACGATGAGGTGATGCAGGCGCGGCGCGGCATGCTGGCCGAATGCGGCCGCCTGCTCGACGAGGCCCACGATGCACAGGCTGCGGTGCAGCAGGTCAGAGCCCTCATGTTTGTTGCGCGATTTGCGCAGGACATAGAGCGCCGCCGCGATCAACTGGGACAATAGTTTGGTTGCGAAGCGGCTGCTGTCGGTTTCCAAGACATCCCCCCCGATATTCACCAGGAGGGCCGGCCCACCGGCCCCGCGTTTTTTCGAGTACATCCATGGCGCTTTTGCAGATTTCCGAACCCGGCCAGTCTCCCGATCCTCACCAAAGGCGCATTGCCGTGGGCATTGATCTGGGCACGACGCATTCGCTGGTGGCCGCGGTGCGCAATGGCGTGGCCGAATGCCTGCCCGACGAGCAAGGCGCAGTGCTGCTGCCGTCCGTGGTGCGCTATCTCCCCCAGGGACGGCGGGAGATAGGCCGTGCCGCGCAGGAGGCGGCATCCGTGGACGCCGCCAACACCATCGTCTCCGCCAAGCGCTTCATGGGCCGCACGCTGGCCGACATCGAGTCGCCCGAGAAGCTGCCCTACCGCTTCGTCCAGGGTGAAGCGGGCAGCGGCGTGATCAGCCTGGAGACAGTGGACGGGCCCAAGACGCCCGTGGAAGTCAGTGCAGAGATTCTTGCCACGCTGCGCTACCGCGCCGAGGACAGCTTCGATGGCGAACTGTACGGGGCGGTCATCACCGTGCCCGCCTATTTCGACGACGCGCAGCGCCAGGCGACCAAGGATGCCGCCCGTCTGGCCGGCATTCACCTGCTGCGCCTGATCAACGAGCCGACGGCGGCCGCCATCGCCTACGGTCTGGACAATGCGTCCGAAGGCGTCTATGCGGTCTACGATCTGGGCGGCGGGACGTTCGACATCTCCATCCTGCGCCTGTCCCAGGGTGTGTTCGAAGTCATCTCCACGGGCGGGGATTCGGCCCTGGGCGGCGACGACTATGACACGGCGCTGGCCGAATGGGTGGCGCGGCAGTGCGCAGCCGCGCCGCAGACGGCCGAGGACAAGGCGCGCTGGCGCATGTCGGCGCGCCTTTGCAAGCAGGCCCTGACCGACGCGCAGGTGGCGGAGTTTTGCGCGGATCTGTCCACCGGGCCTGTCCGCTTCGAGGTCAGGCGCAGCGATTTTGAAGCCGTCACAGCCCCTTTGACCGCCCGCTCGATCGCCGCCGTGCGCCGTGCCGTCAAGGATGCCGGCCTCTCCAGCGACGAAGTGCAGGGCGTGGTGCTGGTGGGTGGGTCGACGCGGATGCCCCAGGTGCGCGAAGCCGTGGCCCGCTTCTTCGGCCGCGAACCTCTGGTCAACCTCAATCCCGACGAGGTCGTGGCCCTGGGTGCGGCCATCCAGGCCAACCAGCTCGCCGGCAACAGCTCCAGCGGCGATATGCTGCTGCTGGACGTGATACCCCTGTCGCTCGGCGTGGAGACCATGGGTGGCCTGGTCGAGCGCATTGTTTCGCGCAACGAGACCATTCCAACGGCGCGCGCCCAGGACTTCACGACCTACAAGGATGGGCAGACCGCGCTGGCCATCCACGTGGTCCAGGGCGAGCGTGATCTGGTGGCCGACTGCCGCAGCCTCGCGCGGTTCGAGTTGCGAGGCATTCCGCCGATGGCGGCGGGCGCGGCCCGCATACGCGTGACGTTCACGGTGGATGCCGATGGCCTGCTGTCCGTGGGGGCCAGGGAGCAGACCAGCGGTGTCGAGGCCCACATCCATGTCAAGCCCTCCTACGGACTGTCGGACGACGAGGTGGCCCGCATGCTGCAGGAGGGGTTCGCCACGGCCCAGGAAGACATGCGCACCCGGGCGCTTGTCGAGGCCCGGGTCGATGCCGACCGCATGATCCTGGCGACGCAAAGCGCGCTGCAGGCCGACGGCGATGTGCTGTCGGCCGAGCAGCGCCAGGCCATCGACGCCTTGCTGGAGGCCTCGCGCGCAAGCCTGTCTGCGCAGGATGCCGCCGTGGTCGAGGCCGCGACCGAGGCGCTGGCCAAGGGCACCGAAGCCTTCGCGGCCGAGCGCATGAACCGCAGCATCCAGCAGGCCCTTGCGGGCAAGAACGTGCAATCCCTTTCCTGAATACCTGATCCGAACGCAGAGCTGCCATGCCCGTTATCAAAATTCTTCCCCACGCCGAATACTGTCCCCAGGGTGCCGAGATCGAGGCACCGGCGGGTACGTCCATCTGCGAGGCGCTGCTGGACAACAACATCAAGATCGAGCATGCCTGCGACATGAGCTGCGCCTGCACGACCTGCCACGTCATCGTCAAGCAGGGCTACCACTCCTTGAACGAGGCCGAGGAGGAAGAGGAAGACCTGCTGGACCGCGCCTGGGGCCTGCAGCCGCAGTCGCGCCTGTCCTGCCAGGCCATCCTGGCGCGCGAGGACGTGACCATCGAGATACCGAAGTACTCGCTCAACCACGCCAAGGAAAATCACTGAAGGGGGCAGGCATGTCGCGCCAAATCATTCTCGATACCGAAACGACCGGCCTGTCTCCCGAGAATGGCGACCGGCTCATCGAGCTCGGTTGCGTGGAGCTGGTGAACCGCAAGCTCACCGGCAACAATCTGCACCTGTATTTCAACGCCGGCCGCGACAGCCACCCCGATGCCTTGCGCGTCCATGGCATCACGACGGAGTTCCTCAAGGACAAGCCGCGGTTCGAAGAGAAGATCGACGAGATCTGGGCCTATCTGCAGGGCGCCGAACTGATCATCCACAACGCGCCATTCGACCTGGGCTTTCTCAACAAAGAGCTGGAGCTGGTCAGGCGCCCGCCGATCCGCCAGTGCGTGAGCGGCGTCATCGACACCCTGGCCATGGCCAAGGAGATCTTTCCCGGCAAGCGCAACTCGCTCGACGCGCTGTGCGACCGCCTCGAAGTCGACAACTCGGGCCGTACGCTGCACGGCGCATTGCTCGATGCGGAGCTGCTGGCCGATGTCTACATCAACCTCACGCGCGGGCAGGAGGCGCTGCTCATGGCGGAGGAGCCAGCCGAGTCCCGCAGCGGCGGGGTGCCCATGGTGTCCGTGGACCTGCGCAGCATGAAGCTGCATGTGCTGCAGGCCAACGCGCAGGAATTGGCCGCGCATGAGGACGTGCTGGTCCAGATGGACAAATCGAGCGGTGGCAAGACAATTTGGCGCAAGTTTGAAAATCGTTCGGAAAACTTGTGACATAATTGCAGTCTTGTCGCAGTAACGACAAAGGGTGATTAGCTCAGCGGTAGAGCACTGCCTTCACACGGCAGGGGTCACATGTTCGATCCATGTATCACCCACCAGTTTTTCCAGGAAGCCGGCCCGCAGGCCGGTTTTCATGGGTGATTAGCTCAGCGGTAGAGCACTGCCTTCACACGGCAGGGGTCACATGTTCGATCCATGTATCACCCACCAGTTTTTCCGGAAAGCCGGCCCGCAGGCCGGTTTTCACGGGTGATTAGCTCAGCGGTAGAGCACTGCCTTCACACGGCAGGGGTCACATGTTCGATCCATGTATCACCCACCATCGAAGCAACGCATGCAAGGGCCTGGAAGCGATTCCAGGCCCTTTCGCATTGGCGTGCCGGGGCGCAAGGTGCCGGCAACTGCCCGGCTTTTGCCGCACTGTTCAGAACTTGCGCGCAAGCGGGCATGTGCAATAGTCAATGCCTTGTTCATACCGGGTTTCGATAGGCTGGACCTGCGGAATGCAGACCCGCATGCCGGCCTTCGGCGAAAGGAAGTCTGTGACACGATCTTCATCTCTGCGGGCCGGCCTTGCGGCCCGTCTGACGCTGCGCGCTCAATTGCTGCTGCTGGTTACGGGCGTGGTGCTGGCAGGCTTTGCCATCACCGTTTTCACCTTGACCCGCCAGGCGGGGCAGCTGCAGCAGCAAACCGCGATGCTGTATGCCGAGGAGCTGGCCAGCCGCAATGCGGCCCAGATCGGCATGGAGCTCAATGCCACCATGACCACGGCGCGGACACTGGCGTACAGCCTGGCCGGGCTCAAGGCGTCTGGCCAGGCGGACCGCTCCCAGGCCGAGGCCTTGATACGCAGTGTATTGGAGGGTTCGCCCGAGTTCCTGGCCGTGTGGACGGCCTGGGAGCCCGATGCCTTCGACGGCCGCGATTCGGAATTCGCGGGCAGGACGGGCCACGATGCCACCGGGCGCTACATTCCCTACTGGAACCGGGGTGCCGGGCCGATCGCGTTGGAGCCGCTGGTCGATTACGACAAGGCCGGTGCCGGCGACTATTACCTGCTGCCCAAGGCCAGCGGCAAGGAAGCATTGATCGAGCCCTACCAATATCCGGTGGCGGGCAGGCAGGTGCTGATCACGACGGTGTCGGTGCCCATCATGGCCGGCGGCCGGTTCCTCGGGGTGGCGGGGATCGACATCTCGCTGTCCAGCCTCCAGGAAAAAGTGCAGGCGATCCGCATCTATGACACCGGCCATGCCAGTCTCTTGTCTCGTGGCGGTCTTTATGTGGGCAGCCTCGACCCGGCCCTGGTGGGGCGCAAGCTGTCCGATGCCGAGGAACTGCAGGCCCTGGAGCAGTCGCTGAACGAGCGCCACGCTATGCGCCGCAGCGGCCTGCGGGATGCCGAGGGCGTGGAAATCACGCGCATCTACGTGCCGATACCGGTGGGCCGGGGTGGTTCCCTGTGGGCGTTCACGGCCACCGTGCCGCAGGACAAGGTGCTGGCCGAGGTGCGCAGGCTCAATCTCACGGCCTGGGCCCTGGGGCTGGCCTCCATCGCGCTGGTATCGCTGTGTCTGCTCTGGGCGCTGCAGCGCCTCGTCCTGCGTCCCCTGGGCGGCGAGCCGGCACATGCCGTGGCGGTCAGTGAACGCGTGGCGCACGGTGATCTGGGGCAGCCTGTGCCTGTCAGGGCAGGGGACCGGTACAGCCTGCTGGCACAGCTGGCCCGCATGCAGCAGGAATTGGGCAGCGTGGTGGCGCGCGTGCGCCAGGGCGCCGAGGCCGTGGCTGCCGCCAGCGCGCAGATCTCGCTGGGCAACCAGGATCTGTCCGCGCGCACGGAAAGCCAGGCAAGCGCCCTGCAGCAGACCGCAGCCTCCATGGAGCAGTTGGGCTCGGCCGTGGCGCAGAACTCGGGCCATGCTCAGCAGGCCAACCAGCTGGCGCGGACCGCCAGCGCCATGGCGCAGCAGGGTGGCGAAGCCGTCCAGAAGGTGGTCGATACCATGCGCGACATCGATGCCGGCTCGCGGCGGATTTCCGACATCATCGGCGTCATCGACGGCATTGCTTTCCAGACCAATATCCTTGCGCTCAATGCCGCGGTTGAGGCGGCGCGGGCCGGGGAGCAGGGGCGCGGATTCGCCGTCGTCGCAGGCGAGGTGCGCAGTCTGGCCACCCGCTCCGCGCAGGCTGCGCGCGAGGTCAAGGATTTGATCGGGGCCAGCGTGCAGGGCGTGCAAAGCGGCACGGTCCTGGTGAACGAGGCAGGGCAGATCATGGAGCAGGTGATTGCGTCCATCCAGAATGTCTCCCGCCTCATTGCCGACATCAGCGCGGCCAGCGGCGAGCAAAGCGCCGGTGTGTCCCAGGTCAGCGATGCGGTGGTACAGCTGGATCAGACGACCCAGCAAAATGCTGCCCTGGTCGAGCAGATGGCCGCCGCCGCCCAGAGCCTGCGCCAGCAGGCCGATGAACTGGTGTCCACGGTGTCTGTCTTCCAGCTCGCCGGCAAGCCTTCGTCCTGATGCCGCGGCGCCTGTCCAGGCCCGATAATCTGCGCGCTGCGGCGCGCGGGCGCGCGCCGCAGGACGGACAACAGGCGCCAGGCGCGCACAGCTGAGGCAGGCAGGATGAGTGAACGGGTCGATTGCGTGGTGGTAGGGGCCGGCGTCGTGGGACTGGCGGTTGCCAGGGCCCTGGCGATGGCAGGCCGGGAAGTGATGGTGCTGGAGGCGGCTGAAGCCATAGGCACGGGCACCAGTTCGCGCAACAGCGAGGTCATACACGCGGGCATCTACTATCCCCGGGGCTCGCTCAAGGCCCGCTTGTGCGTCCAGGGGCGGCAGCTGCTGTACGCCTATTGTTCCGAGCGCGGCGTGGCCCACCAGCGCTGCGGCAAGCTGATCGTGGCCACGGACGAAGGCCAGCGCGGCATGCTCGGATCGGTGGCGGCCAAGGCGCAGGCCAATGGTGTCCACGACCTGCGCTGGCTGGAGGGCGGCGAGGCCATGGCCATGGAGCCGGCGCTGCAGTGCGTGGCGGCGCTGCACTCGCCCAGCACGGGCATTGTCGACAGCCACGCACTGATGCTGGCTTTGCAGGGCGACCTGGAGCACGCCGGTGGCATGGTGGTCTGCCATGCCGAGGTGCTGCAGGCCGCCGCAGTCGCCGGCGGCATGTGGCTGCGCACGGCCGACGGCACCGAGCTGACGGCGCGGACCGTCGTCAACGCCGCAGGCCTTCAGGCGCCGGCGCTGGCGTCGCGCATGGCCGGCCTGGCCGCCCAGCATGTGCCCCGGGCCTTCTATGCCAAGGGCAATTACTTCACGCTGTCGGGCCGGGCACCTTTCTCGCGCCTCATCTATCCAGTGCCGGAGGCGGCGGGCCTGGGCGTGCATCTGACGCTGGATCTCGGTGGCCAGGCCAAGTTCGGCCCCGATGTGCAATGGGTGGCGGACCCTCAGGACCTGCAGGTCGATCCAGCCCGCTCAAACGGGTTCTACGCCGAGATCCGCCGCTACTGGCCGGCATTGCCCGACGGCGCGCTCGCGCCTGGCTACGCAGGCATCCGTCCCAAGATCAGCGGCCCCGACGCGCCTGCTGCGGATTTCGCCATCCAGGGGCCCCAAACGCATGGCGTGGCCGGGCTGGTGCAGCTGTTCGGCATCGAATCGCCCGGCCTGACCAGCAGCCTGGCCATAGCCGCGCACGTGGAGAGTCTTTTGCGGCGTTGATCAGCGCCGGCATTTGTCTGACAGTGTCGTGGCCGTCCAGCTTCCCGTCGCAGCGGGCGCAATTGGATAAGATGCTTGAATGGTGCGCGGGCAGGGGGTCCGGGCACCATGCAAATATCGGGTGGCATGAACGCGTGGTTCCCGCTGTATTTGTTATCACCTCAATAGAAAGGCTCATCATGACTAAATCGATTACCGAGACCGTTTCCACTGCCCAAGCCGATCTGGAAAAACTGGTTAGCGATCTGCGTGGCCTGCTGTCGGCCAAGGAGCTTGATGCCGTGCCCGAGATCCACGCGCTGCGCCAGCGCATCGACGATGGCATGTCCAATGTGCGTGATTCCGCCGTGCGCGCTGCGCAGGAGGCGGCGCGCCAGGCCAAGGATGCCGCCTACGCAGCCGACCGCTACGCCCATGATGAGCCCTGGCGTGTGGCCGGCGCCGCCCTGGCCGTGGGCGCCTTGCTGGGCTTCATGCTCGGCCGCCGCTGAGAGACGGCAGCACCGGCCTGTAAAGAATGCCTGTGAATTGGATCTCTCTGCTAGGTCTGGATGCCTGGACCGCGCGATGGCGCGCCGCCGTGATCGAGGTGGCGATTGCCGCCGAGGATCGCAGCGATCTCGCCCTTCTCGAATGGGCCCAGCACAAGCGCAGCCTGCAGACCATGGTGGTGCTGCTGATCGCCATCGGCGGGGTCAGCGTGGTGGCGCTGCTGATGCTGTCGGTGGCGCTTCTGGTGCAGTTCTGGGACAGTGGACATCGGGTGCTGGTGGCGTGGGGCCTGAGCGGGCTTTGGCTTGCCGTGCTGGCCGTCACCGTGTGGAAGCTGCTGGCCACGGTGCGGCAGCTGTCGCGCCCGTTCATCCTGACGCGCAACGAGCTGAGCCAGGACTGGCAGTCGTTGAAAAGGAAGCTGTAGCCATGGTCGATACCTCCAATGTCTCCACGGCACCTGCGGAAGCCTCGCCGCAGTTCAAGCCTTCGGGCCTGAATGCGCCGCTGTGGTCGGAGGCGACGCCCGAGCAGCAGCAGGCGCTCAGGCGCATCGCCCTGCAGCGCGACCGCCTCAAGGCCCGCGCGGCTGCCGCTGCGCAGGCGCGGGCGTTGCGCCGCAGCGCCACCCAGGTGCGTGCGGACGCGCCGCTGGTGGACCGCGTCGCCACTTTCGCGCGCCTGCATCCCGTGGCGCTGGGCGTGGCGGCGGCAGCGGCCATGGTCGTCGGCCCGCGCAAGCTGGTCCGTGTCGGGTCTGCCCTCATGCCCTGGGTGCTGCGCTGGCTGCAACAGCAGCGCTGACCTGCACCCAGGCTCCCGAGAAAACGCCCGGCTTGCTGCCGGGCGTTTTGCTGGCGGAGGCGGTCTTGCGCCGTATCAGCGCATCTGCGCGATGGCGCGCGCCGCCTCGCCCACCAGGGCCGGGCCCCGGTAGATCAGACCGCTGTAGATCTGCACCACGTCGGCGCCAGCGCGGATCTTGCTCACGGCATCCTCGCCGCTGAGGATGCCGCCCACGCCGATGATCGGAAAGCGGCTGCCCAGTGCAGCACGCAACTGCCGGATGACCTGGTTGCTCGCCTCCAGCACGGGCGCGCCCGACAGGCCGCCCGCTTCCTCGGCATGCGGCAGTCCCTTGACCGCATCACGGCTGATCGTGGTGTTGGTGGCGATCACGCCGTCCATGCCATGGCGCTGCAGCGTGGCGGCGATGACGCCGACCTGCTCCTCGTCAAGGTCGGGCGCGATCTTGACGAATACGGGAACGCGCCGGCCATGCTCGCTGGCGAGCTGCTCGCGCCGGCCTGCGATGGCGCCCAGCAGGGCATCCAGCGCCTCGTCGCTTTGCAATGCGCGCAGATTCTTGGTGTTGGGCGAGCTGATGTTCACCGTCACATAGTCGGCATGCGGGTAGACGCCATCCAGTGCCTTGAGATAGTCGCCGGTGGCCTCTTCGATAGGGGTGGTGGCGTTCTTGCCGATGTTCAGGCCCAGCAGCATGGCCTTGCCCTGGGCGCGGGCCTGGGAGCGCTTGACGTTGGCCAGGAAGGCATCAAGCCCTTCATTGTTGAAGCCCAGCCGGTTGATCAGTGCGTTGCGCGCAGGGATGCGGAACATGCGCGGCTTGGGATTGCCAGGCTGGGGACGGGGCGTCACGGTGCCCACCTCGACGAAGCCGAATCCCATGGCTGCCAGCGCATCGATGCAGCGCGCATTCTTGTCCAGGCCTGCCGCCATGCCCACGCGGTTGGGAAACCTGAGGCCGGCGAGCTCGACGGGGTCTTTGACCAGGGGCTGGGCCCAGGCCTGCTCAAGCAGTGTGTTCTGCCCCTTGGCCATGAGGTTCATGGTGAAGTCGTGGGCGGCTTCGGGGTCCATGCCGAAGAGAAAGGGACGGGTCAGGGCGTAGGGAATCAGAGACATGGAGATAATCGAAGGATTACCTGGATTTTCCCTCATGATGACATCCGCTGCCTCTTTTTCCCAAGATGAACTCAAAGCCCTGGTCGGGCAGGCCGCCCTGGCGTACGTGGTGCCTGGCGAAATCGTCGGTGTCGGCACGGGCTCGACCGTCAACAAGTTCATCGATGCCCTGGCCACGATCAAGGACAGCATTGCTGGCGCGGTTTCCAGCTCGGTGGCCAGCACGCAGCGCCTGCAGGCACTCGGCATCAAGGTGCTGGATGCCAACGAGGTCGAGCGCCTGTCGGTCTACATCGATGGGGCGGACGAGATCGATGGCCGCGGCTACATGATCAAGGGCGGCGGCGCCGCGCTCACGCGCGAGAAGATCGTGGCTGCGCTGGCCCAGCGTTTCGTCTGCATTGCCGATGCATCCAAGCGCGTTCAGGTGCTGGGCGCCTTTCCGCTGCCCGTGGAAGTGATTCCGATGGCCGCCGGCCAGATCGCGCGGCGTTTCGAGGCGCTGGGCGGGCGCGCCGACATCCGCATGAAGGACGGCGCTGCGCTGGTCACCGACAACGGCCAGCATATTCTCGATGTGCGGGGCCTGCAGATTGCCGACCCGCTGGCCTTCGAGTCCGAGGTCAACCAGTGGCCCGGCGTGGTCACGGTCGGCGTGTTTGCCCACCAGAAAGCATCGGTGTGCCTGCTGGGCACGCCGCAGGGCGTGCAGACGCTGGATTATTGAGGTGAAGGCGCCCTGCCGCGCGCTGGCCTAGAAAGTCAGGCCGGCAGGGTTGTCCTGGGTGCGTGTGCCGGGCGCTGGCTGGGGCCGCGGCTGCGAAGGTGCGCCGCGCTGCTCCGCCATGGCTGGCGCCGGTGCCGGCGCCGCTTCGGCCGGCTTGGGCGTGGTCAGTGGCTGGGGTGCCGGCCGCTGGTACTGGGCGGGCAGTTGGGAGCTGGCGGGATATCCCGCCGCATTCAGGTACTGCGTCCATTCGCTGGAGGAATAGCCGATCAGATACTGCTTGCCGATGGTGGCGAAAGGCAGGCTGTCCTGGCCGCTGAGCTTTTTCAGCGCTGCGGCATCCGCCTCGGTCTGCACCGTGCGTTCGGTGTAAGGAACGCCGCGCGATTGCAGCAGCTGGCGTGCGCTTTCGCACGGCGTGCATTCCTTGGCGGTATACAGCACCACAGGAAAGCGGCTGGCCGTCTGGCGCAAGGCATAGGGCAGGGCACTGGTGGCGGCCGTGGCATCGGCCGAAGCCGTTGTGCTGGGCGCGGCAGCCTGGGTGGGCGCCTGGCTGGGCTGCCGGTCGGAGAAAGTCACGCGCCCGTCGGGGCCCACGCTTCGGTACACGGCCTGCGCCTGTGCCGTCATTGCCGGCACGGTGGCGGCGATGGCAAGCAGCAAGGCGGTGGCTCTGGGCAGGGGCTTCATACGGCGCGTGGCGATGGGACGAAGGCTTGGCGATGGCTGCATGGGCATTCTCGGGTTCGCGGAAATGGAGCCGTGGCACGCGGCTGCGGCGCCGCCCGCCACGGTTTCGTTGGATTTTGAAGCATAGCGCGCCATGCCTGGCCATGGGCACTCCTGGTCAGAATGAATGCCACGGCGCTCGTGCTGGACTGTTCCGATGGCGCATCGGCATGGCGCCAGCCCGTGAAAGACACCCCGCCACCGGGAGGGCATGGACCCGCCTTGGGGTGTGCTTCAGCGGGCAAGGCGCTCAGGCCGGCGCCATGCCTTGATGGCGCAGCAGGGCGTCGAGCTGGGGCTCGCGGCCGCGGAAGGCCTTGAACGATTCCATGGCCGGGCGGGAGCCGCCGGCTTCAAGAATGGCCTCCCGGTAGCGGCGGCCCGTCTCCGGATTGGGCGTGCCGTCGGGCAGCGCGGTTTCCTCGAATGCCGCATAGGCGTCTGCCGAAAGCACTTCCGCCCATTTGTAGCTGTAGTAGCCCGCTGCATAGCCGCCGGCGAAGATGTGGCTGAAGGTGTGCGCCGTGCGGCTGTAGGCCGGCGATGGCAGCACGGCCACCTCGGCGCGCACCTTGGCCAGCAGCGGCATGATGTCGGCCTTGGGGTCATGTTCGGTGTGCAGCAGCATGTCGAACAGCGCGAACTCGATCTGGCGCAGCGTCTGCATGCCCGACTGGAAGTTCTTGGCGGCGATCATCTTGTCGTAGAGCGCGCGCGGCAGGGGCTCTCCCGTGTCCACATGGGCCGTCATGTGCTTGAGCACATCCCATTCCCAGCAGAAGTTCTCCATGAACTGGCTGGGCAGTTCCACGGCGTCCCACTCCACGCCTGCGATGCCGGAGACGTCGCGTTCGTTGACCTGGGTCAGCATGTGGTGCAGGCCGTGGCCGGTCTCGTGAAACAGCGTGATCACGTCGTCATGCGTGAGCAGGGCAGGCTTGCCGTCAACGCCGGCTGCGAAGTTGCACACCAGGTGCGCCACGGGTGTCTGCAGCTTGTGGTTGTCCGGGCGCAGCCAGCGCGTGCGCACATCGTCCATCCATGCGCCGCCGCGCTTGCCCGCGCGCGCGGGTTGGTCCAGGTAGAACTGGCCGACCAGCTGCGGTCCCTGCGCCGTGCTGCGCTCTATGCGGTAGAACTCCACGGCAGAGTTCCATACCGGCGCGGCATCGCGGCGGATGGCGACGTCGAACAGCGTTTCGACGATCTTGAACAGCCCCGCCAGCACCTTGGGCGCAGGAAAGTACTGCTTGACCTCTTGTTCGCTGAATGCGTAGCGCGCTTCCTTGAGCTTTTCGGAGACATAGGGCCAGTCCCAGGGCTGGGGATCGGGCAGGCCCAGCTCGTCCCGGGCGAAGGCGCGCAGATCCGCCACATCCTTTTCGGCGTATGGCCTGGCGCGGTGGGCCAGGTCACGCAGGAAGTCGATGACCTGCTGCGGCGAATGCGCCATCTTGGGCACCAGGGAAATCTCGGCGAAATTGCGGTAGCCCAGCAGCCGGGCCTCTTCCTGGCGCAAGGCCAGGATTTCTCCGATGTTGGCGGAGTTGTCGAAACGGCGGGCATCGCCCTCGGCCTGGTCGGAGGCGCGTGTCACGTAGGCGCGGTAGAGCTTCTCGCGCAGCGCGCTGCTTTTCGCAAACTGCATCACGGGCAGATAGCAGGGCATCTTCAGCGTGAGCTTGAAGCCTGCACGGCCTTCGGCCTCGGCGGCTGCGCGGGCGGCCTGCTGTACATCCTGGGGCACGCCCTGCAGTTCCTCGGCCGTGGCGTAGTAGGCGAATGCATCGGTGGCATCCAATGCGTTCTCGCTGAATTTCTGGGCCAGCTCGGCCGAGCGTTCCTGGATCTTGGCAAAGCGCAGCTTGGCTTCGCCCTGCAGCTCGGCGCCGGACAGCACGAAGTTGCGCATGGCATGGTCCCAGGCCGCGCGCTGCTCGACGTTGAGCGTGGCGGGATCGATGGCCTTGTACTTGGCGTACAGGCGCTCGTCGGCACCCAGCCGCGTCCAGAACTCGGTGACCTTGGGCAGGGCTTCGTTGTAGGCGGCGCGCAGCTCGGGCGTGTCGGCCACGCTGTTGAGATGGCTGACGGCCCCCCAGGCCATGCCCAGCTTCTCCGTGGCGACGTCGAGCACGGCCGACATCGAATCCCAGCGCGCGGGGAAGTCTGCCGCCGTGACGGTCTCCAGGGCCTCGTCGGCCTGGGTCAGCAAGGTATCGATGGCGGGGCCGACATCGGCGGGCCGGATGCGATCGAACAGGGGCAGGTCGGAGGGTTCGAGAAGTGGATTGCTCATGCGTGGGTAAATGCCGGCGGATGCGTTGAAATCAAGCCGCTCCCGCAGGAGCGGCCCGATGGTTGTCAGGCCTTGGTCAGCCAGCGGCGCGCTCGGCCGCCTCCATGGTGTTGACCAGCAGCATGGTAATGGTCATCGGCCCCACGCCGCCGGGCACGGGCGTGATGAAGCCGGCGACTTCCTTGACGCCGTCGAAGTCCACGTCGCCGCAGAGCTTGCCCTCGTCATTGCGGTTCATGCCCACGTCGATGACCACGGCGCCGCTCTTGCACATGTCTGCTGTCAGCACGTTGCGCTTTCCGACGGCGGCCACCACGATGTCGGCCTGGCGCGTCATGGCCGCCAAGTCGGCCGTGCCGCTGTGGCAGATGGTGACGGTGGCGTTGGCCGCCAGCAGCATCATGGCCATGGGCTTGCCGACGATGTTGGAGCGGCCGATGACCACGGCGTGCTTGCCGCGCAGGTCCTTCATGCCGATGGACTCGAGCATCTTCATGCAGCCGTAGGGCGTGCAGGCCTTGAAGCCGACTTCGCCCACCATCAGCGCGCCCGCGCTGGCCACGTGAAAGCCGTCCACATCCTTGAGGGGCGAGATGGTCTCGATGACCTTGTGGTCATCGATGTGGCCGGGCAGCGGCAGCTGGACCAGGATGCCGTGGATGGACGGGTCGTTGTTCAGCGCCTCGACGCGAGCCAGCAGTTCGGCCTCGGTCATCGATGCATCGTACTTCTCCAGCACCGAGTGAAAGCCTACGTCCTCGCAGGCCTTGACCTTGTTGCGCACATAGACCTGGGAGGCGGGGTTGTCCCCGACCAGGACCACGGCCAGGCCGGGCGTGGTGCCGCGAACCTTGAGGGCGCTGGCGCGCTGGGCGACTTCGGCACGCAGTTGGCGGGAAAGGGCGTTGCCATCGATGAGTTGGGCTGTCATTGCAGTGGGTACCAATAAAAAAATGCTGCTAGGGCTTGCTGATCAAGCACTAGCAGCCATCTGAGAAAACGGTGTCGGGTCGTCGGCTTATCCGGTGACGGCCGCCTTGGATGCGGCAGCGGTCTGGCCCTGGCCCAGGGCGATCTTGAGCAGGTCGGCCACGGTGTTGGCGTTGAGCTTTTCCATGATGTTGGCGCGGTGCGCCTCCACGGTCTTGATGCTGATGCCCAGGTCATCGGCGATCTGCTTGTTCAGGCGGCCCGCGACGATGCGTTCGAGCACCTGGGCTTCGCGGCTGGTGAGCTTGGACAGCAGGGCATCGCGGCTGGCGGCCTGCTGATGGCCTGCGAAGGCTTCGCGCGCATGGTCCAGCATGCGCTCGACCAGGTTCAGCAGCTCTTCCTCGTTGAAAGGCTTCTGGATGAAGTCCAGCGCTCCCTTTTTCATGGTGTTCACGGCCATGGGCACGTCGCCATGGCCGGTGATGAAGACGATGGGCAGGGGAGACTTGCGCTCGATCAGCCGGTCCTGCAGCTCCAGGCCGGTCATGCCGCCCATGCGGATGTCGACGATCAGGCAGGCGATTTCGCGGGGGTCGTAGCGCGACAGAAAGGTCTCGGCGGAGTCGAAGCAGCGAACCCGATAGTCCTTGCCCTCCAGCAACCATTGCAACGAATCACGAACCGCTTCATCGTCATCAACCACGTACACAGTGCCTTTTTTGGGGATCAAGCTCATGCAATCGTCCTCGTTGTTGGTTCGGTTGTCGTTGCCGGCGTTGTCGCGTCGCCTGGCGAAGCCAGGGGCAGCCAGAATGAAAACCGGCAGCCTGTGACCTCGGAACCATTGTAGAGGTTCTCGGCGCGCATACGGCCCTGGTGCGACTCGACGATGCTGCGGCAAAGGTTCAGGCCCATGCCCATGCCTTCGCTCTTGGTGGTGAAGAAGGCCTCGAACAGGCGTTCCAGCACCTCGGGCGGCAGGCCCTTGCCGGTGTCCTGCACGGTGAACTCGATGACGCTCTGCTCCTCGATGGTGCGCGGCACCACGCGCAGCTCCACCTTGCGCTGGTGGCTGGGCCGGCCCGACTGTTCGATGGATTCGGCGCCGTTCTTCATCAGGTTGACCAGCACCTGCTCGATGAGGATGGAGTCGGCCATCACGGCCGGCATGCGCTCGGCCACGTGATAGGTCAGCTGCACGTTGCGCCGGCGCAGCTCGATGCCGGCCAGCTCCACGGCCTCGCTGACCATGTCGGCGACCTGGGACAGCGTGCGGTTGGGTTCGCTGCGCTTGACGAAGGAGCGGATGCGCAAAATGATCTGGCCGGCCCGCTGGGCCTGGTGGGCCGTTTTCTCAAGGGCGAACTTCATCTGCTCTTCGGTCAGCGTGCCCTTGTCCAGCCGCGAGAGCATGCCGCTGCAATAGTTGCTGATGGCGGTCAGCGGCTGGTTGAGCTCGTGGGCAACGCTCGATGCCATCTCGCCCATGGTGATCAGGCGGCTGACGGACTGGGCGTGCTCTGCCTGGCGCGCGGCCTGCTCCTCGGCCAGGCGGCGCGGCGTGATGTCGGTGGCAATCACCATCTGCGCCAGGCGCCCGTCCACCCAGCTCAGGTAGCGCGAACGCACTTCCAGCCATTTGCCGAGCTCGGGCAGGTAGATTTCGGCGTTTTCGCTGCGCGCGCTGGTCAGCGAGTCCGTGGGCAGTCCCATGAGGCCGTCTTCGTCATCCATGCCCTGGGGCTGGCTACGCGCAGGCAGCACGCCGGCCTGTGCCACAAGCTGCAAATGGCCGTCGGTCTGCGAGCCGAACCACTGGCGGTACAGCTTGTTGGCGAACAGCAGTTCGGCACTGCCCAGCGGTGCCACCGACACCGAGGCGTCCAGCGCCTCCAGCACGATGGTGAAGCGCTCGTAGGAGGCCGACAGCTGTTCGCGGATGCGGTTGGGCTCGGTGATATCCGTCATGGACGACATCCAGCCCGTGTGCTGGCCGTGTGCATCGATCAGCGGCGACACATACAGGCGGGCATCGAACTGCGTGCCGTTCTTGCGCTGCACGCGCACCTGGAAGCCGCCCACGATGGTCTTGCCCGACAACTCCTCTCGCAGCTTGGAGTGCAGGTTGTCGTAGTCGTTGTCGGGCCAGTAGGAGTAGGGCGGCATCTGGCCTACGAGTTCGGATTCGCTCCAGCCGGTCATCTGGCAGAAAGCGGCGTTCACGTAGGTGATGCGGCCCTGCAGGTCCAGCGCGCGCATGCCCGTGAGCACGGAGTTTTCCATCGCACGGCGGAAGTTGGTCTCGGCGACCAGGGCTTCCTGGGTGCGCTGGCGCCGGCGCGTATGGCGCCAGGTGGCCAGCAGCAGCCAGGCCGTCATGGCGCTGAGTGTGCCCACCAGCCAGAACAGGCCGCTGCCGACCACGCCCAGCGAGGTGCGGTAGGCCTGGGCGCGCAGGATCAGGCTGTTGCCGACGGGGGCGACCGCCAACTCGTCTTCATTGGCCACGGTGCGCCAGCGCAGCAGCTCGGTGGCCGTGCGCCTGCGCGGCGTCAAAGGCGTGCCAGCCAGCACCTGTCCGCGGCTGTCGAGCATGGTCACGGCGTAGCGCGCCATGATTTCTGTCGGCGTGCCGTAGCGCAGCAGGCTGTCCACCGAGTATTCGCCCAGCAGTTCGCCGATGTAGCGGCCGTCGCGGGTCAGCGGCACATGCAGCTGCAGCAGCGGCGCGGGCTCTCCCGGATGGGCCTGGCCCTGCAGATAGATGGGCTGCTGCATCTCGCGCGCCAGCTGGTAGGCCTCCAAGGTGTCGCCGGCATGCAGCACCTCGCGCGGTATGCGCAACTGCTCGCTGCTGACGGTGGGGGCCGACTGGCTGGCGAGGATGCGCCGCTGGGCATCGATCCAGGTGATGGACTGCAGCTCAGGGTACTGGCTGATCAGCGCTTCTGCGCGGCTGGCGAAGTCGGCATCGGCCAGATCGCGGTTGCCGATGTCGCGCGCCATGCGCATCAACTGCTCCTGGCGCTCCAGCAGGCGCAGGCGCACGCGTTGCTGGGCGTAGTCGAGATCGCGGTGCAAGGCCTCCTTTTCGCGCTCGATCTCCTCCATGCGCAGATACCAGAACGAGGCCACGATGGCGGCCATGAACATCAGCACGGCCGCCAGCGGCGCGAGCGCGGCAAAGCGGTCCTGGTGCGTTGGCGACAGGCTGCGCCACCAGCTGCGCCACCAGCGCACGGGGGGCGCAATGCCGGTGGCGGGCGGCACGGTCTTGCCGCCGTGCTCGGATGGGGAGGTTTGCATGCGCCCAGTGTAGGGGAGAGTCTGACTGTTTTTGAGGACTATTGAAGTCGCCCGGACGACGTTTGAAGCCGCCTTCACTGTATGTGCGGATGCAGCAAAATTTCAAATTACGAAATCGCAAAGCACGATTTGAAATTCAAAAAAAGTGTGCGACACTCGCCGAGCACAGAGGCAGTGAGCTGGTTCCTGCGGGCGCGTCGGACGGATGTGTGCCGTCCAGGACGCAGTCTGCCGCGCTGCTTACTGGTTCACTCCCAAGACACTACCCTTCGCAAGGAGACATTCCCATGACAGCTCAGACTGATCCGCAAGGCAATGGCGGGGTTCCCGCAGGCCTCGACCAACAAGAATCGCGCGAATGGATGGACGCTCTGTCGGCCGTCATCGACCGCGAAGGCGCCGAATATGCGCACCAGCTGATCGAGGGCCTGCTGGAACATGCGCGCCAGAACAGCGTGGACATGCCGTTCTCGGCCAACACCGGCTATGTGAACACCATCGAGGCCGATAAGGAGGCGCGCTGCCCCGGCAACCTGGAGATCGAAGGCCGTCTGCGCGCCTACATGCGCTGGAACGCCATGGCCATGGTGGTCAAGGCCAACCGCCTGCACCCGCCCGAAGGGGGCGACCTGGGTGGCCACATCGGCTCCTTCGCCTCGCTGGCCAACATGTTCGCGGCCGGCTTCAACCATTTCTGGCACGCCGAGAACGAAAACCACGGCGGCGACTGCCTTTACATCCAGGGCCACGTCTCGCCCGGCATCTATGCGCGCGCCTACCTGGAAGGCCGCATCTCCGAGGAGCAGCTGCTGAACTTCCGCCAGGAAGTGGACGGCAAGGGCCTGTCCAGCTATCCCCACCCCAAGCTGATGCCCGAGTTCTGGCAGTTCCCCACGGTGTCCATGGGCCTGGGCCCGCTGATGGCCATCTACCAGGCGCGCTTCCTCAAGTACCTGCACGCGCGCGGCATCGCCAACACCGAAAACCGCAAGGTCTGGGTGTTCTGCGGCGACGGTGAAATGGACGAGGTGGAATCGCTGGGCGCGATCTCGCTGGCCGCCCGCGAGAAGCTGGACAACCTGATCTTCGTCATCAACTGCAATCTGCAGCGCCTGGATGGCCCGGTGCGCGGCAACGGCAAGATCATCCAGGAGCTCGAGGGCGAATTCCGCGGTTCGGGCTGGAACGTGATCAAGCTGCTGTGGGGCAAGGGCTGGGACGAGCTGCTGGCCAAGGACAAGGACGGCGTGCTCAAGAAGATCATGATGGAGTGCAACGACGGCGACTACCAGTCGTTCAAGGCCAATGACGGCGCCTACGTGCGCAAGCATTTCTTCGGCCGCGATCCGCGCGCGCTGAAGATGGTCGAGCACATGAGCGACGACGAGATCTGGAACCTGCGCCGCGGCGGCCACGATTCGCAGAAGGTCTATGCGGCCTTCCATGCCGCCAACGAGCACAAGGGCCAGCCCACCGTGCTGCTGGTCAAGACCGTCAAGGGCTTCGGCATGGGCAAGATCGGTGAGGGCAAGAACACCGTGCACCAGACCAAGAAGCTGGGCGACGAGGACATCAAGGCCTTCCGCGACCGCTTCAACATCCCCATCCCCGACAGCCAGATCGCCGAGCTGCCGTTCTACAAGCCGGCCGATGACACGCCGGAGATGAAGTACCTGCACGAGCGCCGCAAGGCCCTGGGCGGCTATCTGCCGCACCGCCGCGTCAAGGCCGACGAGCAGTTCACCGCGCCCGCGCTGGACACCTTCAAGGCCATCCTCGATCCCACGCCCGAAGGCCGCGAGATCTCCACCACGCAGGCCTATGTGCGCTTCCTGACGCAGCTGCTGCGCGACAAGGAAATCGGCCCCCGCGTCGTGCCCATCCTGGTGGACGAGGCCCGGACCTTCGGCATGGAAGGGCTGTTCCGCCAGATCGGCATCTACAACCCCGCTGGCCAGCAGTACACCCCGGTCGACAAGGACCAGGTCATGTACTACCGCGAGGACAAGGCCGGCCAGATCCTGCAGGAAGGCATCAACGAGGCCGGCGGCATGAGCAGCTGGATCGCGGCGGCCACGAGCTACAGCACGAGCAACCGGATCATGATCCCGTTCTACGTGTACTACTCGATGTTCGGCTTCCAGCGCATCGGCGACCTGGCCTGGGCGGCCGGCGACATGCAGGCGCGCGGCTTCCTGCTGGGCGGCACCTCGGGCCGCACCACGCTCAACGGCGAAGGCCTGCAGCACGAGGACGGCCACAGCCACATCCTGGCCAACACCATCCCCAACTGCGTCAGCTACGACCCGACCTTCGCCCACGAAGTCGCCGTGATCATGCAGGACGGCCTGCGCCGCATGGTGCAGGAGCAGGAAAACGTCTTCTACTACATCACCCTGCTCAACGAGAACTACGCCATGCCGGGCCTGACGCCCGGCACCGAGCAGCAGATCATCAAGGGCATGTACCTGTGCAAGCCCGGCCAGAAGGTGCCCGAGAGCGGCCTGCGCGTGCAGCTGCTGGGCTCCGGCACCATCCTGCGCGAATCCTTCTTCGCCCAGGAGTTGCTGCTGGCCGACTGGGGCATTGCCGCCGACGTGTGGAGCTGCCCCAGCTTCAACGAGCTCACCCGCGACGGCCAGGAAGCCGACCGCTGGAACCTGCTGCATCCGCTGGAGACCCAGAAGGTGCCCTTCGTCACGCAGCAGCTGCAGTCGCACAACGGCCCCGTGATCGCCTCCACCGACTACATGAAGGCCTACGCCGAGCAGATCCGTCCCTTCATTCCCAAGGGCCGCACCTACAAGGTGCTGGGCACCGATGGCTTCGGCCGCTCGGACTTCCGCCGCAAGCTGCGCGAGCACTTCGAGGTGGACCGCCACTACATCGTGGTCGCCGCGCTGCGCGCGCTGGCCGAAGAGGGCAAGATCAACGCCACCACCGTGGCCGAAGCGATCACCAAGTACGGCATCAAGGCCGACAAGATCAACCCGCTGCACGCCTGAGAACGAACGGGAGACACCTATGGCATTGGTAGAAATTCAAGTTCCGGACATCGGCGATTTCGACGAGGTCGGAGTGATCGAGGTGCTGGTCAAGGCCGGCGACCAGATCAAGGCGGAGCAGTCGCTGATCACCGTGGAGTCCGACAAGGCCTCGATGGAGATTCCCTCCAGCCACGCCGGCGTGATCAAGGAACTGCGCGTGAACCTGGGTGACAAGGTCAAGCAGGGCAGCATCATCGCCGTGGTCGAATCGGCCGACGCCGCCGCCCCGGCACCCGCTGCCGCAGCTTCGGCTGCCGCAGCTTCGGCTGCCGCAGCTCCGGCGGCAGCGCCTGCTGCGGCACCCGCTGCCGCTGCGGCGCCCGCCGCAACCGGCGCCGCCAGCCAGATCGACATCAAGGTGCCCGACATCGGCGACTTCAAGGACGTGGCCGTGATCGAGTTGCTGGTCAAGGTCGGCGACAGCGTGACGGCCGAGCAATCGCTGTTCACGGTCGAATCCGACAAGGCTTCGATGGAGATCCCGTCGCCCGCGGCCGGCACCATCACGGCGCTGACGCTCAAGATCGGCGACAAGGTCAATGTGGGCGATGTGGTCGGCCAGATGAGCGCCCAGGGCGCCGCTGCGCCTGCGGCCCAGGCTGCACCTGCACCTGCCGCCGCCACACCGGCTGCCGCCCCTGTTGCAGCCCCTGTTGCCGCCCCCGCGGCGGCGCCTGCCCAGGCTGGCGCACCGGCCCCCGCCGCTGCACCCGCCCACAACCCCACGGTGGCGCCCACGGGCAAGCTGCCCCATGCATCGCCCTCGGTGCGCAAGTTCGCCCGCGAACTGGGTGTGCCGCTGGACGAGGTCAAGGGCTCGGGCAACAAGGGCCGCATCACGGCCGAGGACGTGCAGTCCTTCACCAAGTCCGTCATGGCCGGCGCCGTGCAGACCAAGGCCCAGGCCGCGGCCGCTCCCAAGGCCGGCTCCGGTGGCGGCGCAGGCCTGGACCTGCTGCCCTGGCCCAAGGTGGACTTCGCCAAGTTCGGTCCGGTCGAGCGCAAGGACCTGTCGCGCATCAAGAAGATCAGCGGCGCCAACCTGTCGCGCAACTGGGTCATGATTCCCCACGTCACCAACAACGACGAGGCCGACATCACCGACCTGGAAGCCTTCCGCGTCTCCACCAACAAGGAAAACGAGAAGAGCGGCGTCAAGGTGACCATGCTGGCCTTCGTCATCAAGGCGGTGGTCGCGGCGCTCAAGAAGTTCCCCGAGTTCAACGCCTCGCTGGACGGCGACACCCTGGTCTACAAGCAGTACTTCCACATCGGCTTCGCGGCGGACACGCCCAATGGCCTCGTGGTGCCCGTGCTGCGCGATGCCGACAAGAAGGGCATCCTGCAGATCAGCCAGGAAATGGGCGAACTCGCCAAGAAGGCCCGCGACGGCAAGCTCGGCGCAGCCGACATGCAGGGCGGGTGCTTCTCGATCTCGTCGCTGGGCGGCATCGGCGGCACGCACTTCACCCCCATCATCAACGCTCCCGAAGTGGCCATCCTGGGCCTGTCCAAGGGCCAGATGAAGCCCGTGTGGGACGGCAAGCAGTTCGTGCCCCGCCTGACGCTGCCGCTGTCGCTGTCCTACGACCATCGCGTCATCGACGGCGCCTCGGCCGCGCGCTTCAACGCCTATCTGGGCCAGGTGCTGGCGGACTACCGCCGCATCCTGCTGTAAACGGAGGCACGACACATGGCAATCATCGACATCAAGGTGCCGGACATCGGCGACTTCGCCGAAGTGGGCGTGATCGAGCTGCTGGTCAAGCCCGGTGACACCGTGGCCAAGGACCAGTCCCTGATCACCGTGGAGTCCGACAAGGCCTCCATGGAGATTCCCTCCAGCCATGCCGGCGTGGTCAAGGAACTCAAGGTCGGTATCGGCGACAAGGTCGCCGAGGGCTCCGTGATCCTGACCCTGGCAGCGGCCGGCGAGGCCGCCGCTCCCGCGCCTGCGGCCGCTCCCGCTGCGGCCGCACCTGCCGCCGTCGCTGCGGCGCCCGCTGCGGCTGCCGCTCCTGCGGCTGCCAGCTATGCCGGCGGCGCGGCCGATTACGACTGCGACGTGGTCGTGCTCGGCGGCGGTCCCGGCGGTTACTCGGCCGCCTTCCGCGCGGCCGACCTGGGCCTGAACGTGGTGCTGATCGAGCGCTACAAGACCCTGGGCGGCGTCTGCCTGAACGTGGGCTGCATTCCTTCCAAGGCGCTGCTGCACGTGGCCGCCGTCGTGGACGAGGTCAAGCACCTGGAAGTGGCCGGCGTCAAGTTCGGCGCGCCCGAGGTCAACATCGACCAGTTGCGCGGCCACAAGGACAAGGTCATCGGCAAGCTGACCGGCGGCCTGGGCCAGATGGCCAAGATGCGCAAGGTCACCGTGGTGCGCGGCTACGGCAATTTCGCCGGCGCCAACCACCTGGAAGTGGAAGAGACCACGGGCGACGGCCAGGAAAAGACCGGCAGCAAGAAGGTCGTGCAGTTCAAGCGCGCCATCATCGCCGCCGGCAGCCAGGCCGTGCACCTGCCCTTCATGCCCAGGGACCCGCGCGTGGTGGACTCCACCGGCGCGCTGGACCTGGCCAGCGTGCCCAAGCGCATGCTGATCCTGGGCGGTGGCATCATCGGCCTGGAAATGGGCACCGTCTATTCCACGCTGGGCGCCCGCCTGGACGTGGTGGAAATGATGGACGGCCTCATGCAGGGCGCCGACCGCGACCTGGTCAAGGTCTGGCAGAAGATGAACGCGCCGCGCTTCGACAACATCATGGTCAACACCAAGACCGTGGGTGCCGAGGCCACGCCCGAAGGCATCAAGGTCAGCTTCGCGCCCGCCAAGGACGGCGTCACCGTGCCCGAGCCCCAGGTCTACGATCTGGTGCTGCAGGCCGTGGGCCGCACGCCCAACGGCAAGAAGATCGCGGCGGAGAAGGCCGGCGTGGCCGTCACCGACCGCGGCTTCATCGAGGTCGACATCCAGATGCGCACCAACGTGCCCCATATCTTCGCCATCGGCGACGTGGTGGGCCAGCCCATGCTGGCGCACAAGGCCGTGCACGAGGCCCACGTGGCCGCCGAAGTCATTGCCGGTGAACTGCAGGGCAACAAGGAGCTGGCGGCCAGCGCCTTCAATGCCCGCGTGATCCCCAGCGTGGCCTATACCGACCCCGAGGTCGCGTGGGTGGGCCTGACCGAGGACCAGGCCAAGGCGCAGGGCATCAAGGTCAAGAAGGGCCTGTTCCCGTGGGCCGCTTCCGGCCGTGCCATCGCCAACGGCCGCGACGAAGGCTTCACCAAGCTGCTGTTCGATGACAGTCCCGAGGCGCACGGCCATGGCCGCATCCTGGGCGGCGGCATCGTGGGCACGCATGCCGGCGACATGATCGGCGAGATCGCGCTGGCCATCGAAATGGGCGCCGACGCCGTGGACATCGGCAAGACCATCCATCCCCACCCCACGCTGGGCGAAAGCCTGGGCATGGCGGCCGAGGTGGCGCATGGCTCCTGCACGGATGTGCCGCCGCAGCGCAAGTAAGCCCTGCCAGGCATTTGCCCGCAGAACAAAGGCAGCTTCGGCTGCCTTTTTTGCGTCTGGAGACTGCCGGGGCCATGCGCGTTTCTCAAGGAGAAAAGGTTCGCCAGTACGCGTCCATCACGAATTCACATCAAAGGCATGTTCTTTTTGGGTAAACTGTGCTCTTTGCATGTCGCAAAAATGATTGAAGTCATTTTTGCGAATTTTATACTTCAAATTCAAAAAAATGAATAATGAGAAAATAAAGGAAATCAACAAGCTATTTTATCTTGTCTTGTTGATTCCTTTTTTTTATACACTTTTCTTCTATATTCACTACGCGCAGATCAGCTGGTTTTTTCAGGATGACTTCAGTTTTCTGAGGCGCTATGATGGCAATATCCGCTGGATGGAGTTGCTGACTTTCGAGAATTTCGGGAGATTTATCAGCAGAAATGTGTATTGGTATGTCGGGAATCTGTTTTTTTCTCCCAATGTGCTTTTTTTCTATGTATTCAACCTGACGAGCATTGCTGCCAGTTCTTTCATCGTTTTCCTTCTGTTCAGGTGCAGGTATGGAAAATTTCTCAGCTCTGCCGCTGGACTTGTCTATTTCACGATTCCGGCAACCATCCTTTCCTATGTCTGGATATCCAACTCCCAGCATCTGCTGGGCCACTTCTTTGTTCTGCTATTCGTGTACATGTACCAGCGCCTCATGAAGAACAGCGATTCGGCATGGAGCGCAATGGCCGTGCTGGCTGTTTTTCTTGCAGGTCTTTCCTCGAATATTTTCGTCAGCATGGCGATGAGCCTCGTGGCATGGGACCTGCTTACAGACGCTTCGCAAAGACGCAAGAGAATGCCTTATGTCATTCTGATTGCGGGCAGCGTGATGGCATTGTATTTCTTTGCCAAGCTTTCCAAGGATGCTACCGGTTCTTATGCCTCGGAAATTTCCCTGCGTGTATTGCTTGAGAATCTGCAGTTCTACTGGCATTCGTCGTGGGGTGGTTTTCTGTGGATTGCTCTCGTGGTGCTTGGCACGGTGACTGCCATTGCCAGGCGAAATCATTTCAATGCCTGGCTTTTCCTCGCGTCCGTGGCTTTTTTCATGCCATTCGCATTTTTCGTGCAGCAAAGATATCTGCAATATGGCCTGCTGTCGCATCTGCTTTTCTTGCTCGGCATGCTGTGGCTTTTTGGCGACTTGCTGGAGAGCCGCGCGCCAAGACTGCTCGCATGCCTGGCCTGCGCCACCGTGCTGGCCGGGTTCGGTGCATCGATGGCCAGGCCCATCAAGCATTTTCTCGATGAACCCTGGGGAGCCCAGCCCCGGCAGCAGGTGCTGTTCTTGAAGGCGTTCGACCTCCGGCATCCGGAAGTGAGGAACTATTGCTTCCAGGAGGCGGGGCAGGTGCCTCAGCCCGGTGGCGCAGCGCCGATCCCTGCGGCATGGTGGTTTGTCGGTTTCGGCGATGCTTTCGCACAGTTCGTGAATGCAGGCAAGTCATACGCGCTGGAGTCCGCGGGAACTCCGTGCGATGTGCTTTTCGAATTCGACAAAGGGGCTCTGAGACAGGTCCGTTGACGCTGACTCATGCAATCCGGCCAGCCCCCAGGCACGTGGCGGGCAGGGCCGCATGCTAAGCTGGTTTTCCTGTCATTCAAGAAACCCAGAGACAATGGACAAAACCCTGCTGAAGGGACTGGCGGTGCTGGAGGCGATCGCCGACATGCAAGGAGATGCCCGCACCATCGAAGACGTGGCGGCCCGCACGGGCCTGACGCGCAGCAATGCACACCGCACGTTGCAGACCTTGATCCACGCCGGCTATGTGGAGCGCAACCCCGTGGACGGCGCCTACCGCGGCACCCTCAAGATGTTCGCGATGGGGGTGAGGCAGCAGGGGCAGCGCGACGTGCGCAAGATCGCTTCCCCGTTCATGGCGGTGCTCGCCAGGGAGACGGGCGAAACCGTCCACCTGTCGATTCTCGACGGCAACCAGGTGATCTACGTCGACAAGATCGACAGCGCGCAGCCCATACGCGCCTATTCCATGGTGGGCGGCCGGGCACCGGCGCATGCGGTGGCCACGGGCAAGGCGCTGCTGGCGGTGCAGCGCGACGATCGCCTGCAGGAGCTGCCTTTGCAACTGGAGCGCTTCACGCCCTCGACCATCGTGGAGTTCGAGCAGCTCAAGGCTGAACTGGCCAGGGTTGCCCGCCTTGGCTACGCCATCAACCGGGGCGAATGGCGCGAGGGCGTGGGGGGACTGGCCTCACCGGTCTTCGACGGGTTCGACCGCCCCATTGCCGCTCTAGGGATTTCCGGCCCGCTGGACCGGCTGACGGTTGCCCGCCTGGAGCAGTTCGCCCCGCGCGTCGTGGCCGTGGCTGAGGAGTTGTCCAAGGCCATGGGCCATGTCAAAGGCTATTTCGATGACCTGTCCTAGCCGAGCGGCCGCTGGCGCATGCGCCGCGAAGCTTGCCGCCCCATGACGGCTGCGCAGCCAAGAATCCATCCGGCCTGGATCGTCGTGGCGGCGGGCGTCAGCGCGGCCCTGCATGTAGGCAAGCTGCCGCCCGCGGTGCCGGTGCTGCAGCAGCAACTGGGCGTGTCCCTGGTCGAGGCCGGCTTTCTGCTGTCCACCGTGCAGGTGGCCGGCATGCTGCTGGGGCTGGCCGTGGGACTGGGTGCGGACCGCTGGGGGTTGCGGCGAAGCCTGCTGGCGGGGCTGGCGCTGATGGCCATGGCCAGCGCGCTGGGCGCCGCTGCCACGGACTTCCAGGCCTTGCTGGCCCTGCGCGCCGTCGAAGGCCTGGGCTTTTTGCTGGTGGCCATGCCGGGGCCGGGCCTGATCCGGCGCTGCAGCGCGCCCGCGCAACTGAGTGCGCGCATGGGCTGGTGGGGCACCTACATGCCGCTGGGCAGTGCGCTGGGGTTGCTGATCGGGCCCTGGGTGCTGGCCTGGGCCTCCTGGCCGTGGTGGTGGCTTTTGCTGGCGTTGCTCTCGGCCCTGGCCCTGGTGGCGGTCTGGATCGGTGTGCCGGCGGACCTTCATGTGCCGCAGGCTGCTGCCATGCCTGTGCCGCGCGGCTGGCGCCCCCGCCTTGCGCGGACCCTGGGCAGCGCGGGTCCCTGGCTGGTGGCGCTGAGCTTTGCCGTCTACTCGGGACAGTGGATGGCCGTCATCGGCTTTCTCCCCACGGTCTATGCCGAGGCCGGTCTGGGGGCGGCCCTGGCCGGCACGCTGACTGCCGTGGTCGCATTGTCCAACATGGTAGGCAACGTGGCCTCGGGCCGCCTGCTGCAGGCGGGCTGGGGCGCCACGCGCGCGCTGCGCCTGGGGTTTGGCTGCATGGCATTGTGCGCGCTGCTGGCCTATCTGCAGCGCCATGGCCAGCCGCTGGCGCCGCTGTGGCTGCGCTTCGCGGCCGTGGTGCTGTTCTCCGCCGCTGGGGGATTGATTCCGGGCACCCTGTTTTCGATGGCAGTGCGGCTGGCGCCCGACGAATCCACCGTATCGACCACCGTGGGCTTCATGCAGCAATGGTCCAGCGTGGGCCAGTTCGCGGGGCCGCCAGTGGCAGCGGCCGTTGCCATGCAGGCCGGTGGCTGGCATTGGACCTGGGTGGTGACCGGTGCCATGTGCGTCGCGGGCTGGTGGCTGGCAGGCTCCATCGGCGCGGCGGCGCTGCGCCGTGCCTGAGAGCGTGTCATGCCTCAGGCATCGCGTGAGCCGATCAGCGCCTGCAGCGCTTCCTCCATCTGCCGCGCGTGCTCCAGTGCCGCAAGCCAGGGCGGCGGCACTTGCTGGGCAGGGGCGTGGGGGACGCTGGCGGCGAGCTGTGCCAGCGTATCGTCCGGGGACAGGGCCACCACGCTGGCGTCGCGTGCCAGCTGGCGGCAGGCCGTGATCAGCCATTCGCAGCGTGCCTGCACGATAGCTGGCATCAGCCCGCTGTCATGGGACATGCCGCGCACCAGGCTTTCGCCCAGCAGCAGGGCGCTGGCGTAAAGGCGCACGGCATGTCGGTCGTAGCGGCCGGTCACGGTGTGCAGGGCCGTCGCGCCCAGGCGCCCGCGCAGCGACCAGCGGCTGGCGCTTTGCGCCTCCACCACGGCGGCGCGCAGCGCGCTCAGGGCGTCGCTGCTGCGCGTGAGCCTGCCCAGCGCCACCGTGGCGTCGGGCGTGTCGTGGGTGGCTGCCGCCTCCAGCGTGGCTTGCAGGCCATCTGCCAGCTGGGTGAGCAGTGCGCTGGCCGAACGGGACATGGTGCGCAGCGGGTTGGCGGTGAAGATGATCTGGCTGAACATCAGGCCTACGGCGGCGCCCACGAGCACGTCCATCAGGCGGATCTCGCCCGCGATGCTGGGGCCCATGCTCAGCACCAGGACCACGGAAACGCCTGCCTGTATGGGCACCACCGGCGACTGCCCCAGCATGCTGGCCAGCGACAGAGCCACCAGAGAGGCCAGGCTCAGGCGCAGCAATGGAATGTGGTCGGGAAGCAGCCACGCCATTTCTCCGATGACGATGCCGACGGCGCAGCCCAGCACCACGCCGCCAATCTGCCGGAGGTGGCTGGGCAGGCCTGGCGCCAGGCACACCAGGGCCGTGACGGCCGCGAACACCGGCTTGGGATGGCCCAGGAGATAGTGCGATATTTCCCAGGCCAGCATGGCGCCCAGCGAAGCCGCCAAGGCATCGCGCAGCGCCAGCTTCAGACGGCCTGCCGCGGCTGACATGCCGCTTTTGAATGGTCCTGTGGTTGCATTGCGCCAGCGCACGAAGAGATTCCCTCCAGTTTGCGAAATCCGGGTTCGCAAATTTGCAAAAGCATAGCGGCGGGAGCACAGCCGGCATGCAGGAGAGATTCCCCTCGGTTGTAAGAATGCTGCCCGCGCGCCCCGGCCGGAGCGCCGCTCAGCCGTGCCTCAGCAGGGCTTCTATGGCATTCCATTCCTCGGCCGCCACGGGGGTGATCGACAGGCGGTTGCCTTTTTGCAGCACGCGCATCTGCTGCAGCAGCGGATGCGCGCGCAGTTCGGCGATCAGCAAAGGGCGTGTCCTGCGCAGGGCCTGCACGTCGATGGCCAGCCAGCGCGGCTTGTCGCGCGAGGACTTGGGGTCGTAGTAGGGGCTTTCGGGGTCGAACTGCGTTTCATCGACGCGCAGCCGGCCCGCGATGCGTGCGATGCCATAGATGCCCGGCTCGGCGCAGCTGGAATGCCAGTACAGCACGCCATCGCCGGCCTGCATGGCATCGCGCATGAAATTGCGGGCCTGGTAGTTGCGCACGCCGTCCCAGGCGATGGTGGCATCGGGCGCGGCCAGCGCATGGTCGATGGAGCATACGTCGGGCTCGTTCTTCATGAGCCAGTACTGGCGCGGGGCAGGGCGTGCGGAGGTCATGGCGCGATTGTGGCAAATCCCCGGCATGCCGTGGCGGGATTCGGGCGCGCAGGCACGAATGCACTGCGGGCAGGACAATGGTGCGCAACCGGGCGCGCCACAATCGCCCGTGAACCCGAGGAAAGCCTGATGTCCGACCGCTCCAGCTATGTTCCACCCGCCGTATGGCAGCCTGCGCCCTCCGGCGGCAGCTTTGCCAGCATCAACCGCCCGGTCGCGGGCCCGACGCACGACAAGGCGTTGCCCGTGGGCAGCCAGCCGCTGCAGCTGTATTCGCTGGCCACGCCCAATGGCGTGAAAGTCACCATCATGCTGGAGGAGTTGCTGGCGCTGGGGCACAAGGGCGCGGAGTACGACGCCTGGCTCATCCGCATCAGCGAGGGCGAGCAGTTCTCCAGCGGCTTCGTGCAGCTCAATCCCAACTCCAAGATCCCTGCGCTGCTGGACCGCAGCGTCGAGCCGCCCGTGCGCGTCTTCGAGTCGGGCTCCATTCTCCTGTACCTGGCAGAGAAGTTCGGCGCCCTGCTGCCCGCCGAGCCTGCCGCGCGCACCGAAACGCTCAACTGGCTGTTCTGGCAAATGGGCTCGGCACCCTACCTGGGCGGCGGCTTCGGCCACTTCTATGTCTATGCACCCGAGAAGTTCGAGTACGCGATCAACCGCTTCACGATGGAAGCCAAGCGCCAGCTCGACGTGCTCGACCGCCAGCTGGCCGGCAGCCGCTTCATCGCGGGCGACAGCTACACGATCGCCGACATCGCCATCTGGCCGTGGTATGGCGCGCTGGTGCTCAACGAGGTGTACGCCGCGGCCGAATTCCTTTCGGCGGCCGACTACGGGCATGTGCTGCGCTGGGCCCGGGAGATTGCGGCCAGGCCGGCCGTGGTGCGCGGGCGCCGCGTCAACCGCACCTGGGGCGATGCCGGCACCCAGGTGCCCGAGCGCCATCAGGCCAGCGATCTGGATTAGAGGCCGTGCATGCCGGGGCGCACGCCTGCATCCAGGCATCGCGCGCCCGGCATCAGCGGGCAGGCAGCAGGGCGCCTCAGGGGGCCACAGGTGCGCTATCGGCCCCAGGGCCCGCGGTCGGGCTTGCGCCAGAAACGCGTTTTCTGCGCCTGCCCGGTGCCCGATCGGCCGTCGCCGCCTTGCAGCTGGCTGGAGGTGCGCTCCACATGGCGGGCTGCCCGGTCCAGGCGCGCAGGTATGTCCAGCTCGGCATGCTCGACCACGCGGATGCAATCCTGGATGTGGCGTTCACCCAGATAGCGCAACGTGGCGTAGCCCAGCGCGGCGGCCGCCGCCTGGCCGGCCAGGGGCACATATTTGGCCGCCTGGGTGGCCGTCATGCGCATGCCGGCCGCCCGTGCCAGGCGCACCACCATGTCGCGGGTGATCAGCTTGCCGATCAGCACCGAGCCCACCATGGCCACGGCCTTTTGCACCTGCTCGCGCTTGCCGGGCTCCAGCGCGTCGAGCTGCTGCGGCGTCAACCCGAATTCCTTGTTGATGCGCGGCAGCAGCCTGGCCAGCAGCGCGGCATCCACCAGCCAGTCCAGGCCCGGGATGGGAAGGCTGCTGGCGGCCGCGCCGATCAGGGCGCGGCGGTGCAGCAGCCGGCGCGCCCTGTCGGCCGCCAGCGCCACGTCCTCGCGCGGCGGTGAAGGCGCAGGTGGTTCCGGTTTGCGGAAAATCATGCGGGCTTGCGAAGAGGGGGCAGGCATCAGCGCGAGCTCTTGCCGCGCACCATGTGGTAGATGAAAAGAATGATGATGGCGCCGACGATGGAGGCGATCCACCCCGCGGGCTGTCCTGTCTCGTACCAGCCCAGGGCCACGCCCACATAGCTGGCAAGAAAGGAGCCGGCCACGCCCAGCAGCGCCGTCATGATCCAGCCGAGGCTGTCGTCGCCGGGCTTGACGGCCCGCGCTATGAGGCCCACCACGAGGCCCACGATCAAGGTGCCAATCAAGGACATCATTTTTCTCTCCAAACTGAAGCTTCCATGGAACGGACTCTAGGGCTGCCCGCAAGGCGGCCCTGTCGGACAGAATCACCAATCACAACGGCGGCGCGATACCTGGTCCCTAAAAGCAAAAACGCCTGCGTGCGCAGGCGTTTTTCAGGGTGGGGCTGGCAGGCCGCCGCTCACTGCAGCTGGGCGCCAGGCAACTGCAGCTGCGCCGCCAGGGCCGCCGTCGTGGCATCCAGGCCATCCGCATCCTGGACGCGGCGGGCGCCGTCGAAGCGACGGGCCCAGTAGGCGCTTTGCATGCTTTCCACACGGACCTGGGCGCCGGTGCGCGGCGCATGGATGAAGTTGCCGTCGCCGACATAGATGCCGACGTGGCTGAAGGCGCGGCGCATGGTGTTGAAGAACACCAGATCGCCGGGCTTGAGTTCGTTCTTGTCGATCTTCTCGGTGGCGCTGGCCTGCTGGTCGGCGCGGCGCGGCAGCATCTTGCCCAGCGTCTCGGAGTAGATGGCCCGCACGAAACCGCTGCAGTCGAAGCCGGTCTCGGCGCTGTTGCCGCCGCGGCGGTAGGGCACGCCGATGAAGCCCATGGCGGTCACGACCAGTTCCGAGGTCTTGGAAGCCACGCTCTGGCGCGCTTCCTTGACGAAGTCGGAGGTGCGCTCCGCCATGTGGTGGCGCGCTTCACGCAGTTGGGAGATGAGGCCGCGGTTGACCAGCAGCTGGTTCATGTCTTCGTCACGCGGCTCCGAGGGAGCGGCCTGGGCTGTGACGCTGACGAATAAGAGTGCAAGAAGCCATCGGGACATGGGGCGCGAGGTTACCATGCAAAAACGTAGGACAAAGCCCATAAGACCCCGGGAATACCGGGTTTTTGCGCTGCCTCACAAATCTGCGCCGTGCGGCCGGGGAACCCGCCAAGCTGCGACAATGCCCGGCTTTGCCTTTTGCCCGCACAAAGGAGGGTCGGTCCGCGCCGCTCCCTGCCCAGAAAGAACCGCCATGCTGCTTGAAGCCACCGAATCCCAGCTTGTACTCGTCGACTACCAGGAACGCCTGATGCCGGCCATCTTCGAAGGGCCGGCCGTGCTGGCCAACGCCGTGAAGCTGGCGCGCCTGGCCCAGCTCGTCGACGTGCCGGTCTTCGGCACCGAGCAAAACCCCTCGCGCCTGGGCGCCAACGATGCCCAGCTGCGAGCGCTGTGCCGCAAGACCCTGTCCAAGATGCACTTCAGCGCCGTGGCCGAAGGCCTGGGCGAATGGCTGCGGCCGCCGGCGCGGCCCCAGGGCGGCAATGCGCGCAGCCTGCCCAAGCACCTGCAAAAGCCCCAGCAGCAGGCGCCCGAGCGCAGCATGGTGGTGATCGCCGGCTGCGAGGCCCATGTCTGCCTGCTGCAGACCGCGCTGGAGCTGCTGGAGGAGGAGTTCGATGTCTGGGTCGTCACCGATGCCTGCAGCTCCCGCACCGAACGCAACCGCGATGCCGCCTTCGACCGCCTGGCCGGCGCGGGCGCCGAACTGGTGACCACGGAGATGGTGGCCTTCGAGTGGCTGCGCAGCTGCGAACACCCCGCATTCAAGGATCTGCTGACGTTGGTCAAGTGATGCGGCGATAGAGGGCCGACAGCGGGGCGCTCCGGTGGAGCGCCTTTTTTTTGCAGGGCCGCCCCAAGGCGAAACGGCGCACTTTGGGGCGGTGGACCTCGTGCAGCAGGGCAGTGCAGGGCATTTTTGCCTGGCCGCAGGCAGGGGCCGACAATGGGCGGGTGTGCTGCGCGCCGGGCTGGTGGCTGTGCCTGCTGTCAGCTTGGGGCAAGCGCGTCATGAATAATTATGAATTCAGAAAATTCGTGATCCATCACAACCCAGGAGACAAGACATGGCCCCGCGTTTCGACGATTTCCACCAGCGCTCCATCGAAGAGCGCGACGCCTTCTGGGCTGAGCAGGCGCGGCGCATCGAATGGCAGGTGCCGCCGCAACGCATCTGCGACTACGACAACCCGCCGTTCGCCCGCTGGTTCGTGGGCGGGCGGACCAATCTGTGCCACAACGCCGTGGACCGCCACCTGGCCGGGCGCGGCGACCAGAACGCGCTGATCGCCATCTCCACCGAGACCGGCAGCGAAAAGGCCTATTCCTACCGGGAGCTGCATGCCGAGGTGCAGCGCATGGCCGCCGTGCTGCAGTCGCTGGGCGTGCAAAAGGGCGATCGCGTGCAGATCTACATGCCCATGATCGCCGAGGCGGCCTTCGCCATGCTGGCCTGCGCACGGCTGGGCGCCATCCATTCGGTGGTGTTCGGCGGCTTTGCATCGGCGGCGCTGGCCTCCCGCATCGACGATGCCGAGCCCAAGGTGATCATCAGCGCCGACGCGGGCTCGCGCGGCGGCCGTGTCGTGGCCTACAAGCCGCTGCTGGACGAAGCGCTGAAGCTGGCCCGCCACCAGCCTGCGGCCGTGCTCCTCGTGGACCGGGGCCTGGCGCCGGCGCCCATGCGCGCAGGGCGCGACCATGACTGGGCCAGCCTGCGCGCGCTCCATGCCGACACCCAGGTGCCCTGCACCTGGGTGGAGTCCACCGACCCCAGCTACACGCTGTACACCAGCGGCACCACGGGCCGGCCCAAGGGCGTGCAGCGCGACACGGGCGGCTACACGGTGGCGCTGGCGGCCAGCATGCCGCTGATCTTCGGCGCCGAAGCCGGCCAGACCTTCTTTTGCACCAGCGACATCGGCTGGGTGGTGGGCCACAGCTACATCATCTATGCGCCGCTGATCGCCGGCATGGCCACCGTGCTCTACGAGGGATTGCCGATCCGCCCCGATGCGGGCGTGTGGTGGGGCATCGTCGAAAAGTACAAGGTCACCCACATGTTCTCGGCGCCCACGGCCATCCGTGTGCTCAAGAAGCACGATGCCGAATACCTGCGCCGCCATGACATCTCCAGCCTCAAGGCGCTGTGGCTGGCCGGCGAGCCGCTGGACGAGCCCACCGCGCAGTGGATCAGCCAGGCCCTGGGCAAGCCCGTCATCGACAACTACTGGCAGACGGAGACCGGATGGCCCATCCTCACGCTGTGCAATGGCGTGGAGCGCCAGACCACGCGTTTCGGCAGCCCGGGCAAGGCGGTCTACGGCTACGACGTCAAGCTCATCGACGAGGCCACGGGCGAGGAACTGCGCGGCGCCGGGCAAAAGGGCGTGCTGGCCATCGAGGGACCGCTGCCGCCCGGCTGCATGCAGACCGTCTGGCGCGACGACCAGCGCTTCGTCGACACCTACTGGAAGAGCATCCCCGGCCGGCTGATCTACAGCACCTTCGACTGGGGCATCCGCGACGAGGACGGCTACTACTTCATCCTGGGCCGCACCGACGACGTGATCAACGTGGCCGGCCACCGCCTGGGCACGCGCGAGATCGAGGAGTGCATCTCGGCCCACCCCCAGGTGGCCGAGGTGGCCGTGGTCGGCGTGGCCGACGCGCTCAAGGGCCAGGCCGCGCTGGCCTTTGCCGTGCCGCGCGAGGCGCCTGCCGACGAGGCCGCGCGCGCGGCGCTGGAGGCCGATGTGATGAAGCTGGTGGATGCGCGGCTGGGCGCCGTGGCCCGGCCTTCGCGCGTGGTCTTCGTCGGCGCGCTGCCCCAGCCGCGCAGCGGCAAGCTGCTGCGCCGGGCCATGCAGGCCGTGGCCGAAGGGCGCGATCCGGGCGATTTGAGCACCATGGAGGATCCGGCCGCCCTGGCCCAGGTGCGGCAGCAGCTGTGAGCGTCCGCAACGCCGTGCCGCCAGGCCACGGGCGGTGGCCGGCACGCCTACAATCGCGCCTTGGGCCGCAGCCGGGCCGCGTGCCTGGCTGCGGCGCCCTGTTTTCAACCGACGAAAGGCGTTTTCGACGTGCAGGTCGCATCTTCCATCTTCAAAGCCTATGACATCCGCGGCATCGTGCCGTCCACGCTCAACGAGGAGGTGGCGCTGGGCGTGGGCCGCGCCTTCGGCATGGCGGCCCTGGCCGCCGGGGAGACCGTGGTGGCCGTGGGACGCGATGGACGCCTGTCCGGCCCTTCGCTGTCGGCGGCGCTGATCAGGGGCCTCACCGATGTGGGCATCGAGGTGATCGACATCGGCATGGCCACCACGCCCATGCTGTACTACGCGGCCAGCACGCTGGCGCGTTCGGGCATCCAGGTCACGGGCAGCCACAACCCCAAGGACTACAACGGCTTCAAGATGGTGCTGGCCGGGCGTGCCATCCACGGCGAGGAGATCCAGGCCCTGCGCCGCCGCGTCGAGAACGACGACTGGCAGATCACGGGCGCCGGCAGCGTGCGCCGCGCCGAGGTGCTGGCCGACTACCAGGCCCGCATCGTGGGCGACGTGAAGCTGGCGCGTCCCATCAAGATCGTGGTGGACTGCGGCAACGGCGTGGCCGGCGCCTCGGCGCCCGGCATCTTCCGCGCGCTGGGCTGCGAGGTGATCGAGCTGTTCTCCGAGGTGGACGGCGAGTTCCCCAACCATCATCCCGACCCCAGCAAGCCCGAGAACCTGCGCGACGTGATCGAGGCGCTGCGCAGCACCGACGCCGAACTGGGCCTGGCCTTCGATGGCGATGGCGACCGCCTGGGCATCGTCACCAAGGATGGCCAGAACATCTTTCCCGACCGCCAGATGATGCTGTTCGCCAGGGACGTGCTCTCGCGCGTGCCGGGCGGCCACATCGTCTATGACGTGAAATGCACGCAGCGCCTGGCGCCCGCCATCCGCGAGGCGGGTGGTGAGCCGGTGATGTTCAAGACCGGCCACTCCCTGGTCAAGGCCCGCATGAAGGAGCTGGACGCGCCCCTGGGCGGCGAGATGAGCGGCCACATCTTCTTCAAGGAACGCTGGTACGGCTTCGACGACGGCACCTACGCGGGCTGCCGCCTGCTGGAGATCGTGACCCGCGAGGCCGATCCCAGCGCGCTGCTCAACGCGCTGCCCACGAGCTTTTCCACGCCCGAACTGAATGTGGCCTGCGCCGAAGGCGAGCCCCATCGCCTGGCGGCCGAACTGCAGGCCCTGGCCGCCGAGGCCTTTGCCGCGCCGGCCCAGGTCAGCACCATCGACGGCCTGCGCGTGGACTGGGACGACGGCTTCGGCCTGATCCGCGCCAGCAACACCACGCCCGTGCTGGTGCTGCGCTTCGAGGGCCAGACCCGGGAGGCGCTGTCGCGCATCGAGGCGCAGATGCTGGCGCTGCTCGAACGCGTCAAGCCCGGCGCCCGTCCCGGCAGCGCGGCGCACTGAGCCTTCCGCAAGGCGATGGTTTCCCGCCCTCCCATGCACTGGGCGCGCGCGCTGTACAGCGCCGTGACCTGGGCGGCACAGCCCCTGCTGCGCCGCAAGCTGCTGCGCCGCGCCCGGGCCGAGCCCGTCTACGCCGAGCACATCCCCGAGCGTTTCGGCCGCTATGCGCCCGCCACGCTGGGAGAAGACGGCCGCGGGCAGTGGATCTGGATCCATGCGGTGTCATTGGGCGAGACGCGCGCGGCCGCCATCTTGCTGGCCGCGCTGCGGCAATGCTTGCCCGGCATGCGCCTGCTGCTGACCCATGGCACGGCCACGGGGCGCGCCGAAGGCCGCAGGCTGCTGCAGCCCGGCGATCTGCAGGTCTGGCAGCCCTGGGACACGCTGGCGTCCACGCGCCGTTTCGTGCGGCAATTCCGGCCTGCGGTCGGCGTGCTGATGGAAACCGAGGTCTGGCCGAATCTGGTGGCAGTCTGCCGGGAGGAGGGCGTGCCGCTGGCGCTGGCCAATGCGCGGCTCAGCGACAAGTCGCTGGGCCAGGCCCTGCGTGTGGCGCCCCTGGCGCGCCCGGCCTACGCGGCACTGGCCGCCGCCTGGGCCCAGACCGGGGACGATGCGCGGCGGCTTCGCCAGCTGGGGGCGCCGGTGCTCGGCGTGCTGGGCAACCTCAAGTTCGATGCCCGCCCCGATGCATCGCAGCTGCAGCGCGCGCAGGACTGCAGGCGCGCCTGCACCCGCCCGGTGCTGTTGCTGGCCAGCAGCCGCGAAGGCGAGGAGGCCATGCTGATCGAGGCCTTGCGTGCAATGGGCCCCGGGGCCCGGCGCGTGCAGTGGCTGGTCGTGCCGCGCCATCCCCAGCGCTTCGACGAAGTGGCGGCGCTGCTGACTGTTGCCGGCCTGCAGGTCTCGCGGCGCAGCCAGTGGGTGGGCGGGCCGCCGTGCGGCGCGGCGGCCGGGGACATCGATGTTTGGCTGGGCGACTCCCTGGGCGAGATGGCGTTCTACTACGGCCTGGCCGACGTGGCGCTGATGGGCGGCAGCTTCGCGCCGCTGGGCGGGCAGAACCTGATCGAGGCGCTGGCCTGCGACTGCCCCGTGGTGCTGGGGCCGCATACCTTCAATTTCAGCGAGGCTTCGGACCTGGCCTGCGCCGCTGGCGCCGCCCTGCGCGCACCGGACATGGATCACGCGATGCGCCAGGCCATGGCCCTTGTACAGGATCCGCCCTCCCGCCTGCATGCCGTGGGGCAGGCCCGCGATTTCTTGCAGCAGCACCGGGGTGCGGCGCAGGCCACCGCGCAGGCGGTGGCGGCCCTGGCGCGGGCGCACGCACCTTCGCGGCACTGACCTTGGACAGGCTCAGCCTTCCTGGGCCGGCAGTGGCAGCGTGACGCGCACCAGCAGGCCGCCGCCTTCGGCATCCTGCAGCGTGATGCTCGCGCCATGGCGTTGCGCGACCGTCCTGGCGATGGCCAGGCCCAGGCCGCTGCCGTTCTGGCTCTGGTCCGGGACGCGGAAGAAGCGGTCGAACACCCGCTGGCGCCAGGGCTCGGCGATGCCCGGGCCCCGGTCGCGCACCTGGAGCACGGCCTGGGCGCCCTGGCGCTCCAGGCGCACGCTCACGGTGGCATGGGGTGGGCTGTACTTGATGGCGTTGTCCACGAGGTTGTCGATCAGGGAGACCAGGCCTTCGCGCTCGCCCCGCACGCTCATCGGCTCGCTGGACTCCAGCGCCAGTTCCACGGGACGGCGGCAGGCCAGTGCGTCCAGGGCCGCGAGCCGGTCTTCGAGCAGCAGGTCCAGGCGGACGGCCTGCTGCACCGTTGCGGGGGCTTCGGTCTCGCTGCGCATGAGCTGCAGCAACTGGGCCACCATGCGGCTGGCGCGCTGGTTGCTGCGCAGCAGGCTGTCCAGCAGCTCCTGCTGGCGAGGCTCGCCACCGTCGTGCAGCAGCGCTTCCACGTTGACATGCATGGCCGCCAGCGGCGTGCGCAGCTCGTGGGCCGCATCGGCGATGAGGTTGCGTTCGCGCTCGCTGCTGGAGCGCACGCGGGCCAGCAGGGCATTGATGTCCTGCACCAGGGGCCTGAGCTCGGCATGGGGTGGCGCATAGGTCAGCGCGCTGAGGTCGCCGGGCCCGCGCGTGGAAAGCTCGTCGCTCACGCGGCGCAGGGGCCGCAGCGCGGCCCGCACGGACCACCAGGCGGGAAAGGCCAGAAAGGGCAGGCTGATGAGCAGCGGCAGCAGGTAGTAGCTGCGGGTGTTGAGGTTGATCAGCAGCTCCTGGAAGGAGGGCAGCATCAGCGCGACTTCGGTCCGCCCCGACGCCGAGCGCAGCGTGCGCATGCGCCAGGTCTGGCCGCCCTCGTCGATGTCCTCGACCTTGCCCGTCACGCGGTTGCGCAGCGTGGGGGCCGGCGTGGGGGAGCGGAAGACCAGGCGGCCCTGCTGCCAGACCAGCAGCGTGGGCGTGAAGCGCCGGTCCTCGTCGCCATCGCCGTATTCGTGGCGCAGCGCCGTGTCCAGCGCGGCCAGGCTGTGCTGCTGGCGTCCGGGCTGCTCGGCCAGGTCCTCGGCCACGGCCATGGCCAGCTGGTAGATGGGTTCGCTGTCCAGCAGTTCGTTGTGGACGTGGGCCATGTAGATGCCGGCCACCAGCAGCGCGGTCCACAGCGTGGTGAGCACGCCCATCTGCGCCAGCAGCAGGCGCCGGCCCAGCGTCGGACGCAGCCAGCGGCGCCACCAGGCTGCAGGCGGCCGTTGCGCTGCCGGGGCTGCGCTCATGGCAGGGACTGCGGCGCTGCGCCGGGCCGGGAGTCGATGACGTAGCCGATGCCGCGCACCGTGCGTATGAAGCCCGGACCGATCTTGCGGCGCAGGTTGGAGACATGGACTTCCAGCGCATTGCTGCCGTTGGCGCTGCCGCCGGGGATGACCTCCTCCTCGATGCCGCGCCGCGTCACCACGCGGTCCACGCGGCGCAGCAGCAGGGCCAGCAGGTCGAATTCGCAGCGCGACAGCTCCACCTCCTGGCCTTGCACGCTGACGCGCCGCGTGGGCTCGTGCAGGGACAGGCCGCGCAGCTGCAGCGTGCCGTCGTCCGTTCCATAGCTGCGCCGGGCCAGTGCGCGCACCCGCGAGACCAGTTCGGCCAGGGCGAAGGGTTTGACAAGGTAGTCGTCCGCTCCGCTGTCCAGGCCGTGCAGGCGGTCATGCAGGCCGTCGCGTGCGCTGAGGATCAGCACAGGCAGCCGGCGCCATTCGCGGCGCAGCCGCGCCAGCAGGCTGATGCCGTCGCCATCGGGCAGTCCCAGGTCCAGCAGCACCATCTCGAAGCTTTGCTGCTCCAGCGCGCGCGCCGCGTCGGCCAGGCGGCGCACCCAGACCACCGACAGCCCATGGCCGTCCAGGGCGATGCGCACGCCATTGCCCAGATCCAGATCGTCCTCCACCAGCAGCAGTTTCATCGCATTGTTCCTGTGCCGCCTCCAGGCCACGCAACGGCGTCTGCGAAACGGCAGCAGCGAGTATCGGCCAAGGTGCGCGCGGCGTGCTTCAGCATTCCTTCATAAAACCTGGGGCGGGCCTTCAGGCAGGCTTGCCACAGTGGGCAGCTCCTGAAACTTCAGAAAGGCAAGGTGCGCATGCCACGAGCTCAGCGCCGTTCCTGGCCGGGCCGCAGGCTGGCGGCCTGCCTGCTGGCTGCTGCTTTGACCGCTGCCTGGGCCGCGGCATGTACCGCCGCCTGTGCCGGCCCGCGCGCCGGGACCGCAGCCGCAGCGCCCCCGGAGCGGCCAGTCGCCGCCGCCTGCCTGCCGATTGCCGGCCCCGGCGCGCGGGCCCTTCAGGGGGTCAAAGGGCTGGCCCGCGCAGCGTCAGCGCGTCGATGGCGCGCAGGTCCTCGTCGCTGAGCGTGCCGGCCGCCTGCCGCAGCTTGAGCTGGCCCAGCAGCACCTGGTAGCGCGCCAGCGCCAGGTCGCGCTGGGTCTGGTAGAGCTGGCTTTGCGCGTTGAGCACGTCGATGTTGATGCGCACGCCGACTTCATAGCCCAGCTTGTTGGCGTCGAGCGCGCTCTGGCTCGAGGCCAGCGCGGCCTCCAGCGCCTTGACCTGGGCCTGGCCCGATTGCACGCCGAAGAAAGCCGTGCGCGTGGACTGCTCGACCGTGCGCTGGGCGTCGTCGAGCTGGGCGCGCGCCTTGTCCTCCAGCGCCAGGGTTTCCTTGATGCGGTTTTGCACGGCGAAGCCGGCGAACAGCGGCATGTTCATCACCACGCCCACGCTGGCCGCATTGGTGCGGTAGCTGGTGCCGATCTGCGGCGTGATCGAGCCGTTGGGGTAGCGGTTGACCACATAGCCGGCCTGCAGGTCGACGGTGGGCTTGTGGCCGGCCTCGGCCTTTTTCGTCTCCAGCCGGGCGATGTCCAGGGCCAGGCGCGCCTGGCGCAGCTGGGGCTGGCTTTGCAGCGCGGTGTCCACCCAGGCCTGCGCGTCGGCCGGCTGCAAGGCCGGCAACTGCAGGGGCTGGGCCAGAGGCCGGGGCACCGTGCCGACGGCGCCGACGATCTGGTCCAGCGCCAGCCGCTTGACGCGCAGCTCGTTTTCCGCGGCGATCTCCTGGGCGGAGGCCAGGTCGAAGCGCGCCTGTGCCTCGCGGGAATCGGTGATGGTGGCCGTGCCGACCTCGAAGTTGCGCTTGGCGAATTCCAACTGCTGGGAGATGGCGGCCTTCTGGGCCTTGACCACGGCCAGGCTGTCCTGAGCGCCCAGCACGTCGAAATAGGCCTGCGCCACACGCACCAGCAGGCTCTGCTCGCCGCCATCGAGCTGCGCGCGGGCCACTTCCACGCCGCGCTGGCCCTGCTCATAGGCGATCTTGTTGGCGGGCCGGTACAGCGGCTGCTGGGCATTGAGCTGCACGTTCTGCTGCGGCGAACGGATGCTGCGGGGCAGCACGCTGACGTCGACGTGCGTGGTGTTGGCCCCCGCCTGCAGGCCGACGCTGGGCAGCAGGCCCGAGCGCGCCTGGTCCGCCCGGCTGGCGGCGGCCTGGGCATCGGCCTGCTGTGCCTGCCACTGTGCGTCGTAGCCGCGGGCCCTGGCAACCAGCTCGGACAGATTGCTGCCGCCGCCGGCCTCGCCGGACGGCGCCAGGGTCTGCGCCTGGGCGAACGTTCCAAGGCCGGCCGCCAGCAGCAGCGCCGCCATGCGGGACATGGGCCGGAGGTGGCCATCGGGCCGGGGGGATGGGACGAAGGCAGGGAGCCGAAGCAAGGGCATAGGAATCCTCGATCAAAACACGGTCGTCACTGGCCCGCCGGGCGCGCTGGCGCGCCCCCGGGGGACTGTCTCTCACATGCGCTCGGTTCAGTAGCGCGGCACGCCCGGATCGCGTTCGCGCGACCAGGCATCGATGCCCCCGCTGATGTTGGCAACGGTTTCGAAGCCCTGGTTCAGCAGGAAGGCGGCGACATGCATGCTGCGTGCGCCGTGGTGGCACAGGCAGGCTGTGGGGTGGTCCGGATCGAGTTCCTGCAGGCGCGACGGGATCTCGCCCATGGGGATGCAGCGCAGCTCGAAGCCCTCGGCGCGCACGCTGGCCTGGGCCACTTCCCAGGGCTCGCGCACGTCCAGCACCAGGGGCAGGGTGCCGCGGCCGCCGGTGTGCTGGGCCAGCCATTGATCGAGGAGCGCGGGAGGCACTTGGGGGAGCATCGGGAAGATCCTTGCAGGAAAAGGCAGTGGGGTCGGCGGCGGTCCCTGCCGGGGCCGCCGCCGCAAGTTCAGAATGTGAAGCGCGAAGGCTCCTCGAAGTTCGCCAGCCGGGCCGTGACCACGTCCCAGGGCTGCTGTGTCTCGAACTGCGAGCCCTTCCTGGTGACCAGCGTGAAGCGCATCATGGGCAGCTGGCCGACGATGCCGCCCAGGCGGCCGCCGTCATTGAGCTGCGCCAGCAGGGACTGGGGCACCTGGGCGACCGAGCCGCTGAGCACGATGACATCGAACTGGCCCAGCGCCGCAGCCGCCGTAGAGCCGTCGGCCAGCTTGACTTCGGCATTGGTGATGCCGGCGCCCAGCAGGTTCTCGCGGGCCATCTCGGCCAGCTCGGGCACGATCTCCAGGGTCACGACTTCCTTGGCCAGGCTGGCCAGCAGGGCGGCCATGTGGCCGGAGCCGGCGCCGATTTCGAGCACGCGGTCCGTGGGCCGGATCTTGAGGTCCTGCAGCATGCGCGCCTCGATGCGCGGGGCCAGCATGCACCAGCCCTTGGCGGCTGCCTCTTCGGGCGTGCCGGCCAGCGGGATTTCGAGGTCCATGAAGGCCAGGCCCGCGTGCTGCGGCGGCACGAAGTTCTCGCGCTGCACCTTGCCCAGCAGCGACAGCACCTCATCGTCGAGCACGTTCCAGGGGCGGATCTGCTGCTCGATCATGTTGTAGCGTGCGTGCGCCTGGGCGCTGTGCTGTTCGGGCAGGCTGTTCAGTGGCAGGTTCATGGGGTATCTCCGGAGAAGGACTTGTCAGGACAAACCTTTGATTCTACGAGTCCCGGGAGGGGATCGGGGCGTCGGCCCGCGACTTGCCCTGCCACAGCCGGCGCAGCCAGACCGACAGGTCATCGAGATAGCAATAGACCACGGGCACCACGACCAGGGTCAGCAGCGAGGAGGTGACCACGCCGCCGATCACGGACTGGCCCATGGGCGCGCGTTGCTCCGAGCCTTCGCTGAGCGCGAAGGCCAGCGGCACCATGCCGAAGATCATGGCCAGCGTGGTCATCAGAATGGGCCGCAGGCGCACGCGCGCGGCCAGCAGCAGGGCCTGCTCGCGCGGCAGTCCGTCGCGCATCTGCCCGGTGTCGGGGTCGCTGTGCGGGCCGCGCGCCCGGATGGCGAAGTCCACCAGCAAGATGGCGTTCTTGGTGACCAGGCCCATGAGCATGACCACGCCGATGATGGAGAACATGGACAGCGCCGAGCCGAACATCATCAGCGCCAGCACCACTCCGATCAGCGTCAGCGGCAGCGAGGTCATCAGCGCCAGCGGCTGCAGGAAGCTCTTGAACTGGCTGGCCAGGATCATGTAGATGAAGACGATGGCCAGCGCCAGGGCCGACACCGCGTAGCCGAAGGACTCATTCATGCTTTTGGTGGCGCCGCTGAACCGGTAGCGGTAGCCGGGGGGCAGGGCGATGGCGTCCATGGTCTTGCGGATGTCCGCGGACACCTCGCCCGTGGAGCGCAGATAGACATTGCCGCTGATGGCCACCTCGCGCGTCATGTCGCGGCGGTTGATCTGGCTGGGCCCCGTGCCGGCCTGCACCGTGGCCAGCTGGTTCAGCCGCACGATGCGCGTGGCGCCGTCGGCCGAGGGCAGGGCGAATGGCAGGCGCTCCAGGTCCTGCGGCGTGGCGCGCACCTCGGGCGCCAGGCGCACCTTGACGTCATAGGTCTGGTCATCGCTGGCGCGCCAGTTGCCCACCGTCTGGCCTGCCACCCAGGTGCGCAGCGCGGAGGCCATGGCGCCGACCGACAGGCCCAGGTCCGAGGCCGCGTCGCGCCGCACCACGATGTCGATCACCGGCTTGTCGGGCTTGAGGCTGCTGTCCAGGTCCACCAGGCCGGGGACGCTGCGCAGGCGCTCCATCACCACGCGGTTCAGGCGCTCCAGCTCGCCCAGGTCGGGGCCCTGCAGCGAGAATTCCACCTGCTTTTGGCCGCCCACCGGCTCGCGCTGGCCCACATGGGTGACGGTGATGCCGGGCACGCGCAGCAGCTGCTCGCGCAGCACGCCGGACAGCTGGTCGCCGCTGCGCTGGCGCAGGTGCCTGTCGAGCAGGCGCACGTAGATGCTGGCGTACATCTTGCCCTGGGCGGTGCCGGTGTTGATGGTGGTCAGCGTGTAGCGCACCTCGGGCAGGGCGCGGATGATGGCATCGACCTGGCGGGCCTTGTCCTCGGTGGCCTCGATCGAGGAGCCCACCGGCGTGTTGAAGCTGACCGTGGTCTCGGAGAAGTCCGCCTTGGGCACGAACTCCGTGCCCAGCAGCGGCACCAGCAGGATGCTGGCCACGAAGATGGCCAGTGCCGCCGCCAGCGTGGCGATCTTGTGGGCCAGCGCCCAGGCCAGCACGCTCTGGTAGACGTCGGACAGCGCATCCGTGGCGCGCTCGAACCAGGCGGTGACACGGCCCAGCGTGCGGTCGTAGAGGCTGCGGCCGCGCGGCCCGCCATGGGCATGGATGGTGGGATCGTGCCAGACGCTGGACAGCATGGGGTCCAGCGTGAAGCTCACGAACATGGAGATCATCACGGCCGCCACGATGGTGATGCCGAACTCGTGGAAGAACTTGCCGATGATGCCGCCCATGAAGCCGATCGGCAGGAACACGGCCACGATGGACAGCGTCGTGGCCAGCACCGCCAGGCCGATCTCCTGCGTGCCGTCGAGCGCCGCCTGGTAGGCGTTTTTGCCCATCTGCACATGGCGCACGATGTTCTCGCGCACCACGATGGCATCGTCGATCAGCAGGCCCACGCACAGCGACAGGGCCATCAGCGTGATCATGTTGATCGAAAAGCCGAACCAGTACATGAACAGGAAGGTGCCGATCAGCGCGATCGGCAGCGTCAGTCCCGTGATCACCGTGGAGCGCCAGGAATTGAGGAACAGGAAGACGATGAGCACCGTCAGCGCCGCGCCCTCGATCAAGGTCTGGCGCACGTTGTTCACCGCCACGCGGATCGGGCGCGCGCTGTCGGCGATGGTCTCCAGGCGCATGCCGGGCGGCACCTCGGCGGCCAGGGCCTCGAGGGTGGCGTTGAGGCCGTCGACCACTTCGATGGTGTTCTCGTCCTGCGCTTTCTGCACCGACAGCAGCAGGGTGCGCGCGCCGTTGTACAGGGCCACCGTCTCCAGCTCCTGTGCGCCGTCCTGCACGCGGGCGATCTGGCCCACGCGCACCGGTGCGCCATCGCGCCGGGCGACGATGATGCGCTCGAAATCCTGGGGCCGCTGCATGCGCGCATCGATCTGCACCACGCGCTCCTGCTCGCGCGAGCGTATCGAGCCCAGCGGCAGGTCCTGGTTTTCGCTGCGCACCGCCGAGACCACCTGGTCGGGCGTGATGCCATAGGCTTCCAGCGCCTCGGGCTGCAGGTAGATGTTGATCTCGCGCGGCGTCGCGCCCACGAGGCTGACGGCGCCCACGCCGCGCACATTCTCCAGGCGCTTCTTGAGCACCTGGTCGGCCCAGCTCGTCATGGCGACGGCATCGGGCGGCTTCACGCCGGCATCCGGGTCGGGCCGCACGGCCACGGACCAGACCGGCGCGCTGGCCGGGTCGAAGCGCAGCACGCGCGGCTCCTTGACCTCGTCGCGCAGGTTGGGTCGCACCGAGGCCACCTTCTCGCGCACATCCTCGGCCGCGCGGCGGCCATCGATGTGCAGCTGGAATTCGATGATGACGACGCTGGTGCCCTCGTAGCTTCGCGAAGTCAGCGCGTTGATGCCGGCGATCGAGTTGACGCCTTCCTCGATCTTCTTGGTGACCTCGGCCTCGACGATCTCGGGAGACGCGCCCGGATAGTCCACCGACACCACGACCACGGGGAAGTCCACGTTGGGGAACTGGTCCACCTTCAGGCGCTGGTAGGAGAACACGCCCAGCACCACGAAGGCCAGCATGAGCATGGTCGCAAAGACCGGATTGGCCAGGCTGACGCGCGTGAACCACATGTCAGCGGGCTCCAGCGGGCGCCGGCACAGGCGCGGCGCCGTCGGCCGCAGTGCCGTCCAGCTCCACCAGCGTGCCGTCGCGCAGGCCGCCCACGCTGCCGGCCAGCACACGGTCGCCCGGCTGCAGGCCGCTGCGCACTGCCACCCAGGTCATGCCGTCCTGGGCGCTCTGGCTGCCGGCCTCGACCTGGCGGTGCTGCACGCGCAGCGCGGCCTTGCCATCACCGGCCTGCGCGGGCTGCAGCAACTGCACATAGGGCCGGGGCTGGTCCGTGCGCAAGGCGGTCAGCGGCACGGCCAGCTCCTCGGTCTGCCCGGTGATGATCTGCCCCTGCAGGAACAGGCCCGGGCGCAGGATGGGCGCAGCCCCTGCAGCGCCGCGCTGCCGGGGCAGCACCTGCAGGTAGACGGCCACCGTGCGCGACCCGGCCTGCGCGCTGGGATTGATGCGCACCACGCGCGCCGCAACGGTGTCCAGGCCTTCGGCCACGCCCTGGACGCGCAGCGACGCGGCCTGCCCGACCTGCACGCGCACCGAGTCGGCCGGCGGCAACTGGGCCACGATCTCCAGCTCGGTGGGGTCGACGATCTCCAGCACCTTGGTTTCCACGCCGACGCGCTCGCCGTCCTGCACCAGGCGCTGGGCGATCTGGCCGTCCATGGGGCTGCGCAGCACGGTGTCGCTGACCGTCTTGCGCGCCGCATCGGCCGCAGCCCGTGCCGCCGCCAGATTCGCGCGTGCGGCATCGAGATTGGACTGCGAGGTGGCCAGCGCCGTCGTTGAAATGAAGCCCTGGGTGACCAGGGCCTGGTTGTTGTCGTGCTGGCGCTGCGAAAGCTGCAGCTGGGCCTGGGCCGCGTCCGCCTGCTGGCGGGCCTGGCGCCAGCGTGCATCGGCCTCGGTGGCATCCACGCGCGCCAGCTCCTGTCCCTTGCGCACGCTGTCGCCTTCGCGCACGGACAGCCCTCGCAACTCGCCCGCCACATAGGCCTTGACCACGGCGCTGCGAACGGCCTGGACCACGCCGCTGACCGGCACGGCCAGCGTCAGCGGGCGCGGCTGCAGCACGATCACCTCCCGGGCCGCGATGCGCACCGGCAGCTCCTGCGGCTGCGCGGCCTGCGCGATGGCCTGCTGCCTGGCGCCGCGCGTGGAGGCGGCGCGCCATACGCTGGCAGCGATGGCCGCAATGATCACAAGGCCAATCAACCAGCCGGTTCGACGCTTCATGGTGCGCAAGGTGTGGGGGTAGGGGTAGGTCGGGTGGGCGGCAGGCTGGCGCCAGTGCACAGGCCGTGCAGCAGGTTGTCGACCTGTACGGCGATGAAGGCTTCGGGAGCGAAGTCGCCGGGCGGTATGCAGCCGCCCAGGGAATGCTTCCAGATCGTGAGGAACATCATCGGCGCGACCACGCAATGCACGGCAAGATCGAGATCCATGGGCCGGAACTCGCCGCGCTCCACGCCGCGCTGCAGGATGCGCTTGATCAGCGTGTGGCCGGGCAGCACCACCTCCTGCTGGTAGAACTGCGCCAGTTCAGGGAAATTGCCGGACTCGCTGAGCATGAGCTTGGTGATGCCCGAGGCCTTGGTGTTGCCGATGTGCTCCCACCAGGTGTTGAAACAGTAGCGCAGCAGATCGCTGGAAGGCGCGCAGTAGTTGTCGAGCTCTTCGCTCCATTCGGCAAAGCGTCCCGCGATACTGTGGCGCACCACGGCCTTGAAAAGCTCTTGCTTGCTCGCGAAATAGAGGAACAGCGTGCCCTTGGACACGCCCGCGCGGGCCGCCACCTCCTCGACGCGCGTGGCCGCATAGCCCTTCTCGACGAAGAGGTCGAGGGCGGCCTGCAGCAGTTCGCCGGGGCGCTCCTGCTTGCGCCGGCTGCGTTTGCTGCCGGGCTCTGGCGCAGCCTGGGAAGAGGGGGTGGATGGGGACACGGAAAATTAATGACTGGCGGGTTAGTTATCCTAACCGCAGATGCGGCCGCCGTCACCTGCCTTGTCGCAAGAACGGCGTGGCGTGGATGATGCGATCGATTTTTTTGGAGAAAGCGACATGACGACGGAAACCATTTACCTGGCTGGCGGCTGCTTCTGGTGCACCGAGGCCGTCTTCGACCGCGTGCGCGGCGTGGTCGATGTGCAAAGCGGCTATGCCAACGGACACCTGGACCACCCCAGCTACGAAGACATCTGCACCGGCGAAACCGGGCATGCCGAAGTGGTGCGCGTGCAGTTCGATCCGGCGGTGATCCCGCTGCGCGAGCTGCTGTCCGTGTTCTTCGGCACGCATGACCCGACCACGTTGAACCGCCAGGGCAACGACGTGGGCACGCAGTACCGCAGCGGCATCTACACCACGCACGAAAAGCAGGCCGAGGTGGCGCGCACGCTGATCGACGAGCTGCAGGCCGCAGGGGCCTATGACGCGCCGATCGTGACCGAGGTCCAGCCGCTGGCCAGCTACTGGCCGGCCGAGGACTACCACCAGGATTATTTTCTCAACCACCCCAACCAGGGCTACTGCGCCTATGTGGTGGGGCCCAAGGTGCAGAAATTCCGGGGTGCCTTTGCGCGCTGGCTCAAGGGCTGAAATGCCGCCGGCAGGGCACCGTTTGCGGGCATAATGCAACCCGGTTGCGATAATGCCGTCCACACCCTGCCTGTCCCATGTCCTCTGCCGCTTCCTCGCTTGTGCCCGCCGGCATGCGTGCCACCCGCGCCACGCTGGCCGTGCTGGCGTTGTGGGAGCGCCGCGCCGATGTGCTGCTGAGCGAGGCGCAGGTGGAGGCCGCGCTGCATGCCCAGGGCCTGCAGGTCAACCGTGTCACCGTCTACCGCCTGCTCGACCGGCTGGCGGCAGCCGGCGTCCTGCGCCGCAGCGTGGACGCGGCGCGCGTGGCGCGCTACTGCCTGCTGGTGCAGGGGCACTTGCAGGATGCCGGGGCTGTGGCCCATTTCGAGTGTGCGGACTGCCATAGCGCGTTCCGGCTGGGCGCAGCGGCCGAAGAGCCGCTGCAGGCGGCCCTGCTGCAGCTGCGCCAGGCCCTGGCGGCCAGCGGCCTGCAGGGGCAGGCCATCGACGTATCGGTCACAGGTCTGTGCCAGGACTGCCGCACGGATGATGGCGGGCCACGGCCTGCCGCTGGCGCATGAAGGCATCTGCGGTGGCCACCTGTTCTTCTTCTTCTTCTTCTTCTTCTTTCATTGTTCCGTCTGCCTTTTCAGGATTTCGCATGAGCTTTGGCGCGTTCCGTTTTGCCTCTCCCTTCCTGGCCGCTGCGCTGTCGGCCATGCTTTTGACGGCGCAGGCCCGTGCGCACGACCATGCTCCGGCGCAGAACAAGCCGCAACCCAGCGCGCAGGCGGGCGCATTCCAGCCCGACGCCCATACCCGTGCCGACATCGAGCGCCACCGCGCCATGGCCAAGGCCCACGACGCCGCGGCCCAATGCCTTGCCGGCGGCACCCGGCACGAGCAATGCGAAAAACAGCTGCAGGCCGATTGCAAGGGCCTGGCGCTTGGCAAGTACTGCGGAATGCGCCACGCGCACTGACCGCATTGATGTTCCGCCCTGAGGGTTTCGCCTGCCGGCCGTCCGTGACAGGCGTTTGAAATCCGCTTGCGTTTTCGGCGCATACACTTTGCGCTTGCCCTGGCTTCATCCCGTCCCCCATGCCTTTGTACCGCCCCGCTGCCCCTGAGCCGGCACACGCCTTGCGGCATGTGCCGGACGGTGGCTTGGCGCGTCCGGCCTGGCTGCTGGCCTGGACCCTGGTGCTGGCCATGGTGCTGGCGCCTTTGCTGGGGCAGATGCACCGGGTCGTGCATCTGGGCAGCATCGCGGGCCTGGCCAGCGATGCGCCGCGGGCTGGCCAGCCTGCCAGCGACTGGGTCCATGCCCTGTTCGACAGCCATGGGCCGGCCGGCTGCCAGCTGCTGGACCAGCACCATGACGGATTGGCGGGTCCGTCCGCCGCGCCCGTCCTGCCCCTGCCATGTGCAGACCGGGCATCCCCCGCCCCCCGTGCGGCCGTGCGCGATGGACGCATGCTGGGGGCCTTTTTCCTGGCACGCGCCCCGCCCCTGCCCATCACGGCTGCCCTGAAGGCCTGAGCCGGCGCCCGCGCTGCGCTCCGTCCTCGACGCGGCTCCCCTGTCCCTTGCCTTGCCCTTGCCCTTTCCGCGCGCGGGCGGGCCGGGGTGTGCGGGGCCGGCAGCCGCTTCCCGACGAAATCTTCAACGCGGGCCTGTCCGCCGGCATGGCGGCGGGTCCACCGTATTCGATGCAATTTCGCAGCCCCGTGCCGC
>JBHIXF010000027.1:0-71732 GCA_041984925.1 Comamonas sp.
GCCGCTATCCAGTCGGTACTGGATCAAATCAGCCAAGAAGAAAATCAGCGTCAAAAATCCGAAGGGAACATCCAAATGAGCCTTCAACCTATGCGTGAATTAGTGATCAGCCAAAAGCTATCCAACCAGGTGGGCTATCATATCGATCGGTCCTTTATTTGGTTCCTGGCCGGTCTGGCATTTGTAGTGATCGCCTCCGCCTGTTTTAATTATACCAATCTTTCGGTTGCGCGCGCTTTGCGGCGTTCCAGAGAAGTAGGGATCCGCAAAGTGATCGGGGCCTCCGCCAGACAGGTATTCCTCCAGTTTATTCTGGAATCGGTATTGATCGCCGTTTTTTCTCTACTCTTTTCCTTTTTCCTTTTTTTGCTGATCCGACCACACTTTTTGAGCATAGAACCCAATTTCTTTAACCGCCTTTCTCTTTTGCCGCCGCCTAATGTTTACCTTTATTTCCTGGGGCTGGCCGTAGCTGTCGGGCTTGCGGCCGGATTTTTTCCGGCGCTGTTCTTCTCCCGGATCGATCCGGTTAAAGTGATCAAAGACATCAGTAAACTGAAATTATTTAAGCACGTTACTGTTCGCAAGGCCCTGATCACCTTTCAGTACATATTGTCCATTTGCTTTATTGTGGCGATTAGTATTGGATATCAGCAGTATAAATATTCTTTGAACTTTGACCTTGGATTCAATACTGAAAATATTTTGAACATTCGCCTGCAGGGCAATGACCCGGAACGCTTAAAAAATGAACTGCAACAACTGCCGGAGGTCATCGGGATATCAGCCTCAAAACTGGTGCCCAGCATCGGAGATACCAACTCTGATCCCGCCAGATTGCCCGGCGCAACCGATTCTATCTTTATCTACTGCAACTTTGTGGATGAAAACTACCTGCCCTTGCTTGAGCACGAACTCATCGCCGGGGTTGACCCAGCAGGCCATGGGAATGTCCGGGTGCCAGCGGTTGTGCACCTGTTCGTTGTCGGTGGGCGGGCGGGTCAGATCGACCTTGATCAGCGTATCCGTCATGTGCAAAAACCTCCTGGGTGGGTGGGGATCGGCAGCGGAGAACGGGCCGGGGTGCGGCGCGCCATTGCCGGCCTTGCCGTGGCGCCGCCCTGCTCCAAAGCGGCGGCGCGCCCTCGGTGCACCGGCAGGCGGCGCAGGGCGGGTATGAAGAAAAGCCGGGAATGCACAAACACCATAGCAGCCGTGCCCGCCGGCCCGCCTAGGCAGCAACCCTGGGTTGACAGCCGGGCGCCGGCACTGGTGAAGCCACCCTTCCAGATTGGCGAATTGAAGCGGCCCCGCGATGCGGGCATGCTGGCAGGCAGCCGCTGCGCCCGCGTGCCGGGCGCAGCGCCAAGCACACAGAGAACACCGAGAACGGAAACCCCGCCCATGCACCTCAGTGCCCAGACCCATTACCAGGCCGAGCTCGATGCCGGCCGCTTCTGCCTGCAGCAGTGCCCGCAGTGCGAGCGCCATGTATTCACCCCGCGCGAGCTGTGCCCGCACTGCGGCGCCAGCCCGCTGCGCTGGGTGCGCGCCAGCGGCCAGGGCACGGTCTATTCCACCTCCACCATCGCGCGCAAGCCCGACGCGGGCGGCAACTACAACGTGGCCCTGATCGACCTGGACGAAGGCGTGCGCATGATGGGCCGCGTGGAAGGCATCGCCCCCGAGGAGGTGCGCATCGGCCAGCGCGTGCAGGCCCATGTGGCGCACAAGGACGGGCGCGGCCTGGTGCTGTTCCAGCCGCGCCAGGAAACGCAGCAGGGAGGTGCCGCATGAACGCGCGCATTCCCCAACCCACCCTGGACGCCGCCGCCGTGAACCGCCCCCTGCGCGGGCGCGTGGCCATCGCCGGCGCCGCCACCTACGGCTGCGGCGAAGCGCCCGGCATGGACGACATGACCCTGCTGGCGCGCGCCGCCCACGCGGCCGTGGCCGATGCGGGCCTGACCATGCAGGACATCGACGGCCTGGCCACCTGCAGCGTCAACGCCAGCATGTGGACCATGCCCGTGATCGAGCACCTGGGCATCAACCCGACCTACGTGGACGGCACCATGATCGGCGGCAGCAGCTTCATCGCCCACCTGCTGCCCGCCATCCGCGCGCTTCAGGCCGGCCAGTGCAAGGCCGTGCTGGTGTGCTATGGCAGCGCCCAGCGCTCGGCCACCTTCGGGCGCAAGGAAGGCCAGGCGGCGCGGCGCTTCCTGGACCCGCAGCCCTACGAGTTCCCCTACGAGCCCGTGCTGCCCGTCACCGCCTATGCGCTGGCGGCAGCGCGCCACATGCACGAGTTCGGCACCACGCGCGAGCAGCTGGCCGAGGTGGCCGTGGCCGCGCGCGCCTGGGCCCAGCGCAATCCCGAGGCCTTCATGCGCGACCCGCTGACCATCGAGGATGTGCTCTCGGCCCGCCCCATCGCCAGCCCCCTGGGCGTGCGCGACTGCTGCCTGGTCACCGACGGCGCCGGCGCCATCGTGCTGGTGCGGTCCGACCGCGCGCGCGACCTGCCCCGGCCCCCGGTCTACGTGCTGGGCAATGCCACGGCGATCTGGAACCGCCAGATCTCCTGCATGCCCGACCTGACCACCACGGCGGCCTCGCAGTCGGGCGCCCAGGCCTTCGCCATGGCGGGGCTCACGGCCGCCGACATGGACATGGCACAGCTGTACGACGCCTTCACCATCAACACCCTCATGTTCCTGGAGGACCTGGGCTTTTGCGCCAAGGGCGAAGGCGGCGCCTTCGTGGAAAACGGCGGCATCGCGCCCGGCGGGCGGCTGGCCGTCAACACCAACGGCGGCGGCCTGTCCTGCGTGCACCCGGGCATGTACGGCATCTTCGCGCTGATCGAGGCCGTGCGCCAGCTGCGCGGCCAGGCCGGCCAGCGCCAGCTGGCGCGCCACCACACGGCCGTGGTCCATGGCAATGGCGGCACGCTGTCCAGCCAGTCCACCGCCGTCCTCGGCACGGCCGATGCCCTTTGATTTCGCAGAGAGAGAACACCGCCAATGATCCGCGACCAAGAAACCCTCGAAGCCCTGCTGGACAGCGTGCGCCGCTTCGTGCGCGAGCGCCTGGTGCCCGCCGAGAACGAAGTGGCCGAGACCGACGAGATCCCCGAGTCCATCGTGCAGGAGATGCGCGAGCTGGGCCTGTTCGGCATGACCATTCCCGAACGGTTCGGCGGGTTGGAGTTGACCATGGAGGAAGAGGTGCGCGTGCTCTTCGAGCTGTGCCAGACCGCGCCGGCCTTCCGCTCGGTGATCGGCACCACCGTGGGCATCGGCTCGCAGGGCATCCTCATCGACGGCACGCCCGAGCAGCAGGCAGCCTGGCTGCCCCGCCTCGCCACGGGCGAGATCATGGCCTCGTTCGCGCTGACCGAGCCCGAGGCCGGCTCGGACGCGGCCTCGCTGCGCACCACGGCCACTCGCCACAGTGACGGGGATGGCGACCACTACGTGGTCAACGGCAGCAAGCGCTTCATCACCAATGCGCCGCATGCGGGCATGTTCACGCTGATGGCGCGCACCGACCCGGCCCACAAGGGCGCGGGCGGTGTCTCGGCCTTCATCGTGGATGCGAAGTCGCCGGGCATCAGCTTCGGCAAGAACGACGTGAAGATGGGACAGAAAGGGGCGCACACCTGCGACGTGTTCTTCGACAACGTGCGCGTGCCGGCCGCCAACCTCATCGGCCTGAAGGAAGGCCAGGGCTTCAAGACCGCCATGAAGGTGCTGGACAAGGGCCGCATCCACATCGCGGCCGTGAGCGTGGGCGTGGCCCGGCGCATCCTGCGCGACGCGCTGGACTACGCGCTGCAGCGCAAGCAGTTCGGCCAGCCCATCTGCGAGTTCCAGCTGGTGCAGGCCATGCTGGCCGACAGCCAGGCCGAGCTGTATGCGGCCGAGTGCATGGTGATCGACGCCGCGCGCCGCCGCGACGAGGGCCGCAACGTGTCCACCGAGGCCTCCTGCTGCAAGATGTTCGCCACCGAGATGGTGGGCCGCGTGGCCGACCGCGCCGTGCAGATCCTGGGCGGCTCGGGCTACCTGGCCGAGTTCGGCATCGAGCGCTTCTACCGCGACGTGCGGCTGTTCCGCCTGTACGAGGGCACGACGCAGATCCAGCAGCTCATCATCGCGCGCAACATGGTGCGCGATGCGCGCGCGGCATGAGCACGCCGGCCCCCGACCGCAGCGCCTTCATGCGCCTGATCGGCGCCTCGCAGGTGCCGGCGCCGCCCGGCAAGGTCCATGTGCGCCTGCCGCACCTGCGCGAGGAACTGCTCAACCAGCTGCCCGCCGCGCACGGCGGCGTGCTCATGACCCTGCTGGACTCCGTGATGTCGCGCGCCGCGGGCGAGCTGCCGGGCGCCCCCTCGCAGACCGCCGTGACGGTGGAGATGAGCAGCCGCTTCCACCGTCCGGGCAAGGGCGCGCTGCTGGCCGAGGGCTGGGTCGTGCACGCCAGCCGCAGCCTGTGCAGCTGCGCGGCGCAATTGCTGGACGAGGACGGCAAGCTGGTGGCCACGGCCACCGGCACCTTCAAGTACTGGCTGGCACCGACCACGCTGGACCAGGACACGGCCCAGGCCGACTGAACGGGCGGCTGTCGGCGGACTGCTGTTGGCCGGCAGCTACTCCAGCATGAGCCGGCCCTGCGCGTCGGCCACCAGCAGCTCCACCAGTTCCTGGGCGAAGGACGGCAGGGCCTCCAGGCTGCGCACGCAGATCTGCATCTCGCGCACCGACCAGGCGTCGGACAGCGGCACGATGGCGATGTCCATGGACTGCGCATGGCGGCTGGCGGCCGACTCGGGCAGCACGCCCACGCCCACGCCGGCCTCGATCATGCGGCAGGCCGTCTCGAAGTTGCCGACCTGGATGCGCTGCTTGATGGGCCGGTGCAGCTGGTCGCTGGCCTGGCGCAGGAAGGCATGGATGGCGCTGGACTCGTGCAGGCCCACATGGTCCAGCTCCAGCGTGTCGGCGAAGGCCATCTGCATCTCGCCGTCCAGCGCATGGCCGCGCGGCACGACCAGCACCAGGCGGTCGCGCCGGTAGGGCAGGGTCTCCAGGTTCTCGGTGCGCACCAGGCCGGCGACGATGCCGATGTCGGTCTGGCCCTCGGTCACGGCGCGCACGATGTCGTGGGACAGGCGCTCGCGCAGGTCGATGTTCACGTCGGGATTGCGGCGCAGGTAGTGGCGCAGCACGGGCGGCAGGAACTCGCCGAGGGACGTGGTGTTGGCGAACACCCGCACATGGCCCTTGATGCCGCGCACGTACTCCTGCATGTCGCCGCGCAGGTGCTCGATCTGGCCCAGCACCATGCGCGCATGGGTCACGAAGGCCTGGCCGGGCGGCGTCAGCGTCACGCCCTGGCTGGTGCGGTACAGCAGCTTGGTGCCGATGCTCTCCTCCAGGTTCTTGATGCGCGTGCTGGCCGCGGGCAGGGAGATGAAGGAAAGCTCCGCGCCGCGCGTCATGCTGTTGGCGTCGGCGATGTGCACCATGAGGCGCAGATCCACAAGATCGAAATGCATGGCCATGGCCGCCATTGTAGGAAGCGCCGCCCCCCTGCGCCGTGCACCGGGCGTCAGTGCAAACGCCAGCTTCCACAAATGCGAAGCCGGGCGCCCGCGCGGCGTCTTAGGATGGATCTTCTGTCCGGGAAACCACGCTGCCCATGTCCACTTGCCCCCCTTCCTCTTCCCAAGGCACCGCCCTGGGCCACCTGCGCGTGCTCGACCTGTCGCGCGTGCTGGCCGGCCCCTGGTGCACCCAGAACCTGGCCGACATGGGGGCCGACGTGATCAAGATCGAAAAGCCCGGCGAGGGCGACGACACGCGCCACTGGGGCCCGCCCTTCTTTCCCGGCGCCGATGGCCGGCCCTCCGACCATGCCGTCTACTTCGCGGCCTGCAACCGCAACAAGCGCTCGGTCACCGTGGACATGGCCACGGCCGAAGGCCAGCGCCTGATCCGCGCGCTGGCCATGCAAAGCGATGTGCTGGTCGAGAACTTCAAGACCGGGGGGCTGAAGCGCTACGGGCTGGACTACGGCTCGCTGAGCGCGCTGAACCCGCGCCTGATCTACTGCTCGGTCACGGGCTTCGGCCAGACCGGGCCGTATGCGCCGCGCGCCGGCTACGACCTGCTGGTACAGGCCATGAGCGGCCTCATGAGCATCACGGGCCGCGCCGACACCGAGCCCGGCGGCGGCCCCATGCGCGTGGGCGTGGCCGTGATCGACCTGTTCACGGGCATGTACGCCACCACCGCCATCCTGGGCGCGCTGGAGGCCCGCCACCGCACGGGGCGCGGCCAGCACATCGACATGGCCCTGCTGGACGTGGCCATGGCCGTGCTCGCCAACCAGGGCGCGGGCTACCTGAACACCGGCCATGTGCCGGGCCGCCAGGGCAACACCCACCCCAGCGTCGTGCCCTACCAGGACTTTCCCACGGCCGACGGGAACATGCTGCTGGCCATCGGCAACGACGGCCAGTTCGCGCGCTTTTGCGAGGCCGCGGGCGTGGACTGGGCGCGCGACGGGCGCTTTGCCACCAACGCCGGCCGCGTCATCCACCGCGACACGCTGATCCCGCTGATGGCCGCCCTCACGCGCACCCGCGCCACGGCCGACTGGATCGCCCTGCTGCAGGACAAGGCCGTGCCCTGCGGCCCCATCAACCACATCGGCCAGGCCTTCGATGATGCGCAGGTGCAGGCGCGCGGCCTGCGCGTGGAGCAGGAGCGCTACCCCGGCGCCCAGCCCCCCGAGGGAGAGACCATCAACCGCGTGGTGACCACGGCCAGCCCGTTGCGCCTTTCAGACACCCCGGCCACGCTGCGCCATGCGCCGCCGGCCCTGGGCCAGCACACCGACGAAGTGCTGGCCGAGCGCCTGGGGCTGGATGCGCGCCAGCGGCAGGCGCTCAGGGACCAGGGCGTGGTCTGAGAAAGCCCTTGCGCGGCGCACGCCGGACACGGCGTTTTTCAGACCAGTCCGATTGCCCAAAAATGGGGAAAGCAGTCTCATCCGGGGCGTGAAACTCAGAATATTCCTACCCCGTTCCTTGGTGCGAACCACAGCCTGCCTGTGGCAGCCCCCTGCCCTGCCGCGCAGACTGCACTGCGTGACCCGGGTCTGCCGGACTTCGGGCTGGTTTCCGCCCTGACCCCTCCCCTGCCCACTTCCTTTTCGATGCCCAGGTCCTGCCGGCTCCGCGCCAGGCCGGGTGGCCACGCCCTGCCCTGCCGCGGGCCCATGGACCCGACAGCCCCCTCGCCCGACGACGGGCAACGGATATTCGCCATGCAAGCCTTTCGCAACCTTCGCATTTCCACCAAACTGCTGCTGGCCTTTCTGGCCGTGCTGATGCTGACCATTCTCCTGAGCCTGTATGCCGTGATGCAGCTGGGCCGGATCAACCAGGCCTCCACCGAGATCGCCACGCGCTGGATGCCCTCGTCGCGCCTCGTGCTCGACATCCGCGCGGCCGTGGCACGCTACCGCGTCAACGAACTGCAGCATGTGATCTCGGAAATCGAGAGCGACATGGCCGACTTCGAGAAAGTCATGGACGGGCTGTGGCAGCGCATCATGAACGACTACGCAGCCTATGCGCGCTTTGCGCAGACGCCGCAGGAGCAGCAGGCCTACCGCGAGCTGGGCGAGCTGCTGGCGCTGTATGCCAGACAGCATCCGCGCATCATGCAGCTGTCGCGCAGCCTGCACACCAGCGACGCCATGGACACGATACAGGGCGAGTCGTTCAGGATCAGCCGCAGCCTCTACGAACTCGTGGACCGCATGGTGCAGGCCAACCAGGACGGCGCAACCCAGGCCAACGAGCAGGCCAACGCGCTCTATGAAAGCGCGCGCAGCTGGGTGCTGGGCCTGCTGGCCTGCAGCGTGGCCCTGGGCGTGGTGCTGGCCCTGGCGATCGCGCGGGCCGTCGCGCGCCCGCTGGGCGATGCGGTCAAGGTGGCGCAGGCCGTGGCCAGCGGCGACCTGACCTGCCACATCTCATCCCGCGACCAGGACGAGACGGGGCAACTGCTGCAGGCGCTGCAACGCATGGACGCGAGCCTGGGGCAGATCGTGAGCCGGGTGCGCATGAGCACCGACTCCATCGCCACCGCATCGAGCCAGATTGCCTCGGGCAACAACGACCTGTCGGCGCGCACGGAGCAGCAGGCCAGCTCGCTGGAGCAGACGGCCGCCTCCATGGAGGAGCTGACCTCGACCGTGCGCCAGAATGCCGACAACGCACGCCATGCCAACGAGCTGGCGCTGTCGGCCTCGGAGGTCGCGACCAAGGGCGGCGACGTGGTCTCGCAGGTGGTCGACACCATGGATGCCATCCAGGCCGCCTCGGGCCAGATCGCCGACATCGTCGGCGTCATCGACTCCATTGCCTTCCAGACCAACATCCTGGCGCTGAACGCGGCCGTGGAAGCGGCGCGCGCCGGCGAGCAGGGCCGCGGCTTCGCCGTGGTGGCGGGCGAGGTGCGCATGCTGGCGCGGCGCAGCGCCGAGGCGGCCAAGGACATCAAGCGGCTGATCGAGGACTCCAGCGGCAAGGTCAGCGACGGCTCGGCCCTGGTCCTGCAGGCCGGCCAGACCATGCAGGAGATCGTGAGCAGCGTGCGCAACGTGACCCACATCATGGGCGAGATCACCGCCGCCAGCCAGGAGCAGACGGCCGGCCTGGAGCAGATCAACCAGGCCATCTCGCAAATGGACCAGGTCACCCAGCAAAACGCCGCCCTGGTGGAGCAGGCCGCCGCAGCCGCCCAGTCGCTGCAGGAGCAGGCCTACGGGCTGCAGGAGGCCGTGAGCATCTTCAAGCTGGAGCAGGGCGTGGAACTGACGGCGCTGCTGCCATCGGATGACGCCATGCCGCCGCCGCACCGCGCCGTGCGCACCAGGGCCGAGCGCGGAACCGGGCAGTGGGACATGTTCTAGTGTGCTGCCTGCGCCAGTCCAGTCATTGCATCCACGCACGGCACGCGCGCCGCCCTCAGAACGCGTGGGCCATGCCCACGCCGAAGGCCGTGCGCGGGCTCTGCCGCTCGTAGCGCAGGTGGCCCAGGCTCGCGTAGACCATGGTGCGCTTGGACAGCTTGTACTCCGCGCCCAGCGACACCATGTTGTTCGTGTCGCGGTCCAGGCGCTGGCGCGCGTAGCTGGCCTTGAGCGTGGTGGCGCCTATGCCGTAGGTCCCGCCCAGCGACACCATGCGTGACTTCTCCGGCCCGTTGCCGGGCGTGGCCGACTTGCTGCGGTCATAGGCCAGCATCAGCGCAGCCGCGCCGATGCGGTACTTGCCGCCCATGTACAGGTCGGTGTCGCCGCTGCCGTTGCGCTCGTGGGCCAGCATGGCCGCCACCGGGCCCCGGTCGTAATTGAACGAGACCGAGCGCGCGCGGCCCTGGCGGCCCGGCGCCTCGGTGCGCTCGGGCGAGGCGCTCAGGTGCACGGAGAAGCCGCCGAACTTGGGCGAGTCGTAGAACACGCCGTTGGCCATGCGGCCGTACTCGGGAGAGCCGTTGTTGCTGGCGCGGTCCGTGGGCGTCAGGTAGTGGGCCATCTGCCAGGCCGGCGAGGCGATGCGGTTGAAGTTGCTCCAGGGGTCGAACTGCCACTCCTGGCTCCACATGGCGCTGAGCGCGCGGCCCAGGCGCAGATGGCCCCAGGCGCCCTGCAGGCCCACGGTGGACTCGTCATGCCAGAAAGGCTTCTTGGGATAGTCCTCGGTCAGCCCCGTGTCCAGGTCGAAGCGCGTGCTCAGGCGGAACGTGGCCTTCAGGCCGCCGCCCAGGTCCTCGAAGCCGGCAATGGCCAGGTTGCTGCGCTGAATCGTTCCCAGCTTGCTGGTCTTGTCGTAGTCCCGGAACACGCCGGCATCGAGGTAGCCGCTGATGGTCACATTGGATTGCGCGGCAGCGGGCAGGGCCGCGGCGAGCGCGAGAGAAGCAAGGGTCAGGCGGGAAGTACAACGCATCCTGTGAAGGTTCCTGTCGGTGAGGGATGGCAAACACCGGCCAGGCCCGGGGGCCGGTGGCGGCGGCGAAAAGGCCACCGTGGCGGTGGCGCTGGCGGTGCGCGGCAGGCCGAAGGCTGCCGCGACTTGGGCACATCCGGCACGAAGATCGCGGCAGATTCGCCGCACATGCCGGACAAAGACGTCACCCGCGCGGAAGGCGGGCGGCTGCTGCATTATGAAAGCAGGCGGCAGCGATGACCACGCCGCCGTCAGGAACGGTCAGCTTGTCAGAGCCGGCGCTCGGCGCGCGCCACGCCCCACAGCCGGTTCATCTCGCTGCAAAACGGCTGGACGCAGGGTGCCCGCCCTTCGTACTGGCAGCCCGCCGTGGTGCACAGATGGGACTGGTGGCCGCTGCGCTCGCGCGGCAGGGCGCCCGCGTTCTGGGCCACGGCCATCTGCAGCCAGGGATCGCCACGGTTTTGCAGCAGCTGCTGCATTTCCTGCGCCATGGCGGGCGGCAGGGCCACGAAGGGCCCGGCCGGCGCCACCGGCGCTCCGGCCTGCCGCAGGGGCTGCAGCTCCAGCAGCAGCAGGGCGCTGGTGCGCAATCCGGGCTCGTCGCGCGGCTGCACCACGATGGCCACAGGACCCGAGGCCAGCGCCTGCAGCGGCAACTCGGGCGGCAGCCGCACGCCCGCCCCCGTGGCGGACAGGCCCGGCGGCAGGCCGGCGGCCAGCGCTGCCGGGGCCGCCCCGCCGGCAGGCGCAGGCGGCAGGGGCGCCACCTGCGCCAGGGCCGCTCCCTGGGCCTGGGCCCAGGCCTGGGGCACCTGCAGGCTCAGCGTGAAGCCGCGCTCGCCCTGCGCCGTCATCAGCACGCCCTGCTGGACCCACCAGGTCTGCAGCGCGGGCAGTGCCCGTGCGGGCAGCGCCGGCGGCGCGCTGGACGCCGCCGCTGCCGGTGCCGCGGCCGGAAACTGCGGCGCAGCCGCCGCCAACCCGGCCACGGCCGGTGGCCCCTGCACCGCCACCGCCGAGGGCGCCAGATCGGCCACGGCGGCCGTGGCGATGGCCGCCTGCGCCAAGGCGGCAGCCGGCAGCGCAGGGCGGGCTGCCGGTGCCTGCGCAGCAATGGCTGGCGCTGGCGCCGCGGGCTGCTGCCCGGTCTGCGCAGGGCCTTGCGGCGGCGCAGGGGGCGTGCCCTGGGCGGAGGTGGGGGCCGTGGGGTTCTTGGCGGCCGTGGCGGACGCAGGCGCCTCGCCCTTGGCCGAGGCCGCCAATGCCTGCATCAGCGCCGCGGAGCCCGGCTGGGAGGCCAGCAGTTGCAAGGTCCGGCCCTGCTGTGTCGCCACCTGCTCCAGCAGCGCCTGCAGCACCTTGGCCAAGGTCTCGGACACCCCGCTGGCCGGCCATTGCGGCGGCGGCGCCCCGGGGCTGGCCTGGACCTGGCGCGCGAGCTGGGCCACCAGTTGCTCGAAGGCCTGCAGGCGCAGGCTTTGCAGCATCTCGGCCGACCAGCGCACCGCCGTGGCGGCAGGCGCCGCCTGCGGCGGGGTGGAGGCCTGGACAGGCGGCACGCCGCCTGCGGCCGGCGGCATGCCCACGGGCGCGGGCGATGCCACGCCGTTGGCGGCAGGCGCAACGGGCGGCATCGGGGCGCTCACATCAGGCCTCGGCGGGGTAGAACAGGCGGCGCGCGGGCGTGCTGGCCACGGCCCTGGCGATGGCGCCGATATGGTCGGGCGTGGTGCCGCAGCAGCCGCCGACGATGTTGACCAGCCCCTCGGCCGCGAACTCGTGCACCAGGCGGCTGGTGACCTCGGGCGTCTCGTCGAAGCCGGTGTCGCTCATGGGGTTGGGCAGGCCGGCATTCGGATAGCAGCTGATGAAGGTCTCGGGCGCGGCCTTGTTCAGCTCCTGGACATAGGGTCGCATCAGCGCCGCGCCCAGCGCGCAGTTCAGGCCGATGGACAGCGGGTTCGCATGGCGCACGCTGTGCCAGAAGGCGGTGACGGTCTGGCCCGACAGGATGCGGCCCGAGGCATCGGTCACCGTGCCGCTGATCATGATGGGCAGGCATTCGCCGCTTTGCTCGAAGGCCTCGTCCACCGCGAACAGCGCGGCCTTGGCGTTGAGCGTGTCGAAGATGGTCTCGACCAGGATGACGTCGGCGCCGCCCTCGATCAGCGCCAGCGTCTGCTCCAGGTAGGCCTGGCGCAGCTGCTCGAAATTCACGTTGCGCGCTCCCGGGTCGTTCACGTCGGGGCTGATGCTGGCCGTCTTGGGCGTGGGGCCCAGGGCGCCGGCCACGTAGCGTGGATGCCCGGGCGTGCTGTACTTGTCGCAGGCCGCGCGCGCCAGCTGGGCGCTCCTGAGATTCATCTCGCGGGCCAGCTCGGCCATGTGGTAGTCCTCCTGCGCGATCGTGGTGGCGCCGAAGGTATTGGTCTCGATGAGGTCGGCGCCGGCCGCCAGGTATTTCTCGTGGATGTCGCGGATCACGTCGGGGCGGGTGAGCGACAGCAGCTCGTTGTTGCCCTTGACGTCGTGCGGGAAGTCCTTGAAGCGATCCCCCGCGCTGCCGGGCCCCGCGTAGCCCTCGCCCCGGTACTGGGCTTCGCCCAGCTTGAAGCGCTGGATCATGGTGCCCATGGCGCCGTCGAGGATGACGAGGCGCTGGGCAAGGGTGGCGGGCAGCTCTTTGGCGCGGGTGTACTGGGGCAGGCTCATGGGCGCAGATTGTAGGAACTCCGGACCGGTCCTGCCCGCGACGAGGATTCCCCCTTCAGGAGCAGACCGAGACGACCCGGGCGGGCTGGCGGCTCAGGCTCACGTAGACATGGCCCACGCCGCTGTCGAAGTAGGCCACCTCGTGGCGGCCCAGTTCCACCGATTCGCCGTTCTCGAACAGGATGCGCACCCGTCCGGACAGCACCATCACGAACTCCTGCCCGGGATGGCGGATGGTCTCGGAGAAATCACCGGCCTCGCGCGCATTGATCACGGCCACCAGGGGCTGCATCTTCTTGCCCGGGAAGGCGCCGCACAGCACGCTGTAGACGTACTGCTCGGTCTCGTAGCCCTGCACGTCCGCGAAGCGGTCCTTGACCACGGTGGGCGCATCCGGCGCCACCGGCGCATCGCCGACCATGAACAGCCGCGCCATGTCGATGTCCAGCGCGCCGCCGAGCTTGAGCACCTTCTCGTAGCTCAGCGCGATCTGGCCGCGTTCGGCCTTGGAGACGGTGGACACGGCCAGGCCGCTGCTTTCGGCCACCTGCTGCAGCGTCAGGCCGCGCTCCTTGCGTGCCTTGCGCAGCTTGGCGCCCACCTCGTGCTTGCCCGCCGGCAGGGCGGCTGCCGTGCGGGCGCCCGGCAGCACGGCGGCGAGGACGGGGTCTGGCAGGGGGCGGGGTCTGGGCATGAAGCGGGCGGATGGGGGCTGGCGACCGCACGATTCTAGGGCCGCCCATGCGCGTGGCCGGGGGCGCGCAGGCAGCGGCTCAGGTGCCGCGCAGATCGGGCCGGGGCGCCGGCCCGCGCCCCATGCGCAGCCAGCCGGCCAGGGCACAGGCCATGAGCGCGAAGCCGATGTAGCCATACACCGGATAGACCATGCCCACCAGCGTGATGAAGCCTGCGAAGCTGCCGCCCAGCGCGGCCACGCCCGCCGCGGCCGTGCTCCAGCGAAAGCGCGGCGTGCCCGCAGGCACCAGCCGCGCCACGAAGGCATAGAGCATGCCCACGGCCGTGTTGAGGATCATGCCGAAGATGACCAGGGACATCAGATGCCCCAGCCAGGGCGCGATCTGCGTGGCCAGCGACAGCATGGGCATGGACAGGCCGCCCAGCGTGTCCATGCGCAAGTACATGGCGGCCGCGATCAGGAACATCAGCAGGCCCAGCAGCAGCCCGCCCGCCACGCCGCCCCACAGCGCCACGCGGCGCGAGCTGGCCTGGCCGCCCGTGATCACCAAGAAAGGCATGCCGGCCACCACGTTGTAGGAGACATAGAGCAGCGCCGCCACCAGCCAGTGGCCCGCGCCGCGGGGCTGGGCCGCGGCGGCCGCCTCCAGCGCGGCCATGTCGGCATGGGGTGTCGCCAGCACATAGCCGGCCACCAGCACGGTCATCAGCATCAGCAGCGGCGTGACCGCGCCGATGAAGGCGATCACCCGGCCCACGTCCAGGCAGACGATGAGCACCGTGGCCACGGTGGCCAGCACGCTGCCCCAGACCTCGGGCAAGCCCAGCCACTGGTGCAGCAGCGAGCCCGCGCCGGCCAGCATGACCACGGTGATGGCGAACAGGAAGAAGGTGATCAGCACATCGAACACCAGGCCCGCATGCCGGCCCAGCAGGGCCTGCACCACCTCCTTGTGCGACCCGGAGCGCAGGCGCTGGCCCATGGTCGAGAACGCCATGGACAGGAAGACGAAGGCCAGCCCGGCCACCAGGCAGCCCAGCAGGCCGATGGCGCCAAAGCCTGCGAAAAACTGCAATATCTCCTGCCCCGAGGCAAAGCCCGCCCCGACGATGACGCCGACGAAGGCACCGGCGATCCGGCCCACTTCCTTGAATGCACCCATGGCTGTCTCCTTGTGTTCTATGGTGTCCGCGGGTTGAAAAGGCGAAGGCAAAGGGCCGTCATGCCGAGAAGCGCGCCGGACTCAGCCGCGCGGCATCGACGCCCTGGGCCAGCAGTTCGCCGGGCAGTGGCGCGTGCATCAGCAGCGCGGCGGCGGCGGCCGAGGCGCCGGCCGCCGTCTGTATGCCGTAGCCGCCCTGCCCGGCCAGCCAGAAGAAGCCCTGGCACCGCGCATCCCAGCCGATGACGAAGTCGCCGTCGGGCGCGAAGCTGCGCAGCCCGGCCCAGACATGGCGCGGCCGGCGGATGCGCAGGCGGGTCAGGGACTCGATGCGGTCTATGCCGATGGCCACGTCCAGCTCTTCGGCCACCACGTCGTGCGGCGCCACGGGGTCGGCATTGGCGGGCGAGCCCAGCAGCTGGCCCGCGTCGGGCTTGAAGTAGAAGCTCTCGTCCACGCCGATCACGGCAGGCCAGCCATGGATGGCCTCGCCTTCGGGCGCGGCGAAGGTGAAGGCCGTGCGGCGCCGGGGCTCGATGCCCAGGGCCCGGGCGCCGCACAGCCGCGCCACGGCATCGGCCCAGGCGCCCGCGGCATTGACCACGGCGCGCGCGCGCACCGGGGTGCCGTCGTGCAGCGTCAGTGTCCACAGGCCCTGGCCATCGCGTTCGGCGCCCGCCAGTTCGGCGCCGCAGCGCAGGCGGGCGCCGGCGCGCGCCATGCCGCGCAGGAATCCCTGGTGCAGCCCGGCCACGTCGATGTCCATGGCATCGAGGTCGTGCACCGCGCCCGCGAGCCGCGCCTCGTCCAGGCAGGGCACCAGGGCGCAGGCCTGGCGCGCATCGATGCGCTCGGCGCGCAGGCCATCGCGGCGGTACATGGCCAGGGCGTCATCGAGCTGCGCCTCCTGGCCGGCCGTTCCCACGTAGAGCACGCTGCGCGGCTGCAGCAGCGCGTGTTCGCAAAAGCCTTCGGGCGGCGCGTCGTAGAAGGCGCGGCTGGCCCGCGTCAGCGCGCGGATCTGCGCGGTGCCATAGCTTTCCATGAACATCGCGGCCGAGCGGCCTGTCGAGTGGTAGCCGGGCTGCGGCTCCCGCTCCAGCACCAGGACCGAGGCGCCCGCCCCCGCCAGCCGCCAGGCCACCGAGGCGCCGGCCATGCCCGCGCCGACCACGGCGAAGTCGAAAACCTGGTCGTCCATCATCGATTCCTCATTTTTTTTCCGATAAGAAAATTATCCGATAAGAAAAAAATGAGGCAAGTCCCCCGTTCTCCTGGTTTTCACCGGGGCGGCACAGAAACAAAAAAGCCCCCACGCTCCCCTTGCTGCGCAAGGTCCACTGCCCCCCGAGGGGGTCGCTTTTTGCCTTGGGGCGGCCCGGCGACAAAAAAGGACGGCGCCAGGCCGTCCTTGCCGCGCAGGCCAGGGCCTTCAGGCCGGCGGGCCCTTGCCGTCCCAGCCGCCGGCCAGCGCCTGGTACAGCGCCACGGCCGCGCGCAGGCCGCGCGCGCGGCTGTCGGCCGCCGCGTCCTGGGCCGCGTACAGGTCGCGCTGGGCGTCCAGCACTTCGTACAGGCCCACGCTGCCCAGCTGGTAGCGGCGCAGCGCAAGCTGCTCGGCGCGCCGGCGCTGCTCGGCGGCCTGGGCCAGATGGGCATCCTCGGCGCGCGTGCGCTGCAGGCGCACCAGGGCGTTCTCGGTGTCCTCCAGCGCCAGCAGCACGGCCTGCTGGTAGCGGGCCAGCGCGGCCTGCGCGCCGGCCTCGCTGGCCGCGATGCGCGATCGCACGCGGCCCACGTCGAGGAAGGACCAGTCCACGCCCAGGAAGACGCTGCGGGTGGCGCTGCCGCCTTCGAACAGCGCGCTGCCGTGCAGCGCCGTGCTGCCCAGCAGAGCGCCCAGCGACAGGCGCGGGAACAGGTCGGCCGTGGCCACGCCGATGCGTGCCGTGGCCGCGTGCAGCCGCGCCTCGGCCGCGGCCACGTCGGGGCGGCGGCGCAGCAGGCCGGCGGGCGTTCCGGGGTCGATGGCGGGCGGCAGTGGCGGCAGGGTGGCGGGCGCATCCAGCGCCGCGATCAGTGCCTCGGGCGCCTGGCCCGTGAGCACGGCCAGCCGGTGCTGGGCCATGGCGATCTGCGCCTGCAGCGCGGGGATGCGCGAGCGCGTGGCCTCCAGCTGGGCCTGGGCGCGGGCCAGGTCGAACTCCGTGGCGCTGCCATGCGCCAGGCGCAGCTGCACCAGGCGCAGCGTGTCGTCCTGGTTGGCCGCGCTGGCCTGGGCCAGGCGCAGGCGCTGCTGCCAGCCGCGCAGGTCCGTGTAGCTGCCCGCGACCTGGGCCGCGATGGCCACCTGCAGGGCCGCGAGGTCGGCCGCATCGGCGCGCAGGTCGGCCTGGCGGGCCTCGATGTTGCGGCGCACGCGGCCATGGAGGTCGATCTCCCAGCTCGCGGCCAATCCGGCGCTGTAGCTGCGCTGGCTGCGCGGACCGTAGAAGGCCTCGCTCTCGCTGAGCCTTTGCTGCGTGGCCCGGCCCGACAGGGTGACCGTGGGCAGCTGGTCGAAGCGGCTTTCGCGCAGCAGCGCCTGGGCGCCGTCCAGCCGCGCCAGCGCGACCTGCAGGTCCTGGTTGTCGCCCAGCGCGCGCTCCACCAGCTGCGTCAGCTGCGGGTCCTGGAACTGGCGCCAGAACGCGGCGTCGGGCTCGGCCTGCAAGGTGGCGGGTGCAGGCTCGGCCCGCGCGAACTGCGCTGCGGCCTGCGGCGCGGCGGGCGCCTTGAAGTCGGGGCCGGCCGCACAGCCGGCCACCAGTCCGGCGGATGCCAGCGCCAGCGCGTGGCGGCCCAGGGTCTTGCGTATCTCAGACATGGCGGGGTTCCAGAGGTGCAGCGTTGTCGGGCGGTGTGGAGGCTGGCGCGGCATGTGCTGGCGCATGGCCCGTCAGCGCGCGGCCTGACAGGCGGCGCAGCGTGACGTAGAACACCGGCGTGAGGAACAGGCCGAACAGGGTCACGCCCAGCATGCCGGAGAACACGGTCACGCCCGTGGCCGCGCGCACCTCGCTGCCGGCGCCGCTGCCGATCAGCAGGGGCACGGCGCCCGCGATGAAGGCGATCGAGGTCATGACGATGGGGCGCAGGCGCAGGCGGCAGGCCTGGAGCGCGGCATCGACGATCGGCCAGCCGCGCAGCTCCAGCTCGCGCGCGAACTCCACGATCAGGATGGCGTTCTTGCAGGCCAGGCCCATCAGCACCACCAGCCCCACCTGCACGAAGACGTTGTTGTCCCCGCCCGCCAGCCAGACCCCGAACAGCGCCGCGCAGATGCACACGGGCACGATGAGGATGACGGCCAGCGGCAGCGTCCAGCTCTCGTACAGCGCGGCCAGCACCAGGAAGACCAGCATCACGGCGATGGCGAAGACCACGGCCGCCGCATGGCTCTGCTCGACCTGCTGGTAGCTCAGGTCCGTCCAGGCCAGCTCGATGCCGCGCGGCAGCGTGCGCTGCGCGATCTCCTGCAGCCTGGCCAGCACCTCGCCCGAGGCCAGCACGCGCGGGTCGGAGTCGCCGATCAGGTCGGCCGCCGGAAAGCCGTTGTAGCGCAGCACCGGGTCGGGCCCGAAGCTGGGCACCACGGTGACCATGGAGCCGATGGGCACCATCTCGCCGCGCGCGTTGCGCGTGCGCAGGCTGGCGATGTCCTCCACGGCCTGGCGGTAGTCGGCGTCGGCCTGCAGCATCACGCGCCAGACCCGGCCGAAGGCGTTGAAGTCGTTGACATAGACCGATCCCAGATAGGCCTGCAGCGTCTGGAACAGGTCCGTCAGCGCCACGCCCTGGGCCTTGGCCTTGGTGCGGTCCACCTTGACTTCCAGCTGCGGGATGTTGGACTGGTAGCTGCTGACCGGATAGGTCATGCCCGGCGTTTTGGCGATCTCGGCCTGGAAGGCCTGCAAGGCCTGCTGCAGCGCCGCGTAGCCCAGGCCCGCGCGGTCCTGCAGGAACAGCGAGTAGCCCGAGCCGTTGCCCAGCCCCTGGATGGGCGGCGGCATCAGCGCATAGGCGAAGCCCCCTTCGATCTGCGCGAACTTGGCGCCCAGCTCGGCGTTGATGGCCTCGGCGCTGCGCGTGCGCTCGCCGAAGGGCTTGAGCATGATGTAGGAACTGGTCAGATTGGGCGTGGTCGTGGTCTGCAAGGCATTGAAGCCGGCGAAGGCCGCCACCTTGTCCACGCCCTCCACGCTGTGGGCCAGCGCCACGATCTGGCGCGTGACCTCGGAGGTGCGCCCCAGCGAGGCGCCCTCGGGCAGCTTGGCGCCGCCGAACAGGTACAGCTTGTCCTGCAGCGGGATGAAGCCGCCGGGCACGGCCTGGAACAGCACGGCCGTGCCGGCCAGCAGCGCCGCATAGACCGCGAACACCAGGCCACGGCGCGAGAGCGAGCGCCCCACCGCGTTCTGGTAGCCGTGGGCGCTGCGGTCGAAGAAGCGGTTGAACGGCCGGAAGAACCAGCCCAGCGCGCGATCGATGCCGCGCGCCAGCGCATCGCGCGGCGCGCCGCGCGGCTGCAGCAGCTTGGCGGCCAGCGCGGGCGACAGGGTCAGCGAGTTGACGGCCGAGATCACGGTGGAGATGGCGATGGTCACCGCGAACTGCTTGTAGAACTGGCCCGTCACGCCGCTGAGGAAGGCCATGGGCACGAAGACCGCGCACAGCACCAGGGCGATGGCGATGATGGGGCCCGAGACCTCCTTCATCGCCAGGTGGGCCGCCTCCAGGGGGGTGTGCCCCTCCTCGATGTAGCGCTCCACGTTCTCGACCACGACGATGGCGTCGTCCACCACGATGCCGATGGCCAGCACCAGGCCGAACAGGGTCAGGGTGTTGATCGAGTAGCCCAGCAGGTACAGGCCCGCGAAGGTGCCGACGATGGACACGGGCACGGCCAGCAGCGGGATGATGGAGGCGCGCCAGGTCTGCAGGAAGACGATGACCACCAGCACCACGAGGATGACGGCCTCGATCAGCGTGCTCTGCACGGCCCGGATGGAGTCGCGCACGAAGACCGTCGGATCCCAGACCGTCTCGAACTGCACGCCCTCGGGCAGGTCCCTGGACAGGCGCTGCATGGTGTCATAGACCTGCCTGGCCACGCCCAGCGCATTGGCGCCCGGCGACAGGAAGATGCCGACGGCCGCCATCTGGCGGTCGTCGCTGAGCGAGCGCATGGAGTAGTCGCTGGCGCCCAGCTCGATGCGGGCCACGTCGGCCAGGCGCACGATCTGGCCGCCCTCGCCGCTCTTGAGCACGATGGCGCCGAACTCCTCGACCGTCTTCAGGCGGCCGCGCACGTTGATGGACAGCAGCTTGTCGGCCCCCTTGGGGCTGGGCTCGGCGCCCAGCTGGCCGGCGGAGACCTGGATGTTCTGCTCGCGGATGGCGCCGATCACCTCGGCCGCCGTGAGCTGGCGGGCCGCCACCCTGGCCGGGTCCAGCCAGACCCGCATGGCGTAGTCGCCCGCGCCGTAGAGCGCGACCTCGCCGATGCCGGGGATGCGCGCCAGCTCGTCCTTGATCTTGAGCGTGGCGTGGTTGCGCAGGTACAGCGCGTCATGCCGGCCATCGCGGGAGGTCAGGCCCGCATACATCAGGGGCGTGGACGAGCGCTTTTGCGTGGTCACCCCGTACTGGCGCACTTCCTCGGGCAGGCGGCTTTGCGCCTGGCTCACGCGGTTTTGCACGCGCACGGCCGCCGTGTCGGGGTCCACGTCGGCACGGAAGGTCGCCACGACCTGCAGGCTGCCGTCCGAGGCCGCGACCGACTTCAGGTAGATCAGGCCCTCGACGCCGTTGATCGCCTCCTCCAGCGGCACGGCCACCGACTCGGCGATCTCCTTGGGATTGGCGCCCGGATAGGTGGCGCGCACGACCACGCTGGGCGGCACCACCTCGGGGTACTCGCCCACGGGCAGCTGCGGTATCGCGACCAGCCCCACGGCGAACAGGATGACGGACAGCACGACCGCGAAGATCGGCCGGTCTATGAAGAATTTGGAGAAGTCCATGGTGCTTCCCGGTTCACTGCGCGGCCACGGCCGACGCCTTGGCCACCGCCGCCTGCCCGTCGCCAGGCGCAGGCCTGGGGCTGATCGGCATGCCGGGGTAGTAGATGCGCTGCAGGCCGCCGACCACCAGCCGGTCGCCGGCGGCCAGGCCCTTGTCCACCACGCGGCGGCCATCGACCATGCGCCCCAGGACCAGGTCGCGGCGCTCGGCCACGTTGCCCTCGCCCACCACGTAGACGTACTTGCGGTCCTGGTCGGTGAGCACGGCCTTGTCGTCGATCAGCAGCGCCTGCTGCCCGCCGCCGCCATCGCCCGGCCCCGCCTGCAACTGCACGCGGGCGAACAGGCCCGGGGCCAGCAGCCTGTCGGGATTGGGCAGCCGCGCGCGCATGCGCACCGTGCCGGTCTGCGCATGCAGCTGGTTGTCGGTGAAGTCCAGCCGGCCTTCATGCGGGAACCCCTCGTCGCTGGCCAGGCCCACCCGCACGGGGCGCTGGCCCCGGCCCTGCCTGTAGGCCTGCTGATAGCGCAGGAAGCTGTGCTCGTCCGCGTCGAAGTACACATAGACCGGGTCCTGCGAGACCACGGTGGTCAGCACGCTCTGGTCGGCCTGGGCCAGGTTGCCCACGGTCAGCAGGGCGCGGCCCGCGCGGCCGGAGACCGGCGCGCGCACCTCGGTGAAGTCCAGGTTCAGGCGTGCGGCCGCCAGCGCGGCCTCGGCGGCGCGCACCTGGGCGGCCGCCTGGGCCAGCGCGCCGGCACGGGCATCGGCTTCCTCGCGCGAGACGGCATGCTCGGCCACCAGTTGGCGCGCGCGCTGGTCCTGCGTGCGCGCCAGCGCGGCGGCGGAGCGCGCGCGCTCCAGCTCGGCCTCGGCGCTGGCCAGGGCGGTGCGGTAGGGACGCGGGTCGATCACGAACAGCAGCTGGCCCTTTTTCACCTCCTGCCCTTCGGCGAAGGCGATGCGCTCGATGTAGCCCGACACGCGCGGGCGCAGCTGCACGGACTCGACGGCATCCACGCGGCCATTGAATTCGTCCCACACGCGCAGGCTGGAGGGCCGCACCTCGGAGACCAGCACCTCGGGTGCCGGCGGCGGACCGTTGGCCGCATGGGCATCGCCCACGGCCTCCTGGCGGCAGCCGGCGAGCAGGGCCAGCGCCGCGCAACTGCCCGCGAGCAGGGCACGCCGCGACGGCGGCAGTGGATGAACTGGCATATCGGATCTCCTTGGAAATGGAACCCGCCCCGAGCCCGGCACCCGGCCCGGACCACAGAAGCGGGAGGCAGGAACCTCTTCGGCCCCTGGGCTGTCTCTTGCAACGGTCCGCATTCTTCAAGTTCAAGTTAGCTTTAAGTCAACTTCCAGCACGAAAGACACCACGGAAATGGAGGATGGATGGCCGGATCGGACAAGCGCGGCGCAGACCGGCACAAAGGCCGCAGGGGCGGCAGGGCCCGCAAGGCGCACGGGCGCCGGAGCCTGCTCTACACTGCCATGCCATCTGACCCTGGATGCCTGCCCATGAACCTGCTTGCCCAAGCCATACTGTCCCGACGGCAGGGACGCGACGAACGCATCAGCACCGTGACGGTGGTGGCCCTGGACCGGCCCGGCAGCGATGCGAGCGACCGCCACGTGGTCACGCTGCAGGTCGCGCACTGGAAGGCGGGCGTTGCCGCGCAGGCGGACGAGGGCACGCTGACCCCCTTGCCGGTGCCGCTGGCCGCGGCGCGCCAGCGCGCCCTGGCCCATCTGCGCCAGCGCCTGGCGGCGGGCGACACGCTGCAGTCGCAGCGCGGCTTCGACGAGCTGGCGGGCGCGCAAGGCGCCAGCGGCGCGCCCGCCAGCCACACCGTTCCCGCCCATGCTTGTCCCCCGCTGCCCGAGTCCCCGGTCCAGGCCGCCGCCATCGCCGCCCTGTGCCGGCAGCTGGACGGCAATGCCTGGCGCCTGATGCCGCCCGGCCGGCAGGCGCGTCTGGTATGGCGCCTGGCCGAGTACGCGGACCCCGCGCGCGGCGGCGCCGCGCAGCAGCAGCTGCGTGCGCAGGCGCCGCGCCTGGTGGCATTGCTGGGCACGGGCGACGACCTGCTCGACTACTGCCTGGCCTATCTGACCGGGCGCCTGGGCGATGGCGGCGCGGCCGTGGCCATGCAGGCGCTGTCGCAGCGCGGCGCCAGCGAGGCCACGCGCGATCTGGCACGCCAGGCCTGGCTGGCCCTGCTGGAGCCGGCGCAGCGCCAGTCCGAGCTGCAGCAGCACCATGCGGCCTGGATGCAGCTGGCCTCGCAGGACACGCAGGACGCACGGGGCGCCGACGGGGAGGAAGCACAGCAGGCCTTCCTGGGCGCCCTGCAGCCCCAGGCGCTGCTCATGGCCGACGAGCTGGCGGCCCATGACGGCGCAGTCCACCAGCGGCTGCTCGACTGGATGGAGCGCATCCCCCTGACACGCGACGGCTGGCCGGCCATCCGGCGCATCCACAAGCGCGCCGAATGGCGGCGCGACCACGCGCTGCTGGCCGTGCTGCATGCGCGCTTCGAGGACCCCCGTGACGAGGACGCCGCCTTCAGCCGCAATACCTCGCTGTACCTGCGCCTGCGCGGCTGGCGCCAGCTGCGGCGCATGGCCTCGGCCGAGCACAGCGAAAGCGCGGCGCACGCCACGGCCCTGCTGCAGGCCATGGACCGCGAATGCGCGCAGCAGCCGCCCTCGCGCAGCGGCCGCCCGCCCGAGTCGCGCTGGCTGCTGGCCGCCCGGCTGCTGCTGCCGCGCTGGCCGCAGTTGCATGCCTCGGCGCGCTCCCATGTCTGGTACACCGACGAGCCGCTGGACCTGCGGCAACTGCCGGCCGCACGCGTCGAGGGGCTTTCGGCCCTGTGGGACGCCCATCCGCAGCAGCTGCTGCACCTGGTGGGCCATGGCCAGTCCCCGCTGCTGCTGTGGTCGCTGACGCGTGCGCTGCGCGACCAGAAGGCCTTTCTCGAACAGCTCGATGCGCCGGCCGCCACCCCCTTGCTGCGGCAAGCCTATGCGCCGGCCGCCGCGCTGGGCCTGGAGGTCGCGCAGCAGCGCATGGTCTCGCTGCGTGACGAAGCGGCGCGCCGCCCCTGGCTGCTCGCGCTGGCCCAATGCGGCGACGGGCCCGCCGCCAGCTACCTGGGTGCATGGCTGTCGCGCGACCGCGCAGGCGCGGCGCGCGACGCCGAGCTGGTCGCCGCCCTGCTGCTGTCGCCCGCGGCCACCTCGCGCACGCAGGGCCTGGCGCTGCTGGTCTACGCCGATGCCCGGGCCGTGTCCCTGGCGCTGCTGGCGGCCCTGCCGACGCTGGACGCCGCCAGCCCGGCGCTGGCCGACATCCGCGACACGGTGCAATCGCTGTTCGCGGGCAACGGCCCCCTGCGGGCGCATGCGGCCAGCGTGCCGGCCGCGCCGTTGCACCACCTGCTGTCGCATTCGGTGACCGCGCTGGTGGAGATCGCCGCCACCTGGCTGCTGGCGCACCCCGAAGGCCTGCGCACCCTGCCCCCCGCGGCGCTGCGCACCCTGCTGGCCAGCGAGGAGCCCGCGCGCATGGCCTGCGGCATCCGGCTCATGGGCAGCCTGGACGATGCGCTGCTGAGCGAACAGGCCGACATGCTGGCCGAATTCGCGGTATCGCCGCATGCCGCGTTGCGCGCGGCGGCGGCGCCCCTGGTCGAACGCCTGGCCGGCATATCCCTCTACGACACGCGCTGCAACGCGCAGATCGCCGAGCGCCTGCACGAAGTGCTGTTCCGCGCGGAAAAGGCCGAGGGCGTGCACGGCGACGCGCTGCGGCTGCTCACCGGCCCGCTGGCCGCCGTGGCGCCGGCGCGCGATGCCTCGGGCATCTGGCGCGCGCTGCATGCGCAGGCCACGGGCGCGCAGCGCTACGGCGCCTGGGGCCTGCGGGCGCTGGACATCCAGGCCTATACGCTGCGCCAGTGGTCCACGCTGGCGCGCCATGCCGATGCCGACGTGCGCGCGCTCAGCCGCCGCAGCATCGACGCGCGCCTCACGCCCATGGAACACACCCGCCCCGAGCAGGCCGAGCAGCTGCTGCCGCTGGCCTACGCGCTGTTCGCCGACACCCAGCAGTACGCGCGCGAGATGTTCGGCCAGCGCCTGCCCGCCGGCGCGCTCCCGCCCGAGCTGCTCATCGCCTGGGTCGACCATCCCCAGCCCTGGGTCCAGGCCCTGGGCCGCCAGCGGCTGATGCGCCACATGAGCGCGCCCGAGGCCAGCCTGTGCCTCACGCGACTGGCCCAGCACCCGGCCACCAGCGTGCAGCTGTTCGTCACGCAATGGCTGCTGGCCCTGCCCGACGAACCCGCGCCGCAGCGCGCCGCGCGCCTGCAGGAGCTGCAGCCCTACTTCCTGGCCGTGCTCAGCCAGGTGCACCGGGCGCGCGCCAGCAAGGCGCGCGTGCTGCACTTCCTGCGCAGCCAGGTGCAGGCGCCGGAGACCGCTGCCGTGGTCGCGGCCATCTTCGCGCGCCAGGTGGTCAGCGCCAGCCACGCCGACCAGCCCGACTACGTGGCCGGGCTGCGCGACATCGTGCAGCGCCATCCCCAGCTGGCGCAAAGCTTCATGCAGCCCCTGGCCGTGGAGCAGCGCGGCCTGGCCCAGGTTTCCCACTGAGCCGCCGGAGTCGATCGGACATGGAATTTCGCTATCAGTACTACGGCAGCACGCAGGTCAGCGACACGGCTGCGGCGCAGGCCTTTTCCTTCGCGCCCGACCTGCTGCGCCCGCCCACCCGCTTCGATGGCCTGATCAGGCGCGACGGCCCGGCCTGGCAGCAGGTGCGCGAGGGCCTGTCCGCGCTGCACAGCGTGGTGGTCAGCGACATGCGCACGCGCGGCCGCGACAAGACGGCCTACCGCGAATGGCTGCAGGAGCACGAGGCGCAGCTGCTGGCCGGCTTCATGGCCGACACCGGCGGCGCCCAGGCACGCGCCCGGGACATCGGCGATGAGCTCAAGCGCCTGCGCGAAACGCGCCAGCAGGTGCTGACGCCCTTCTACCAGGCCCAGCGCAAATACTTCGACTGGCTGTTCGTGGCCAACCGCGATGCCTGGTACGTGCTGGACCCGGTGATCACCGTGCACCCGGACCGGCTGCTGTTCGAGGCCTTCAGCCAGGACGAGTCCAGCTACTGCGCGGTCAGCATCCGGCACGAGGCCTTCGAGCATGCGGGCGAGCAGGTCTGCGGCACGACCAACATCGACTACTCGGCCAGCCTCTACGAAGAGTTCCAGAAGATCCGCAACTACAAGGACACGCGCCTGACGCTGGACCCTGCGGGCTTTGGCGTGCAGACGCAGGGCGACCCGGCGCTGCGCGAGGAAAAGATAGCCCTGCCCGACAGCTGGCTGCGCGGCTTCGTGCAGGTCTCCAGCGCCATGGCCCTGCCGGCCACGGTGCTGGAGCTGCACCCCATGGACCTGTTCAACCTCTGCGCGCGGCTGCGCGCGCGGCGCGAACGCCATGGGCCGCGCGCGCTGCGCTTCGAGCTGGTGCCGGGCCAGGCGCCCGCCATGGTGTTCGAGCCCTGGGAGGAACGGCTGGTCACCCGGCGGTCCCGCATCGTCGGCGATGGGCCGGGCGCCGCGCAGGCGCAGACCATCCGCCTGTGGGGCCGCCGCCGCCTGCTCACGCTGGAGCGCCTGATATCGCAGGCCACGCGCGTGCGCGTGCACCTGCTGGGCAGCGGCATGCCCAGCTTCTGGGTGGTCGAGCTGGGCCTGGTCACCGTCACGCTGGGCCTGTCGGGCTGGAGCGCCAACGACTGGGCCGCCAGCGCGCGCTTTCACCTGATGGCGCCGCAGGCCGATATCCGCCAGGCCGATGTCGAGGCCGTGGGCCGCCAGCTGCAGTCGTGCTGGCAGGCCGGCGCGCAGCAGCTGGCCCAGGCCACGGGCCTGGACACCGCCCAGGTCCATGCGGCCATGCTGCGCTGGATGCAGGCCGGCCGCGCCGTCTACGACCTGGACGCCGGACGCTATGCCTGGCGCGAGCTGCTGCGCGAGCCGCTGACGGCGCAGCAGCTGGCGCCGGCACGGCCCGAGGAACAGAAGGCGCTGGCCCTGGTGCGCGGCCAGCGCATCGACGCGCCGCGCATCGACCGCGAGCAAGGCTTCAGCCGCATCACCGGCAAGATCCCGCGCGCCGATGGCAAGCGCCTGTTCGACACGCAGCTGGAACTCGACGCCGACGAGCGCCTGACCGATGCGCGCTGCGGCTGCAACCACTACCAGCAACACCGGCTGCGCCAGGGGCCTTGCGAACACATGATCGCGCTGCGCCTGCTGGCGCAGCCCCAGCTCGATGCCGCCCGGCAGCAGCGCGCGGGCGCACAAGGAGAGATCGCATGAACCCCTCCAATTGCTCTACACTCCCACACGGAGCAACGCGCAGGCTCTTGCAACCCGGGTGGTGTTTCGCCGCCCTTGTGAACTGCCGTTCCATGCACCACGGGCGCCGTTTTCACTGTGCCACCCCAGCGACGGTATGCGTTTTCCTGAGTGGCTTGCCACAAGCGAAACACGCATACCGTCGCGGGGTGGCGTCGAGCGAACAGCTCCCGTCCCGTGAGCCTTGCAGGCTCTTCGACGAGAAGCGCGTTGCTCCACCTTTGCCATCGTCCTGCGCCCGGCGCCGCCGGGCCCGCCTGCCGGGGGTTGCCGCATGAGCCAGCCGCAACCCACGCGCGCCGAGATCTACGAACGCATCAAGGCATCGAGCAAGCAGGAAGTCATCCTCGCGGAAATGCAGCGCCTGGGCTTCTGGCCCAAGGGTGAGGGCCAGCCGCAGCTGGCCGCCGCCCACATCCAGCGCGAGGGCGAGCTGCAGCGCGAGCTGGCCGAGCTGCGCCGGCAGATCGCGGTGCGCCAGGACCCCGAGCGCGCCCTGCGCCAGATGCGCAAGGAGCGCATGCAAAAGGCGCTGGCCCGGCGCGAGGAGACCCAACGCCGCCAGGCCCGGGAGCGCCACGACAGGGCGCTGGCCTGGCATGCCAGGCGCGCCACCCATGTGGGCTACCTGGGCCCCGGCGTTTCCGCCGCCTTGCAGCAGCCCCGGGACGAGGCGGCGCAGCCCGCCGCCAGGGACCGCAGGCAGGCCGACCCGCAGCGGCTGGCGCGGCATGGCCTGCCCGAGCTGGCCGACGCCGCCCAGCTGGCCACCGCCATGGGCATCACGGTGGCGGAGCTGCGCTTTCTGGGCTTTCACCGCGAGGTGGCCCGCACGCACCACTACCATGCGTTCACGCTGCCCAAGAAGACGGGCGGCCAGCGGCTGATCTCCGCGCCCATGCCGCGCCTCAAGCGCGCGCAGTACTGGGTGCTGGACAACATCCTCGCCAAGGTGCCCGCGCACGACGCCGCGCACGGCTTCCTCAAAGGCCGCTCCATCGTCAGCAATGCCGCGCCGCATGCGGGCCAGGACGTGGTCATCAACCTGGATGTGAAGGACTTCTTTCCCAGCATCGCCTTCGGCCGCATCAAGGGCGTGTTCCGGCAGCTGGGCTATGGCGAGGCCATCGCCACCCTCTTCGCCCTGCTGTGCAGCGAAAACCGCGCCCAGGCCTGGCAGGTGGATGGGCAAAAGCTCTTCGTGGGCGGCAAGGCGCGCGAGCGCGTGCTGCCCCAGGGCGCGCCGACCAGCCCCATGCTCACCAACCTGCTGTGCCGCCGGCTGGACCGCCGCCTGCAGGGACTGGCCCGGCAGCTGGGCTTCGCCTACACGCGCTATGCGGACGACCTGACGTTCTCGGCCTCGGGCCAGGCCGCGCAGGACCACGTGGGCCGGCTGCTGGGCCGCGTGCGCTGGATCCTGCGCGACGAAGGCTTCACGCCGCACCCGGACAAGGAGCGCGTGATGCGCAAGGGCCGGCGCCAGGAGGTCACCGGGCTGGTGGTCAACGGCGCGCAGCCCGGCGTCTCGCGCGAGACGCGCAGGCGGCTGCGCGCCGCGCTGCACCGCGCCACGCAGGCCGGCCCCGGCCAGGGCCCGCACTGGCAGGGCCATGCGGCGCAGCCCTCGCAGCTGCTGGGCCTGGCGCAGTTCGTGCACCAGGTCGATCCGGCCCGGGGCGCCGGGCTGCTGCGGCAGGCAAGGCAGCTGCTGCGCAGCCCGGTGGACCGGGCCAACGAGGCCTTGCTCGAAGCCAGCCGGCAGGACCGCGCACGCGCACGCGGGGCCCAGGGGTTCAGGCAGCTGGCGGCCGCCGGCCAGGCGCCCGCGCTGGCCAGCGGCCAGCCCTGGTGGCAGCCGGCCACGCAGGCCGCCCCCGTGCTGGAGAAGACCGATCGGCAGCGCCGCGAGGAACGCCAGCAGCAGCGCCAGGCGGCGCGCGCCGAAGCGAGCGCGGCCGTGGCTGCGGCGCCCCCGCCCGCCGGCGCGCCGGCCAGTCCGCAGGAGCCGGCCGCGCCGGCGCAGGAAAAGTCCGCGCTGCCGGGCCTGCTGACCTACTGGGCGCAGATCGCCGTCTGCTTCGTGCTGGGCACGGTGTTCCAGACGCGGCTGATCACGCTGATCGGCATCGTGCTGACCATCATCCTCAAGTACCGGCGCCTGCAGCGCTGGGATGTCTTTGCAGGCGCGATGGTCGCCGCCGTGCTGCTGGGACTGCTGCTCAAGCCGTAGCGCAGGCGTTGCGCAGCGCCAGGAAACGGCGCGGCGAGGTGCCCACGGCCTTGCGGAACATGGTCACGAAGGCCGGCGCGCTTTCGTAGCCCAGGACATCGGCCACGGCCTGTATGCGCAGGCCGTCGGACAGCTTCTGCAGCGCCGTGATCACATGCAGCTGGCGCCGCCACTGGTTGACCGTCAGGCCGGTCTCGGCCAGGAACAGGCGCGTCATGCTGCGTTCGCTCATCGCGATCTGCTGCGCCCATTGCGCCAGCCGCGCCTGCAGCCTCGGTTCGGCGCACAGCGCGCTGGTCATGCGGCGCAGGCGCCGGTCGCGCGGCAGCGGCAGGTGCAGGCCTTCGGGCTGCGCCGCCTGGATCTCGTCGAGCAGCACCCCCATGAGCCGGCCATCGGGGCCATCGACCTCATAGTCCAGCGGCAGCGCCTGCACGCGCTCCAGCAGCACGCCCATGAACGGCGATACCGCGAGCGCGTGGCCCGATCGCGGCATGGGCCGCGCCACGCCCGCGTCCACGAAGACGATGTGTCCGCTGGCCGCGCCGCTGCAGCTGACGCGGTGCAGCGTGCCGCCGTCGATCCATGCCGCGCTGCGCGGGGGCACCACGCAGACGCCGGCCTGGGTCTCCAGCGTGATCAGTCCCGCCCGGGTGACCATGAGCTGGCTCTTTCGGTGGGCATGGAAATCCAGGCCCCAGTGTCCCCGGCCGATCTGCAGCGGCAGCACGGTCACGGGGCGGTTCACATGGTCGGGGTCCCATGCATCGGGCAGGACTTCGAGCAGGGCGGGCTCCACGGCGTTCATGGTGTTTCCTTCATTGCATATCCATCGGTCTCAAGCAATTGCAGCGCGCGCTGGCGCGCCTGCTGTTCGGAGGCCACGAGCAGCATGGGATAGCCCCAGGCCTTGCCGAACATCTGGGCGAAGGCGCGGGCCGCGAGGCGCTTGTGCGCATCGGGCTCGGCGTGGACCAGGCCGCGCACCAGGCTCTGGAGCTCGGCGCGGTGCGCCTTCATCCACAGCACGACCTTCTTGCGGTCCTCGGGCGAGCGCTCCTCCTGCGACATGTCGCCAGCGCTGAAGAACACGAAGGCCCGGCCCCGCGCGAGCAGGGCCGAGAAGTCCTCCAGCAGCCGGTCCACGGGGACGGCCCTGTCGCGCTCGTAGCCCATGCGGACCAGGGGATAGCTGCTGCTGTCGATGTACATGGAAATCTCCTGCGTATGCCGTTCAATGGAAATGAGATTCATTACTTTATGGATGAACGGCACCACCGTCATTGCAGCTTTCGGCCAAAGAATTTCGCATTCCAGCCATGCATGCAGCATGGGCGGTACGGGCCCCTGTTGCATGGCGCCCGGGCCATCGCTCAGAATGGCTGCATTTTTGAAGTTCAAGTCAACTTGAAGTCAAGCCCCTGGGGAATGCCACCATGAAAATCGAGGATGATCCGCTGCTGAGCATCGGCGAGGTCGCGCAGCGCAGCGGCGTCAAGGCTTCGGCGCTGCGCTTCTACGAATCCCTGCGCCTGATCGAATCGGTGCGCAGCGCCAGCGGCCACCGCCGCTACCACCGCTCCTCGCTGCGGCGCATCGCCTTCGTGGTGTTCGCCCAGCGCATAGGCTTCACGCTGGAGGAGATCGCCGAGCAGCTGGCGCGCCTGCCCAGCCGCCACGTGCCCACGGGCGCCGACTGGCAGAAGATGTCGCGGGTCTGGAAGCAGCGCCTGGACGAGCGCATGGGCGAATTGCAGCGCCTGAGCGAAAGCCTGGACCAGTGCATCGGCTGCGGCTGCCTGTCGCTGCGCCACTGCGTGCTGCACAACCCGGGCGACCTGTGCGCGCAAAACGGCCCGGGGCCGCGCCGCTGGCTGGGCGATGCGCCGCCCGTGGGGACAGAAACCGGCCGCCTTTGACCACCGCCGGCGCGCCGGCCGGGGCGCGCTCCCCCGGCATGCCTGCACGGGCAGGCCATGGCACCGGGCCGCCGGCGCCATCCCGTGGCGCCGGCGGCGCGGACTCCGGCTAGGATCACGGCTTGCCCGAGACAGGAGCGCACGCCGTGGGGGCCATCCCCCACGGCCGGCAAGAAAGACTCCCGCGCACCGTTGCCCCGCCATCGTCCCTGCTCCGCCACGCCTCCTGATCATCGCGGCGCCACGGTCTTGACCCGGGCGCGGGCACCGCGAAGGCGAGCGGACGCACCACCGTCCCTTGAGTTTCGCCATGACACGAAAACTGCGTCTTGCATTCATCGCACTGGCCGCCGCCGCGTTGGCGGCCCTGCTCCTGTGGCTGATGCGCAATCCCGGGCCGGTCGCCGCCACGGCGCCGGCCCAGGCCGCCGCCGCCCGCCCCGCGCTGGCCGTGACCACGACCGCGCCCGAGCCCATGGAGCTGGCGCAGACGCTGGCGGCCAACGGCAACATCGCGGCCTGGCAGGAAGCGGTGGTGGGCTCGCAGACCAGCGGCCTGCGCCTGGCCGAAGTGCGCGTGAACGTGGGCGATGTGGTCGGCAAGGGCCAGGTGCTGGCCGTCTTCGCCGCCGATACCGTGCGGGCCGAGCTGGCGCGCCTGAAGGCCGGCCTGCTCGAAGCCCAGGCCCAGGCCGCCGAGGCCCGGGGCAATGCCGAGCGCGCACGCACCCTGGACCGCAGCGGCGCCTTGAGCCAGCAGGAGATCCAGCAGTACCTGGCTGCGGAGCAGACGGCGCAGGCACGCGTGGAGGCGGCGCGCGCCGCGCTGGCCGCCCAGCAAGTGCAGTTGCGCAACACGCTGGTGCTGGCCCCCGACGCCGGGGTCATCTCCTCGCGCACGGCCACGGTGGGCAGCGTGCTCAACGGCGGCACGGAGCTGTTTCGCCTGGTGCGGCAGGGCCGGCTGGAATGGCGCGCCGAGGTCGCGTCCGGCGAGCTGGCGCGCATCGCCGCCGGCACGCAGGTGCTGGTGACGGCCCCCGGCGGAGCGCAGCTGCACGGCACGGTCCGCGTGGTGGCGCCCACGGTGGACCCGCAGACGCGCAACGCGCTGGTCTACGTGGACCTGCCGCAGGCCGCGCGCCACGCCGCCTTCAAGGCCGGCATGTTCGCACGCGGCGAGTTCACGCTGGGCACGGGCCAGGCGCTCACGCTGCCGCTGGCGGCCATCGTGCCGCGCGACGGCTTCAACCATGTGCTGGTGCTGCGGCCCGACAGCCGCGTGCAGCTGGCCAGGGTGCAGACCGGCCGCCGCGTGGACGGGCGCGTGGAGATCACCTCGCCGCTGCCGCGCGATGCGCGCATCGTGGCCCAGGGCTCGGGCTTTCTGAACGACGGCGACCTGGTGCGGTTGGTGGACGCGGCAGAGGCACCGTCGCCCGCAGCTTCCCGATAAGGACAGAGCATGAACCTCTCCGCATGGTCCATACGCAACCCGGTGCCGGCGCTGATGCTCTTCGTGCTGCTGACGCTGGGCGGACTGCTGTCGTTCAAGTCCATGAAGGTGCAGAACTTTCCCGACATGGATCTGCCCGTGGTCATCGTCACCGCCGTGCTGCCCGGCGCTTCGCCGACCCAGCTCGAAAGCGATGTGGCGCGCAAGATCGAGAACTCCATCGCCACCGTGCAGGGCCTCAAGCACGTCACCAGCACGCTGACCGATGGCGTGGCCACCATCGCCGCCGAGTTCGTGCTGGAAAAGCCCATCCAGGAGGCGGTGGACGACGTGCGCTCGGCCGTCAGCCGCGTGCGCTCGGACATGCCGGCCGACCTGCGCGATCCCATCGTCACCAAGCTGGACCTGGCGTCCCAGCCCATCCTGGCCTTTGCGATCTCCTCGGACCGGCTCGACGACGAGGGCCTTTCCTGGTTCGTCGACGACACCGTGGCACGCCGCCTGAAGGCCGTGCCCGGCGTGGGCGCCGTCAACCGCGTGGGTGGCGCCACGCGCGAGATCCGCGTGTCGCTTGACCCGGCCCGGCTGCAGGCGCTGGGCGCCACGGCGGCCGATGTCTCGCGCCGGCTGCGCCAGATGCAGCTGGAAAGCGCGGGGGGCCGCGCCGACCTGGGCGGCGCCGAGCAGCCGGTGCGCACCATTGCCACCGTGCAGTCGGCCGACGAGCTGCGGCTGATGCAGATCCCGCTGTCCGATGGCCGGCGCATCGCCCTGGCCGACGTGGCCCAGGTGCTCGACACCGTGGCCGAGCCACGCGCGGCCGCCCTGCTCAACGGCCGGCGCGTGGTGGGCTTCGAGATCGCGCGCAGCCGGGGCGCCAGCGAGGTGCAGGTGGGCGCGGCCGTCGAAAAAGTGCTGGCCCAGCTGCAAGGCGAGCACCCGGACATCCACCTCACGCGCACGCTGGACTTCGTGAAGATCGCCTCGGACGAGTACGACGCCTCCATGACCATGCTCTACGAAGGCGCCTTTCTCGCCGTGCTGGTGGTGTGGCTGTTCCTGCGCGACTGGCGCGCCACCATCGTCTCGGCCGTGGCCCTGCCGCTGTCGGTGATACCGGCCTTCATCGGCATGTACTGGCTGGGCTTCTCGATCAACATCATCACGCTGCTGGCGCTGTCGCTGGTGATCGGCATCCTGGTGGACGATGCCATCGTCGAGGTGGAGAACATCGTGCGCCACCTGCGCATGGGCAAGTCCCCCTACCAGGCCGCGATGGAGGCGGCCGACGAGATCGGCCTGGCCGTCATCGCCACCACCTTCACGCTGATCGCGGTGTTCCTGCCCACGGCCTTCATGAGCGGCGTGGTGGGCAAGTTCTTCAAGCAGTTCGGCTGGACGGCGTCGCTGGCGGTGTTCGCCTCGCTGGTGGTGGCGCGGCTGCTGACGCCCATGATGGCCGCCTACCTGCTCAAGCCGCAGGCCGGCGCAGCGCGCGAGCCGGCCTGGCTGGCCTGGTACATGCGCGCCGCCCAGGCCTGCCTGCGCCACCGCAGGCGCACCATGCTCGGCGCCACGCTGTTCTTCTTCGGTTCGCTGGCGCTCATCCCGCTGCTGCCTTCGGGCTTCATCCCGCCCGACGACAACGCCCAGACCCAGGTGCAGGTGGAGCTGCAGCCCGGCGCGCGGCTGGAGCAGACCATCGCCATGGCCGAGCAGGTGCGCCAGCGGCTGCTGACGCTCCCGCACATCGGCGACATCTATGCCGCCATCGGCGCGGGCAGCGCGGGGGCGGACCCGTTCTCGGGCAACTTCGTGGAAGTGCGCAAGGCCACGCTCACGCTGCAACTGGCCCCGCGCGGCACGCGCCCGAAAAAGCAGGTCATCGAACGGCAGATACGCGCCGTGCTGGCCGACCTGCCCGGCGTGCGCTGGGGCGTGGGCCTGGGAGGCTCCAACGACAAATACGTGCTGGCCCTGACCAGCCAGGACCCGCAGGCGCTGCGCCAGGCCGCCATCGACGTGGAGCGCGAGCTGCGCACCATCGCCGGCATCGGCAATGTGACCTCGCTGGCCGGCCTGGTGCGCCCCGAGGTCGTGGTGCGCCCGGACTTCGCGCGCGCCGCCGACCTGGGCGTGACCAGCAGCGCCATCGCCGACACGCTGCGCGTGGCCACGCTGGGCGACTACGACAACCAGCTGCCCAAGCTGAACCTGCCCGAGCGGCAGGTGCCCATCATGGTGCGACTGGCGGACGGCGCACGCCAGGACCTGCAGCTGCTCGAACGCCTGGCCGTGCCCGGCGCGCACGGTCCCGTGCGGCTGGGCGAGGTGGCGACGCTGACGCTGGCCGGCGGCCCCGCCACCATCAGCCGCTACGACCGCGCGCGCAACATGAACTTCAACATCGAGCTGGGCGAGCGCGGCCTCAACGACGTGGCCGAAGCCGTGCGCCAGCTGCCCGCCGTCAGGAACCTGCCGCCGGGCGTGCGCATCCTGGATGTGGGCGATGCCGAGTCCATGGGCGAGCTGTTCACGGGCTTCGGCCTGGCCATGCTGACCGGCGTGGTCTGCATCTATCTGGTGCTGGTGCTGCTGTTCAAGGATGTGCTGCAGCCGGCCACCATCCTCACGGCCCTGCCGCTGTCGCTGGGCGGCGCCTTCGTGGGCCTGCTGCTGGCGGGCAAGAGCTTTTCCATGCCCTCGCTGATCGGCCTGATCATGCTGATGGGCGTGGCCACCAAGAACTCCATCCTGCTGGTCGAGTACGCCATCGTGGCGCGGCGTCCCAGCGATGGCAGCGACGGCCGCCCGGCCGGCCCGGGCCTGAGCCGCTGGGACGCGCTGCTGGACGCCTGCCACAAGCGGGCCCGGCCCATCCTCATGACCACGCTGGCCATGGGCGCCGGCATGCTGCCGATTGCCGTGGGCTGGGGCTCGGCCGACACGAGCTTCCGCTCGCCCATGGCCACGGCCGTGATCGGCGGGCTCATCACCTCCACCGTGCTCAGCCTGCTGGTGGTGCCGGCCGTGTTCACCTATGTGGACGATGTGGAGCAGTGGCTGCGCCGCAGCGCGCGGCGACTGCGCGGGCGCGCCGCCACATAGGCCACCCCATAGTCCGCCGCATAGGCCGCCACATAGGCCGCAGCGGTGGCGCCGCGCCAGGCGGCGCCCGCCGTCACCGGGGGTGGGTCGCCACGAAGTCCAGCACGGCCTGCAGCATGCGCTGCAGCGTGGGCTGGATGCGCGCGGCGCGCTCGGGCAGGTAGTCGAAGGGCAGGGCTTCCTGCATGTAGCTGCACTGCGTCATCTCCAGCTGCACGGCATGGATGCCGGCCTCGGGCTGGCCGTAGTGGCGCGTGATGTAGCCGCCCGTGAAGCGGCCGTTGAGCACGCTGGTGTGGCCGGGCGCGGCCTTGGCGATCTCCAGCAGCCGCTCGGCCAGTGGCAGGGCGCAGCTCGTGCCCTTGCCCGTGCCCAGGTTCAGGTCGGGCAGCTTGCCCTCGAAGAAGCGCGGCAGCACCGAGCGGATGGAGTGTGCGTCCCACAGCGCCACCGTGCCGTGCACGGCCTTGAGGCGGTCCAGTTCGGCGCGCAGCTGCGCATGGTAGGGGCTCCAGACGGCATCGCGGCGCGCGGCGATCTCGGCGTCCGTGGGCACATCGGCCGGGTCGGCGTACAGCGGCGTGTCGTCGAAGGTGTCGACGGGGCACAGGCCCGTGACGCTCTGGCCGGGGTAGAGGCTGGCGCCGTCGGGCGGACGGTTCAGGTCCACCACGTAGCGCGAGTGCGTGGCCACGAGGATGGAGGCGCCCATGTCCCTGGCGAAGGCGTAGAGCAGGGGCAGGTGCCAGTCGGTGTCGGGCACCTGGCGGGCCTCGCCGGTCAGGCGCGCGGCGATGGCCGGCGGCACATGGGTGCCCGCATGGGGCATGGACAGCAGCAGGGGCGCCGTGCCCTGGTGGAAGGTGAAGGCGGGGATGTCCGTGATATCGGTCATGGTGTGCTCTGCAATCAAGGGGGTCAGGAAGCGATCATGGCAGCGCGCGCGGCCACGAAGGCGCTGGCCGCATCATCGTGCAATGCATGGCGGCCGCCGGCGACACGCCGGGTGCCGCCCACCCACAGGCTGTGCAGCGCGCTGCCGCGGTGGCTGCCGAAGACATGGGCCGAGAGCATGGCCTGCACGGGCAGGCCGGCCAGGGCCACATGGTCCGGGTCCAGGGCCAGCATGTCGGCCTGCTGGCCCACGGCCAGGCCCGCCACGGGCCGGCCCGCGGCCCGCGCCCCGCCCTGCACGGCGGCGCTCCACAGCGCTGTGCCGACCTGGGGGTCGGGTCCGGCCAGCACGTTGCGCTGGCGCAGCGACAGGCGCTGGCTGTATTCGAGCATCAGCAGCTCCTCGGCCGCGTTGACGCAGGCATGGCTGTCCGAGCCCACGCCCCAGGCGCCGCCGTGGCCCAGCCACTGCGGCATGTCGAAGATGCCGTCGCCCAGGTTGGCCTCGGTGGTGGGGCAGATGCCGGCCACGGCGCCGCTGCGCGCCGCGCCCGCGTATTCCCCGGGCGTCATGTGCGTGGCATGGACCAGGCACCAGCGCGCGTCCACGGGCGCATGTGCGAGCAGCCACTGCACGGGGCGCTGGCCGCTCCAGGCCAGGCAGTCGTCCACTTCCTGGGTCTGCTCGGCGATGTGGATGTGGATGGGCGCCTGCGCGTCCAGCGCCGTGAGGCCCTCGACGGCCACGCGCAGGCTGTCGGGCGGCACGGCGCGCAGCGAGTGCGGCGCCAGGCCCAGGGCCGCGCCCTGGGCGCGCGCCTCGGGCAGCAGGCGCTGCAGCAGGGCGAGCATGCTGTCGGTGCTGCGGATGAAGCGCGCCTGGTCGGCGCGCGGCGGCCTGCCGCCGAAGCCGCTGGTCTGGTAGAGCACGGGCAGCAGGGTGATGCCCATGCCGGCCGCCTGCGCGGCGCGCAGCAGGGCCAGGGACAGCTCGGCATCGTCGGCATAGGGACGCCCGTCCCGGTCGTGGTGCACGTAGTGGAATTCGCAGACCGAGGTGTAGCCGGCCTCCAGCATCTCCACGTACAGCCAGGTGGCGATGGCCTGCAGCGATTCGGGCGTGATGCGGCCCGCGAAGCGGTACATGAGGTCGCGCCAGCTCCAGAAGCTGTCCTGGCCCGCGCCCCGGTATTCGGTCAGGCCCGCGAAGGCGCGCTGGAAGGCGTGCGAGTGCAGGTTGGGCATGCCCGGCAGCAGCGGGCCGGGCGCGTGCGGCGCGCCGCCCGGCGCGGCACCGGGCTGCACGGACAGCAGGGTACCTTCGCCGTCCCAGCGCAGCAGCACGTCGCGCGCCCAGCCCGTGGGCAGCAGCGCATGCCCGGCAAACAGGGCACCGCTCATGGCCGGGACTCCAGGATGTCCTGCAGCGCCTGCGCAAAGCGCGTGTTCTCGGCCTCGGTGCCCACGGAGACGCGGATGAAGTGCTCGAAGCCCGGCTCCTTCCAGGGCTTGACGATGATGCCCCGCGCCAGCAGCGCCTCGTTGACGGGGCCGTTGGGACGGCCGATGTCGATGAACAGGAAGTTGGTGGCCGAGGGCGCCATGCGCAAGGCCGGCAGCGCCCGCAGGCGATCCGCCAGCACGCCGCGCAGGCGCACGGTCTCGGCCACGCCGCGCAGCATGTGGGCTTCATCGTCCCAGGCGGCCAGCGCGGCGGCCTGGGCCGCCTGGTTGACGTTGAAGGGCGTGCGCACGCGGTCCAGCAGCTGCACCAGGGCCGGGTCGCTGGCCAGGCCGTAGCCCACGCGCAGCCCCGCCAGGCCCCAGGCCTTGGAGAAGGTGCGCAGCACGATCCAGGGCATGGCGCGGCCGCGCAGCAGGGCCAGCACGTCGGGGTAGCCGGACGACAGCCGCGCGTACTCGACATAGGCCTCGTCGACCACGAGCAGGGTGTGCGCCGGCGTGGCATCCAGCAGGCGGCGCAGGGCCGTGGCATCGAACATGCAGCCCACGGGGTTGGAGGGGTTGGCCAGCATGGCGATCTTGGGGCCGCGCGCCAGCGCCGCGCACCAGGCATCGGCATCGAAGTCCAGCGCGGGCGTCAGCTCCAGCAGCTCGACGCGGGCGCCCATCATGCGCGGGTAGATCTCGTGCAGGCCGAAGGCCGGGCGCTGCGTGAGCACGCGATCGCCCGGCGACAGAAAGGCCTGGCACAGCATCTGCAGGATGTCCTCGGAGCCATTGCCCACGACGATGGCCTCGGGCTCCACGCCCGTGCGCTGCGCGATGGCCACGCGCAGCGCCGTGCACTGCGCATCGGGGTAGACGCCCACGCGCTGCGCCAGGCCCGCCAGGGCCTGCGCCACGGCGGGGCTGGCACCCCAGGGGTTTTCGTTGCTCGCCATCCGCGCGATCTCGCTGACGCCGTAGCGCGCGCGCACGGCCTCGGAGGACAGCCCCGCGTTGTAGGGCGGCAGCGGCGGCACTTCAGGGCGTGCCAGCGAGTGGATGGCGGATGCGTTCATAGGTCGAATACCTTGCCGGGGTTGAGGAGATGCAATGGGTCCAGCGCCTGCTTGATGGCGCGCATGGCGGCCAGCTCGGCCGGGCTGCGGCTGGCGCCCAGATAGGGCTTCTTGTGCAGGCCGATGCCGTGCTCGGCCGAGACGCTGCCGCCGAATTCGCCCACCAGGCGGTAGACCTCGGCCTCCACGCCATGGCAGTCGCCGCCCACGGTGGCGCCGTCGGTGGACAGGTGCAGGTTGCCGTCGCCCACATGGCCGAAGAACAGCGTGTGGTGGCCGGGCCAGCGCGCATCGAAGGCGGCGCGGCAGGCGTCGGCGAAGCGGCCGATGTCGGCCTGGGGCAGGCTGACGTCGAAGTTGATGGGCGGGTGCATGTGGGTGTTGAGCTCGGCCGGCGCCTCGCGCAGCGTCCACAGCTGGCGCGCCTGGGCCACGGATTGCGCGATGACGGCGTCGGCCACCTCGCCGGCCTCCATGGCCTCGCCCAGCAGCTCCTCCACGCCGTCGCGCAGCAGGGCCTCGTCCTTGCCGTCCACGTCGATCAGGGCCAGCAGGGCATGGGTCTGGGCGAACGGCGGCTGCAGTTTCTGCCAGGCGATGGAGGCCTGCACGAAGCTGTCCCACATCAGCTCGAAGGCGGCCACGCCGTTGCCGAAGCGCGACTGCATGCGCGCGAGCACGGCCAGCGCCGCATCGAAGTGCGGCACGGCCACCAGGGCGGTGGCGCGTGCCTGGGGCGCCGGGCGCAGGCGCAGCAGCACGCGCGTGACGATGCCCAGCGTGCCCTCGGAGCCGATGAAGAACTGCTTGAGGTCGTAGCCCGTGTTGTTCTTGAGCATGGGGCGCAGCATGGGCAGCACCGTGCCGTCGGCCAGCACCACCTCCAGGCCCAGCACCTGCTCGCGCATCATGCCGTGCTGCAGCACGCCGTTGCCGCCCGCATTGGTGGCCACGTTGCCGCCGATCTGGCAGCTGCCGCGCGCGCCCAGGTCCACGCCGAAGACCATGCCCGCGGCCACGGCCGCCTCCTGCGCGGCCTGCAGCGTGACGCCGGCCTGCACCGCCATCAGCGCGCTGCGCGCGTCCACGGATTCGATGGCGTTCATGCGCTCCATGGACACGGCCACGGCGCCGGCCACGGGCACGGCGGCACCGGCCAGGCCCGTGAGCCCGCCCTGGGGCACGACGGGCACGCGGTGGGCCGTGCACAGGCGCATCAGCGCGCTGACGTCTTCGGTGCCGCGCGGGCGCACCAGGGCCAGGGGGCGCTGGGGCGGCGTGCCGCTCCAGTCCGTGTGGTAGCGCTCGGCCACGTCGGCGCCGCGCTGGGCCACGTCGGCACCGAGGGTGGAAATCAGTTCATCGAGGAAGGGCGAATCGGACATCTGGCGACCTTTGGGCATGGGTGTTCAACGGTCTCTGCCTGGCTGCGCCTGGCGCGCCACGCGGCCCTGGCGCACGATGGTGCAGTCGGGCCGGTGGCCGAACCAGTAGGCCAGCTCGGCCGCGCGGCCCACGGGCCACAGCACGAAGTTGGCGGGCCGCCCGGCGGCGATCAGGCCGTGTTCGTCCTGCAGGCCCAGGGCGCGCGCGCCGTGGCGCGTGATGCCGTCCAGGGCCTCGGGCACCGTGAGCCGGAACAGCGTGCAGGCCATGTTGGCCATGAGCAGCAGGCTCAGGCAGGGAGAGGTGCCCGGATTGTGATCGGTGGAGACGGCCATGGGCACGCCGGCGGCGCGCAGCGCGGCAATCGGCGGCACCTGGGTGTCGCGCAGCGCGTAGAAGGCGCCGGGCAGCAGCACGGCCACGGAACCCGCGCCACGCATGGCCTGGACGCCGGTTTCGGACAGGTGCTCGATGTGGTCGCAGGACAGCGCGCCATAGCGGGCCGCGAGGGCCGCCCCCTCCATGTTCGACAGCTGCTCGGCATGCAGCTTGACGGGCAGGCCCAGCCGCTGCGCGGCCTGGAAGACCTGCTCGGTCTCGGCCAGCGAGAAGGCGATGCGCTCGCAGAACACGTCCACCGCATCGACCAGCCCCTCGGCGGCCAGCGCGGGCAGCATGGTGCCGGCCACCAGGTCCACGTACTCCTGGCTGCGGCCGGCATACTCGGGCGGCAGTGCATGCGCCCCCAGGAAGGTGGTGCGCACGGTGACGCCGAAGGCCTCGCCCAGGCGGCGCGCCACGCGCAGCTGCTTGCGCTCGTGCTCCAGCGCCAGGCCGTAGCCGGACTTGATCTCGATGGCGCACACGCCCTCGTCCAGCAGTTGGGCAAGCCGCGGCGCGGCCTGGGCGAACAGCGCGTCCTCCGAGGCCGCGCGCGTGGCGCGCACGCTGGAGACGATGCCGCCGCCGGCGCGCGCCACCTCCTCGTAGCTGGCGCCGGCCAGGCGCATGGCGAACTCGCCCGCGCGCTCGCCGCCATAGACGAGGTGGGTGTGGCAATCGACCAGGCCCGGCGTGGCCAGCATGCCCCGGCCGTCCTGGCGCGGCAGGTGCGCGCAGGCCGGGGGCAGGTCCTGCTGCGGCCCCACCCAGGCGATGCGCCCATCGGCGACCACGATGCAGGCCGGCGCGTCCTCGGCCACGGCCCCGGCGGACTCGAACAGGCCGGGCGCCAGGCGCAGGTTGTGCCAGCAGCCGTCGGCCGAGGGCGCAGTGTCGAAGCGGTGGTGAAGCGTCATGGGGCGTTTCCCGGGGTTGTGGTTTCTTCAGGCCGGCTGCAGCAGCACCCGCGCCAGCCGCGCATCGCCGCCCAGGGGGTTCAGCGGCACCAGCGGCACCGCCGCAGGCGGGCGCACGCTCCACCACAGGCCCTGGCCCGGCGCCAGCACCTCGCCGCCGGCCAGCCAGCCGCCCTGCAGCACCATGCACAGCCCTGCGGCGCTGCGGCCCGCATCGGCGGTCCCGTCCAGCACCTGCAGCGCGGCCTGCCAGCGGCCACGCCGCGCCATCACGTTGAAGTCGGTCGACGTGCCGCCCAGCAAGCGGCAGTCCAGCGCCGCATCGCCGCGGAAGGCGAAGGGCTGCCAGCGCTGCTCCAGCCGGTGGTCCACCCCTTCGCCCGTCAGATGCACGCCATCGCCGTCGAGCAGCATGATCTGGCGGTCGATGCCCTCGAAGGCCGAGAACGGGCCGTCGCGGGCGATGGTGGCCACGCTGATGCGCCATTCGAAGGCCTCCATGCCCGCGCCCGGCGGCCAGCAGGCGATCTCGCGCGTGCTGCCGCCGCCGTTCTTCCAGGCGCTGGCGGCGATGTCGTTCAGGTCGAAGCGGTGCATGGCTGGGGCCTTGCGACTGGGTGGCACGGGTTACTTGACCATGGGCAGATGGAGCCCGTGGCGCTTGGCCGCGGCCACCGCCTGCTCGTAGCCCGCGTCAGCATGGCGCATCACGCCCGTGGCCGGGTCGTTCCAGAGCACGCGGCCCAGGCGGGCGGCGGCCTCGTCCGTGCCATCGGCCACGATGACCACGCCCGCGTGCTGGGAGTAGCCCATGCCCACGCCGCCGCCATGGTGCAGGCTGACCCAGGTGGCGCCGCCCGCGGTGTTGAGCAGGGCGTTGAGCAGCGGCCAGTCGGAGACGGCGTCCGTGCCGTCCTTCATGGACTCGGTCTCGCGGTTGGGGCTGGCCACGGAGCCGCAGTCCAGGTGGTCGCGGCCGATCACGATGGGGGCCTTGAGCTCGCCCTTCCTCACCATCTCGTTGAAGGCCAGGGCCGCCTTGTGGCGCTCGCCCAGGCCCAGCCAGCAGATGCGCGCGGGCAGGCCCTGGAAGCTGATGCGCTCGCGCGCCATGTCCAGCCAGCGGTGGGTGTGCCTGTTGTCGGGGAACAGCTCCTTGATCTTGGCATCGGTCTTGTAGATGTCCTCGGGGTCGCCCGACAGAGCCACCCAGCGGAACGGCCCCTTGCCTTCGCAGAACAGCGGCCGGATGTAGGCGGGCACGAAGCCGGGGAAGTCGAAGGCGTTCTTCACGCCTTCGTCGAAGGCCACCTGGCGGATGTTGTTGCCGTAGTCCACGGTGGGAACGCCCATGGCCTGGAAGTCCAGCATGGCCTGCACATGCCGGGCGCAGCCCTGGGCCGCGGCCTTGCGCAGGCGTTCGTGCTGGGCCGGGTCGGCGGCGGCGGCATGCCATTGCTCCACGCTCCAGCCCACAGGCAGGTAGCCGTTGATGAGGTCATGGGCCGAGGTCTGGTCGGTCACGATGTCGGGCCGGGGGCCGCCGGCCTTGGCGCGGCGCACCAGCTCGGGCAGGATTTCGGCCGCGTTGCCCAGCAGGGCGATGGAGACGGCCTCGCCCCTGGCCGTGTGCTGCTGGATGAGGGCCAGCGCGTCGTCGATGTCGCGGGCCTGCTTGTCCACGTAGCGCGTGCGCAGGCGAAAGTCGATGCTGCTTTGCTTGCACTCGATGTTCAGCGAGCAGGCGCCGGCCAGCGTGGCCGCCAGCGGCTGGGCGCCGCCCATGCCGCCCAGGCCGGCCGTGAGGATCCACTTGCCCGTCAGGTCGTTGCCGTAGTGCTGGCGGCCGGCCTCGACGAAGGTCTCGAAGGTGCCCTGCACGATGCCCTGGCTGCCGATGTAGATCCAGCTGCCGGCCGTCATCTGGCCGTACATGAACAGGCCCTTGCGGTCGAGTTCGTTGAAGTGCTCCCAGTTGGCCCACTGGGGCACGAGGTTGGAGTTGGCCAGCAGCACGCGCGGCGCGTTCTCGTGCGTCTTGAACACGCCCACGGGCTTGCCGGACTGGATCAGCAGGGACTCGTCGGCTTCCAGCGCCTTGAGCGATTCGAGGATCTGGTCATAGCACTCCCAGTTGCGCGCCGCGCGGCCGATGCCGCCGTAGACCACCAGGGCCTGGGGGTTCTCGGCCACGTCGGGGTCCAGGTTGTTCTGGAGCATGCGGTAGGCGGCCTCGGCCAGCCAGTTCTTGCAGTGCAGCTGGCTGCCGCGCGGGGCGCGGATGACGCGGCTGGCGTCGTAGCGCGGGTCCTGCTGGGCGGGGACGGAGGCGTTGAGGATGGCGTCGTTGGCGTTCATGGCGATCTCCTGGGTGCTTGGGGGTGGGCGGTGGCTCGTGTTTCAGGCAGCCTGGTGGCTGGGCAGGTGGCGGGTGATGGCCTGGGGCCAGTCCGTGGCCAGCGCCCACTGGCGCATGGTCTCGATGTCGGGCGCCAGGTAGCGGTCTCGGTCGAGGCGGGGCACCTGGCCGCGGATCCGCGCGTACTGGGCCTCGATCAGCGGCGAGCTGGACAGGCTGCGGTCGAAGTCCATGCCCTGGACGGCGGCCATGGCCTCGACGCCGACGATGACGGCGGTGTTGCGTGCCATCTCGCCCAGGCGCCGCGCGCCATAGGTGGCCATGGAGACATGGTCTTCCTGGTTGGCCGAGGTGGGCAGGCTGGTGACGCTGCTGGGGTGGGCCAGGCACTGGTTCTCGGCGGCCAGGGCGGCGGCCGTGACCTGGGCGATCATGAAGCCGGAGTTCACCCCGCTGTCGGCGATCAGGAAGGCCGGCAGGCCCGACAGGCCGGTGTCCAGCAGCAGGGCCATGCGGCGCTCGGAGATGGCGCCGATCTCGGCCAGGGCCAGGGCGATGATGTCGGCCGCGAAGGCCACGGGCTCGGCATGGAAGTTGCCGCCCGAGATCACGTCGCCGTTGTCGAACACCAGCGGGTTGTCCGAGGCGGCGTTGGCCTCGATCACCAGCACCCGGGCCGCATGGGCCAGGTTGTCCAGGCAGGCGCCCATGACCTGGGGCACGCAGCGGATGGAGTAGGGATCCTGCACGCGGCCGCAATGGGGGTGCGAGGTGTCGATGGCGCTGCCGTCGAGCAGCTCGCGCACGGCGGCCGCCACGGCGATCTGGCCGGCCTGGCCGCGCGCCTCGTGGATGCGGGCATCGAAGGGCTTGACCGAGCCCTTGATGGCCTCCAGCGTCAGGCAGCCCGCCACCAGGCCGGCCGCCAGCACGCTTTCGGCCTGGAACAGGCCCGACAAGGCCAGCGCCGTGGACACCTGGGTGCCGTTGAGCAGGGCCAGGCCCTCCTTGGGGCCCAGCACGAAGGGCTCCAGGCCCACGTGGCGCATGGCCTGGGCGCCGCAGACCACTTCGCCGCCGACCTTGGCCTGGCCCTCGCCGATCAGCACGCAGGCCAGGTGCGACAGCGGCGCCAGGTCGCCCGAGGCGCCGACCGAGCCCTTGGCGGGGATCACGGGCAGCACGTCGGCATTGGCCAGCGCCAGCAGCGCATCGACGATCTCGGGACGCACGCCCGAATGGCCGCGCGCCAGGCTCACGGCCTTGGTGGCCAGCACCAGCCGCACCACGGGGTCGGGCAGCGGATCGCCCGTGCCCACGCTGTGCGACAGCACCAGGTTGCGCTGCAGCTCGGCCAGGCGGTCGTGGGCGATCTTGGTCGAGGCCAGCTTGCCGAAGCCGGTGTTGATGCCATAGACCACCTGGTCCTCGTCCACGATGTGCTGCACATGGGCCTGGGCGGCGCGCATGCGCTCGTAGGCCCGGGCGCACATGGACAGGCGCACGCCGCCCTGCTGTATGGACCGCAACTGCTGCAGCGTGACCTCTGCGGGATGCAGCGTCAGATCGGCAGATGGGCGGGATGCCTGGTGGTCGGCGGCGGTGCTTTGCATGGTGGACTCCAATGTTTGTCTATGCCTGTATATACAATATCAATCCCGTCAAGGCGGTGCAATTCAGGGAACACCCTGAGTGGGTTCAGCCGCCGCTCGGGGTCAGCCGTCGTGCGAGCCGCCGTCCGTGCGGAAGCGGCTGCCCAGGCGGTAGCGCATGCCCGGGTGCACGCAGTGCACCCAGGTCACGGGCGTGCCGCGGTACCAGGTGCGGCGCGTCAGGGTCAGGCAGGGCTGGTCGGTGGTCATCTGCAGCCAGCGGGCCTGCTCGGCCGTGGGCAGCGTGGCATCGACCACATGCTCGATCTGGTCGAAGGGCACGTTGCGCACCAGGTAGACCGAGGGCTGGACCAGCGAGAAGTCCTGCTCCATGAAGTCGGGCGCCATGCGCGGGTTCACATGGCGGTCCTCGAGCTGCACGGGCACGTCGTTCTCGAAATGCACGCCCTGCAGGTGGAACACCGAGCTGCCGGCCGGCAGCTGCAGCGAGGCCGCCGCCTCGGGCGAGGCCGCCTCGCGGCGCACGCTGACCAGCTCGAAGCGGTGGTCATGGCCGCGCTGGCGGATCTCCTCGGCGATGTTGGCGATGTGCAGCAGCGTGGACTGCGGCTTTTCCTCGGCCACGAAGGAGCCCACGCCCGCCACCCGCACGATCACGCCCTGCTCGGCCAGTTCGCGCAGCGCGCGGTTGACCGTCATGCGCGCGACGCCGAACTCCTGCACCAGCTCCTGCTCGGAAGGCACGCGCTCGCCAGCGGACAGCGCGCCTTCGGCGATCTTGCGCAGCACGTGGTCCTTGACCTGCTGGTACAAGGCCATGGGCGCCTCAGCCGTCGCAGGAGAGAGTCGGGATGCCAGGGAGCGGGAAGACATGGTGTGGACAGTGTTCATCAAAACCCTCAGTGTGCAGCAGCCGCCAGGGATTCGGCGCGAATCTCCTCCGTCAGCCGGGCCTTGAGCTCCATGAACTCGGGCGAGGTCTTGACCGTGTAGTGGCGCGGGTGCGGCAGGTTCACGGGAATGTCGGCCTTGATGCGGCCCGGGCGGGCGCTGAATACCGCGACGCGGCTGGCCATGAAGATGGACTCGTCGATGTCGTGGGTGATGAAGATCACGGTCTTGCGGTGCTGCTCCCAGATGCCCAGCAGCAGCTCCTGCATGACCACGCGGGTCTGGTTGTCCAGCGCGCCGAAGGGCTCGTCCAGCAGCAGGATCTTGGGGTCGTTGGCCAGGGCCCGCGCGATCGCCACGCGCTGCTGCATGCCGCCCGACAGCTGCTTGGGGAAATGCTGCTCGAAGCCCTTGAGGCCCACGCTGGCGATGAAGTGCTCGCTGATCTCCTTTTGCTCGGCCGCCGGCACGCCTTTCTCGCGCAGGCCGAAGCAGATGTTCTGGCGCACGGTGAGCCAGGGAAACAGCGTATAGCTCTGGAACACCACGCCGCGGTCGGCGCCCGGGCCCTGCACGCGCTGGCCGTCCAGCAGGATCTCGCCGCCCGTGGGCGTTTCCAGGCCGGCCACCAGGCGCAGCAGGGTGGACTTGCCGCAGCCCGAGGGGCCCAGCACGGTGATGAAGTCGTTGTCGGCCACTTCCAGGCTGGTGGGCTGCAGCGCCGTGGTCGGCGCCGCCCCCCGGGACGCAGCCTGGAAGACCTTGGTGACGTTGCGTATGGACAGGCGGCTCATCGCATCAGGCTCCATGGGAAAAGCAGTTGATTGGCTTTCTTGAACGCCAGGTCGGAGATCAGGCCCACGAGGCCGATGATGACGATGCCGGCAATGATGTTGTCGGTGGCCATCAGCGCCTGGCTGTCCATGATCATGTGGCCTATGCCCGAGGCGGCGCCGATCAGCTCGGCGACCACCACGTAGGTCCAGCCCAGGCCCAGCACCTGGCGCAGGGCCTCGGCGATCTCGGGCGCTGCGCCGGGCAGCAGCACGCGGCGGATCACGCTGGCATCGGTGGAGCCCAGCGTGTAGGCGGCCTCCACCAGGTCGCGCCGCGCGTTGCTGACGATCATCATCACCATCAGCGTGAGCTGGAAGAAGCAGCCGATGAAGATGATGGACAGCTTCTGCGCCTCGCCGATGCCCACCCACATGATCAGCAGCGGGATGAAGGCCGAGGCCGGCAGGTAGCGCGCGAACGAGATGAAGGGCTCGAACACCGCCTCGACGGGCTTGTAGGCCCCCATGGCGATGCCCAGCGGCACGGCCACCAGGGCGGCCAGCACGAAGCCGCCCATCACGCGCCAGATGGTCATGCCCATGTCGTGCAGGAAGTTGAACTCGGCAAACAGCGTCCACGCCGCCTTGAGCGCCTGCAGCGGCGAGGCCAGGAAATGCGGCGGCACGATGCCGGTGGCCGTCAGAAAGGTCCAGAACAGCAGGAACAGGCCGAAGAAGGCCGCACCCATGGCGAGGCGCACGCGTGGCCGTACAGGATGCAGCAGCTTCATCATGCGCGTGTCCTTGAAAGTGGGAGCGGAAGGCGGCTCGGCACCCGCAGGTTTCTCGATGGTGGTCACGGACGCCATGGTCACTTCCTCAGGAACTGCGTGTCGAACAGGCTGTCCATGTTGGCGGGGATGGCCCGGATCACGCCCGTCTCCAGCAGCAGTGCCGCGGCTTCCTTGTTGAAGGCCTGGATCTCGCCGTTGAAGAAGCGGTGGTTGGCCTCGCGGTCCGCCCACTGGATCTTGCTTTGCGATGCCTCGAACTGCTCGGCCGTCTGCTTGACGTCGGCGCCCATGATGGTGAAGGCGCGGTTCCTGTCCTGCTTGATCAGGTCCAGCGCGTCGAAATAGCTGTCCGTCAGCGCCTGGGCGGCCTTGGGGTTGTCCTTGATGAACTTGGGCGTGCAGCCGAAGGTATCGAACACCACGGGGTACTGCTTGGAGTCGGCGATCAGCTTGCCCTTGTCGGGGTTGCTGCGCACCAGGCCCAGATAGGGCTCATAGGTGATGCCCCCGTCCAGCCCGCTGTTGCCCGCCACCAGGGCATTGGCCACCTGGCCCGGCTCCATGGTCACGGTCTTCACGTCCTTGATGGACAGGCCGTTCTTCTTGAGGACCGAGGCCAGGAAGAAATGCTGGTTGGTGCCCGGCGCGGACACGCCCACGTTCTTGCCCTTGAGTTCGGCGACCGACGCGATGCCGGGCTTGACCACCAGGCCGTCCGCGCCCATGCCCTGGTCCATCTTGAACAGCTGGGTGGTGGCGACGCCGTTGGCGTTCCAGGTGATCCAGGTCTCGGTGGAGGTGGCCGCGCACTGCACGTCGCCCGAGGCGATGGCCAGGTGGCGCTCCTTCTGCGGGATCTTGCGGATGCTCACGTCGAGCCCGTTCTTCTTGAAGATGCCGGCATCGCGCGCCAGGATCAGCGGGCCGAAGCCCGTCCAGCTGGACATGGCGATGGTCACCTTGGTCTCCTGGGCCTGTGCCGTCAGGCCGGCGGCCAGCGCCAGGCCCAGAAGTGCTTGTTTGAACATGGACATAGGAAGCTCTCCAGTGGATGGAAACAATGCGCCGCGCGCGAGACGGGACTTGGGACTTTCAGGCGGCCTGGGCGCCGTCGCGCCAGACCACGGGGAACATCGGGTCGTCGAAAGGGTCGCCATGCTTCATGGTCAGTCCCTGGATGGGCGGCGATCCCTTGCCGCCCCGGTCCGCGTAGACGGCGTCATCGCCCACCCAGCGCGCCGAGAACACGCGCCGCGCCACCGGCGACTGGTTGCCGGGCGCGCCATGCACGGTGCGGAAGTTGAAGGCGATCACGTCGCCGGGCTCCATGTCCCAGCCCGCGATGTCGAACTGATCGCGCGCCGCATCGATGTCGGGCAGCGCGGCATAGTTGTCGTTCTCGTACAGGCGCGTGCCATCGAAGCGCATGGGCCGGAAGTCCTGGCCCCAGCGGTGCGAGCCGCGCACGCACTCCATCACCACCGAGCGCGCCACCGGGTCCAGCGGCGTCCAGAAGCTCACGCTCTGGCGGCCTTCCACGCAGTAGTAGGGCTGGTCCTGGTGCCAGGGCGTGACCGTGCTGCCGCCGGGCTGCTTGACCAGCACATGGTCATGGAAAAAGCGCGCCGTGCGCGAGCGCATCAGCCGCGCGGCCAGCGCGCCGGCCGGCGAATGCAGCACGAAGTCGCGGAACTCGGGAATGCGCTGCCAGTTGCACAGGTCCTGGAAGAACGGGGCGGAGCCGTCGGCTGGCACCACCGAACGCTCCATGGGGCTGGGATCGGCCATCAGCCGGCGCACGCCCTCGCGCAGCGGCTCCATCCAGTCCGTGAACACCTGGCGGATCACGATGACCCCGTCACGCTCGAATGCCGCAATGTCAGCTTCGGAAACCGGCATCTGCTCTACAACTGCCATGTCAAACCCCCGATAGAACTGTCTATACATGTCCCAGAAAAGCAGGATGCGTGCCAGCTCCACCGAAGTGCCCTGCCACACGGCTCACCCGGGACGGCCCTCCTGTCCCGGTACGGGTTCGCGCTTTATCTGGTGCGAAGATCACAGCGGCTGCACCGGATACGTGCAGGCTCCCGCACTTTTCCGATGCCGCCAGGCGCAAGAATCCTTCAGTTGCGCATACCTGTATATACAGAACTTCCCTGTCCGGGAAATCGCGGAGAGGCAGCCCCCATTGCGCCGCTCAGGCCGCGCGGCTGAACACGGAGCGGACCACGGGCAGCAGCGGCTGGACCAGGGCGGAGGCCATGCTCCTGGGGAAAACCATCACCACCGGCTGGCGCGCCACGGAGCCGCTCAGGCGCCGGCAGGCCAGGCGCTTGCCGTCGTGCGCCCTGTCCACCACGGGCCGGGTGGTCAGCAGCCCCACGCCCAGGCCGTTGGCCACCAGGGAGCGCGCCATCTCCAGCGACTCGGTCTCGAAGGCGACCTCGGGCGCGGCACCGGCGTCGCGGAACAGGGACAGGAAATACTCGCGGCTGTGGGGCAGGCCGATCAGCACCAGCGGCGAGCGGGCCAGCTCCGCCAGCCGCACCGTGGCCTTGTGCGCCAGCGCATGGCCCCAGGGCAGCAGCGCATAGGGCGCCAGATCCGCCACGGGCGCCAGCTCCAGGCGCGGCCGGGCCAGCCCCAGGTCGTATTGCAGCGCCACATCGAGCTCGCCACGCTCCAGCCCGCGCGCCAGGCTCTCGGTATCGCCCTCGACCAGCTCGATCTCCACCTGCGGATGGCTCTTGCGCATCTGCGCCACGATGGCCGGCACCCAGCGCGGCCCCAGCGTGCTCAGGTAGCCCAGGCGCAGCAGGCCCGCCATGGCCGCCGTGCGCGGCCCCTGCAGCCGCTGCGCGCGCTCGATGAGCGCCTGCGCCTCGCGCTGGCGCGCGCTGCCCGCGGCCGTCAGGTCCATGCCCCGGGCATGGCGGCGCACGAACAAGGCCTCGCCCCACAGCGCCTCCAGGTCGGCGACGGCCTTGGAGATCGAGGGCTGCGACACATGCAGGGCCTCGGCCGCGCGCGCCGCGCCGCCATACCGCGCCGCCGCGAGAAAGTACTCCAGCTGCCTCAGGCTGATATGGATCATTTTTTCGAATGCATTGGATCAGGATTGAATATTTTCCATTGATCCAGTCCCGGGCCAGCATGCAGCCATCGACCACCCCACCCAGGCTGCATCCATGAACGACACCTCCCCTGCCGCCCCCGCCACGCGACCGCTGGACGGCGTGCGCATCCTCGACTTCACGCGCGTGCTGGCCGGCCCGCTGGCCACGGCGCTGCTGGCCGACCTGGGCGCCGAGGTCGTCAAGATCGAGCCGCCCCAGGGCGACGACTACCGCGCCATCGGCCCCCTGAAGAACGGCGAGAGCGCGCTGTTCACCGTCATGAACCGCAACAAGCAAAGCCTGGTGCTGGACCTGCGGCATGCCGAGGCCGTGGCCCTGGTCCGCGAGATGGCGGCGCAGGCCGACGTGGTGGTGGAGAACTTCCGCCCCGGCGTGGCCGAGCGCCTGGGCATAGGGCCCGCGCAGCTGTGCGCGCTCAACCCGCGCCTGGTCTACGTCAGCGTCTCGGGCTTCGGGCAGACCGGCCCGCTGGCCCACCGGCCGGCCTACGACATCATCGTCCAGGCCATGAGCGGAATCATGGAAGCCACGGGCGAGCCCGAAGGCGCGCCCACCCTGGTGGGCGAGGCCGTCAGCGACGTGGTGGCCGGCCTGTTCGCCTCCTGGGCCACGCTGGCCGCGCTGCTGCAGGCGCGCGCCACGGGCCGGGGCCAGCAGGTGGACGTGGCCATGTTCGACACCACGCTGAGCTTTCTGGCCACCTCCATGTCGCGCTACCTTTTCACGGGCCGGCCGGCGCGCCGCGTGGGCAACCGCCATCCGCTGTCCGCGCCCTTCGGCGTGTACCGCGCACGCGACGGGCATTTCGCGCTGGCCGTGCTCAACAGGAAGCTGTTCGACGCCACCGCCCGGGCCATGGACCTGCCGCAGCTGGCCGGCGACCCGCGCTTCGCCACGGATGAAAGCCGCTCGGCCCACGAGCCCGCGCTGCGCCAGGCCATCGAGGCCTGGGCCGGCCTGCGCGACGTGGCCGACGTGGTGGCCGCGCTCGACGCGGCCGGCGTGCCCGCCGCGCCCCTGTGGAACATCGCCCAGGCGCTGGAATCGCCCCAGATCCGGGCGCGCGGCCTGCTGCGCGAGGTCAGCGACCCGCGCCTGCCCGGCCTGCGCCTGCCCACCCAGCCCGTGCATTTCGGCGGCGCCGCGCCCAACCGCGCCGAGCGCGCGCCGGCCCTGGGCGAGCACACCGAGGCCCTGCTGTCCCAATGGCTGGGCCGTGGCGCCGAAGCCATCGCCGCGCTGCGCGCCTCGGGCGCCCTGGGCCATCCCGGCCCTTCATCCACCGCTTCCTCCACCCCTTCCCCCACCCACTGAACCCACCCCATGACCGTCCTCCGACTGGGCACCACCGAAGAAGACCAGGCCATCGCCGACGCCGTGGCCCGCTTTGCCAACGACACGCTGGCCCCGCTGGCGCAGCGCATGGACGAAGAGGCGCTGTCCGCCACCTGCCATGTGCCCGGCCTCGCCCGCCTGGGCGTGATGGGAATGAACCTGCCCGAGGCCCTGGGCGGCCCCGGCGTCACGCCCACGGCCATGCTCATGTCCCTGGTGGCGATCTCGCGCGCCTGTGCCGCCACCTCGTCCATGATCGGCGCCCACTACCTGGGCACGGATGCCGTGCTCATCGGCGGCGACGACGCACAACGCCGCCAGTGGCTGCCGCGCTGCGCCAGCGGCGAATGGCTGGCGGCCTTCGCGCTGACCGAGCCGCGCGGCGGCTCGCACCCGGCCGACATGCGCACCCGGGCCGAGCGCACGGCCGATGGCGAGGGCTATGTGCTCACGGGCGTCAAGCACTTCATCTCCAACGCGGCCGAGGCGCGCTTCATGGTGGTCTTCGCCAAGACCGATCCGCAGGCCGGCGCGCGCGGCGTCAGCGCCTTCATCGTGCCGCGCGACCTGCCGGGCATCCAGGTCTCGGCCCCCGAAAAGCTCATGGGCATCCGTGGCGGCCATGCCTTCGAGGTCGCGCTGGACGGCGTGCGCGTGCCCGCCAGCCACCGGCTGGGTGCCGAAGGCACGGGCTTCAGGACGGCCATGAAGGTGCTGGACAACAGCCGCCTGGACGTGGCCGCCACCGCCCTGGGCGTGGCCGAGGCCGCGCTGGCCGCCGCCGCGCAATGGGCGGCCCAGCGCCTGGTGGGCGGCGAGCCGCTGGCCACGAAGCAGGGCATCCAGTGGAAGCTGGCCGACATGAAGCTGCGCCTGGAGGCCTCCTGGGCGCTGACCCTGCAGGCCCTGGCCCTGCGCCAGGCCGGCCAGCCTTTCACCCAGCACTCGGCCATGGCCAAGCTGCACGCCTCCGAAATGGTGGGCTTCGTCACCGACGAGGCTCTGCAGATCCACGGCGGCTACGGCTATACGCGCGACATGCCGCTGGAGCGGCTGGTGCGCGATGCGCGCATCCTGCGGATCTATGAGGGGTCGTCGGAAGTGCAGCGGGGGATTATTGCGCGGGGGGTGCTGGGGTAGGAAGTTCGATGGCCAATATGGCACCCCACGCATTCAGACCGGAAAATATTCTTCTTGCTCTACAAACCCATAGAATTTCTGAATTCATCAAAAGAAAGTGAGGTGCCGTCATTGTCAATGATATCCCCATCATCAGTATACAGATCCTTATTAGTCAACCACAAGAGATGTTTCTTATGCTGCTCCGGAGTCTTTGCCTTATCCATAATCCTGAACATCTCCTTTAAATATTCATCTTCTGTAAGTTCATCATCTGCCCAGGCATATGCGAAGAAAGACTGAAAAATCATCACGAAAATCAAACCACCCCTGACCATTCTGGATATATAGGGTAGAAATGTATATGCACGCATTTTTACCTCAAACTCTGTTGTTTCAAAGAGAAGCGGGCATCATATATAAAATATCAAGGTACTCCACTCATTTTCATGCCAGAAAACGATTCAGCGGTAATCCTGACCGCTCCAACCACCTCCATTTTTTCCAGATTTTCGCGAATCACCTGTTCCGAAAGAAGACATCAAATTGATCTCATAAGAATCAAAGCTCTCCGAGGACTCAAATGAATCAATCAAAAAATCAGACTCCTCCGCCATGCCTTCAACATGCATGATCAAAAACAAGATACCGGCAGCAAAAATCCTGGCGCCTGCGATAGATTTGGATTCTTTTACCTTTTTCATCTCGGACTCCTATCAGTTATCTGATTTTCCATGGAGCTCCAAGCTCCATGGTCTCAGAGGCAGATGCCTGTTCAAGGCGTGCAGAGATTCTGCAAGAAGGCATGCGTATCCCGGTCCAGCGCCACTTCGCTGCCGCCGGTCAGATAGCAGCCATCCTGGCTCAGGCCCCGGCCCGAGCTGTTCTTGCCGCCGGGCAAGGTGCCCAGGTCCACGGTGCCACCGGACAGCGTCCAGCGGATGGCGTGGCGCGTGCCGTCGCCCGTTTCGCTGGTGCCGCTGACCAGGCCGTTGTCGCCGAGGTCCGCCACGCTGATCTTGAAGCCCCCGGCCAACGGCGGTATGTCGGTACGGGTATTGGTGGTGGTGTCCCAATAGAAGGGAATGGAGTCGCCATTGGCGTTCTGGTAGCGGCCGATCACGCCGCCGCTGGAATTGAGGTCGCTGGCGCTGTTGCGGCTCGGGCTGGTCACCAATACCAGAGGGGCCGTGCTGGCATTGGGCCACAGCACGGCCCGGCCGCCCTGAGCGCCGAAATCGCAATTGCCCAGGATGCGCCCATTGGCCACATGGGAGGTGGAGCAATACAGCGCGCCCGTGGGCAGCGGCAGTGTGCTGACGGCATAGGCCCCCAGCAGGCCCGCCGACCACAGCACGGGCTGGGGCCGGCCATTGGTGCCGGGGCAGTTGCCCGAGATATTGGGCATGTTGGGGTTGGGGGCCGTGCTGTCGATGTCGCTGGGCACGCAGTTGGTGGCATCCAGCCCCAGCAGGCCCGCCGGCAGCGACCGGGCCGCGGTCTCGTTGATGCGCCACATCACGGGCTGGGCCGTGTTGTTTGAACTTATGCTCACGCCTGCCGTTGCTCCACCATGGTTATAGGCCGTGCCCATGGTGCGCACGCCGCCCGGCAGCGGCTGAAGCGACTGCACCGTCGTGGGTGCGCTGGCATTCCAGACCACGGCCGTGGGCAGCGAGTCACTGTTCAGGCAACTGCCCAGAATGCGGCCGCCATTGGTGATGATGGTGGCCGCACAACTGCGCGCCGGGGTCAGCCGGCCCAATTCGACGGCCGTGCCGGGTGTCGATGCGGCAAAGCCCACGGCGGAGCCATCGGGTTTGGCGCAGGCGCCCACCACCTGGCCGGAATTGTTGGCCGATATGCCCACGCATTGCGGGCCCACGCTGGTGCCAATGTCCTGCATGGGACCTGCCATGGCGGAAAGCGTGGCAATACTGGAACCGCAGGCGAGCAGCATGCGGGAAATCGAGGCCGGAACAGTCATTTGCACACTCCTGAAAACGAAGGAATACAACGGTTGCACGAATCGATATTTCTTCCCGCAGGCCCTTTGTGAACTCCTGGGCAGCGCAGATATGCATGCCATTAGATACCGCCGCTGCGCATAGAGGAAAAAAACATTTATATCGACAACAGATGCTCGCAATGCTTTGCCAATTCCCCGGTGCGCAAAGCCCGCGCCCTGCGGCGGATGGCGGGCAACAGCGCTGGCGCGGGCGCATGCCTGCATCTCGCGCCGCCTTGCAAACCCCGGAGCTTCCATGGCCCTTGCGCTGGGGCGCAAAATGTCGGTGTTGCGGCCACCCGGGCCGCAGCGCTTGCGCAACCGTGCCGCACGCGTTCCCGCCGTCCGCCGATCCTGTCTCCGAAAGCCCCTGTCTTGTCCGCCGCGCATTCCGTCCTGCAAGCCGTGTTCGGCTACGAACAATTCCGCGGCCCGCAAGAGGCCATCGTCTCCCATGTGATCGCCGGCGGCGATGCGCTGGTGCTCATGCCCACGGGCGGTGGCAAGAGCCTGTGCTACCAGGTGCCTGCCATCGTGCGGCAGCAGCAGGGGCATGGCGTGGCCGTGGTGGTGTCGCCGCTGATCGCGCTGATGCACGACCAGGTGGGCGCGCTGCACGAGGCCGGCGTCAGCGCCGCCTATCTGAATTCCACGCTGTCCTATGACGAGACGCAGGAGGTGGAGTGGCGGCTGCAGGGCGGCGAGATCACGCTGCTGTACGCCGCGCCCGAGCGGCTGAACACGCCGCGCTTCCTGGGCCTGCTCGATGACCTGCATGCCCAGGGCAAGCTGTCGCTGTTCGCCATCGACGAGGCCCACTGCGTGAGCCAGTGGGGCCACGACTTCCGCCCCGAGTACCGCGCCCTCACCGTGCTGCACGAGCGCTATGCGGGCGTGCCGCGCATCGCGCTGACGGCCACCGCCGACGCGCTCACGCGCGCCGACATCATCGAGCGACTGCAGCTCGAAGGCGCGCGGCATTTCCTGAGCAGCTTCGACCGGCCCAACATCCGCTACCGCATCGCCGAGAAGAAGGATGTCTCCAACCAGCTGCTGCGCTTCATCGAGCGCGAGCACGAGGGCGAGGCCGGCGTGGTCTACTGCCAGTCGCGCAAGCGCGTGGAGGAGCTGGCCCAGACGCTGAGCCAGGCCGGCGTGCCCGCCCTGCCCTACCACGCGGGCCTGCCGGCCGAGACGCGCCAGCTGCACCAGGACCGTTTCCTGCGCGAGGACGGCATCGTCATGGTGGCCACCATCGCCTTCGGCATGGGCATCAACAAGCCCGACGTGCGCTTCGTGGCCCACGTGGACATGCCCAAGAACATCGAGGGCTACTACCAGGAAACGGGCCGCGCGGGCCGCGACGGGCTGCCGGCCGATGCCTGGATGGCCTATGGCCTGTCCGACGTGGTCAACCAGCGCCGCATGATCGACGAAAGCCCGGCCGAGGACAGCTTCAAGCAGGTCATGCGCGGCAAGCTCGACGCCCTGCTGGGCCTGGCCGAGGCCACGGACTGCCGCCGCGTGCGGCTGCTGGCCTATTTCGGCGAAACGTACGGCATGGGCGCGCCGGGCGAGGCCGCCGCCTTCGATGCCGAGGGCCGCCCGCTGCAGCGCGTGGCGAAGACGGCCTGCGGCAACTGCGACAACTGCCTGGAGCCGCCGGCCCTGTGGGACGGCACGGATGCCGCGCGCAAGCTGCTGTCCACCATCTACCGCGTGCACGAGGCCAGCCAGCTGACCTTCGGCGCGGGCCACATCATGGACGTGCTGCGCGGCAAGGACACGGACAAGGTGCGCCAGTACGGCCACGACAAGGTCTCCACCTTCGGGGTCGGCAAGGAATACAGCGAGCCCCAGCTGCGCGGCGTGATGCGCCAGCTGCTGGCCACGGGCGCGCTGGGGCTGCACAAGATCACCAGCGAGAACAGCGGCCACAGCTTCGACACGCTGTGCCTGGCCGAAGGCTCGCGCGAGGTGCTGCGCGGCAACGTGCCCGTGCAGCTGCGCGAGGCCGTGGCCGCGCCGCGCACGCGCGCCAAGCGCGCCACCACCCAGCCCAACGCGGCAGCGGCCAGCCTGGGGCCCGATGCCCAGGTGCGCTTCATCAACCTCAAGGCCTGGCGCGCCGAGGTGGCGCGCGAGCACAACCTGCCGGCCTATGTCATCTTCCACGACGCCACGCTGGCGGCCATCGCCGAGCGCAACCCGCGCACGCTGGACGATCTGCAGGGCATCAGCGGCATGGGCGCCAAGAAGCTCGACGCCTATGGCGCCGAGGTGCTGCGGGTGGTGGCCACGGGCTGACGGGAAAGCCCCTCCGGCGCAGCAGCCAGCGCTCAGGGCTTTCTGGCGTCGTTCCTGTCGACCACGCCGTCGCCGTTCACGTCGGCTTCCTTGAAACTGCGCTCGGCGATGGCCATGTCTTCCTCGGCGGTGTAGCGGCCGTCGCGGTTGCTGTCCACGATGCCGAAGCGCACATGGGCCTGCTTCATGGACTGGGCGTAGCGCTCGTCGGGCTGGCGGCCCGCGTACTGCTGCCTGAGGCGGGCCTCGAACTCGTCCACGTATTCCTTCTCGCTGAGCCAGCCGTCGCCATTGGTGTCGCCGGCCAGCAAGCGCTGCCTGCGCACGGTGTCGTACTCCGCGCGCGTGACCACGCCGTCGCGGTTGGCGTCATAGCTGCCCATGAAGGCCGCCTGGCCGTGGCCGCCCGCAGGCTGGGCCGGGCCGCTGGCGGACGGCGATGTGGTCGCAGCGCAGGCGGTGAGCAAGGCCGCCAGGCCGGCGGCGGCCGGCAGGCGCAGGGCAGGGAAGAACTGGGTCATGCATCGACTCCTGGAAAGGACATGGGCAGTGGCCGGAGCCCGGGCGGGCTGCGCACCACCGGCGCCGGCCATGCACGCAGCGCACCTGCGGGACCATGGTCTTCCCCATGGTCCCGAAGATCTCTGCGGATGGCTGCTGCCGATTCTCCCATCAATTGATGATGATTATCATTTGCATCATTGCATCGATGGCGCGGCGGCACGCCAGGTCGGGACGATGCCTTGGCCCTAATCCAGAGAAATCCCTGTTTCCCGGATCAAGGCGCCCCATTTTTCTTGGTCGCGCCGCACCCATGTGGACACTTGCTGCGGCCCTGCAGGCATTGGCTCCATGCCGTGGAGCGCGATCTTTTCTGCCAGCTCTGGCGCCTTGAGTGCGCGCTGCAGCACGGCACTGGCCCGGGCCACGATGGCGTCGGGTGTCTGCTGCGGCAGGTACATCGCATACCAGGACGTGTATTCGAAGCCCGGCAGCGTGGCCGACATCAGCGGCAGCGGGCGCGTGGCGGGCGAGGTGCTGGGCGCCGTGGCTGCCAGCACGCGCACGTAGCCCTTGTCGACCGCCGCCTGCAGCGAGGGCAGGCTGCTGAACATGGCGCCTACGCGGCCGGAGGCGAGATCTCCGATGGCCGCCGCGCTGCCCTTGTAGGGAACATGCACGACCTCGGCCCCGGACAGCCTTTTGAACAGTTCCGCCCCCAGGTGCGCCGTTCCCCCCACGCCGGCCGATGCAAAGCCCAGCTGGCCGGGATGGGCCCGGGCATAGTCCACCAGTTCCTGCGTGGTCCTGACCGGCAGCCGCGTGGACACCACCAGCACATGGGCGCTGGTGGTCACCATGCCCAAGGGCTTGAGCCTGGCGACCTGCTCGCCGCCCCCGTTGCGGCTCAACAGGGGCTGCAGCACCACATTGCCCAGCGCCGGCATCCACCAGGTGTGCCCATCCGGGTCCGCGCGCGCCACGGCCGTCAGCGACGGTATGCCCATGCCGCCGCCCTGGTTCTCGACCACGAAAGGCTGTCCCGTCAGGGCGGCCAGTTTCTGGGCGATCTCCCTGGCCGTGATGTCGGCCGGGCCGCCGGCCGCATAGGGCACGATGATCCTGACCGGCCGGGTGGGCCAGTCGGCGGCCGGCTGGGCCAAGCCGACGCCGGCCAGCGCCGACAGGCAGGTGGCGACCATGAGCCGCCGCGCAGTGGAACAGGGCATACCGACCTCCTTTGCACTGCCTGGGGGCGGCATCCGACGGGGTGCCGGTGCTGCCGCAGGGCATGTGCAATCGTTCTATCTGATGGAATAAAAGACTTTCAGTTAGAACTATAGGATGCCGCTCCCGCGACGCATTCAGGGTTAACGCGGGCTGTGCGAACGGCATGGCGTGGACTCTTTGAGGCCAGGCGCGGCCAGGGGCTGCCCGCGCGCCCTCCACAAACCGCACACAAAGGCTCGACAGCGCGGCAAGGTTGCCCGCCCACACTTGGGCGGCTGAATATCCGGAGCCCTCTGCTGTGACCAATAACGCCCAACTTCTGGCCGACGAAGCCAAGTACTGCTCGTTCGGGGATACCGTCCACTACGTCAACCCGCCCAAGATCTTCTCGGGCTGCGAAGGCAGCTACATGTACGACGAGGCCGGCACGCCCTACCTCGATCTGCAGATGTGGTATTCGGCCGTGAACTTCGGCTACAAGAACAAGCGCCTCGAGCAGAAGATGATCGAGCAGCTGCAGACCCTGCCCCAGGTCGCCAGCCAGTACCTGCACCCGACCAAGATCGAGCTGGCCAAGTTCATCGCCCAGGACGCGGAAAGGAAGTGGGGCCATGCCGGCCGCGTGCACTTCAACGTGGGCGGCGCCCAGGCCATCGAGGACTCGCTCAAGGTCGTGCGCAACGCCAGCGGCGGCAAGAGCCTGATGTTCGCCTTCGAGGGCGGCTACCACGGCCGCACGCTGGGCGCCTCCAGCATCACCTCCAGCTACCGCTACCGCCGCCGCTTCGGCCACTTCGGCGACCGCGCGCAGTTCATCCCCTTCCCCTACCCCTTCCGCCGCCCCAAGGGCATGACGGCCGAGGAGTACTCGGACGCCATCGTCCGGGAATTCGCGCGCAAGTTCGAGAACGAGTACCACGCCGTCTGGGACCCCAAGACCAACCAGTGCGAGTACGCGGCCTTCTACGTCGAGCCCATCCAGGGCACGGGCGGCTACGTCGTGCCGCCGCCCAACTTCTTCAAGGGCCTCAAGAAGGTGCTGGACGACCACGGCATCCTGATGGTGGTCGATGAGATCCAGATGGGCTTCTGGCGCACCGGCACGCTGTGGTCGGTGGAGAACTTCGGCGTCAAGCCCGACGTGCTGGTCTTCGCCAAGGCGCTGACCAACGGCCTCAACGCCCTGTCGGGCCTGTGGGCGCGCGAGGAGCTGATCAACCCGACCATCTTCCCGCCAGGCTCCACCCACTCCACCTTCGCCTCCAACCCGCTGGGCACGGCCCTGGGCCTGGAAGTCATGAAGATGACCCATGAGATGGACTTCGGCCGCCAGGTGCGCGAATCGGGCGCCTATTTCCTCGAAGGCCTCAAGGAGCTGCAAAAGCGCCACAAGGAAATCGGCGATGTGGACGGCCTGGGCCTGGCGCTGCGCGCCGAGATCTGCACCGACGACGGCTTCACGCCCAACAAGGCGCTGCTGGACAAGATGGTGGACATCGGCCTCGAAGGCGGCCTGCAATACCAGGGCCAGAAACGCGGCCTGGTGCTGGACGTGGGCGGCTACTACAAGAACGTGATCACCTTCGCGCCCTCGCTGATGATCTCGCGCCCCGAGATCGACGAGGCCATGGTCCTGCTGGACCAGTTGCTCACGAAAGCCAAGGCGGCCTGAAGGCGCGATGCCCCCGGAGCGTCTGCACAACCAGCTCGAACCCGCCGGCCTGCTCGCCCAGTTCGCGGCCCATCCGCCCGAGGGCTTCGCACTGCTGGCGCACTGGCCGGCGCCGGCCTTCACGGCGCCGTTCGATCTTCTGACCACGGCGGATGACGCGCTCAAGGCGCGTCTTTTGTCGTTGCCGGCAGGCGCCTGGCTGTCGCGCCGGCTGCGCCTGTCCACCGACTTCGTGGGCACCACGGTGAGCGAATACGCCGTGCTGCCCATGGGCCCTTCTGCAGCGCAGCAGGCCGCCGCGCTGCGCGCATGCGCGGGCCGGCGCCTGCTGACCATCGTCAAGGACCTGCCCCAGGACTCGCCGCTGCTGCCGGCGGCCGACAACGCCCATGCGCAGGCCCTGGCCCGGGCGCTGGCCGATGCGGGCTTCATCCTCGTCGAAGGCCAGGCCCTGGCCTATGTGGCCGTCGATTTCCCCAGCCTCGACGACTACCTGTCGCGCCTGTCCAGGAGCCGGCGCCAGAACCTGCGCCGCAAGCTCAGAAGCCGCGCGCGGCTGCACATCGCGCGCATTCCCACGGGGGCGGCCTTTGCCGACGATGCCCGCGTCGATGCGTACTACGCGCTGTTCGAGGCGGTCTACGCGCAAAGCGAGATCCACTTCGACAAGCTCACGCGCGGCTTCTTCGCGGCCCTGCTGCGCGATGCGGGCAATGCCGGCATCGTGTTCGAGTACCGCGCGCTGCGCGAGGACGGCACGCCCGGCGACCTGCTGGGCTGGAACCTGTGCTTCGAGCACGGCGGCAAGCTCATCGACAAGTACATCGGCCTGTCCTACCCGGCCGCGCGCGAGGCCGACCTGTATTTCGTGAGCTGGATGGTCAACCTCGAATACGCCATCGAGCGCGGCCTGAGCCACTACGTGGCCGGCTGGACCGATCCCGAGGTCAAGGCCCAGCTGGGTGCCAGCTTCACCTTCACGCGGCATGCGGTCTTCATCCGCAACCCGCTGCTGCGCGCCCTGGGCCGGCGCTTTGCCGGCCACTTTGAAAGCGATCGCCAATGGCATCAAACAACCTGAGTCATTCGGGGCAGTCATTTCCACCGCCAGCCTCCGAACCGGCCATGCCCCAACTCAGAGATACCGAGGAAGGGCCTGTGCCGGCCGCGCCGCCCCGCACCGAGGGTATCGTCCCCCTTCCAGGGGGAAGGCGCGAAGCGACTCAGGGGGTAACCGTTGTCCTGGACGTGGACGGCTCGGTCGGGCCGCTGCCCGGCGAGCTGCGCCTGCCCTTGCAGGACTGGCAGGAGCAGGTGCGCTTCGGCTGCGGCCTGCGCCGCTTCGCGCGCTTTCGTGCAGCGCTCGACGCGCAGCTGCCCGCCGCGCACGGCACGGCCCTCATGGGCAGCGGGGACTTCCACCACCTGAGCTGGCCGCTGATCGAGCGCTGCATCGAGAAAGAGGCCCTGTCCGCCGGCCGGCCGCTGCGCGTGGTGGTGCTGGACAACCACCCGGACAACATGCGCTTTCCCTGGGGCGTGCACTGCGGCTCCTGGGTGCGGCGCGTGGCACTGCATCCGGCCGTCTCGCATGTGCACGTGGCGGGCATCACCTCGGGCGACATCGGCCGCAGGCATGCCTGGGAGAACTATCTGGCGCCGCTGCGCGCGGGCCGCCTGAGCTACTGGAGCGTGGGCGTGGACACGGCCTGGTCGCGCCGCCTGGGCGTGGACTCGGCCTTCCGGGGCTTCGCCAGCGTGGCCGAGCTGTCGCGCACGCTGGCGCGCATGCTGCGCGAGCAGCCCCAGCCCACCTACCTGAGCATCGACAAGGACGTGTTCGCCCCCGAGGTGGTGCGCACCAACTGGGACCAGGGCCGCATGCTGGAGGCCGAGGCCCTGGACGTGATCGGCGCGCTGGCCGGCCAGCTCGTGGGCAGCGACATCACGGGCGACGTCTCGTCCTGGCGCTACGCCACCTGGTGGAAGCGCTGGATGAGCGCGGGCGATGGACAGGACACGCAGATCGACGCCCAGACCCTGGCCACCTGGCAGCTGGGCCAGCATGTGCTCAACGAGAAGCTGGTGGAACGCCTGGCGCAGTGCCGTTGAAGCGGCAGGGCGGCTGCCCGGCCCGTCTCAGGCCAGCTGCCGTTCCAGCACGTGCACCAGGCCGCCGAAGCGCGCATCGTCGAACCACGGGCTGTTGCCCACGGCCACCAGGCGCCGCGCCCAGTCGCGCCCCCGGTCCACCGCATCCTGCCGCGCCAGGCCCAGCACATGGTCGTAGCGGCCATAGTCGGGCAGCACATGGACGAAGGGCAGGGACAGGCCCCAGCCCTGCCCCCACTGCGCACGCAGCAGCGCATCGCGCGCGGCCGCATCGCGCAGGCGCAGCAGCAGCACGGGCCAGACGCCCTGCGCCCCCGGCACGGCATCGCCGACCACCTCGATGCCGGCTATGGCCGCCAGCCGGGCGCGGCGTTCATCGGCCTGGCGCCGCAGCCGCTGCTGGAAGTCCGCCAGCCGCGCCAGCGCGCGCCGGCCCACGCGGCGGCGCCAGGCGCCCAGTTCGTGGCGCGGGATGGCGTCGTCGAAATCGTCGCCGGCCGCCTCCACCCAGTCACCGCGCGACAGCGCATTGCGCAGGGGCCGGCCATAGGCCAGGCCCAGCCCCGCGGGCCGGTACAGGGCCGCGTAGCCCAGCAGCTCCAGGCTGCGGCGCAGCTCCCAGCCGGCGTCCTGGCGCAGGCCGGCCGCATGCGTGTCCCTCAGCGCATCGCGCAGCGCGGCATCGCGCGCCAGCAGCACGCCACCCTCGAAGGTGGTCAGCCCCTTGCCCACGGCCAGGCTGTAGAAGCCCGCGTCGCCCTGCCAGCCCACGGGCTGGCCGTTCACGCGCGCGCCCAGCGCCTGGGCCGCATCCTCGATCACCCAGGCGCCCACGGCGCGCGCGCAGCGCAGCGCCATGGCCACGTCGGCCACGCGGCCGCACAGGTGGGTGGGCAGCACGGCCAGGGTCTGTTCGCTGCACAGGGCGCGCAGATGGGGCTCGCTCATGTCCAGCGCATCGGGGCGCAGCTCGCACAGCCGCAGCTGCAGTCCGCAATGGGCCACGGCCAGCGCCACCAGCGGACAGGTATAGGCGGGCACGATGACCTCGCTGCGCGCGGGCGCCAGGCGGCGCAGCGTCTGCAGCGCCACCATCAGCGCCGAGGTGCCCGAGCATTCGAGCTGCACGGCGGGCACGCCCAGCCACTGCGCCAGCGCCCCTGCCAGGTCCGCATCGCCCCAGGGCAGCAGGTCGGCCGCGCGCAGCGGCAGGCCCGCCGTGGGCGGCAGCACGCGTTCAGCCACGGTGCGTGCCGTGCTCGGCCGAGGCCGCCAGGTGCGCGGCACCGGCGCTGGCCGAGCCCGCGCCGGGGTTGCCGCCCGCATGGCCCGGCGTGTCGTCACCACCGGCCTGTGCCTCCTGCGTCTCGCTGACGGCCAGGCAGGCGATGCCGGCCACGATGAACAGGCAGCCGATGATCTGCGGCAGGGCGATGCGCTCGTCGAACAGCCAGTAGGACAGCGCCAGCACCGAGAGGATCTCCAGGTGCGAGGCCGCGAAGGCCGGGCCGATGGGCGCGCGCTTGAGCAGCGTCATCCACGAGAAGAAGGCGCCGATGTAGCCCACGAAGGCGCCGTAGATCCAGGGCTGGCCGAACACGCGCGCCAGCCAGTCCGCCGAGAACTCCAGCGGCAGCGCCGAATTGCCGGCCTGCTTGAAGCTCAGCTGGGCCAGCGTGTCGAAGGCCATGAGCACCAGAAAGCCAATGAAATAAAAGCGCTTCATACCGGTATTTCAGTTCCTTGATGCCTGCTCTGCACGCATCGCGTGGGACTGCCGCGGCACATGCGCGAGACGCCGAGCAAGAGCCGCCTCGCAGCGAAGGTGTCGTTCCCCTTGGGGGAAGCGGCGAAGCCGCTCAGGGGGTACTCCATCTTTCAATGCAGGCCTACGATGGCGACGCCGATGGACACCAGAACGATGCCCGCCACCCGCATGGGCGCCAGCTTCTCGGCGAACAGCAGCCGGCCCGCGATCATGATGGCCACGATGTTGATCGAGCCCAGCAGCACGCCCTCGGACAGCGGCACCAGCGACAGAAAGGCCAGCCACAGCACGAACTCGGCCACGTAGCAGCCCACGCCCAGCCAGATCCAGGGGCGCGCGGCCATGAAGCGCCAGCGCGCCAGGCCGTCCAGCTCGCCGGGCTGGCTGGCCGCGGCCTTGAAGGCCAGCTGGCCGCCGCTGTCCACCAGCACGTTGAGCACCCACAGCGTGATCACCAGCGGCGAGAGGTCACTGCCCATGCCGCGCGGCCTCCACGGCAGCGCTTTCGCGCGGGACGGCGCCGCTGGCGATGCGGGCCACGAATTCGGTGGTGCGCGCGATCACGGTGCGGCGTTCGCGGTCGATGGTGACCATGTGGTAGCTGTTGTCCAGCAGCACCAGCTCGACATGGGCCTGGGTGGCGCGATGCACGATGTCATGGGCATTGGCCACCGAGGAGATGTCGTCGTTGCGCGCATGGATGACCAGGCAGGGCGAGCGCAGCCGCGGCAGCCGCGACAGCACATGGGCCGACAGCCGGCGCAGCTCGATCACCGACCACCAGGGGTTGCCCGGCAGGCCGGCCGCCGCGCTGTCGCCCGAGTGCATCTGCTCGACCACGCGCGCGCGCAGGGCCTCGTCCTTGATGCCGTAGGGCGGCTGCTCCATGAACACGCTGCGGCGGCCGATGCCCAGCGCGCGGAACAGCGGCAGCAGGAAGGCCAGCCGCGTGTAGAAGGGGATGCTCCAGCCGTCGTAGCGGAAGGTGGTGGACAGGGCGCAGACCCCGGCCACCTTGTCGGGGTGGCGCTCGGCCACGGCCAGCGAGAGCACGGCGCCCATGGACAGGCCGCCGACCACCACATGGTCCGCATGCCGCGACAGGCGCATGAGGCCGGCCTCGACGCTGGCCAGCCAGTCGGTCCAGCGCGTGGCGATCAGGTCGTCCATGGCGCCGCAGTGGCCGGCCAGCTGTACCGCATAGACCGTGAAGCCCTGGCGGTTCAGGCCCTTGGCCAGCACGCGCATCTCGGCGGGCGTGCCCGTCAGGCCATGCACCAGCAGCACGCCGGTGCGGCCCGCAGTGCCCGTGCCGGGCATGACGAACTCGTGCGGGGTCACGCAGATGCCATCCAGCCCCGGCGCGGGTTCGCTGCGCTGCACCAGGGAGAACCCATCACTTAAATTCATATCAATTTCCCAGGGCGCTCCGCGCCACCCTCAGCCTACGAAACCGGCACGCCCTGAAGCCAGAGGCACCGAGGAAGGGCCGCCCCGCACCGAGGGTGTCGTCCCCCTTGGGGGAAGGAGCGAAGCGACTCAGGGGGTATATCGTCATGCCATGGCCTCCAGGCCGAGCACCACCTTGTCCAGCAACGCGGTGGCCTGTTCGAAATGCTCGAACGGCGCATGGGCGATGCCCCGGCTTTCGCAATGCGCGATCAGCTTGTACTTGGCCAGCACGAAGTCGGCCCGGCCCGAGACGCAGAAGTCCGAGGTGCTGTCGCCCACGTAGAGCACGCGGCCATGCACGGCCTGCTGCTCGGCCAGGCGCTCGCACTTGCAGTTGCCGCTGGCGCGCGCGCAGCGCGCGCTGGCCCAGGGCGACTCCAGGCGCCAGCTGCGCTCGCCGGTCTGCACCAGGCGGTTGGCGATGACCTCCAGATGGCCCAGGCCATGGCGTGCGAGCACATGGCGTATGGCGTAGTCGATGCCGTCGCTGACCACCTGCACCACCATGCCATGGGCCTGGGCCGCGGCCACGAAGCCCGCGAAGCCGGGGTCGATGGCGATGGTGTCCAGGTGCGCGCGCAACTCGGCCTCGCTCATGTCCAGCAGGCCGACCTGGCCCTTCATGCACTCGCGCGAGCCGATCTCGCCGCGCTCCCAGGCATCCTCCAGTTCCTGCCAGCCCGGCCGGCCGAAGCGGTTGAGCAGGGTGTCGGTCACGTCCAGCAGGCTGATCGTGCCGTCGAAATCGCTTTGCACCATCCAGCCGGGAGCGGCGGTGTCCAGATACAGGGGAATGCGCTTATTCATGAAACTGCACCCTTACGTTTTGCCCAACCCGCACCGCGGCGGCAGGGGCCTGGTCGAAAGCCAGCACGCATTCGATGACGCGCACCGGTCCGCGCTGCTGGTCGTCCTGCAGCCGCGCCGTGCCGTAGACGGGGCTGATGCGCAGCACGCGCGCGGCCGGCAGTTGCTGCGGCGCGGCGCCATCGGCGTCCAGCACCACCGTGGCGGCCATGCCTTCGCGCACGGCGGCCGCGAAGCTTTCATTGATCTCGGCACGCACCTGCAGCGGGCGCTGGGGCAGCAGCACCACGGCCGGCGTGCCCGGCACGGCCTGGCTGCCCGCATGCGTGGCCAGGCGCACCACGGTGCCGGCCTCGGGCGCGCGCAGCTCCTGGCGCTTGAGCTGGGCGCGCAGCTGTTCGAGCTTGCGCTCGGCCACCAGGGCCTCGGCCGCGGCCACGTCGACCTCGGCCTGGGCATCGCGCAGGGCCTGGGCGGCCTCGTCCGCGCCCTGGGCATCGGCCGCGCCTTCGCGCGCCGCGGCCTGCCAGCGCGCCAGCGTCTGCTTGAGCTGGGGCAGGCGGGCCGCACGCGCCTTCTGCCTGGCCTTGGCCAGCTGCGCCTCGGACTCGGCCACGGCCATCTCGGCGCGCAGCGGGTCATCGGCCATTTGCAGCAGCAGCTGGCCGCGCTGCACGGCCTGGCCTTCCTTGACGGCCAGTTGCCGGACCACGCCGGCCACGGCGGGCGACAGGTCGAGCAGGCCGCCTTCGACCTCGATCTTGCCGCGCGCCACGGCCACCGGTGCAGGCTGCTGGGCCTTGGCGCCCGCGGCCGCCGGCCCCGCGCCGGCCGGCGCATCGTGCGAGGGCCCGCAGCCCGCGACCAGCGCGGACAGGGCCAGTGCCGCCGCCAGGCCCGAGGGAGAGGCGGCGAAGCCGCTCAGGGGATGCTTCATTCTTGCGGTTCCTTGAGGGAAGTGGACTGGCGCCAATCGCTGCGGATGGCGCCGTCCTCCATGCCGAGCACGCGGTCGGCATGGCGCACCAGGCGCGGGTCGTGGCTGACGCACAGCACCGTCGTGCCGTGGTTGCGCGCCGCGCGGTGCAGGATGTCGATGACGCGCTGGCCGCTTTCGGCATCCAGCGCACTCGTGGGCTCGTCGGCGAACAGCAGCTGGGGCGCCTTGGCCATGGCACGCGCGATGGCCACGCGCTGCTTTTCGCCGCCCGACAGCTCGGCCGGGCGCATGTGGGCGCGGTGCGACAGGCCCACCTCCTCCAGCGCCTGCTGGGCGCGGCGCAGCGTCTCGGCGCCGCGCAGGCCCATGTAGCCCAGCGGCAGCTGCACCTGCTCCAGCGAGGTCAGCGCGGGAAACAGGTTGAAGCCCTGGAACACGAAGCCGGTGTGGCGCAGGCGGAATTTCTCCAGCGCGCGCGTGCCCATCCTGCCCAGGTCCTCGCCCAGGGCCATGGCCTGGCCGCTGTCGGGCGCCTGCAGGCCCGACATCAGCGACAGCAGCGTGCTCTTGCCGCAGCCCGAGGGGCCCGAGATCAGGCTCAGCTCGCCCGGGTACAGCGTGACCGACAGGCCCTGCAGCACCTGCACGCGCACCATGCCGGACAGGAAGGACTTGCACAGGCGCACGGCTTCGAGGCTGGGCGCGGGGCGGGATGCGGCGGGCAGGTTCATGGAGTGCATGGCCGTTCCTCAGCGCAGCAGGGTGGCCGGATCGTTGCGCAGCAGGCTGCGCATGGCGCCCAGGCCCGACAACAGGGACAGCACGGCCACCAGCACGCCGCAGGCGAGCACGGCCGAGGTGTTCAGCGCCACGGGCACGCGGTAGGCCGTGGCCAGGCTCAGCAGCACGGCGCTGGCCAGCGCGGCCAGCACGAAACCCAGTCCGCCGATCCAGCAGGCCTGCTCCACCACCACGCGGCCCAGGGCCGCGCGGCTCACGCCCAGGGCGTTGAGCACGGCGTACTCGCGCGAGGACGCGGCGACCACGGCCTTGAGCGACTGGCTGGTGACCACCGAGCCCACCAGGCAGACGATGATGGCCATGAACAGCACGCCGGCGCCGGCGCCCGTGTCGAACATCCAGTAGCGCTGCGAGCGGCGCGCGAATTCCCTGGCCGTCCAGGCCTCGTGGGGGCCGAAGCTGGCGGTCCGGGTCTGGTTCAGCCGCTGCTGCACGTCCTTGCGCCGGGCGCCTTCGCGCACGCGGGCCACGAAATAGGTGCTGCCCTGGGCCAGGTCGCCGCCGGCGATCTCGCGCGCGGTGGCCAGCGAGGCCAGCACGTTGACGCCCCCCAGGCCGCGCAGCCCGTCCACGGCGGCCACGACCTGCACGCGGTGGTTGTTGACCCAGGCCACGCCGCCTTCCTGCACGCCCAGCTGGTGCAGGTCGGCACGGTCCACGATGACGGCGCCGGGCTCGCGCAGGCGCTGGCGCTGCCAGGGCTGCAGCAGGCGCGCGAACAGCATGGAGGACGCGTCCGTGGCGATGCCCGACAGGTAGATGGAGACGCCGCCGCCGGCCTCGCCGGTGGCGCCTTGGGCACGGCCCGCCCGCCAGTCGCCATCGACCCAGACATAGGGCTCGACGGCGGCGATGTCGGCGTCCGAGCGCAGGCGCATCTCCACGTCGCGGCCGATGGTGCGGCCGAAGTTCACGCTCTGCGTGCCCGGGTAGCCCACCCACAGGTCGGCCGTGGAGGCCGTCACATAGAGCGCGGCCGAGCCGAAGATGCCCAGCACCAGCGCGGCCTGCATGGCCAGCAGCACGCCCGAGAAGCCCACGGCGAACACCGAGGGGATGAAGCGGCGCCACTCATGGACCAGCGTCTTGCGCGCCAGGGCGATCATGCGCCGGCTCCCGGTGCGGAGGGCGCGGGCTGCTGGTCGGCCCGCTCCTCGGGCGGCAGCGGCGCGCCGCCCAGGGCCTTGTACAGCGCCACGTAGGCCAGTGCGTGGGCGGCCAGGGCCGTGGCCTGCTCGCTGCGCGCCTGCAGCGCGGCGCGGCGGCCGGCCAGGCCGCCGAACTCGCTGTCCAGGCCCAGGGCCTGGCGGCGCTCCTGCGCCTGTCCGCGCTGCTCCAGCACCTGCTGCGAGGCCTGCAGCGCGGCGATGCGCTCGCGCTGGGCGGCCAGGGCCGCCAGCGCCGATTCGGCCTCGGCCACGCCGTCGAGCACGCTCTGGCGATAGGCCTGCACCGAGGCCTGCAGCGCCAGCTCGCTGGCGTCGGCCTGGGAGCGGCGCCGGCTCCAGTCGAACAGCGGGATGTCGATCTGCGGCCCGAAGGTGGGCGCGTTGTCCTGCGTGGTGCGCAGGTTCTGCGTGATGTTGTACGAGTACAGCAGCGACCCCGCGATCACGAAGCGCGGGTACAGCGCCGCCTTGGCCATGCCCAGGTCGGCGGCCGCGCGCTCCACGCCCGCCTGGGCGACCTGGATGTCGGGCCGCGTGCGCAGCAGGTCGGCAGGCACGGCGGCCACGGCCAGCGCATCGGCGCCGGGCAGCGGGGCCTGGGCGTCGGCCTGCAGCCACTGCGGATCGGGGCGGGTGCGGCCCAGCAGCGCCGCCAGGCCGTGCGCGGCGCGCGCCTGGGCTTCGCGCACGGCGGCCTGCTGGGCCAGGATCTGGGTGGACTGCAGCCGCAGCTGCTGCACGGCGTCCTGGGTGCCCAGGCGCTGCGCGCGGCGCACTTCGGCCAGTTGCAGGGCGCGCGCGTCGATGCGCACCTGCTCGTCCAGCAGCGCGCGCTGGCGCTGGGCCATGCGGATGTCCAGGTAGCGGTGGGCCACATCGGCCACCAGGGCCACGCGCGCGGCCTGCAGCCGGCCCGCCGCGTCGAGCACGCCGGCGGCGGCGCTTTGCAGGCCGGCCTCGCGCGCGCCGAACAGGCCCAGGTCCCAGGCGACGTCGATGC